>DASVQR010000112.1:0-21921 GCA_036389055.1 Longimicrobiaceae bacterium | reverse complement strand
TGCAACGGCGGACCCTTCCTCGGCACCGTCGTGCTCCCCCTCTCCCCTTGTGGGAGAGGGGGCCGGGGGGTGAGGGGTGTCGAGCACGACGATCTCGCCCCCGAATTCCGGGAGCCTGTCCCGGAGACGCTCCTGCGTCAGCAGCACGCCGCAGGCGGAGTCCGCCAGCATGTACTCCAGCCGCTCGGCGGGGTACGCGGGGTCCAGCGGGACGTAGGCCGCGCCGGCCCGCAGCACGGCGAGCACGCCCACCATCGTCTCCAGCGAGCGCTCGGCGAAGAGCCCCACCCGCGCGTCCGGGCCGGCGCCGAGCGCGCGCAGGCGGGCGGCGAGCCACTCCGACTCCCGCCCCAGCTCCGCGTAGGTCAGCGACCGCTCCCCGAAGACCAGGGCGGGGGCGTGCGGCGTGCGCGCCGCCTGCGCGTCGAACAGGGCCGCGAGGCCGCCCTCGACGGCGTACGGCGCCGCGGTCGCGTTCCACGTCTCCAGCACCTGCACGCGCTCGGCGTCCCGCAGCATCGGCACCTCGCCCAGCCGGAGCCCCGGCCGGGCGGCCATGGCGTCCAGGAGCACCTCCAGGTGCCCGGCCATGCGCGCCACCGTTCCGGCGTCGAAGAGCGCCGTCCGGTAGCCGAGCGACCCCTCCAGCGCCTCCCCGCCGTCGGTGACCGTCAGGTCCAGGTCGAACATGGCGGTCGCCTCGTCGCCCCCGAAGGGCTCCGCCGCCAGCTCCCCCATCCGCAGGCGCTCGCCGCGCCCCGCGTCCTCGTGCAGCGCGAAGGCGACCTGGAAGATCGGGGTGTGGACCAGGCTGCGCTCCACGACCAGCTCCTCCACCAGGCGCTCGAAGGGGACCTCCTGGTGCGCGTACGCGCCCAGGGCCGCCTCGCGCACCCGCCCCAGCAGTTCGCTCCAGGTGGGGTCGCCGCCCAGGTCGCCGCGGAGCGCCAGCGTGTTGACGAAGAAGCCGATCAGCCCCTCGACCTCGTGCCGGGTCCGCCCCGCGATGGGGGTGCCCACCACCACGTCGTCCGTGCCGGCGTAGCGCGCCAGCAGCGCCTGCCAGCCGGCGAGGGCGGTCATGAACAGGGTGGCCCGCTCCCGCCGGGCCAGCTCCCGCAGCCCGCGCGAGGTCGCCCGGGACAGGGCGAAGCGCAGGCTCCCGCCGCGCGCGCCCTGCCCCGCGTCGCGCGGCCGGTCGGTCGGCAGCTCCAGCAGCGGCGGGGCGCCGCGCAGCGCCTCCTTCCAGTAGCCGACCTGCTCCTCCAGCACCCCGCCGCCCAGCCGCTCCCTCTGCCACACGGCGTAGTCGGCGTACTGCACCGGCAGCTCCGGCAGCGGCGACGGCTCACCCCGGCCGAAGGCGGTGTAGAGCGCCGAGACCTCGCGCACGAGCACCTGCGTGCTCCACCCGTCTCCCACGACGTGGTGGAGCGTAAGGCACAGCACGTGGTCGGCGTCGCCCAGCCGCAGGAGCGTGCTCCGCAGCAGCGGTCCGCGCGCCAGGTCGAAGGGCCGCAGCGCCTCCGCGCCCGCCAGGCGCCGCGCCTCCCGCTCCGCGCCCGCCACGCGCCGCAGGTCCACCTCCGCCACCGGCACCGGCGCGGGCGCGTGGACGACCTGCACGGGCTCGCCGCCGGCCTCGGCGGCCTCCCGGAACGTGGTGCGCAGCGCCTCGTGCCGCCGGGTCAGCTCGCCCAGGCTGCGGCGCAGCACCCGCGCGTCCAGCGCCCCGCGCAGGCGCAGCGCGAAGGGCATGTTGTACACGGGGGTGCCCGGCTCCAGCCGGTCCACCAGCCAGAGCCGCTGCTGCGCAAAGGAGAGGGGGAGCGGCCCCGTCCGCGGCACGGGGCGGATGGGGGCGGTCCGCGGCTCCTGCGCGGCGCGGCGCTCCTCCACCCGGGCCGCCATCCCGGCGACCGTGGGAGCCTCGAACACGGCGCTCAGGGACAGGTCCGCGTGCAGCTCGGCCTGGATGCGCGCGACCAGGTGCGTGGCCATGAGCGAGTGGCCGCCCAGCGCGAAGAAGTCGTCGTGCGCGCCGATGCGCTCGAACCCGAGCAGGTCCCGCCACAGCGCGGCGATGCGCTCCTCGGTCCCGCCGGCCGGGGCGACGTAGCGGGTGCCGGTCTCCGGGCGCGGGCGCAGCGCCGCGAGCCCGCCGTCGCCGTCCCCCGCGGGCGACGGGGACGCGCCCCCGTCCGCGGCCGGACTGCCGGGCCTCGCCCGGGACGGGGCTTCCCCGCCCCGCCGGCGCGCGCGGCGGCGCCGCCGACGCTCCACCCAGTACGCCTGCCGCTCGAACGGGTAGGTGGGCAGCAGCGTGCGGAGGCGCCGCTCCCCGGCCACGAAGCCGTCCCAGTCCACCCGCACCCCCGCCATCCACAGCCGCCCCAGCGTTTCCAGCAGGTACGCCTGGTCCGGCTGCCGGGTGTACGCGTGCCGCAGCGACCCGTGCACCGTCGATTCCGCCGCCCCCGCGTGCAGCGCGAACGTCCCCAGCGTCCGTCCCGGCCCCACCTCCAGCAGCAGGGGGCTCGCCCCGCGCAGCAGCTCGGCCATCCCTTCCGCGAACCTCACCGTGCCGCACAGGTGCCGCCGCCAGTACTCCGGGTTGGTGGCCTCCTCGGCGCGGATCCACGTCCCCGTCACGTTGGACAGGAACGGGATTGCCGGCGCGCGCAGACGCATGGCCCGCAGCCGCTCCGCCAGGCGGTCGGCCACCGGCTCCATCGCCGCGGAGTGGAAGGCGTGCCCGGCGGCCAGCCGCCGGCACGCCACTCCCTCGGCCAGGAGCTCCGCCTCCAGCGCGGCCACCTCCTCCGCCGGGCCCGAGACGGTGCACAGCCCCGGCGCGTTGTGCGCGGCCAGCGCCAGCGCGCCGCGCAGCCGCGCCCGGACGCCGGCCGGGTCCAGCGGCACGGCGAGCATGGCGCCAGACGGGAGCCCGGAGATCAGCCGGGCCCGCTCGGCCACCAGCGCCAGCGCGTCCTCCAGCGTGAACACGCCCGCGACCGTGGCGGCCACATACTCGCCCAGCGAGTGGCCCATCATCGCCTCCGGGCGCACGCCCCAGCTCATCCACGTCCGCGCCAGCGCGTACTCGGTCACGAACACGGCCGGGTGCGCCCGCTCCGTGCGCGCGAGCGGGTCCGCCGCCGCCGCGCCGCGGCCCAGCATGCCGCGCAGGTCCACGGAGGCGGCCGCGGCCCCCTCGCCGCCGGCGGCCTGCTCCGGGGCGGGGTCGCCGGGAAAGAGCCAGCCGCGCACGTCCTCGCCGGTGTGCTCCAGCAGGACCCGGGCGCAGCGGTCCACCTCGGCGCGGAACACGGGCTCGGCCTCGTAGAGCCCGCGCGCCATCTGCGCGTAGTGGTCGCCGACGCCGGGGAAGAGGAAGGCGACCGGGCGCTCGTCCCGCTCCTGCGCCGCCTCCAGCACCCGCCGCGGGTCGCGCGCCTCCAGGGCGGCCACGGCGTCCTCGCGGCCGCGGCACACCAGCACGCGCCGCCGCTCGAAGCGCCGCCGCCCCGCGCGCAGCGTGTGCGCCACGTCGGCGAACGGCTCCGCGGGGTGCTCGCGAAGATGGGCGGCGAGCCGGTCGGTGGCGGCCTCCAGGGCGGCGGAGGTGCGGGCGGAGAGCACCAGGAGCTGCCAGGGGCGCGAGGGGCCGGACGGCTCCCGCGGGGGCGCCTCCTCCAGCACCACGTGCACGTTGGTCCCCCCGATGCCGAAGGAGCTGACCCCCGCGCGGCGCGGCGCCCCGCCGCGCGGCCAGGGACGCAGCTCCGGGTCGACGAAGAAGGGAGATCGGTCGAAGGGAATCCTGGGGTTGGGCGCGCGGAAGTACGGCGCGGGCGGGATCTCCCCGTTCTCCAGCGCCAGCACCGTCTTGATGAGCCCCACGATCCCGGCCGCCGCGTCCAGGTGGCCCACGCTGGACTTGACCGCTCCCAGGGCGACCGTCCCCGGCCGCCCCTCCCCGAACACCGTGGTGAGCGCCGCCACCTCGATGGGGTCGCCCATCTCGGTCCCGGAGCCGTGCGCCTCCACGTACGACACCGACTCCGGCTCCACGCCGGCCGCCTCCAGCGCCTCCGCGATCGCGGCCGCCTGGCCCTCGCGCCGCGGCGCCGTCAGCCCGGCCTTGCGCGCCCCGTCGTTGTTCATCGCGGAGCCCCGGATCACCGCGAGCACCCGGTCGCCGTCGGCGAGCGCGTCGTCCAGCCGCTTCAGCACCACCACGCCCACGCCGCTCCCCCCCACGGTGCCGCGAGCCCCCGCGTCGAACGGGTTGCACTCCCCCGTGGGCGAGGCGATCCCCCCGGGCACGTACGGGTAGCCCTCGTGGCGCGGCACGCCGACGCGCACCCCGCCGGCCAGCGCCACGTCCGACTCGCCGTCGAGCAGGCTGCGGCAGGCCAGGTGGACGGCGGACAGCGACGAGGAGCACGCCGTCTGCACGTTGAGGCTGGGGCCCTCCAGGTCCAGCTTGAACGACGCCAGCGTGGACACGGCGATGGTGTTGGACTGGATCGCCTGGTTGCCGCCCACGGCGCTCACCAGCTCCGGCCGGGACAGGACGTTGAACAGGTACTGGTTGTTGGCCTCGGAGGCGAAGACGCCGATGCGCCCGGAGTGGTAGCCGGCCGTCTCCAGCGCCTCCCACGCGCACTCCAGGAAGACCCGCTTCTGCGGGTTCATCACCAGGGCCTCGCGCGGGGTGACGTCGAAGAAGGACGGGTCGAACAGCTCCACGCCCTCCAGGTCCCCGCCGGCCGGGACGTAGGCGGGCGATTCGCGGTCGCGGCGCGGGACGCCGGACGCCCGGAGCTCCTCGTCGCTGAAGCGCCGGACGGAGCGCACGCCCGCGCGGAGGTTGCGCCAGAACTCGTCCAGGTCGCGCGCCCCGGGAAAGCGCCCCGCCATGCCGATCACCGCCACGTCGCGCCCGCCCCGGGGGCTCGCCGGGGCCCTCCTCCGCGGCATGGCCCGGGGCGCCGGAGCGGGGGCCCGGGCGGCCTGCGCCGCCGCGCCCCGGTCCAGGTGGGCGGCGAGCGCGCCCAGCGTGCGGTGCTCGAACAGCTCGATCAGCTCCACCCGGCGGCCGAAGCGCTCCTGCAGCCGGGAGTGCACCTGCACCAGCAGCAGCGAGTGCCCGCCCAGGTCGAAGACGTTGTCGCCGACGCCGACCTCCGTCACGCCCAGCACCTCCTCCCAGATCGCGGCCACTGCGCGCTCGGTGGGGGTGACGGGGGCGCCGCCCTCGCGGGCCCCGCCGGCGCGCTCGGGAGCGGGGAGGGCCCGCCGGTCGAGCTTGCCGCTGGCGGTCAGCGGGAAGCGGTCCAGGACCACGAAGGCGCCCGGCACCATGTGCTCCGGAAGGCGCTCCCGCAGCCCGGCCCGCAGATCCGCGGGCGTGGGCGCAGCGCCGGCGTCCGCCACCACGTATCCCACCAGCAGCTGGTCGCCGGGGGCGCGCTCCACAACCACCGCCGCCGCCTCGCGCACGGCGGCCTGCGCCCGCAGCGCCGCCTCCACCTCCCCCAGCTCGATCCTGAAGCCCCGCAGCTTCACCTGGTGGTCCGTCCGCCCCAGGTACTCCAGGGCGCCGTCGGCGCGCCACCGGGCCCGGTCCCCCGTGCGGTACATGCGCGCGCCCGCCCCGCCGAAGGGGTCGGGGACGAACGCCCCGGCCGTCAGCCCGGCGCGCCCCAGGTAGCCGCGCGCCACCCCCTCGCCGCCCACGTACAGCTCCCCGGCCAGCCCCGGCGGCACCGGCTCCAGCCCCCGGTCCAGCACGTACACGCGGGTGTTCGCGATGGGCGTCCCGATGGGCACCGCGCCCTCCCCGGGCTCCACGCGCCGGATCGTCGACCAGATGGTGGTCTCGGTGGGCCCGTACAGGTTCCACAGCTCGCCGCAGCGCGCCGCGAGCCGGTCCGCCAGCTCCCGCGGCAGCGCCTCGCCCCCGCACAGCGCCCGGAGCCCGGGGCTCCCCTCCCACCCGGCCTCCAGCAGCATCCGCCACGTGGCGGGGGTGGCCTGCATCACGGTGGCCCCGCTCGCCGCGACCGCCGCCCGCAGCCGCGCCCCGTCGGACGCGGTCTCGCGGCTCGCGATCGCCACCCGCGCCCCCGTGGTCAGCGGCAGCAGCAGCTCCAGCCCCGCGATGTCGAAGGCCAGCGTGGTCACCGCCAGCAGCGTGTCCCCGGCGGCGAGCCCCGGCGCCGCGCGCATGGACTCCAGGAAGTTCACCACGGCCCGGTGGGGGACGGCCACGCCCTTGGGACGGCCGGTGGAGCCGGAGGTGTAGATGACGTAGGCGAGGGATAGGGAACAGGGAACAGGGAACAGGGAACAGCCTGCAACGGCAACGGCGGACCCGTCCTCCGCATCGTCGTGCTCCCCCTCCCCCCTTGCGGGGGAGGGGGCCGGGGGGAGGGGGGTCCCGTCGAGCGCGACGACGTCGCCCGCGAAGCTGTCGAACAACCCCACGAGCCCCGACTGTGTCAGCAGCACGGAGGCGCCGGAGTCGTCCAGCATGTAGGCCAGGCGCTCGGGGGGGTGGGTGGGATCCAGCGGCAGGTAGGCGCCGCCGGCGCGGAGGACGGCGAGCAGGGCGACGACCATCTCCGGGCCGCGCTCCACGCACAGCCCCACGCGGGCCTCCGGGCCCACGCCCAGCCCGGCAAGGCGCCGCGCCAGCAGGGCGGAGCGGCGCTCCAGCTCGGCGTAGGTGAGCACCGCGTCGCCGGCGACGACGGCGACCGCGCCGGGGGTGCGCGCGGCCTGCTCGACGAACAGCTCGTGGACGCAGCGCTCCCGGGGGAAGGCGGCGGCGGTGGCGTTCCAGTCCTCCAGCACCCGGGCGCGCTCGGCGCCGCGCAGCAGCGACAGCTCGGAAAGGCGCCGCGCGGGGCCGGCCGCCATTGCTTCCAGCACGAGCTCCAGGTGCCCCGCCATCCGCGCGACGGTCGCCGCCTCCCAGAGCGCCGCCCGGTACGTCAGCGTCCCGTGCAGCGCCGCGCCGTCGTCCGACACCGACAGGTCCAGGTCGAACTTGGCGACCCCCTCCCCGCCCCGGAACGGCTCCATCTCCACCGCGCCCAGCGGCGCGCGCTCGCCGCGGGCGTCGGCGTGGCTCAGCGCGAACGCCGCCTGGAACAGGGGCGTGTGGGTGAGGCTGCGCTCCACGGCCAGCTCCTCCACCAGCCGCTCGAAGGGGAGCTCCTGGTGCGAGTACGCGCCCAGCGCCGTCTCGCGGACCCGCCCCAGCAGCTCGCTCCAGGTGGGGTCGCCGGACAGGTCGCCGCGCAGCACCAGCATGTTGACGAAGAAGCCGATCAGCCCCTCGGTCTCCCCGCGGGTGCGCCCCGCGACGGCGCTTCCCACCACCACGTCGTCCTGCGCGGCCCAGCGGCCCAGCAGCGCCTGCCACCCGGCGAGGACGGTCATGAACAGCGTCGTCCCCTCGCGCCGCGAAAGCGCCCGCAGCTCCGCGGCCGCCGCGGGGGGCAGCGAAAAGGCGTGCATCCCCGCCCGGGCGCCCTGCCCCACCCTGCGCGGAGCGTCCGTGGGGACCTCCAGGAGCGGCGGGGCGCCTGCAAGCCGCCGCTTCCAGAAGGCCACCTGCGCATCCAGCGTGGCGCCGCGGAGCCACCCGCGCTGCCACACGGCGAAGTCGGCGTACTGCACCGGCAGCTCCGGCAGCGGCGAGGGCTCGCCGCGGACGAAGGCGCCGTACAGGGCGGAGATCTCGCGGGTGAGCACCTGCATGCTCCACCCGTCGCCGGCCACGTGGTGCAGGGTGAAGAGCAGCACGTGGTCGTCCTCGCCCAGCCGGAGCAGCGTGCTCCGCAGCACCGGGCCGCGCGCCAGGTCGAAGGGGCGCAGCGTCTCCGCGCCGGCCACCCGCCGGGCCTCGGCCTCGCGGCGCGCCGCCGGCAGGGCGCCCAGGTCGACGGCGGGGAGCGCGCCGGGGGCCGGCGGGAGCACCACCTGCACGGGCGCGCCGCCGCGCTCCCGGAAGACGGTGCGCAGCACCTCGTGCCGCCGCGCCAGCTCGCCGATGGCGGCCCGCAGCGCCGCGGCGTCCAGCGCGCCGCGCAGGCGCAGCGCGAAGGGCATGTTGTAGACGGCGCTCCCCGGCTCCATGCGGTCCAGCACCCACAGCCGCTGCTGCGCGAACGACAGCGGCAGCGCCTCTCCGCGCGGGACCGGCGCGACGGGCGGGGCCGCCGCGGCGCCCTCGCCCCGCAGGGCGTCGATGCGCGCGGCGAGGGCGGCCACCGTGGGCGCCTCGAACAGCGTCCGCAGCGGCACCTCCACCCCGAACAATCGGCGGGCGCGGGAGACCACCTGCGCGGCAAGCAGCGAGTGCCCCCCCAGCTCGAAGAAGCCGGCGTCCACGCCCACCGCGTCGAGGCCGAGCACCTCCGCCCAGATCCCCGCCAGCACCTCCTCGGTCGGGGTCCGCGGCGCGGCGTGCTCCGCGCCCGCGCCCGGATCCGGCGCGGGGAGCGCCCGCCGGTCCGTCTTGCCGGCGACGGTGAGCGGCAGCCGCTCCAGCACGACGAAGGCGCCCGGCACCATGTGCTCCGGCAGCCGGGCCAGGAGCCGCGCCCGCAGCTCCGCGGCCGCGGGCTCCGCCCCGTCCGCGGGGACGACGTAGGCAACCAGCCGCGGCCTCCCCGGCACGTCCTCCCGCACGACCACCACCGCTTCCCGCACCTCCGGCGCCTCCAGCAGCGTCGCCTCGATCTCGCCCGGCTCGATGCGGAAGCCGCGCAGCTTGACCTGCGCGTCCATGCGGCCCAGGAACTCCAGCTCGCCGCGCCCGTTCCAGCGCGCGCGGTCCCCCGTGCGGTACAGCCGCTCCCCCCGCCCGCCGAACGGGTCCGGCACGAACTTCTCCGCCGTCAGCTCCGGGCGGCCCAGGTAGCCGCGCGCCACGCCCGCGCCCCCCACGTACAGCTCTCCCGGCACCCCCCGCGGCGCCGGCTCGCCCCAGGCGTCGAGCACGTAGACGCGCGTGTTCGCCACCGGGCGCCCGATCGGCGGCGCCTCCGCCGCGCCCGGCGCGCACTCGTGCGTGGTCGCGAGGACCGTGATCTCCGTGGGGCCGTACATGTTCACCAGGCGCCGCCCGCGCGACCAGCGCGCCGCCGTCTCGCCCGAGCACCGCTCGCCGCCCGTGCTGATGGTGGCGAGGAGCGGGAAGTCGGTGTCCGGCAGGGTGTCCATCAGCGCGGGAGTGCTCACCCACAGGTCGATCTCCCGCTCGCGCAGCAGCGCCGCCAGCCGCTCCGGCGCGAGCACCGCTTCGCGGTCGGCCACGTGCAGCGCCGCCCCGGAGAGCAGCGCCACGAAGATCTCCAGCACCGAGGCGTCGAAGCTCAGCGACGCCGTCTGGAGCACGCGCCCCCCGGGCGCCGCCCCGAACCAGCGGCCGGCTCGCGGCAGCAGGTTGGCCGCGCCGGCGTGCGTGACGACGACGCCCTTGGGCCGCCCGGTGGAGCCGGAGGTGTAGATGACGTACGCCGCGTTGTCCGGGGACGGCGACGGCGAGTGCGAAAGTGCGGGAGTGCGGGAGTGCGAAAGTGCGGACGGCGAGCCGCCGTCCCCGGACTGCGCGGTGTGCAGCGTACTCCGTACTTCGTACTCCGTACTGCCGTCCTCGTCCAGCACGAGCCGCGGCCCCGCGAAGGCGGGGAGGACGTCCGGGGCGGCGGGATCCACCAGCAGCACGGCGGCGCCGCTGTCGGCGGCCATCCACTCCAGGCGCTCGGCCGGGTAGGCGGGATCCAGCGGGACGTAGACGCCGCCGGCCTCCAGGATCCCCAGCAGGCCGGCGACCATCCGGGGCGAGCGCGGCGCGCACAGCCCCACGCACGTCTCGGGGCCGACGCCCAGGGCGCGGAGGGAGCGCGCGATGCGGACGGCGCTGCGCCGCAGCTCGCCGTAGGTGAGGGTTTGGTCCTCGTGGACCACGGCGGGGGCGTCGGGGGTGCGCCGCGCCTGCTCGGCGAACAGCTCGTGGACGAGGGCGCGCGGCGCTTCGGCATCCGTGGCGTTCCACGCCTCCAGCACCTGCTCCCGCTCGGAGCCCCGCAGCAGCGACAGCTCCGAGAGGCGGCGCTCCGGCTCCGTGGCCAGCGCCTCCAGCACGGCCTCCAGGTGCCCCGCCATGCGCGCGATGGTGGCGGGCTCGAACAGCGCCGCCCGGAAGTCCAGCGTCGCGGCGAGGGCCGCCTCCCCGTCCGCCGCCGTCAGCCCCAGGTCGAACTTTGCGACCCGGGCGCCGCCGCCGAACGGCTCCGGCGCCAGGCCACCCAGCGACGGCAGCTCGTCTCCTCCCGGGCGGTTCAGGGCAAAGGTGGCCTGGAAGACCGGGGTGTGGGTGAGGCTGCGCTCCACGGCCAGCTCCTCCACCAGCCGCTCGAAGGACAGCTCCTGGTGCGCGTACGCGCCCAGCGCCGTCTCGCGGACGCGCCCCAGCAGCTCCCGCCAGGTGGGGTCGCCGGACAGGTCGGCGCGCAGGGGGAGCATGTTGGCGAAGAAGCCGATCAGCCCCTCCGTCTCCGCCCGCGTGCGCCCGGCGATCGGGCTCCCCACCACCACGTCCTCCTGCCCGGCCCAGCGGCCCAGCAGCGCCTGCCAGCCGGCGAGCAGCGCCATGAACAGCGTCGCCCCCTCGCGGCGCGCGCGCTCCCGCAGCCCCCGCGACAAGGCGTCCGGCAGGGTGAAGGCGTGGATCCCCGCGCGCGCGCCGCGGCCCGCCCCGCGCGGACCGTCCGTGGGGATCTCCAGCAGCGGCGGCGCGTCCGCCAGGCGGCCCTTCCAGTACGCCAGGTGCGCCTCCAGCACCGGGCCGGCGAGCCAGGCGCGCTGCCACACGGCGAAGTCCGCGTACTGCACCGGCAGCTCCGGCAGCGGCGACGGTGCGCCGCGGACGAAGGCGCCGTACAGCGCCGAGACCTCGCGCACCAGCACCTGCATGCTCCAGCCGTCGCCGACCACGTGGTGCAGGGTGAAGAGCAGCACGTGGTCGTCCTCCCCCAGGCGGAGCAGCGCGCTCCGCAGCAGCGGCCCGCGCTCCAGGTCGAAGGGGCGCAGCGCCTCCTCGCCCGCGAGCCGCTCCGCCTCCGCCTCGCGCGCCCCGGCCGGCAGGCGGGCGAGGTCCACCGTCGGGAGCGGGGCCGGCGCGGGAGGATGGACCACCTGCACGGGCGCGCCGCCGCGCTCCCGCAGCGTGGTCCGCAGCGCCTCGTGCCGCCGCACCAGCTCGCCGATGCCCGCCCGCAGGGCGGCCGCGTCGAGCGCGCCGCGCAGCCGCAGCGCGGAGGGCATGTTGTAGGCGGGGCTCCCCGGCTCGATCCGGTCCACCAGCCAAAGCCGCTGCTGCGCAAAGGACAGCGGCGCCTCCCCGCGCGGGGTCCGGACGATCGCGTCCGGCGGCGCTCCGCCGCCGCTCCGCAGCGCCTCCACGCGAGGGGCGAGCTCCGCGACGGTGGGCGCCTCGAACAGGGCCCGCAGCGGCACCTCCACCCCCCACGCCCGGCGCGCGCGGGAGACCACCTGCGTCGCCAGCAGCGAGTGCCCTCCCAGCTCGAAGAAGTTGTCGCGCACGCCCACGCGCTCGACGCCGAGCACCTCCGCCCAGATCCCAGCCAGCACCTCCTCCGCCGCGGTCGCGGGGGCGGCGTGCTCCGCCCCGGCCCCGCTCCCCGCCTCCGGCGCCGGCAGCGCGCGCCGGTCCGTCTTGCCGTTGGGGGTGAGGGGGAGCGCATCCAGCACCACCAGCGCGGCCGGCACCATGTGCTCCGGCAGCCGCGCCGCCAGGTGCGCCCGCACCCCGGCCGGCGCGACGCCGGCGCCGTCGGCAGGCACCACGTAGCCCACCAGGCGCCGACGCCCCGGCGCGTCCTCGCGCACCACCACCACGGCCTCCCCCACCCCCGGCGCGCCCAGCAGCGCGGCCTCCACCTCCCCCGGCTCGATGCGGAAGCCCCGCACCTTGAGCTGCTGGTCCATCCGCCCCAGGAACTCCAGCTCGCCGGAGGCGAGCCAGCGCACCCGGTCCCCCGTGCGGTACAGCCGCCCGCCCGCCGCGCCGAACGGGTCGGGGACGAACTTCCCGGCCGTCAGGTCGGGGCGGCCCAGGTAGCCGCGCGACACCCCCGCGCCGCCCACGAGCAGCTCCCCGGGCACCCCCACGGGCGCCGGCTCTCCCCACGCGTCCAGCACGTACGCGCGCGCGTTCGCCACCGGCCGCCCGATCGGCGGCGACACCGCCAGGCCCGGCTCGCACGCGTGCTCCGTGGCGGTGATGGTGGTTTCCGTGGGGCCGTACATGTTGACCAGCCGCCGCCCGCGCGACCAGCGCGCCGCCGTCTCGGCCGGCAGGCGTTCCCCGCCCACCCCGATGGCGCGCAGGGCGGGATACTCCGCTTCCGGCAGCCCGTCCAGGAGCGCCGGGGTGATCAGCAGGACGTCCACCTCCCGCTCCCGCAGCAGCGCGCCGAGACGCTCCGGCGAGAGCACCTCCTCGCGCTCCACCAGGTGCAGCGCCGCGCCGGAGAGCAGCGCGACGAAGATCTCCAGCAGGGAGGCGTCGAAGGCCGGGGACAGCGTCTGCAGCAGGCTGCTCCGCGGGCCGGCCCCCAGCGTCCGGACCGTGGCCGACAGCAGGTTGGCCGCGCCGGCGTGCGTGACGACGACGCCCTTGGGCCGCCCGGTGGAGCCGGAGGTGTAGACGACGTACGCGGCGTTCTCGGGGAACGGCGAGTGCGGGAGTGCGAAAGTGCGGGAGTGCGAAAGTGCGGACGACGAACCGCCGTCCCCGGACTGCGCGGTGTGCGGGGTACTCCGTACTTCGTACTCCGTACTGCCGTCGTCGTCCAGGACGAGCCGCGGCCCCGCGAAGGCGGGGAGCACGTCCGGGGCGGCGGACTCCACCAGCAGCACGGCGGCGCCGGAGTCGGCGGCCATGTAGTCCAGGCGCTCGGCCGGGTACGCGGGATCCAGGGGGACGTAGACGCCGCCGGCGCCCAGGGTGCCAAGCAGGCCGACGATCATCTCCGGCGAGCGCCGGACGCACAGCGCCACGCGCGTCTCGGGGCCGACGCCGAGGCGGCGGAGGGAGCGGGCGAGCCGGTCGGCCCTGCGCTGGAGCTCGGCGTAGGTGAGGGATGCACCCCGCGCGACCACCGCGACGGCGTCGGGGGCGCGCCGCGCCTGCTCCGCGACCAGCTCGTGGACGCAGGCGCGCGGCGGCTCGGCGGCGGTGGCGTTCCAGGCCTCCAGCACCTGCGCGCGCTCGGCGCCGCGGAGCAGCTGCAGGGCGGAGAGGCGGCGCCCCGGATCGGCCGCCATGGCTTCCAGCACGGTCGCCAGGTGCCCGGCCAGGCGCGCGATGGTCGCCGCCTCGAACAGCGCGGCCCGGTAGACCAGCACCGGCTCCATCCGCTCGCCGGAATCCATCACCACCAGGTCCAGGTCGAACTTGGCGGCGGCCTCGCCCGCGCCGAACGGCTCCACCTCCAGCTCTCCCAAAACCGGCCGCTCGTCCGTCCCGCCGGCCGTCTGCAGGGCGAAGGTGGCCTGGAAGACGGGCGGGTGCGTCAGGCTGCGCTCCACGCCCAGCTCCTCCACCAGGCGCTCGAAGGGGAGGTCCTGGTGGGCGTACGCCCCCAGCGCCGTCTCCCGCACCCGCCCCAGCAGCTCCCGCCAGGTGGGATCTCCCGACAGGTCGGTCCGCAGCGCGAGCATGTTGACGAAGAAGCCGATCAGCCCCTCCGTCTCGCGCCGCGTGCGCCCCGCGATCGCGCTCCCCACCACCACGTCGTCCTGCCCCGCCCAGCGGCCCAGCAGCGCCTGCCAGCCGGCCAGCAGCGTCATGAACGGCGTGGCGCCTTCGCGCCGCGACAGCTCCCGCAGCCCGCGCGACACGTCGGCCGGCAGCGCGAAGCGGTGGCTCCCCTCCAGCACCCCCTGCTCCGGCGCGCGCGGACGGTCCGTGGGGATCTCCAGCAGCGGGGGGGCGCCGCCGAGCTTCTCCCTCCAGTAGCCGAGGTGCCCTTCCAGCGTCGCGCCGCGGAGCCGGTCGCGCTGCCACGCGGCGAAGTCGGCGTACTGGATGGGCAGCTCGGGGAGGCGCGGCTCCTCGCCCCGGCACAGGGCGCCGTACAGGGCGGAGACCTCGCGGACCAGCACGCCGCGGCTCCAGCCGTCGCTGACCACGTGGTGCAGCGTGAAGAGCAGCACGTGGTCGGCCTCGCCCAGGCGCAGCAGGGTGCTGCGCAGCAGCGGCCCCGCCTCCAGATCGAACGGCCGCAGCGACTCCTCCCGCACCAGGCGCCCGGCCTCGCGCTCCGGGTCCGGCAGGCGGCGCAGGTCCAACTCCGCCAGGGCCACGGGCGCCGGCGGGTGCACCACCTGCACCGGCACGCCCCCCTGCTCGGCGAACGTGGTGCGCAGCGTCTCGTGCCGCCGCGCCAGCGCGTCCAGGGCGGCCCGCAGCGCCGCCGGGTCGAGCGCGCCCCGCAGGCGCAGCGCGTAGGGCATGTTGTAGGCGGGGCTCCCCGGCTCCAGCCGGTCCACCAGCCACAGCCGCTGCTGCGCGAACGACAGCGGCGCGGGGCCGGCGTCGGCGCGGCGGGGGATCCCCTCCTGGACGGGGACGCTCCGCTCCCGCAGGATGCTCTGCAGGAGCGCCTGCCTGCGGGCGGGCGAGAGCTGTCCGAGGGCGTCCGGGGATCCGGCGGTGGGCTGGTCGGTCATGTGCGGCAATTTCGATGAGATGCGGATCACCCCTGCGCGGCCGGACCCGGGGTCCGCGCCGCGTCGGGGTCTTCGTCGGGCCCCAGCCGCTCCAGGTGCTCCGCCACCTGGCCGGGGTCCAGGGCGCCGAGCAGCCGGTCCTCCACGATCCCGGCGAGCGCTTCCACGGTGGGCGTCTCGAACAGGGCGCGCAGCGGCACCTCCACGCCGAGCGCCTCCCGCAGCCGCGACACCACCTGCGTCGCCAGCAGCGAGTGGCCCCCCAGCGCGAAGAAGCTGGCCGTCACCCCCACGCGCTCGATTCCCAGCACCTCCGCCCAGGTCCCGGCGACCAGCTCCTCCACCACCGTGCGGGGCGCCACGTGCTCGTCCTCGTCCGTCCACTCCGGGGCCGGCAGCGCCCGCCGGTCGAGCTTGCCGCGCGAGGTCGTCGGGAGGCGCTCCAGCGCCACGAAGGCCGCCGGCACCATGTACTCCGGCAGCCGCTCCGCCGCGTGCCGCCGGAGCTCCGCCAGGATTTCCCGCAGCTCCGCCGGCGCGACCCGCGTCCCCGCCGCGCCGGCCACGTACGCCACCAGCCGCTGCCGGCCGGGCACGTCCTCCCTCAGGAGCACCACGGCCTCCCGCACCCCCGGGTGCGTCCGCAGCGCCGCCTCGATCTCCCCCGGCTCCACGCGGAACCCGCGCACCTTGAGCTGGTGGTCGATGCGGCCCAGGAACTCCAGCTCGCCGGCCGGCAGCCAGCGCACCCGGTCGCCGGTGCGGTACAATCGCGCGCCCGCCTCGCCGCCGAGCGCGTCCGGGACGAAGCGCTCGGCCGTGAGCTCCGGCCGCCCCAGGTATCCCCGCGCGACCCCCGCCCCGCCCACGTACAGCTCGCCCGGAAGGCCGGCGGGCAGCGGCGCGCCCCGCGCGTCCAGCACGTAGACGCGCACGTTCGCGATGGGCCGGCCCAGCCCGGGCCGCTCCGCCCCGTCCACGCGCGCCACCGTGGTGTTGACCGTGGCCTCCGTGGGGCCGTAGTGGTTCCAGATCGCCACGCCCGGGAACGCCGCGCGCGTCCGCCGCGCCAGCTCCGGCGGCAGCGCCTCTCCCCCCAGCAGCACCGCCACCAGCCCCCGCGGCGGGGCCGCCTCGCCCCGCTCCACCCGCTCCAGTACGGCGCTCCACAGCGACGGCACCCCCCCGAACGACACCCGCTCCTCCGCCGACAGCGCCGCCAGCAGCGCCGCCGGGTCCGTGGCCGTCTCTTCCGGCAACACCCACACCGCCTCGCCCCGCAGCAGCGGCGGAAAGAGCTGCCGCACGTGCGCGTCGAAGGAGAGCCGCGACACCAGCGGCAGCGCGAAGCCCTCCGCCCCCAGCACCTCGCGCTCGAAGAACCCCAGGTAGTTTGCCAGGCCGCCGTGCTCGACGACCACGCCCCGGGGCGCTCCGGTGGAGCCCGAGGTGTGGATCACGTACGCGGCGCCGCGCGCCTCCACCCGGACCGCGGGCGCCCCCTCCGGCTCGGCGGCGATGGCGGCGGCGTCCGCGTCCAGGCGGACCACGTCGCACGGGCACCCCTCCGCCCGCGCGGCCAGGCTCGCCTGCGTCACCAGGACGGGCGCCCCCGCCTCCGCCAGCAGGGCGCGCAGGCGCTCGGGGGGGTGGTGCGGGTCCAGGGGGAGGTAGGCGCCGCCGGCCCGGAGCACGCCGAGCACGGCGACGACCATCTCCGCCGAGCGCTCCAGGAGCAGCCCCACCGGCACCTCCGGCCCCACGCCGCGGCGGCGGAGGTGGTTCGCCAGGCGGGCGGAGCGGCGCTCCAGCTCGGCGTAGGTGAGCGTCCCCGCGGCGGAGCGGACCGCCACGGCCGCGGGGGTGCGGGCCGCCTGCGCGGCGAACCGCTCGTGCACGCGCTCCCGCGGGAGATCCGCCGCGGTGGCGTTCCACGCCTGGAGCAGCTGCGCGCGCTCGGCCCCGCGCAGCAGCTGCGCCTCCGACACGCGCTCCCCGGGCCGGGCCGCCATCGCCTCCAGCACGGCCGCCAGGTGCCCGGCCATGCGCGCCACGGTCGCCGCCTCGAACAGCGCCTCGCGGTAGAACAGGACGCCGCCCAGCCCGTCCGCCCCGTCCGCCATCGCCAGGCTCAGGTCGAAGCGGGCGACCTCCGCGCCCGCCCCGAACGGCGCCGCCTCCACGCCGCCCAGCGACAGCCGCGCGCCGCGCCCTCCGGAGCGGTCCAGGGCGAAGACCGCCTGGAAGACGGGCGAGTGCGCCAGGCTGCGCTCCACGCCGAGCTCCTCCACCAGCCTCTCGAAGGGCAGCTCCTGGTGCGCGTACGCCGCCAGCGCCGCTTCCCGGGTCCGCCCCAGCAGCTCGCTCCAGGTGGGATCCCCCGACAGGTCAGCGCGCAGCGCCAGCATGTTGACGAAGAAGCCGATCAGCCCCTCCGTCTCCTGGCGGGTCCGCCCCGCGATGGGGGTGCCCACCACCACGTCCTCCTCCCCCGCGTACAGCCCGAGCAGCGCCTGCCAGGCGGCCAGCAGCGTCATGAACGGCGTGGCCCCCTCGCGCCGCGACAGCGCCCGCAGCTCCCGCGACACCTCCGCGTCCAGCGCGAACGGGTGGCCTGCGGCGCACGGATCCCCCGCCGCCTCCACGCGGGGACGGTCCACGGGCAGCTGCAGCAGCGGGGGGGCGCCGGCCAGCGCCTCCTTCCAGAAGCCGATCTGCGCCTCCAGGGTCTCGCCGCTCAGCCGGGCGCGCTGCCACACGGCGTAGTCGGCGTACTGCACCGGCAGCTCCGGCAGCGCAGGCTCCTCCTGTCGGCTGAGAGCCGAGTACAGGGCGGACACCTCGCGCGCCAGCACCTCCATGCTCCACTCGTCGCTGACGACGTGGTGGAGGGTGAAGAGCAGCGCGTGGTCGTCGCCGCCCAGGCGGAGCAGCGTGCTCCGCAGCAGCGGCCCCGCGGCCAGGTCGAACGGCCGCAGCGCCTCCGCCCGGGCCAGCCGACGGGCCTCCGCCTCCCGCGCCCCGGCGGGGAGCCCGCCCAGCTCCACCACGGGCAGCGGGACCGGGGCGGGCGGATGGATCACCTGCACGGGCGCGCCCCCCTGCTCGGCGAACGTGGTGCGCAGCGTCTCGTGCCGCCGCGCCAGCTCGCCCAGGCTCGCCCGCAGGGCGGCCGGGTCCAGCGCGCCCCGCAGCCGCAGCGCGAAGGCGACGTTGTAGGCGGGGCTCCCCGGCTCCATCCGGTCCACCAGCCACAGGCGCTGCTGCGCGAACGACGCCGGCAGCGGACCCGTGCGCGGCACCCGCTCGATCGGCGGGGCCGGCGGGGCGCCCTCGCTGCGGAGCGCCTCCACGCGCTCCGCCAGCCCGGCCACCGTCGGCGCCTCGAACAGGGCGCGCAGCGGCACCTCCACCCCGAACGCCCGGCGCGCCCGGGAGACCACCCGGGTCGCCAGCAGCGAGTGGCCCCCCAGCTCGAAGAAGCCGTCCTCCACCCCCACCGTCTCCACCCCCAGCACCTCCGCCCAGATCCCCGCCAGCACCTCCTCCGTCGGCGTCCTGGGCGCCACGTGCGCCGCTTCCCCCCCGCGCTCCGGCGCCGGCAGCGCCGCCCGGTCCGTCTTGCCGTTCGCGGTGAGGGGAATCCTCTCCAGCGCCACGAGCGCCCCCGGCACCAGGTGCTCCGGGAGCCGCGCGGCCAGGTGCGCCCGCAGCTCCGCGCCCGACGGCTCCGCCCCCGCCTCCGCGACCACGTAGCCGACCAGCCGCTTCTCCCCCGGCGCGTCCTCCCGCACCGCCACCACGGCTTCCCGCACCCCGGGGTGCGTCAGCAGCGCAGCCTCGACCTCCCCCGGCTCGATCCGGAAGCCGCGCACCTTGACCTGCTGGTCCATGCGGCCGAGGAACTCCAGCACGCCGTCGCCGAGCCAGCGCACCCGGTCGCCCGTGCGGTACAGCCGCGCGCCCGGCGCGGCGGCGAAGGGGTCCGGGACGAACCGCTCCGCGGTCAGCTCCGGCCGCCCCAGGTAGCCGCGCCCCACCCCCTCCCCGCCGATGAGCAGTTCCCCGGGGATGCCGGGGGGAAGCAGCTGCCCCCACGCGTCCAGCACGTACACGCGCGCGTTCCCGGTCGGCCGCCCGATGGGGAGGCTGCTCCAGCGCGACCCGTCCTCGCCCGGGGCCAGGTGCAGCGTGGTGGAGGTGCAGGCGGTCTCCGTCAGCCCGAAGACGTGCACCAGCGCCGTGCGCAGCTCCGCCCACTCGCGCAGCCGCTCGGGGGAGACGCGCTCGCCCCCCACCAGGACCAGGCGCACGCACGCGGGGAGGCGCTCCCGCCGCCGGGCCAGCTCGCCCACCCACTCGTGCCAGTAGGCCGTGGGCAGCTCCAGCACGGTGACCCCCTCGGCGGCGATCACGCGCAGCAGCGTCTCCGGCGCGAACAGCTCCTCGCGCGAGACCACCACGGCGGCGCCGGCGAGCCAGGCGGGGAACACTTCCTCCACCACCACGTCGAAGCCGGGGGAGGCGAACTGGAGGAAGCGGTCGCCGGGCCCCAGCCCGAGACGCTGCGCCATGTCGGCGGCGAGGTTGACGACCGCGCGGTGCGGGACGGCGGCCCCCTTCGGCCTCCCCGTCGATCCCGAGGTGTAGATGACGTAGGCCAGGTTCTGCGCGGACACGCCGCTCTCCGGGGCGTGCCCCGGCCCGGCCGCGGTCTCCCGCCCGAGCGCTTCCAGGGCGACGGTGGGGATCCCGTCCGCGGCGGCGCGTCCGGCCAGCCGCTCCCCGGCGAGCAGCAGGGCGGCGCCGGAGTCGCGGAGCACGTAGGCGATGCGCTCGGCGGGATAGGCGGGGTCCAGCGGCACGTACGCGCCGCCGGCCTTGAGCACGGCCAGCATCGCCAGCGCCAGCTCCGGTCCCCGGTCCACGCAGATCCCCACCCGCACCTCGGGCCCCACGCCCCGCCCGCGGAGGCCGTGCGCCAGCCGGTTCGCAACGGCGTCCAGCCCCCCGTGGGAGATCGCGCCCCCCCCGAAGACCACGGCGGGCGCGTCCGGAGCGCGCAGCGCCCGCTCCGCGATCAGCTCGTGCAGGCAGCGCCCGCCCGGGAGCTCGCGGTCGGTCGCGTTCCAGTCCCGCAGCACCTGGGCCCGCTCCGCCCCGCTCGCCAGCGACAGCTCCGACAGGCGGCGCCCCGGGCCGGCCACCATCGCCCCGACGGTCGCCTCCAGGTGCCGCGCCATGCGCGCGACCGTCGCCGCCTCCCACAGCTCGCTCCGGTAGGTCAGCGTCCCACGCAGGCCGTCCCCGGAGTCCTGCACGGTGAGGTCGAGGTCGAACTGCGCGAGCCCGGTGCCCTCCCCGAACCGCTCCGGCTCCAGGTCGCCCAGCCGCAGCCGCCCTTCCGGCCCGGCGCCCTGCTCCAGCGACAGAGTGACCTGGAAGAGCGGCGCGTGCGCCAGGCTGCGCTCGGTCGCCAGCTCCTCCACCAGGCGCTCGAAGGGGAGCTCCTGGTGCTGGAACGCCCCCAGCGCAGTCCGCCGGGTCCGCGCCAGCAGCTCGCTCCAGGCGGGATCCCCGGACAGGTCGCCGCGCAGCGCCAGCATGTTGACGAAGAAGCCGATCAGCGCCTCCGTCTCCGGGCGGGTCCGCCCCGCGATCGGGCTTCCCACCACCACGTCGTCCTGCCCGGCCCAGCGCCCCAGCAGCGTCTGCCAGGCGGCGAGCAGCGCCATGAAGAGCGTCGCGCCCTCCCGGTGCGCCAGCTCCCGCAGCCCCCGCGACAGCTCCGCCGACAGGGTGAAGGCGTGGCTCCCGGCGCGCGCGCCCTGCCCCGCCGCGCGCGGGCGGTCCGTGGGGACCTCCAGGAGCCGCGGCGCCCCCGCCAGCCGCTCCCGCCAGTACGCCAGCTGCGCCCCGTCCCCCTCCGCCGCCCGCCCGCGCTGCCACGCGGCGTAGTCGGCGTACTGCACCGGCAGCTCGGGGAGCGGCGAGCCGCGGCCCTCGCGGAAGGCGCCGTACAGCGCGGATACCTCACGGGTCAGCACGCCCATGCTCCACGCGTCCCCGACGACGTGGTGGAGCGTGAAGCAGAGCACGTGGTCCGCTTCCCCCAGCCGGATCAGCAGGGCGCGCAGCAGCGGACCGCGGGCCAGGTCGAAGCGGCGGACCGCCTCGGCGTCCGCGAGCCGGCGCGCCTGCCGCTCCCGCTCCGCCTCCGGGAGGGCGCGCAGGTCCAGGGCCGGCAGCGGCACGGGAGCCGGCGGGTGCACCACCTGCACGGGCGCGCCGCCGCGCTCCTCGAAGACCGTCCGCAGCGCTTCGTGCCGCCGCGCCACCCCGTCCAGCGTCGCGCGCAGGGCGGCCGCGTCCAGCGCGCCCCGCAGCCGCAGCGCGGAGGGCATGTTGTAGGCGGCGCTCCCGGGCTCCAGCCGGTCCACCACCCACCGCCGCTGCTGCGCGAACGACAGCGGCGCGGGCCCGGAGGAGCCCCGCCGGGGGATCCGGTCCGGGTCCCCGGCGTCCCTTCTTTCCCGCAGCATGTCCTGCAGGAGCAATCGCCTCTTCTCGGGCGACAGCCCCCCGAGGATCCTGCCTGCTCCGCCCGTCGCGTCTCGGCTCATCAGGTACGGCGCTCGTAGGTGTGCGGTGGCCCCGGATCGCCCCTGCCCGCGTCGGGGCCGCCCACCGGCTCCAGGCGGTCCAGGCGCGCTTCCAGCTCCGATTCGTCCAGCGCCAGGATGAACAGCTCCTCCAGCGTCGCGGCGAGCTCCGCCAGCGTGGGCGATTCGAACAGCGCCGCCAGCGGCACCTCGATCCCCAGCTCCCGGCGGATCCGCGTGACGACCTGGATGGCCAGCAGGGAGTGCCCCCCCAGCCCGAAGAAGCTGTCGCCCCGCCCCACCCGCCCGGGCCCCGCCTCCCCCCCCGAGCCGAGGACGTCGAGCCAGATCCGGCAGAGCAGCTCCTCCATCTCCGTCTGCGGGGCGGCGTATTCCGTCCCGCTCCCGGGCTCGGGCGCGGGGAGCGCCCGCCGGTCGGGCTTGCCGGTGGGGGTGAGCGGAAGGCTCTCCAGCACCACGCAGGCGCCCGGCACCATGTGGGCGGGGAGCTGCGCGGACCGCCGGTCCCGCAGCTCCC
>DASVQR010000111.1:0-10857 GCA_036389055.1 Longimicrobiaceae bacterium | reverse complement strand
CGCGTGAGGGATTTCGGCCCGAAGGGGCGAGACCCGGCGGCAGTTTGCCGGGGCTCGACTCCGTTACGCACGGTTGTATCGTGCGTTACGGAGCCGAAGCCCGACCCCGGCGCCAGCCGGGGGCACGCCCGAACCCGCCGTAGAAAGCCGTTACTGCGCCTGCCGGATCGTCACGTACCGCTCCAGCCTCGCCACTTCCGCCTCGTCCACGTACTTGCCGATCTCGCGGCGGAACTGCTCGATGTTGCGGTACGGACGGTACTCCTCGAACTCGTGCTGCATCCGGTTGCCGACGCCCGGGATCAGCAGGATCTCCTCCTTGCTGGCGCTGTTCAGGTCCAGCGGCTTCCACAGGCGCGTGTACACGCTGTCGCGCTGCTCCTCGCTCAGGCGGCCGGCGAGCACCCTGTCCAGCGCGGTGTTGTCGGCGTAGGGGCGTCCGGCGACCACCGCGTCGGCCAGGGAGGTGTCGAAGCCGGGGACGGCGAGCAGCTGGTCGCGCGTGGCCGCGTCCGGGTCCAGGAACGCGCCGGTCGCAGCGGGGGCGGCCGGAGCCGCGGGCGCGGCGGCGGCGGTGTCGGCCACGGGGGCGGCGGGCGCGGTGGCGGCGCCCGGAGCGGCGGGCGCGTCGGCGGTGTCGGTCTGGCCGGAGTCGCCGCTGCCCTTGCAGGCGGCCAGCGTGGCGAGCAGCACCGTGGCGCCCAGGAGCGCCGGGATGCGGGTGTGGGTCATGGTCTCTCCGTGTGGGGTGAGGTCCGGCGGAGCGCCGGGTGCCGATGGGCCAGCACCAGGCCCAGGAGCCCGAGCTGCGCCAGGGCGCCGGGGGCGAGGGCGGGGGTGGCGCCCCACAGCGCGGCCCAGTACAGCTCCGCGCCGCGCAGGGAAGCGTCCCCTTCCCGCTCCCACTCCACGTTGCCCTGGAAGTGAAGGTACACGCCCAGCGCCCCCGCGGCCACGAACGCCGCCATCACGGCCTGGAAGGGCCGCAGCGTACGCGCCGAGGGGCGCAGCGCCACCGCGACGGTGAGGACCGAGCCGAGGGCCAGCGCAACCAGCGGGACCCACTGCCAGGCCGACTCCGTGTGCTCCAGCAGCACCAGCTCCGCCGCCAGCCCCACGCTCCCCAGCAGCACCAGCCCCAGCAGCAGGCGCCGCAGCAGCCCCGCCTCGCCCGCGCTCCCGCCCCGCTCCGCCCCGCCTCCGTCCGTCACGGCTCCGGTCACGCTCCGCCTCCGCCTGAGAACGATGTGCGGCGCGCCCCCCGGCGCGCCGTCGCCAGCAGGACACGCGAGCGGCGCCGCGCGTTGGCCGCGGCGCCTCAGTCCGCGGCGCCCAGCGGCAGCCGCACGGTGAACACGGAGCCGCTCCCCGGCTCGCTCGCCACGGCGATGTCGCCGCCCAGCAGGTGCACGATGCGCCGCGAGATGGAAAGCCCCAGCCCGGTGCCGCCCACCTCGCGGGTGTTCGCCGCCTGCGCCTGCCAGAAGGGCTCCCAGATGCGCTCCAGGTGCTCCGGCGCGATCCCCACGCCGGTGTCCCGCACGTGCAGCAGCGCGGCGCCGCCGCCGTCCGGCTCCACCTCCAGCGCCACCTCGCCCTGGGCGGTGAACTTGATGGCGTTGAAGAGCAGGTTCACCAGCACCTGCCGCAGCTTGCCCCGGTCGGTCAGGGCGGCCAGCGGCCGGTCCGGCGCCCGCACCCGCAGCGCCAGCCCCTTGCGGCGCGCCAGCGGCTGCACGAACGCGGCGGCCTCGCGGGCCACCTCGGCCACGTCCGCCTGGGTGGGGCGCACCCCCTCCTGCCCCGCCTCGATGCGCGAAAAGGAAAGGATCTCCTCGATCAGCGTGAGCAGGTGCCGCGCCGCCTGGTCGATGCGCTCCACGTGGGAGCGCGTCCCCTCGGTGAGCGGCTCCGGCACCCCCATCAGCAGCAGCTCGGCGTAGCCCATCACCGCGGTGAGCGGGGTCCTCAGCTCGTGCGACATCACCGCCAGGAAGTCGGCCTTGGTGCGGTTGGCGCGCTCGGCCTCGGAGCGGGCCTCGCTCTCCGCGGCCAGCAGGCGCACGCGCTCGGCCTCCTCCTGCTTGCGGGCGGTGATGTCGTGGAGGGAGAGCACCGCGCCCTGCACGCGGCCGCCCAGGCGGATGGGGGTGCAGGAGCAGAACACCGGGAAGAACTCCCCGCTCCTGCGGATCCACACGTCCTCCATCTCCCGGATTGCCGGCCCGCCCCGCAGCACGGTGCCCAGCGGGCACTCGGTGATGGGGTACGGGGACCCGTCCGGGTGCAGGTAGTGCACGGCGTCGTGCAGCACCCGGCCCAGCAGTTCCTCCCGCTTCCACCCCAGCGTCTCCTCGGCGGCGGGGTTCATGTAGGTGACGCGCCCGTGGGCGTCCATCACGCACAAGCCCTCGGCCACGTGCTCCGTGACCACCTGCACGAAGTGGAGCGGGTCGTCCAGCTCCGGGAGGTCGCCGCCGCCCCCCGCCGCGGCCTCGCGGGCCAGGGCGGCCACGTCCAGCCTGCGGACGGCGTCCACCGCCACCTCGGCGGCGCCCTCGGCGCACAGGCCGGAGAGCGACGCGTCGGTGAAGCCTTCCCGCGCGGCCTCCACGCAGGCGCGGCGGACCGCCTCGGCGACGCGGAGCGCCAGCTCCGTGGTTTGGGTCTCGGTCATTCGTCCTGCTCAGGGTTTCCGCGGGGCGGCGTCCGCCCCCGTCCACGCTCCCCGCCGCTCACGCCGCGGCGAGCGCCGCCCGCAGCCGCTCCCCCAGCCCCGGGGGGTCGGAGGCGGTCACCACCACCTCCGGCGTCCCGTGCCAGGCGGCGCACTCCCGGAGCGCCCGCGCCAGGTCGTCAACGAGCGCGCCGCTCGGGCGCACCCCCGGCTCCAGGTGCAGCGCGCGCACCTCGAACACGCCCTCCCGGCGGTGGGCCTTGGGATCCAGCCGGGCCACCAGCCGTCCCCGGCGGAGCACCGGGAGCACGAAGTAGCCCCAGCGCCGCTTCGCCTCCGGCGTGTAGCACTCCAGCCGGTAGTCGAAGTCCCACAGCTCCCGGCCGCGCGCCCGGTCCCACACCAGCGGGTCGAAGGGGGAGAGCACCGTGGTGAGCCGCGGGCGGATCTCCCCCGCCGCCGCGCGCTCCGCCGTCCCCGCGTGGTCCGGGTGCAGGTACGCCGGCTCCGCCCACCCCTCCACCTCCACGCGCAGCAGCGCCCCCTCGTCCGCCAGCCGCGCCGCCACGGCCGGCGTCGTGCGCCGGGGCATGCGGAAGTAGTCGGCCACCCACCCCGGCCGGGCGATCCCCAGCGCCCGCACCGCCCGGAGCACCAGCGCCCGGTCGGCGTCCTCGCGGGGCGGGAGGCGGGCGTCGTCCCACCCGGGGAGCACCCGCTCGCGCAGGTCGTACACCCGCTGGAAGCGCTCCCGCCGCGCGATCATCAGCTCGCCCGCCGTGAACAGCGACTCCAGCAGCCGCTTCTCCGGCTTCCACTCCCACCAGCCGCCCGCCCTGCCGTCCGTGCGCTCGAAGTCCGCGGACCTCACCGGCCCGCGCTCCCGCACCACGGCCAGCAGCCGCTCCACCGCCTCGCGGTCGGCCATCAGGGCCCGCGAGTACCTCCACCCCATCCCGGCCGCCTCGAACATGCGGTGCCGGTAGAGCGCGAAGTCCTCCACGGGCAGGAAGCACGCCTCGTGCGCCCAGTACTCGAAGAGCGCTCCCTCCGCGAGCAGTTCCTCCAGCCAGCGCAGGGGATAATCGCCCAGACGGCTCCAGAGCACCAGATAGGGGCTCCTCGCCACCACGTGGATGGTGTCGATCTGGAGCGCGCCCATGCGCCGGATGGCGTCCAGCAGGTCCTGCTTCGTGGCCTTTTTCCGCGGCCGGGCGTCGAGCCCCTGCGCCGCCAGCGCCAGCGTGCGCGCCGCCTCCCGCGTCAAGCGCATGGTCTTTCGAGTATCGTCAAAGAAAACGACAGCTGAACTGCGGGTTCGGGCGTGCCCCCGCTGGCGCGGGGTCGGGCTGCGGCTCCGTAACGCAGCAAACAACGCTGCGTAACGGAGGCAAGCCCGCGCAAACAGCCGCGCGGTCTCGCCGCTTCGCGCTCGCATCCCTCACGCGGGCATCGCGCTGGCGTCCGCCGGGGCCCCCTCCCCCGGCCCCTCCCCCGCAAGCGGGAGAGGGGAGAACTGCTTGGTACTCCTGTAGTTGTTCCCCTCTCCCAGAATTGGGAGAGGATGGCGAGCCTCAAGCGAGCCGGGTGAGGGCCCGCAGTCGCAGGCTGTCCCCTGTAACCTGTCCCCTGTCCCCTGCCGTTCCTCACAGCTTCCTCAATCTCACCCGCTCCACCCGGTGCCCGTCGCCCTTTTCCAGCACCAGCGTCGCGCGGTCCCGGGTGGGGAGCACGTTGTCGCGCAGGTTCACGGCGTTGATGGTGGCCCACACGTGGCGGGCGAAGGCGTCCGCCTCCTCCGCGGGCATGGCGGCGTAGCGGTGGAAGTACGAGTCGGGGTCGCGGAAGGCGGTCTCGCGCAGGCGCTCGAAGCGCTGCAGGAACCACTGCTCCAGCTGGTCCTCGGCCGCGTCGATGTACAGGGAGAAGTCGATGAAGTCGGACACGAACACCCGCGGGGGGCGTCCGTCGCCGCTGCCGGCCTGGAGCACGTTGAGGCCCTCCAGGATCAGGATGTCCGGCTGGCGCACCCGCAGCTCCTTGCCCGGGACGATGTCGTACACCAGGTGCGAGTACACGGGGGCCCTCACCTCGCCGCGGCCGGACTTGACGTCGGCCAGGAAGCGGACCAGGCGGCGCACGTCGTAGCTCTCCGGGAAGCCCTTGCGGTGCATGATCCCGCGCGCCTCCAGCACCCGGTTGGGGAACAGGAAGCCGTCCGTGGTCACCAGGTCCACGCGCGGGTGGTCCGGCCAGCGGGCCAGCAGCGCCTGGAGCACGCGCGAGGTGGTGCTCTTGCCCCCCGCCACGCTCCCCGCCACCGCGATCACGTACGGCACCTTTGCCGCGGGGTGGCCAAGGAAGGTGTCGGTGACGCGGTGCAGCTGCTGCGCGGCGGCCACGTACAGGTTGAGCAGGCGCGACAGCGGCAGGTAGATGTCCGTCACCTCCTCGATGGACACGTACTCCTCGGCGCTGCGCAGCGCGGCCAGGTCGTCCTCCGAGAGGGTCAGCGGCGTGTTGCCGCGCAGCCGCGACCACTCCTCCCGCGCGAAGGAGATGTAGGGGGAGAAGCCGCGGCTCGCCTGTGTGCTGTCCATGAGCGGGGTCCGGTGTCGTCGCCGGCCGCGGAGGGCGGCGGGGCGCTTCAGTCTACGCGGGCGAGGACACCCACAACAGGTACGCCAGCAGCGGCAGGGCGGGGAGGAGGGGCACCGCGCTGAGCACCGCCGCCCGGCGGTAGCGCCGCCGCGCGTACGCCAGCCACGCCGCGGCGGCGCAGCCCAGCGGCAGCAGCGGGTACGACCACACCACCCCCATGAACACGCGCGGCGCCACCGCCTCGGCCGAGACCGGCGCGTCGAACGCCAGGAGGGAGGTCCCCGCCACCACCGTCAGCCAGGGGAGGAGCGAGGCCAGCGCCAGGAGCTGGCTCGCCACCATCCAGGCCAGGGTCTTCCGGGAGCGGGGCGCGGCGGCGTCGGCCTGCATGGCGGCGGGGAAGCGGGAGTCGGGGGTGGAGGATCCGGGCGGAAAAGATCGGCGGCGGCGGGCCGGGGCGCAACGCCCGCCGGATCATGCGTTTTCGCCGCACTCCGCGCCGGGCCGGGGCTCCACGCGGAATCCGCCCTCGCCGTCCAGCACCACCATGTATATCTCATCGAATCCCTCGTCCGGCGCGGGGCGCTGCAGGCGCTTCAGCGTGCCGAAGAGCCCGGCGGGCGGCACCCGCCTGCCGTCCGGGCGCGCGGCGTTGCGGGCCGCGGCGCCGCGCGGGTCCGGCTCGAAGAAGTAGCCCACGGTCCGGAACCCCGCGGCACGGGCCGGGCCCAGGTAGCGCGCCCGCTCCTCGCGGGTGACGCTGGTGTTGTCCACCACGAACGGCTGCTTGGCGGCGATGCACGCCTCCAGCAGCAGCCTTTCGCGGTTGCGGGTGCGGAGCATGTCCAGGCTGATCCGCACGTGCGTGTCGAAGAAGCGCGCGCGGTAGAAGGTGCTCTTGCCCGAGGCCTGGATCCCGACGAGGAGGACGGCTTCCATGCCGCGCCCGCACCCGCGAGAACGGGGCCGGAAGGCTTGGGCTTCCGCGCGGGGCGTCAGAGAGGCGAAACGGATGCACACCACGCCAGCCATGGCGGCGAAGCCGACCGGCCGGGTGTGGACGGTTCACGACCTGTTGGACGGCCGATGAATGGCGGAACGGAATCGTTGCCATTCTTTGAAATGGCGCTTACCGTGCTAGTCCACGTTCGCGCCCATGTCGGGCGTGGGATGCGCCACTCACGGGGAGGACGTTATGAAGAAGCTCACACTGCACCGCGAGACGTTGCGGCTGGTTTCGTTCCAGGCCCCCACCAGGGACAAGGTCGAGAAAGCAACGGCGGCCGCGAGCGTTACCCTCTGGCACACGAACGGCATTTGCCTCGACGAGACTTTCGGCCCCGACGCGACTAGCGGCTGATGTTGCCGCTCGTGAACGCCACGCGACCTGGCGGGATCCAGATGAACAGATCACAGAGGGACGCCCCGGATTCGGCGTCCCTTTCTGCTAGTCGGAGGGTTCGCACTACGTTACAATCAAACGGACCCACTACCCCGCGGCGTGGAGGCTTGAGCTTTCCGGGCGGAGCGTTTACATTGGTCGTCCGCGAAGTCGCGGATCGGTCGATTAGCTCAGTTGGTTAGAGCGCTCGCCTCACATGCGAGAGGTCCGGGGTTCGAGTCCCTGATCGACCACTGGTGCCGGGGATGTAGCTCAGATGGGAGAGCGCTGCAATCGCACTGCAGAGGTCAGGGGTTCGATTCCCCTCATCTCCATCCGGTCCAAAAAAACTCAGAAGCCCCGCCGTGGCGCATGCCGCGGCGGGGCTTCCGCTTTCAGCGTCCCGCCGGGGTCAGTCGTAGCCGGGCGCGGCGGGCTCCTGGTCGGCGAGGCTCACCTCCGAGGCGTCCGGCGTCAGCGGCGCGGGCGGCACCAGGTACTCGGTCCAGAGCACCTGGCTGGTGGCGGACCCGTCGTTCGCGACCTGCACCTGGTAGTACAGGACCTTGGCCGAGCCGTCCGCGCCCAGGTTCAGCACGGTGTAGCCGCTGGCCCACACCCGGTCGTCCGGCTGCGACTGCACGAAGCCGTTGGGAAAGCGGATCGACCCGTCCGGCGAGTGGGTGGCGGGCTGCAGGGGGATGCTCCGGGTCCCCGGGGTGTAGCCGGACGAGTCGGTGAAGACGGGGAAGGCGCCGTTCCCCACGCAGCGGCCCAGCACCGGCAGCGTGCCGGGGACCTGGTAGACCTGCAGGACGTGCTCGTGCCCCCACAGCCACGCCGCGATGTTCGGCGGCGGGTTGCTGGCCCTCCGCCAGTCGGCCAGGTTGGCCGTGAGGGAGGGATTCTGCCACAGGCCGCCGATCTGCTCGAAGGCGGAGTAGAGCTGGTGGTGCGAGAACAGGATCACCTGGCGCCGCCCGGCATAGGCGAGCTGCGTCCGGTGCCACGCCGCCTCGTCGGCGCGGAGGTGCGTGTTGTCCTCCGCCACCCGGAGCAGGTCGCTGTCGTTGTAGCCGGTGTCCATCCCCTGCAGCTGCCACGCGGCGTTCCGCAGGCAGAAGAAGCTGTTCGCCTGCACCGAGGCGTTGGGCACGCCCTGGTTCAGCCGCGCCAGCATCCCGTAGAAGCCGGCGCCGCCGCTGTAGTAGTCGTGGTTCCCGGGCAGGGCGTAGACGGGGACGTTGCGCCCGTACTTCCGCCGCGCGTCGGCGATGGGGGCGAGGAAGTTGGTGTTCTGCTCGTCCTCCGTCCCCGCGTAGTAGACGTCGCCCACGTGGATGATGAGGTGCGGCTTCAGCTGCATGAGCTGGTCGAGCACGGCGATCGCCTCCGGCTCGCCCGTCCCCCAGTCGCCCAGGATCCCCACCCGGAGCGTGCCGCCGGCGTCGCCCGGCGGCAGGGCGAAGGGCTGCGGCCCGCCGGAGGCGGGAGGGACGTACTTCGGTTCGGCGCCGTCCCAGTAGTAGGCCACCCAGGCTTCCACCGCCTGCAGCCACCCGGTGGCGTTGCACGGGCTGTCGATCCACTCGCTGCGGATCCGGTCCATCCACTCGGTGTTCCCGGACACCCAGGCCAGGATGTATTCGCCGAGGAGGTCCGCGCAGTCGGCGGCGCCGCCCTCGGGCGGCACCATGGCCATGCCTTCCGCCGTCTGGGCCGCGCGCCGCGCCCGGTAGTCGGCGATCGCCGCGCCAGCGTCGCTGATCTCGCCTCGATCCACGCGCTCCAGCACCGCGCCCACGGCCTGCATCATCGGGTGGTTGGCGAACAGCCCCCCGGCGGGCGCGCCGGGCGTCCGCTTCGCGACGAGCTCGCGGATGCAGCTCTGGGCGACGGACAGGCGTGCGTCGTGGAAGTTGGGGGTGCGGAAGCGAGGCATGGGGACCTCCCGGGCAGGGATGGACCAGCGGGACGGAAGGGTGGAGATTTCCGGCGGACCGGGTCCGCCCCGTACGATGGGCCCGCCATCCCCCGGGGGCAACGGTTTTGACGCCAGAGGGCCGGGGCGGGCGCCCCGGCGATCTCAGAACATCCCGTTGTCGTTCTTCGCGCTCTCCGGCACGCGCTGGAGCACGTCCCAGTGCTCCACGATCCGCCCCGCCCCGTCGAAGCGGAAGATGTCGATCCCCGCCCACGGCCCGTCCCCCGGCCACTCCTGGAAGCAGTGCAGCACCACCAGGTCGCCCTCGGCGACCGCGCGCTTGAAGTGCACCCGCTTGCCCGGGTACTCGCGCGCCATGCGCTCGAAGTACTCCACGAAGGCCTCCTTGCCGTCCGCCACCTCCGGGTTGTGCTGCACGTACACGTCCCCGGCGTAGCGCTCCATGGCCTCGCGCGGCCGGCACTGGTTGAACATCAGGTCGTAGAACGCCTGCGCCGTCGCCTTGTTCTGCTCCGTCCGCCCGCTCATGCGCCCATTCCTCCGTGCAGGGCCCCGCGCTCCTCCTCCCGCGCCTCCACCTCCGCCGCCATGTCGGCGAGGGTGGTCCGCTCCAGCTCCCGCTCCAGCGCGCGCGCGGCCGCGTCGAAGCGGGTCTCCAGCAGCGCCTGGATGTTGCGGCCCACCGGGCACTCCGGGTTGGGCCGCTCCCGGTGCATGGCGAACACCTCGCCCTCGTCCACGGCGCGGTACACGTCGCGCAGCGTGATCGTGTCGGCCGGGCGGGCAAGCAGCGCGCCCCCTCCTGCGCCCATCTGCGACGCGGTGAGCCCGGCGCGCGTGAGCTGCGACAGCAGCCGCCGCACCAGCGAGGGGTTGGTGTTCACGCTCCCCGCGATGAGCTCCGAGGTCACGGGCTGCCCCTCGCCCTGCGCGACCAGGGTGAGGATGTGGACTGCGGTGGCGAAGCGGCTGTTCATCGCGAATGTGGGGGTGCGGGTGCTGTGTATCTAACGTGGTAACATACACATCCCGCGTCAACCCTGGCGTTCGGCGCGACGGTCGAGCCCCGGCGGACGAATCGGGGGGAGCCGCCCCGGTCTGGAGCGGCTCCCCTGCATTTCCTTGCGGAGCTCCGTGGGTCCGCTACGGCCGCGCGGGCGCCTGCGCCGGCTCCTCCTCCAGCCCCGTCCAGGGCATCAGCAGCCGGTCCATGAGCGCCTCGAAGGCGCTCACCGGGACCTCCACCCGGACCGGCGCGCCGCCGGGTCCTGCGGTCTCCACCACCAGCGCCCGCGGGGGGCGCATCCCGCCCGGATAGCCGGTGATGAAGGCGCGCCCCGCCGGGACCGCCCCCGCCGGCCAGGTCACCACCTCGTCCTTCGCCTCGTTCAGCCGCTTTTCCGTGTCCTCGTCCAGCTCCACGCCCACGCTCACCGTGAAATCCGTGTCGCCCAGGAAGTTGTAGTCCCGCTCGCCGGACCAGAGCCGCCACCCCGCCGGGGAGCGGCGGAGGGTGACGAGGGCCGGCCGCTCCATGTCGCTGACCGTGTCCATCTTCATCGCGGCGTTGTACACCACCAGCACCGTGGAATCGTCCTGCACCACCGAGCCGACGACCGAGCGCACCTGCCGCGGAACGTGGGCTGCCACGCTGTCCACCGGGACCGGCCTGCCGTGGGTGCTCAGCTCGCGGAGCATCATCTCCATGGGGTCTCGCGACCGCAGCCACCGCGTGAACAGCTCCTCCGCGCTGAGCGCCTCCAGCTCCGCGGCGGTCCGCACGCCCAGCTCCCGCTCCAGGTGCGCGCCGTACGCCGCGGCGCTCTTTCGGCTCCGCTCCTCGTACCACTGCGCCACCTCCTCGGGCATGCCGGGCTCGCGGTAGGGCACCCGCGGCATGTTCTCCATCGACCGCGCCGAGCGGACCTGGTGGGCGCGGAAGCGGCGGAGCGCGTCCGGGTGCGTGAGCCCGGCCACGTCGCCCCAGCGCCGCTCCTCCAGGGCGCGGAAGGCGGCGCGGGCCACGGCCTCGGCGGCGGGGCCGGGGCGGGCCTCCTGCGCGGCCGCGGGGAGCGCGAGGAGCAGGGCGGCGAGCGCTGGGGCGAAGGCGCGGAAGCGGGGCACGGGCGCCACCTCGGGGCTGGAGGGGATGCGTCTCGACGGGGACATTGCGCGCGGTGCAATGTAGCCTGGCCGGCGGCGGAGTCCAGCGCTCCGGAGCGGAAGCAGGAGGGGGCGATTCCGCGCGGAATC
>DASVQR010000110.1:0-2010 GCA_036389055.1 Longimicrobiaceae bacterium | reverse complement strand
GCCCCGGAGCGCGGCGGAGGCGGAGGCCCGCAAGCGCCCCTTCGACGTGCACGAGGCCATGCGGCGCATCGAGGAGGCGGTGCGCCCCTTCCCCAAGGCGGCCATGTTCGAGCTGGCGGAGAGGGGCTACGGCACCGCCTTCGAGCAGCTGGTGGCGTGCATCCTTTCCATCCGCACGCTGGACGAGGTCATGCTCCCGGTCGCGCTCGCCCTGTTCGAGCGCGCCCGCACCCCGGCACAGGTGGCCGCGCTCGCGCCGGAGGAGATCGACCGGGTCATCCGCTCCTGCACCTTCCACGAGGGCAAGGCGCGGCAGATCCACGACATCGCCCGCGCGGTGGCCGAGGAGCACGGCGGCGTGCTCCCCTGCGACGAGGCGCTGATGCTGGGGTTCCGCGGCGTGGGACCCAAGTGCACCAACCTGGTGATGGGGATCGCGTGCGGGGAGGCGAAGATCGGGGTGGACGTGCACGTGCACCGGGTCACCAACCGGTGGGGATATGTGAGCGCCCCCACGCCCGAGCGGACGATGGAGGCGCTGTACGACGTGCTGCCGACCGAATACCGCGTGGAGGTCAACCGCCTGCTGGTTCCCTTCGGCAAGCACGTGTGCACCGGCCGCGCGCCCAGGTGCTCCACGTGCCCCGTGCTTGACATGTGCCGGCAGGTGGGGGTGACCACCCACCGGTGAGCGGCGGCTACGCGGCCTTCGCCGCTCCGCGCAGCTCGCGCACCAGCTCCCGCAGGGCGAGCAGCACCTGCTCGTTCCCCTCGCGGAGCAGCGCGGCGATGATGTGCTTGCAGATCCGCTCGCGCCACAGGTGGTCGCCGCAGTCGCATCGCGGGTTGTGCGTGGTGTACAGGTCCACCCAGTGCGCCTCGCTCCCGCCGGTCACCCGGTAGCGGCCCGGGCCGGTGGGGTGCACCTGGAGGCCGAGGCTGCGCTCCAGCCGGTCGAGGTGCACCCCTCCCGCCGCCTGGAAGTCGATCGCCGGCTTCGCCATCGTCCGCTCCTTTGCCTGTCTTCGCTGGATCCCGGATTGCTGATTTCCTGATACACCATAGCACCCGAACGGATCCCGAATCAAGCCCGAAAACTCCCCTGTCCACGCGCCTTTCCACGAAGCCCGGCGCTGCGCGGACTTGCGCCGATTCCGCGCGATTCGTGCACGCCGAGTGGACGGCGCCGGGGTCCCGGAAACACGGAGGCCGCCGTCGCGGTTTCGCGGCGGCGGCCTCGTTCCCCCGACTGGCGGAGGCGCGGGTCAGCGGACGGCGTACACGTCCTTGGGCCCGGTCGCGTCGAAGGTGTAGACCTCGTACTCGTCCTTGGTCGGCCCCTCCATCCCGGGCGAGCCCATCGGCATCCCCGGCACCGCGACGCCCTTCACCCTGGGCCGCTCGGTGAGCAGCTTGCGGATCACGTCGGCGGGGACGTGCCCCTCCACCGCGTAGCCGTTCACCAGGGCGGTGTGGCACGACTGGAGCCCCTGCGGGATCCCGTGCTCCCGCTTGATGGCGTTCATGTCGTCGCGGGGGACGCTCACCACGTTGAAGCCGTTCTCGCGGAGGTGCTCCTCCCACTTGGTGCAGCACCCGCAGGTGGGCGACTTGTAGACCGTCACCGTCACCGTCTGGCCGTTCGCCGCCGGCGTGGCGGCTGCCACCTTGCCCACGCTCTCCGGCACGGCGTCGTCGCCGCCGGGGGCGCACGCCGCCGCGAGGGGTGCGAGCGCGAGCAGCGCGAGGACCGGCGCCCTCCTGAGGTTTCGCATCATGGCCTGGATCGTGGTTCGGGGGAGGTACGGCGCCGGGCGGCTCCGGGTACACCGGACAGGCTCTGTACCTGCGCCGCCGGCCCGCGGTTCCCCGTCGCTTCGGGAGCGGGCCGATGGACAAAGAAACCCTCGCCGGGGCACCCCTGGCAAGGGGATGCTGCCCGACCGACCCGTCGGGAGCGCCCCGACACGACGACGGATGCCGGAGCGCACTCCGCCACCCGCGTGAGGG
>DASVQR010000109.1:0-71827 GCA_036389055.1 Longimicrobiaceae bacterium | reverse complement strand
CGCGGGGAGGGCGAGGAACGGGAGAGTGGCCGCGTCCGCGCCGGCGCCCAGCGCCGCGCGCACCACGGGGAGCTCCACGGCCTCCAGGCGCGCCCGGTCCCAGCGGAGCACGGGGAGGGGGAGGGTGTCCGCCGCGGAGCGGCGCGGGGGGAGGAGGCGCACGGCCGGGAGCACGCCCTCGCCGCGGAGCGCCTCCAGGTAGGCGGCGGCCGCCTCGCCCGCGGCCGCGGGGTCGGGGCGGGGGAGCCCCGCGGGCGCCTCCGCCCCGATCTCCGGGAGCGTCACCAGCGCCAGGTCCACGCCCACCGCGCGCGCCTCCGCGCCGGCGAGCGCGCCCGCCTCGCGGGCCTCGTCCGCCAGCCCGCGCGCGGCGAGCACGCGCACGGGGGGCAGGTCGGTGGCCTCCGGCGCGAGGCCGCCCGCGCCCCCGTCCAGCTCCGCCACCGCAAGCAAGGGCAGCGGCGCGGCGCCTCGCAGCGCCGCGAGCCCCGCCGCCGTCGTCCGGGCGGGCCCGCCGCGGAGCAGCACCCCGCCCACGCTGTCCACGGCCACCCAGCGCCGCGCCGCCGTGCCCCCACCCCCGGCGTCCGCCGCGGGAATCACCAGCTGCGCCACGCGGGCGCGCAGCGACAGGCGGGGGAGCACGGCCTCGGACCAGCGCTGCTGCGGCTCCTCCTGCCGGCAGCCGGCCAGCGCGGCCAGCAGGAGGAGCGCGCAGGCGGCGGCGCAGGTCGGGACGAGGGTCTTCCGGGCCCGGAACGGAGTCATTCGGTCGGCGGCGGGCGGCGGTCCGGGCAGGTCCCGGCAAACGATGCGTTATGCCGGTGCGGCAAGCAGGATCCGGGCCGCCTCGTGGGGCAGGGGTGGGACATCCTGGGGCGGCACTGCCTCACAGAAAGCGGGAACGCATGGTCCCGGCCGGACCGCGTTTCCCGAGCGCGGGCGCGGGAATGCGCCGCAGGCCGTTGCATGGTCTGCCTTTTGCTCGGGGGTTGGCGGCTTTCCCTGCCGCGCCCGCCCGGGCCGCGGATCCCCGCGCCCGCGACCCCGTTCCCGGGGAGGGCGCGCCCCCGGTCCCGCCGCGGCGCGCCGGGGGCTTCCAGGACCACCTGACACTTTCTCCATCAAACGGATGTACAGGGCGGTGCAAGAGCGGTTTGCGGCCGGGGCTCCCGACGAGCCGGCCACGGCGGACGCCCCCTCGCTCGCGTCCCATCCCCCATCCGCCAGAAACGCGAGCATGAGTCGTTCTTCCACGGTCTACGTCGCCGACGACAACCCGGCGATCCTCCAGGGACTCGACCGCGCCCTGAGCGCCAACGGGTACCGGGTGCAGACCGCCCACAGCGGCCCCGTCCTGCTGGAGCTCCTTGCCGCCGCCCCGCAGGCGCCGGACCTGCTCCTGCTGGACGTGATGATGCCGGAGATGAGCGGGCTGGACGTGCTGCGCACCCTGCGGCGCGACCCCCGCTGGATGGACCTTCCCGTCGTCCTGATCACCGCCACCAACGACGCCACCCTCCCCGTCTCCGCGCTGCGCGACGGGGCCGTGGACTTTCTCACCAAGCCGTTCCGGCTGGACGAGCTGCTGGCGCGGGTGGATTCGCACATCCAGCGGCACCAGGAATTGCGCCGGGCCCGCGAGCAGGCCCGCATGCGCCTGCAGACCATCGACCTGATCCGCGAGCTGAACCGGGTGGTCACGGCGGACGAGATGTTCCACCTGGTCACCTCGCGCACCGCCGAGATCCTGGGCGTGTGCCGCTGCTCCATGGTGGTGGTGGAGAAGGGGGAGCAGGGGGAGACGGTGGCCCGCATCGCCGCCTCGTCCGACGAGGGCGCCGAGGGGCGGATCCGCGACCTGGGCCGCTACCCCGAGATCCGCGCCGCGCTGGAGCGGAACGCGGCAGTCTGCGTCCCCGACGTGGGGAGCTCGCCGCTGTTCGCCGACACCCGGGCGGCGTGGGAGCGCGAGGGCGGCGTCCCCGAGGTCCGCTCGGTGGTGGCGGTGCCGTTCCCCATCACCGAGAGCATGACCGGGGTGTTCCTGGCGCGCTCGCTGGCGAGCGAGCCGGTACTGGGCGAGGGCGCCGAGGAATTGGCGGGGCGGGTGGTGGAGGCGGTGGTGCAGGCGTGCGGCCGCGTGCAGGTGTTCCAGAACCTGATCGAGCAGCGGCGGCGGCTGCACGACCTGGCCCACACCGACGAGCTCACCGGGTGCGCCACGCGCCGCTCGCTGATGCACTTCCTGCGCGAGGAGATGGAGCTGGCCCAGGCCCGCCAGGAGCCGCTGAGCATCCTGGTGATGGACGTGGACCGCTTCAAGGAGATCAACGACACCCACGGCCACCTGGCCGGCGACGTGGTGCTCCGCACCCTGGGCGCCTGGCTCAACGCCGAGGGGGCGCTCCGCAACAACGACCTGGCCGGGCGCTACGGCGGCGACGAGTTCGTGGTGGTGCTCCCGCAGACCCCCGCCGCCGGCGCGCTCCGCTTCGCCGAGCGGGCGCGCAGCTACTTCTGCGCGGTGCCCTTTTCCTTCGGCGGCGCCACGGTGCAGGCCACCCTCAGCGTGGGCGTGGCCACCTGGCCCGAGGTGGACGCGCAGGGCGCCGACGAGCTGATCTCCTCGGCCGACGCGGCCCTGTACCTGGCAAAGCAGGGCGGGCGCGACCGCGTGCACCTGGCGCTCCCCACCCCCCGCTCGCAGGCGCAGGCCGTGTAGGGTACATTGCTCCGGAGCGCCCCCGCGCGGGGCGGAGGGAGGCGCGGTTCGTGCAGCCGCGCCTCCCTCGTACTTCCATACCCGGAGGAAGCGTGCGCCCGCTGATCGTCGTCACCACCACCGTGCGCCCCGGGGGGGACCACCAGCTCCCCCAGGCCAACCTCAACGTGCAGTACGTCGCCGCGGTGGAGGGGCCCGGCGGCACGGCCCTGCTGCTCACCCCCGGCCACTCCCCCGAGTCCATCCGCCAGCTGGTGGGGATGGCGCACGGCCTGGTGCTCACCGGCGGCGAGGACGTGGACCCGGCCCGCTACGGCCAGGAGCCGCACCCGGAGCTGGGCACGCTGAACCCCGCCCGCGACCAGGCCGAGTTCGCCGCCCTGCAGGCCGCGCTGGAGCGCCGCATGCCGGTGCTGGCCATCTGCCGGGGGTGCCAGGTGCTCAACGTAGGGATGGGGGGCACCCTGTTCCAGGACCTCCCCTCGCAGCGCCCCGGCCGCGTGCACCACGAGCAGACCGCCCCCTGGAACCAGCGCTGGCACGGGGCCGCCGTGCAGCCCGACTCCGGCCTGCACCGCATCTTCGGGATGGAGGAGCTGCACATCAACTCCTTCCACCACCAGGCCGTGGACGCCCTCGCCCCCGGCCTGGTCGCCACCGTGGTCGCCGAGGACGGCGTGGTGGAGGGCGTGGAGGCTCCCGACTACCCCTGGGTGTACGGCGTGCAGTGGCACCCGGAGCGCGGCGAGGCCCACTCCCCCGAGGGCGACGCGCGCGACCCCGACCGGCGCCTGTTCTGGGCGCTGGTGCAGGCCGCGCGGGAGTTCGGGGAGACGGACGGCAGGTTACAGGGGACAGGGGACAGGGGACAGCCTGCAACGGCCAACGGTGGTACGGAGTACGAAGTACGGAGCACGTGAAACGCGCCCCCACCGGGAGATCCCGGCGGGGGCGCTTTTCGCGGACGCAGCTGGAAACCCGCGTGAGGGATGCGAGCGCGAAGCGGCGAGACCCGCCGGCAGTTTGGCGGGGCTCGCCTCCGTTACGCACGGTTGTATCGTGCGTTACGGAGCCGCAGCCCGACCCCGGCGTAGCCGGGGGCACGCCCGAACCTGCCGTAATATCAGTAAATGACGGTGAAGTCGTCGATCTCGTCCAGGGGAAACTTCATCTCCAGGCCCGTGTTGGGATGCACGGCGAGGATCACCTCCGACGCCCCCTCGATGCGCAGCTCGCGCGGCTGGATCACGTACTCCGTGCCGCGGCGAGACAGCTGCACCCGCGCGCCCTCGTCGATGGCCCGCTCCAGCCGGTCCAGGTCCTGCGGCCTCCAGCGCATCCCCTACCTCCCCGCGCCGCCGGCCGCCGGAGCGGGAGCCCCCGCGCGCGCGGCGCCCGGGATGGCCTCCGGGCGCACCGAGATGTAGAAGTTCTTGACGAACAGCGAGTCGATGCGGATGAAGCCGCTGTCCGGGATGTCGCCGAACTTGCCGCCCACGCGCGGGGTGGGGCGGGGGAGGCGCACCCCCAGCGAGTCCAGCCGCACCTTGAGCTCGGCGCGCGCGATCTTCTGGATGTAGCCGTCCACGCTCACCGCGGCCCCCGGGTAGATGGGGATCCGCGTCCCCTCCGGCGGGGGCGGCTCGAACCTCACCAGGATCCGGCGTCCGCCCGCGGACCTCACCCACACCGTGTTGCTCGCCAGCCGGCTCTCCGCCACCGCGCTCAGGCGAACCAGCCGCCCCAGGTCGTCCTCGCTCAGGTCCGATACCGCCTCGAACGGGGTCGGGGCCACGGGGATCACCGGGGCGCGCTGCGAGCCGAAGTTGGCGCGCGCCCCCACCTGGTTGGTGCGCGCGGCCTCCGTGGGGTCGCCGGCGACCCAGGTGAGCGCGAGCACGCCGAGCGAGGCGGCGATGAGCCCGCCCACCAGGAGCCACACGTAGGAGCCGCGGGGGCGTACCAGCCGAATGTCCGGCATCTGTGCTGAGGGGTCGAGGGGAACGGCCGCGTCGGGCGGGGCGGAAAGGCAAGGAACGTTCCCCGGCTTGCCGGGTTCGATCCCGCGCCGTTAAGATACGGGCCGAACCGCCCCTGGCCCAACCCCCACCGCACGGAAACCGGAGCCGTCCCGTGACCCGTAAACCCGCGCCTCGCGGCCGCTCGTCCCTGGCGCCCTTTTACGCCCTGCTCGGCGTCGTCGCCCTCGCCGGCATCGGCTGGCTCCTGTACCAGTCCATGGGCAAGGAGAAGGCGGTCACCGCGCCGGTTCCGGTGGCGATGGACCAGGCCCGCCTGAACCGCGTGCAGGGGATGTCCATGGGGCAGGCGAACGCGCCGGTGGTGATCTACGAGTTCGCCGACTTCCAGTGCCCCGGCTGCGGCCAGTTCGCCTCCCTGGTGGCGCCGCTCATCAAGGAGCGCCTGGTGCAGCCCGGCAAGGTGAGGTACGTCTACTACGACTTCCCCCTCATCGAGATCCACCCCAACGCCTTCCTGGCGGCGCGCGCCGGCCGCTGCGCCAACGAGCAGGGCAGGTTCTGGGAGTTCCACGACGTCATCTACGGCCAGCAGTCCCGGTGGAGCGGCGAGGCGGACCCGACCGACCTGTTCGTGGGGTACGCAGTGCAGGCCGGCGCGCAGGAGGGGCCGTTCGAGACGTGCCTCCGCTCCGACCGCTTCGCCCGCGAGGTGTCGGAGAGCATGGAGCTGGGCAAGTCGCTGGGCGTGGGCGGCACCCCCACGCTGATCGTCAACGGCCGCCGCCTGGGCGAGACCCCCTCCTTCAGCGAGCTGGAGCGGATCGTGAACGAGGCGTCCAGCGGCGCCGCCCCCGCGGCCGCCGCTCCGGCCGCAGCCACGGACACGGCAGCCGCCGCGGCTCCGGCCCCGGCCGACACCGCCGCCCGATGAGCCGCCCGGAGGTCCTGGCCCCGTCCGCGCCCCCCGAGTGGGAGGAGGCGCCCGCGCCCCCGGTGGCGCGGATGGCGGTCGCCGTGCTCTCGCTGCTGGGGATCTTCATCGCCGGGTACCTGGCGCTGTACAAGCTGGGCTACCTGGGGGTGATCCAGTGCGGCACCGGCGGCTGCGAGACGGTGCAGGCCTCCAGGTACGCGTACTTCCTGGGCTTTCCCGTGGCGGTGTGGGGGATCGGCGCGTACGCGGCCCTGTTCGCGATCGCCATGCTGGGCGTGCAGCCGCGCTGGATGCACGCCCGCTGGGTGGCCGTGGGGCTGTTCGCGCTGGCGGGGGTGGGGGTGCTCTTCTCCGCCTACCTCACCTACCTGGAGGCGGCGGTGATCCACGCCTGGTGCCGCTGGTGCGTGGCCTCGGCCGTGCTGATCACGCTCATCTTCCTGCTGACCATCCCCGGGCTCCGGCGCGCCCGCTGAGGGCGGCGCGGCTCCCGCTCGTTCTTTTTATCTGTCGGAGGACACGACCATGGCGGAACCTTCCAGCAGCACCACCCTCGTCCGGCTGGTCTTCGCGGACCAGGGGACCTTCCACGCCGAGACGGTGCACGTGCCGGTGGACAAGCTGGCGCGCTACGACCGGCTGGTGGACCTGCTGCGCGAGGAGGAGAGCGTCACGCGGCAGATGTACGTGGACATGACCCGGCTGGTGTCGGCGTACGTGGTGGGGGACGAGGACTGACGTTCTCCGGTTCCCGCTCTGCGAAAAAGGTCCCGCGGCTCTCCGGAGTCGCGGGACCTTTCTGCTTGTGGGCGGGGCTGTCGCGTGGGGCCGCTCCGGAACCAGGCCAAACTGCCGGCCTGTTTCCTACGCGGGCTCCGGGAACCCCGCCAAACCGCCGGCGGGTTTCCCTCCGCCGGAGGGAGCCTCGCCAAACAGCCGGCGAGTCTCCCTCCGAACGGATTTGGGGGATACTGCGGTAACGGCGACGGCACGACACCGCGAGCGTCGGGATCGCAGCGCGGAGATTCCCCTCCCCCGGCACGGGGGAGGTGGCGGCTTACGGCCGCGCGGGCGGCGCGGGCTGCTGCTGTGCGCCGGCGGGGGGCTGGGCGCCGCGGCCGGCGAGGATGTCCTCGATGTGGGTGCGGAACTCCTCGAACGAGGCGGCGCCGCTCACCGCGCGCTGGCCGTTGAGGATGAAGGTGGGCGTCCCGTTGATCCCGGCGCCGGAGGCCTGCATCACGTCGTTGACGATCATGGAGGCCATCTGGTCCTGCTCCACGCAGGTGCGGAAGGCGGCCGCGTCCAGGCGCAGCTCCGTGGCGAAGCGGGCGAACAGGGCGGCCGGGTTGCCCTTGCCGCTCCAGTCGCGCTGCGTGGCGAACAGGCGGTCGTGCATGGGCCAGAACTTGTCCTGCGCGCCGGCGCAGTAGGCGGCCTCGGTGGCGGCCCAGGCCTCGGCGTGCTGCGGGATGGGGTAGGAGATGAACACCATCTTCGCCTTGCCGGGACGGATGTAGGCGCTGTCCAGCTGCTTGTACGCCTGCTCCGTGAACTGCCGGCAGTAGGGGCACTGGAAGTCGGACACCTCGACGATGGTCACCTGGGCCTGCTCCGATCCCTTGACCCGCGAGCGGGAGGCGCGGGCCTGGAGCGAGTCGATGCTCGGGCCGCCGGCCGTCGTCGCGGCGGCGCCGGCCTCGGCCTGCTTGGCGGGCGACTGCGCGCACGCCGGGGCGGCCAGCAGCGCCAGGAACAGGGCGGCGGAGCGGATGGAGTTGCGGTTCACGGGGTCTCCCGCTGGGTGTGGTCGGGTGGGGCGGCGCCCCCGCGGGGGCGCCGACGGTGTGTGGCGCGGGCGCGGGACAGGTCCCACGCCCGCACGTGCTCCGGGGGCCAGGCTCCGGCGCGCGCCGCCGCGGCGAGCGCGTCGGCCTCGGCGCGGGCGCGCGCCTCCGTGGCGGCGTCCAGCCAGCCGCGGCGCACCGCCTCGTCGAACTCGTCCCGGTCCAGGATCTCCACCGCGCCGTCGGCGCCCAGCCACACGTCCAGCGCCAGGTCGGTGGTGTCCCAGCGGCCGCCGTCCATCGCCACCGGGGTGAGGACGTTGGCGTAGAAGCCGGTGAAGGTGCCGTCGGCCAGGTGGAAGCGTCCCACGTCGTGCCAGACGTCGCCGCGGTAGGTGGTCCACACCACCGGCGCCCCGGGCTCCAGCACCACGCGCCCCCCAGCCACCACCGGGCGGGCAAGCTGCGCGGCCTCCAGCCAGGTGACCACCCGGTCGCCGGCGTCCTCCAGCACGGCCTGCTCGAACACCTGCTCCCGGTCGGGGAGGCGGCGGTAGTGGATGCGTACGGGGTCCGGCGTCATCCGCTCAGCCGGCCTCCGCCCTGCGGGACTGCGCGTCCACCACGGCGAGGGCGGTGAGGTTGGCGATCTCCACGGCCTCGCTGCCGCGCTGCAGCACGTGCACCGGGTGCGAGATCCCCAGCAGGATGGGCCCGAAGGCCTCCGCGCCGCCCACCCGGGCCATCAGCTTGTAGGCGATGTTGGCCGAGTTGAGGTCGGGGAAGATCAGCACGTTGGCCGACCCCTCCAGGGTGCTGAAGGGGAAGTCCCTGTCCCGCGTCTCCGGCACCAGCGCGCTCTCCACCTGCATCTCGCCGTCCACCACCAGCGTGGGGTCGGCCGCCTTCACCAGCTCGGTGGCCAGGCGCACCTTGTCCGACTGCGGGTGCCGCACCGACCCGAAGTTGGAGAAGGAGAGCATCGCCACCCGCGGCTCGATCCCCAGCCAGCGCACGAAGGAGGCGGAGAGCCGGGCGATCTCGGCCAGCGTGGCCGCGTCCGGGTCGATGTTGACCGTGGTGTCGGCGAAGAACAGGATCTCCCGCTCCAGCACCATCATGTACAGCCCGGCCACGTGGCTGGCCCCCGGCGCCGTCCCCAGCGCCTGGAGGGCGGGGCGGATCGTCTCCGGGTAGTACATGTCCTCCCCGGCCACCAGCCCGTCGGCGTCGCCCTCGTGCACCATCATGCACCCGAAGGGGACGGCGCGGCGCACCTCGCCCCGGGCGTCGGCCAGCGTCATCCCCTTGCGCCGGCGCCGCTTCCACAGCTGCTGCGCGTAGCGCTCCAGCCGCTCCTCGTCGCCCAGCCGGTCCACCACCTCCACCCCGGCCAGCGAGATCCCCAGCTCCCCCGCCCGCGCGCGGATGCGGTCGGCGCGGCCCAGCAGGTACGGCCGGGCGATCCCCTGCTGCACCACCAGCGCCGCCGCCCGGATGATGCGCTCGTGCTCCCCCTCCGGGTACACGATGCGCTGCGGGTCGCGCCGGGCGCGGCCCATCATGTCCCGCATCACCTCGTGCCGCCGCCCCAGCCGCGCCTCCAGCTCGCCGCGGTAGGCGTCCAGGTCCAGCGCCTGGCGCGCCACCCCGGTGTCCATGGCGGCCTGCGCCACGGCGGGGGCCACCCACAGCATGATGCGCGGGTCGAAGGGCTTGGGGATCAGGTAGTCCGGCCCGAACCGGAAGCGCTCGTCGCCGTACGCCCGCTCCACCGACTCGGGGACGTCCTGCCGGGCCAGCTCCGCCAGCGCGCGGGTGGCCGCCATCTTCATCTCGTCGTTGATGGTGCGCGCCCGCACGTCCAGCGCGCCGCGGAAGATGAAGGGGAATCCCAGGACGTTGTTGATCTGGTTGGGGTAGTCCGTGCGCCCGGTGGCGGTGATCGCGTCCGGGCGGACCCGCAGCACCTCCTCCGGGGTGATCTCCGGGTCCGGGTTGGCCAGCGCGAACACGATGGGGCGCTCCGCCATGGCGGCCACCATCTCCGGCGTCACCGCCCCGGCGACCGACAGCCCCACGAACACGTCCGCCCCCACCAGCGCGTCGGCGAGCGCGCCCGGCTCCACGTCCTGCGCGAAGCGGGCCTTGTACGGGTCGGTGTCCTCCGGGGCCCGGCCGGTGGTGACGATCCCCTTGCGGTCGGCCATGAAGATGTTCTCGCGCCGCACCCCCAGCGACACGTAGTGCTCGGCCGTGGCGATCGCCGCGGCCCCCGCCCCCGAGAACACCACCCGGATCCGGTCGATCGCCTTGCCGGTGACGTCCAGCGCGTTCAGGAGCGCCGCGCCGGAGATCACCGCCGTCCCGTGCTGGTCGTCGTGGAACACGGGGATGTCCAGCCGGCGCTTGAGCTCCTCCTCGATGTAGAAGCAGGCCGGGGCGGAGATGTCCTCCAGGTTGATCCCGCCCACCGTGGGCTCCAGCAGCTCGCAGAAGCGGATCACGTCGTCCGGGTCCCTGGATCCCACCTCCAGGTCGAACACGTCGATGTCGGCGAAGCGCTTGAAGAGCACGCCCTTGCCCTCCATCACCGGCTTCGCCGCCAGCGGGCCGATGTCGCCCAGCCCCAGCACCGCCGTCCCGTTGGAGACCACGGCCACCAGGTTGCCGCGCGCCGTGTAGCGGAACACCTCCTCGGGCGAGGCGGCGATCTCGCGGCAGGGCTCGGCGACGCCGGGGGAGTAGGCGAGCGACAGGTCGCGCTGCGTGCTGGCGGGCTTGGTGGGGACGACGGCGATCTTGCCGCGGCGGCCGGAGCTGTGGTAGTCCAGCGCGTCCTGGCGGAGGTACGACATGGCTTTCCTTCCCGGAGCGAGTCTGTGTGGACGGGCCAAAGCCTAGCTCCGGCATAGGCCGGGGTCAAGCGCGCGCGGGGCGGGTGGAAAGCAGCCTCCGGCCCGTGCCGGCGGGTTCCCCGCATCGCTGCAGACGAGTGCACCGCCGTGCGCTCCGTCCGCACCAGGATGGTGCGGCCGCCGGGGCGCTGCACCAAAGTGAGACTCGCCGGGCGCGGTGGGCGAAATCGCCAAAGCTCTGTGGTGAATGCGCTTGCGCCTGGCGTCCGGGATGGCCTCTTACCTGCTTTCCGGCACCCCGCTCCCGGACGCTCCGGGTGCAGCCCTGTCCCCCCGCCGTGGACGGACCGCCGCTCGGGGAGGCTTGCAGATACTAACGGACAGCCTGTGCTGGTCCGCGCGCACCGCGAAAGCGGCCGCGGGCGCTCGATGGGGGCCGCAACCCGGATGGGCCGGCCGCGTTTCACTCGATGCCGATGGGGGAATCCATGCGCTCGATCCGAACCCTCGTTCTCGCCGGGACCGCAGTCTCCCTCGCAGCGTGCGCCGAGCAGGGCGCCTCCCCCGCCGCCCCGGCCGAGCGGATGGCCCCGGTGCTCTCCGCCGCCGACGCGTCGCGCGCCGTGGAGGGCCAGTACATCGTGGTGCTGGAGGAGGGCGCGAACCCCCGCTCGGTGGCGGCCGTCGCCGGCGTCAGCCCGCGGTTCGTGTACACCGCGGCGCTGAACGGCTTCTCGGCGGAGCTCAACGAGGGGCAGCTGAACGCGCTCCGGCACAACCCCAACGTCGCCTTCATCGAGCAGGACCAGGAGGTGTCCGTCGCCGCGACCCAGACCGGCGCCACCTGGGGGCTGGACCGCACCGACCAGCGCAGCCTGCCGCTGAGCACCTCGTTCACCTACCTGAACACCGGGCTCGGCGTCAACGCGTACATCATCGACACGGGGATCCGCTTCGACCACGTGGACTTCGGCGGGCGCGCCTCCGCGGCCTTCGACGCGGTGACGGCGGGCGGCACCGCCGCGGACTGCCAGGGCCACGGGACGCACGTGGCCGGCACGGTGGGCGGCCTGACCTGGGGGATCGCGAAGGCGGTGACGCTCAAGGCCGTCCGCGTGCTGGACTGCAACGGCTCCGGCACCAATTCCGGGGTGGCGGCGGGGATGGACTGGGTGACCGCGAACCACGTCAAGCCGGCCGTGGCCAACATGTCGCTGGGCGGCGGGGCCTCCACCGCCGTCGACGCGGCCACCAACGGGATGATCAACGCGGGCGTCACCGTGGTGGTCGCCGCCGGCAACGGCAACATCTTCGGCATCGCCCAGAACGCCTGCAACTACTCGCCGGCGCGGGTGCCCAACGCCATCACGGTGGGCGCCACCACCAGCACCGACGCGAAGGCCTCGTACTCCAACTACGGGACCTGCCTGGACATCTTCGCCCCCGGCTCCAGCATCACCTCGGCCAGCCACTCCACCGCCACCGGCTCCAAGGTGCTGAGTGGCACCTCCATGGCCGCCCCGCACGTGGCCGGCGTCGCCGCGCTCCACCTGCAGGGCAGCCCCGCCGCCACCCCGCAGCAGGTGCGCGACGCCCTGGTGAACAACTCCACGCTGAGCAAGGTCACCTCGGCCGGGACCGGCTCGCCCAACCGCCTGCTCTTCAGCGCCTACTGACCCGGTGAACCCACCCCGTCCGGCCCCCGGCCGGACGGGACGGCAGGCAGCCGCGCCGGGACGCGCCCGGCGCGCTGAGATCCCCCCCCACAAGGGACGAGGACCATGCGACTGATCCGATCCACCCTCCTGTCCGCGACGGCCGTGGCGTTCGCCGCGTGCGCGGACGGCACTGCCCCGTCGGCGCCCGAGCAGGCGACCCCCGCCGCCCCCCTCCTGGCCGCGGGGCAGGCCGGCAAGTCCATCCCCGGCCAGTACATCGTGGTGCTCAAGGAGGGCGAGAACCCCCGCTCGGTGGCGGCGGTCGCCGGGGTGAGCCCGCACTTCGTGTACACGGCGGCGCTGGACGGCTTCTCGGCGACGCTGAACCAGGGGCAGCTCACCGCGCTCCAGCACAACCCCGCCGTCGCCTACATCGAGCAGGACCAGGAGGTCTCGGTCTCCACCACGCAGACCGGCGCCACCTGGGGGCTCGACCGCATCGACCAGCGCAATCTCCCGCTCAACTCCGCCTACGAGTACACGCCCACCGGCGCGGGCGTGCGGGCGTACATCATCGACACGGGCATCAACACCTCGCACACCAACTTCGGCGGCCGGGCGACCAGCGGCTACGACGCGGTGGACGGCGGCGAGGCCACGGACTGCAACGGGCACGGCACGCACGTGGCCGGCACCGTGGGCTCCAGCACCTACGGCGTCGCCAAGGGCGTGTCGCTGGTGGCGGTCCGCGTGCTCGACTGCGCCGGGAGCGGCACCAACTCCGGCGTGATCGCCGGCATGGACTGGGTGGCGGCAAACCACGTCAAGCCGGCGGTGGCCAACATGTCGCTGGGCGGCGGCGCCTCCACCGCCATGGACGACGCGGTGAACCGCATGCACAACGCGGGCGTGACCGTGGTGGTCGCGGCGGGCAACGAGAACCAGAACGCCTGCAACGTGTCCCCGTCGCGCGCAGCCAACGCCGTCACGGTGGGCGCCACCACCAGCAGCGACGCGCGCGCCTCGTACTCCAACTACGGGACCTGCGTGGACGTGTTCGCGCCGGGCTCGAACATCACCTCGACCTGGTACACCAGCACCACGGCCACCAACACCATCAGCGGGACGTCCATGGCGAGCCCGCACGTGGCCGGCATCGCCGCGCTGTACCTGGAGGGCACCCCGGCCGCGACGCCCGCGGCGGTGGCCAACGCCATCATCAGCACCTCCACCACCAACGTCGTGACCGGCGCCGGGACGGGCTCGCCCAACCGGCTGGTGTTCTCGCTGCTCACGGGCGGCGGCACCACCAACCCCCCGCCGACGGGCACCACCTACACCGGCTCGCTGAGCGGCACCGGCACCAGCTCGTACCAGCCGAGCACCAGCGGCTACACCGTGAGCGTGTCCGGCGCCCACACCGGCCAGCTGACGGGCACGGGCCCGGACTTCGACCTGTACCTGCAGAAGTGGAACGGCTCGTCCTGGGCCACGGTGGCCCGGTCGGAGGGGACCACCTCCTCCGAGAGCGTCAACTACTCCGGCACCTCGGGCTCCTACCGCTGGCGCGTGTACTCGTACAGCGGCAGCGGCACCTTCACCCTGGTGACGACCAAGCCCTGATCCGCCGCCTCTCGGCACGATGCTCCTCCCCGGGCCCCCGCGGGTCCGGGGAGGAGCGGGACCCCGCGCCAGAAAGGAGGACCCGCATCCGGCACCGGCTCGGAACCGGCCCCCGGAACGGGGGAGCAGTCCCGCTGCAAACGCAGTCCCGTCGTGGCAGACGTAGCCATCCGCTCCAAACCACACCCGGAGGGAAACACCATGCGTCACGTACGTAACGCGCTGCTCACCGGCTCCGTGCTCGCGCTCGCAGCCTGCGCCGGCGACCAGGGAAGCCCCGTCGCCGCCCCGCAGGACGCCGCCGCCCCCCTCCGCTCCGCCGCCGGCGGCCGCGGGATCGAGGGAGCGTACATCGTGGTCCTCCGGGAGGGCGCCGACCCGCGCTCGGTCGCGGCCGTGGCCGGCGTGGAGCCCAACCACGTCTACACCGCCGCGGTGAACGGCTTCGCCGCGTCGCTCAACGACGGGCAGCTCAACGCGCTCCGCCACAACCCCAACGTGGAGTACGTGGAGCAGGACCAGGTGGCGGAGGCCGACGCCACCCAGAGCGGCGCCACCTGGGGGATCGACCGCATCGACCAGCGCAGCCGCCCCTTGAGCGGGACGTACAACTACACGACGACCGCGTCGAACGTGTACGCGTACATCATCGACACCGGCATCTACGCCTCGCACTCCAACTTCGGCGGGCGCGCGAGCAACGTGTACGACGCCCTGGGCGGCAACGGCACCGACTGCAACGGGCACGGCACGCACGTGGCCGGCACGGTGGGCTCCAGCACCTACGGCGTCGCCAAGGGCGTCCGCCTGCGCGGCCTGCGCGTGCTCAACTGCAGCGGCTCCGGCGCCACGTCGGGGATCATCGCCGCCATCGACTGGGTGCGCGTGAACCACGTCGATCCGGCGGTCGCCAACCTGTCGCTGGGCGGCGGCTACTCGTCCACGCTGAACACCGCCATCACCAACCTGTCGAACGCCGGCGTGTTCGTGGCCGTGGCGGCCGGCAACGAGAACCAGGCGGCGTGCAACGTGTCGCCGGCCAGCGCGACGGCGGTGACCACGGTGGCGGCGAGCACCAGCTCGGACGCGCGCGCCACGTACAGCAACTACGGGAGCTGCGTGGACCTGTACGCGCCGGGGAGCAGCATCACCTCCACCTGGCTGAACGGCGGCACCAACACCATCAGCGGCACCTCCATGGCCTCGCCGCACGTGGCCGGCGTGGGCGCCCTGTACAAGGCGACCTACGGCAACGCGGCTTCGTCCACGATCGACTCGTGGCTGAAGACCAACTCCACGGCCAACGTGATCACCGGCAACCCCACCGGCACGCCCAACCGCCTGCTCTACAAGGCGGCCCTGTAAGCACCGCCGGGGGGCGAACGGGGGGAGCCGCGGCACGCGCCGCGGCTCCCCCCGCGTCCCGTTCCGGTTTGGTGCAGCGAACGGGGCAGTGACCTTTTCTTGTGCACCAGAATGGTGCGGCGGGTGCCCGCCTGCACCAGATGGGGACGCGATCGGAAAGTGATGTTTATCTGCAAGTTGTTGCGGATGCGCGCTTTGGAGCAGGAGGGTTGTCTGGCGTGACACGTGCTTTACCCTGGGCCGTCATCGTGCCGGTCGTGTCTCTTTCCATCCCAGGAGTACTCCCTTGAAGCGAATCGCCCTCGTCGCCGCCGGCGCTCTCGTCCTCGGCGCCTGCCAGGACTCCAGCGACGTCCTCGCCCCGTCCTCCGCGCCGGAAGCCGCGCCCTCGTTCAGCGCCGCGGGCAACGGGGAGTACGTGGCCGGCCAGATCCTGGTCAAGTTCGCGCCGGGCGCGAACGCCGCCTCCGTGGCGCGGGCCAGCGGCGGCAGCCTCCGCAGCGAGGTCCTGGACCGCATCTTCGTGATGAGCGTCCCGGCCGGGCGCGAGCTGACGGTGGTGGCGGCGCTGTCGCACAACCCCAACGTGGAGTTCGCCGAGCCGGACTACATCCGCACCACCGGGCTTCCCTGCTCGCTGGGCGACTGCGTGGCGCCGCTGGACACCTACTTCGGCTACAAGTGGGACCACCACAACGACGGCACGCTCAACAACAGCACCGGCGCGCTGGTGGTGAACACCGGCAAGGCGGACGCGGACATCGACTGGCTGGAGGCGCACCAGCAGCTCGGCGCCTTCACCGGCTCCGTGGTGATCGGCATCATCGACACGGGCGTCTACGGCGCCCACGTGGACCTGGCTGGGCGGGTGCTCCCGGGCTACGACTTCGTCAACAACGACGCGGACCCTGCGGACGACGACGGGCACGGCACGCACGTGGCGGGGATCGCGGCCGCCGGCGGCGACAACAACCTGGGCGTCACCGGCGTGGCGTACGGCGCCAACGTCAGGATCCTCCCGGTCAAGGTGTGCGGCCCCAGCGGCTGCCCCAGCTCCGCGATCGCCGGTGGGATCCGCTTCGCTGCCGACAACGGCGCGAACGTCATCAACCTGAGCCTGGGCGGCCGCTTCGGCTCCGCCACGGAGCAGCAGGCCCTCCAGTACGCGCTGGGCAAGGACGTGCTCGCCCTGTGCGCCACCGGCAACGACGGCTCCAAGACGGCCATCTCGTATCCGGCCAAGTTCCCGGAGTGCGTGGCGGTGGGCGCCACCGACTGGCTGGACACCAAGGCGACCTACTCCAACGCGGGGAACGAGATCGACGTGTCCGCCCCGGGCGGCGACAGCGAGAACTCCAGCGGCTACAGCTACATCCTCTCCACCTACAACGACGGCGGCTACGCCTTCGTCGCGGGCACCTCGCAGGCGACCCCGCAGGTCTCCGGGCTGGCCGGGCTGCTGTACGCCAACGGCATGCGCGGCGCGGCCAACATCCGCTCCCGCATCCAGAACACGGCGGACGACCTGGGCACCGCCGGGTGGGACAAGAGCTTCGGGTTCGGCCGCATCAACGTGTACCGCGCGATCAACAACCTGACCAACTGATCGACGGTGCGCGGCAGGCACGTGCGAGCCGGGGGATGCCCCCGGCTCGCATCCTCGTTTAAGAGCGTGCTGTGCAAGTATTTCCGGACACGGAGCATAAAGAGCGCCACACATTGCGCGACGCCGGTGCGAAACGTATCTTGAGAAAACCCTTTCTCGGCAACGGAACCGCACCGGACCTGCATTGAAGGTACTCCTTCTCGACGCGGACCGCGCAGTCGTTCGAACGATCGAACCGGAGCTGAACGGCGCCCGGCTCCAGGCCGCGCATGGCCAGGCCGAGGGCCTGCGCATGCTCCGGGAGGGCGGTTGGGACCTGATCCTGCTCGACGCGGGGTTCTCCGGCGCGGGGATGGAGCTGCTGCGCCGGCTGCGCGCCGACACCTCCACGCCCCCGGTGGTGCTGCTGACCACCGAGCCCTCGGTGGACCTGATGCTGGAGGCGATCGGCGAGGGCGCGCACGAGGTGCTCCCCAAGCCGGTCCAGCCGGGGAAGCTGCGCGGCATCGTCCACTCCATCGCCCGCGCGGGCGCCATCCGGCCGCTCTCCTCCGCCCCCGCGGTGGAGGACGCCATCGTGGGCTCCAGCCAGGAGATGCTCTCGGCCTTCGCCTCGGTGGCGCGGGCGGCGGCCAGCGACGCCACCGTGCTGGTGCTGGGGGAGAGCGGCACGGGCAAGGAGATGATCGCCCGGGTCCTGCACTCGCGCTCGCGCCGGGCAAAGGGCGCGTTCGTGGCGATCAACTGCGCGGCGATCCCCGAGAACCTGCTGGAGTCGGAGCTGTTCGGCCACGAGAAGGGGGCCTTCACGGGCGCCATCGGCCGCCGCATCGGGCGGTTCGAGCGCGCGACCGGCGGCACCCTGTTCCTGGACGAGATCGGCGACATGTCGCTCGCCCTCCAGTCCAAGATCCTCCGGGCCCTGCAGGAGCGCGAGATCGAGCGGGTGGGCGGCGAGGCGCCGGTTCCCATCGACGTGCGGATCGTCGCGGCCACCAACCGCGACCTCAAGGCCGCGGTGGACGAGGGGACCTTCCGCACCGACCTGTACTACCGGCTGGCGGTGGTGACCCTGCACCTGCCGGCGCTGCGCGAGCGCGGCGAGGACATGGACCGGCTGGTGGAGCACTTCGTCGCCCAGTACGCCCGCCAGCACGGCAAGCCGATCCGCGGGATCTCGGAGGAGCTGTTCAAGGTGCTGCGCACCTACCGCTGGCCGGGCAACGTGCGCCAGCTGCGCAACGTGGTGGAGCGCGCGGTGGTCATGTGCAGCGGCGACGTCCTGCTGCCGCAGCACCTCCCGGGCGAGGTGTCGCAGCCGGCGCCGCGCACGCTGGAAGAGGACCTCGCGGAGGGGCCGCTCTGCACGCTGCAGGAGATGGAGCGGCGCTACATCCGCCGCGCCATCCGCGAGACGGGGAACAACCTGACGCTGGCGGCGGAGCGGCTGGGAATCCACCGCAACACGCTGCGCCGGAAGATGGCTGAGTACGGGCTGGACCGTGGGATGATTTTTGCTGGAGAATAGGAGGTGTCCATTATCGAAGGTCGGAGCAGCAACGGAACTCGCAACTTGCGATTGTTCATAGGTGTGCTTATCGTAACAGGTTGGCAACTTTCTGCACCGCCTGCCGGTCCAGTTTGACGTCTTGCCTGTCACGTCCCCGGCTCAGGGGACTCGCCGTACGTCGTTGCTTTTCGATCTGGTGGCTCCAAATCCCACACCCCTTTTCCCGGAGGAGGTCCGATGAATCGGATCCTGAGGAACCTGCTGCCCTCGCTCGTGCTCGTCGCCCTTTTCGTGGCGCCCGGGTGCGCGGACCGCGAGGTGCCCACGGCGCTCGCGCCGGCGACGGCCCCGTCCCTCGGGCAGGGCAGCACCCCGGACCTCTCGCACGTGGCGACCTTCCGGAAGCGGCCTTCGCTCACCATCGCGTGGGCAAAGAAGTGGATCGGTCCGGAGGGCGGGCGGCTGGACTTCCAGGGGTTCGCGATCGTGGTCCCCGCCGGGGCGGTGGACAAGGTGACCCAGTTCTCCATCAGCCTGCCGGTTGATCCGCAGGGCTCCGAGCGCGTCGTCGCCGAGTTCGGGCCGCACAACCAGCTGTTCGCCCAACCGGTAACCATCGAGCTGCCGTACCAGGGCACCTCGATCGAGGCGAGCACCACCGCGACCATCGTCTGGTGGGACGGCGAGTGGGTGAACATGGGCGCGTCGCGCACGGCGGACGGGCTGCGCCTGATGACCCGGACGAACCACTTCTCGACCTACGCCACGACCAGCGATTTCGTCAGCACGCGCGGAAACACCATGTCAACCTCCGGCGGTTGAGCGAAAAGGGATCTTCGTGAGTCGTTCCAAAGCCACGCTCGAGGAGCTTTTTGGGCTCCTTCCCGAAATTGAGGAGCTCGAACTGCTGCGTCTTGCCCTCGTCGGTGTCGCGGTCCCGCATCCTGGCAAGGAGTGGGACAGCTCGAGTGCGTACTCCACGATCGACAAGCGGGTAGTGCGGCTTGAACAGCTGGAGGATGCGATTCAGGAAACCGAGGAATCCCTTCACACCTACATCCACTCCCTTTTCGAGGGGCTGCGCCCCTTGTTCCGGAGCTTCTGGTCCGGTGATGCAGTGGAAACCGTCCGGCATCTGGTCGAACTCGGGGAGCGGCAGGAGCGGGACGGACTGTTCAGGAAGGCACGCAACTGCTATGACGTTGCACTCAGCCTCTCTCTGCCGCTTGCCGACAAGGGCCCGCAGATCCTCGCGCTCCGGAGGATCGGGCGCATGGCTCTGTCTCTCGGGGACCTTCAGGACGCACACTCGTACTATCTACGCAGCGCAGAACTCGCGCGTGACTCGGGTGATCTGCATGGTGAAGTCATTGCGCGAACTGGGGTTGGCAATGCGCGCCTCTGGCAGGGCAGGCTGGCCGAGGCTCAACAGTTCTATGAATCGGCGCTTGCACTGGTGGATCAGGTGGAAGATCAGGATGGGGTCATGCTCGAGCGGGCCCAGCTTTACAACAACCTGGGTAACGTAGCGACCCGCCAGATGGACCTGGATGCGGCTGAGGAATGGTTTGCAAAGGCATTGGAGCTTTGGGCGATAATTCCTTCGCCGTTCGACCGCGCAGTCTGCCACCACAATCGGGGGCACCTGCTCCTGGCCCAGGGAAAACGAGAGCGCGGACGAGAGGTTTACCAGGAAGCCCTGGCTCTCACCATTCCTCCTGGACTCTGGGCAGGTATTGCGATCGACATTGCCGAAACGTGCCTGCTGGACGGTCTGGTCTCGCAAGCGGAGGAGTGGGGGCGTGCTGCCGAGGAGCGGGCGATTGCTTCTAGATCCCCGTACAGCCTTGCGCGCATGTACCAGGGCCGAGGCAACATCGCCAGAGCGCTTCACGACGACGGCGGGTTCATCTTTTTCGAGAAGGCGCTGGAGATCGTCCGCGAAAAAGACTATCGATTTCTCGAGGGAGAGATACTTCTCGACTACGCTCTGCTCCGGCAGCAGACAGGTGGGGTCGAGGAAGCCCAAGCGTACCTCGAATGCGCCCGGGAGATCTTCATGGACCTGGGGGCAGCTCGCGAACTCGGCCGGACGGACACGGCGCTTCGGAGCTTCTTGGACGACCAGGAGCTCACGGCGGCGGCCAGTTAGGCTGCGCCGCATTCGGGATGATGATCGCGGCGGTCCGCCACTCGGCGGGCCGCCGTTTGACATTCCCGCACCGGGCGCGAAGATTGCGCTTCCTCCGTACGATCGTGAAAGAACCGGGACGTGACCCGCAGCGGGCCGGCGCCAGCCTGGCGCCGCGGCCCGGGCACGCACCCGTTTTCCCCCGCAAACCGGCGGTCCAGGGCCAAGCAGCACCGTGCCTCGACTCCTCGCTCCGCGCCACTTCGTCCCCCTCGCGGCCGCGCTCCTCGCGGCCACGGGGGCCGGGCCGTCGCGCGCGCAGCAGCCGGACACCGTCCCCGCCGCCCTCGCCCCGGCTCCGGACACCGCCGCGGGGTGCTCCCGCATCTCGCAGGTGTTCGTCGACAACCACTCGGTGTTCGATCCCACCGACGCCGACCTGGACCCGCGCTTCGCCTGGGCCTACGGCTTCGCCAACCGGCTGCACCTGCCCACGCGCGAGGAGGTGATCCGCCGGGAGATCCTGTTCCGCGAGGGACAGTGCTACTCCACCGAGCTGCTGCTGGACTCCGAGCGCCTGCTCCGCAACACCACCTTCATCGCCGACGCCGACATCTACGGCATCCGCCAGCCCGACGGCACGTACCACGTCATCGTGGACACCAGCGACGAGTGGTCCACCCGGCTGGAGCCGCGCGTGGACTCCCGCGGCGGCGGCCTGGCGGGGCTGGCGCTGCGCGAGGACAACCTGCTGGGCTCCGGGCAGCAGGTGGCCGCGTACTGGGGGGAGCAGTACGACGAGCCCATCTACGGCGCCTCGTACTCCACCCCGCAGCTCCTGGGCACGCTGCTGGACGCCGAGCTGGCGGTGGCCAAGACCGCCAACGGCACCCTGTTCTCCGAGTCGCTGTCGTACCCGTTCCGCGGCGAGGGCGGGCGCTGGGCGTGGCGGCAGCGGCTGGAGCACGAGGACCGCTTCTTCGAGTACTTCGCCCCGGACGGCGACGGGCTGGTGCGGGTGCTCTTTCCCGAGCAGCGCCGGCTGATGGACGTGGGCGGGGTGTTCCGCCTGGGGCGCCGCGGGAGCCTGACCCTGCTGGGCGCCGCGCTCACCGGGGAGTGGATCATCTACCCCGGCGGGATGAGGTTCGCCGACCGCGAGCAGGAGACCCCGTCCAACGTGCCGCTGCTGGAGCCGCGCCCGGCGGAGTTCGACACGGTCTCCAGCGTCCGCGCCGTGTTCCTGGCCGCGCAGCGCAGCGTGTACTGGGTGCGGCGCAGCTCGCTGGACGCCGTGCGGGGCACCGAGGACGTCCGCATGGGGGTGGAGGCGGAGATCGCCGTGGGGCGCAGCCTCACCGGCCTGTCCACCGACGACGACCTGTCGCTCAACCTGGGGCTGGAGATGTCCGGTGAGCTGGGGGAGGGGCTGCTCACCGGGGGCCAGGTGGTGGTGGAGGGGAAGCGCGACTACGGCGCCCCGCTGGGAAGCTGGGAGTGGCGCAACGTCTTCGGGCAGCTGGACGTGTGGTCGTACTGGCGCCCCTCGCCCGAGTCGCGGCACACCCTGGTGGGGGCCTTCTCGGCGGCGGGCGGGTGGCGCACCACCGTCCCCTTCCAGCTCACCCTGGGGAACCGCTCCGGGCTGCGCGGCCTGCCGCGGCACGCCGCCACCGGGTCGCGCCGTGCGGTGCTGTCGCTGGAAGACCGCTTCTTCCTGGGGTGGCCGTACCCGCAGCTCTTCGACCTGGGGGGCGTGGCGTTCGTGGACGTGGGGCGGAGCTGGGCCGGCGGGAGCTTCGGCACGGACCCGCGCATCCACGCCAGCGCCGGGGTGGGGCTGAGGACCGCCTTCCCCCCGGGCTCGCGCCGCACCTACCGCCTGGACGTGGCGGTGCCGGTGGCCGGCGGCGGGCGCTTCAGCGACGTGGAGGTGTCCATCGGCGTGGGGCAGGCGATCGGGCGGGTGATGCGCGACGACCCGCAGATCCGGCGCAGCTCGCGGCGGACGCTCTCCGCCTCCCTCTTCACCTTCCCCCGCTGAGATGACCCTGCTCCCGACCCGTCTCTTCCGCGCCGACTGGGTGCTCCCCGTGGCGGCCCCCCCTGTCCGCGACGGGGCGGTGCTGGTGGGCGCCGACGGCCGCATCGCGGCGGTGGGCCCGCGCCTCGCCATCGAGCCGCCGGAGGGCGCCGAGACGGTGGAGCTGGGCCGGGCGGCGCTCCTCCCGGGGCTGGTGAACGTGCACGCCCACCCGGAGCTGGCCCTGTTCAAGGGGGGCTTGGAGGACCTGCGCTTCCGCGACTGGATCCTGCGGCTGGTGGGCTCCAAGCGCGCCGCGCTGGTGGATGCCGACTACGGCGTGGCGGCCCGCTGGGCGATGGTGGAGTCGCTGCGCGCGGGGATCACCACGCTGGCGGCCACGGAGATGTCCGGCGCGTCGGCGGGGGCGCTGCGCGAGGCGGGGATGCGCGGCATCGTCTTCCGCGAGACCTTCGGACCGGACCCGGCGCAGGCGGAGGACTCGCTGGCCGAGCTGCGGGCGGCCGTGGAGGAGCTGCGCCGCGGCGAGACGGAGCTGGTGCGGGTGGGGATCTCGCCGCACGCGCCGTACACCGTCTCCGACCGGCTCTTCGCCGCGGCGGCCGGGTACGCGCTCGCAGAGGAGTTGCCGGTGGCGGTGCACGCCGCCGAATCGGAGGCGGAGGACGACCTGGTGATCCGCGGCGGGGGCGACTTCGCGCCGGGGCTGCGGGCGCGCGGCATCGACACGCCCGCGCGGGGCCGCTCCACGGTGGAGATGCTGGACCGGCTGGGCGTGCTGCGCGCGCGGCCGCTGCTGATCCACTGCGTGCGGCTGGACGCGGACGACGTGCGGAGGGTGGCGGACGCGGGGGCGGCGGTGGCGCACTGCCCGGTCGCGAACGCGCGGCTGGGGCACGGCGTCGCCCCCTACCCGGAGCTGCGGGAGGCGGGGGTGCGGGTGGGGCTGGGGACCGACTCGGTGGGGAGCAACAACCGCACGGACCTGCTGGAGGAGGCGCGGGTCGCCTCCGTCCTGCACCGCGCGGCGCGCCGTAGCCCGGACTACCTCCCCGCCGAAGAGCTGCTCCGCCTGGCGACGCTGGACGGCGCGCGGGTGCTGGGGCTGGAGGACCGGATCGGCTCGCTGGAGCCGGGCAAGGACGCCGACCTGTGCGCCGTGTCGCTGGCGGCGCCGCACGCGCGCCCCGTGCACGACCCGTTCGCGGCCGTGCTCCACGCCGCGCGTGGGACCGACGTGGTCCTGGCCGCGGTGCGCGGGCGCATCCTGTTCCGCGACGGCCGGGTGGCGACGCTGGACGAGGCCGCGCTGGGGGAGGCGGTGGAGGAGGCCGCGGCGCGGCTGGGGGAGCGGCTGCGGTGACGGCGCTCCCCCGGGCCCGCGGCGCCGAGCTGATGGACGAGCCGGAGGTGGACCGCCGCCAGCTCGCCGCCAGCCTGGCGGACCTGCGCGGGGTGAACCGCTGGCTGGGCGGCACCCGCGTGGTGCTCCACCACCTGGGGCGGCTGGCGGCGCGGCTGCCGGACCGGGAGCTCACCGTGCTGGACGTGGCCACGGGCTCCGGCGACATCCCGCTGCACGTGGCGCGCTGGGCGCGCGGGCGGGGGCTGCGGGCGCGCGTGGTCGCCACGGACGCGCACGCGGGGACGCTGGCGATGGCGCGCCAGCACGCCGGGCGCGACCCGGACGTGCGGGTGGAGCACGCGGACGCGCTGGCGCTCCCGTACGCGGACGGCGAGTTCGACTTCGCGCTCTGCTCCACCGCGCTGCACCACTTCGCCGACGAGGACGCCGTGCGGGTGCTGCGCGAACTGGACCGGGTGGCGCGCCGGGGGGTGGTCGTCAACGACCTGCGCCGCTCCCGCCCGGCGCTGCTGGGGGCGCGCCTCCTGGCCGCCACCGTGTGGCGGACGCACCCGGTCACCCGGCACGACGGGCCGCTCTCCGTGCGCCGCGCCTTCACCCCGGGCGAGCTGCTGGCGCTGGGGCGGCGCGCGGGGATGCGGGGCGCGCGGGTGTACGCGCACCACCCGTTCCGGCTGGCGCTGGTCGCGGACCGGACCGGCGCGGCGGGGGCGTGATGGCCATGCCGGAGACGTGGGACGCCGTGGTGGTGGGCGCGGGGCCGGCGGGCTCGGCGACCGCGGCGCGCCTGGCCCGCGCCGGCTGGGCCGTGCTGCTGCTGGACCGGGCGGAGTTCCCGCGCCGCAAGCCGTGCGGCGAGTGCGTCAACCCCGCGGGCGTGGAGGCGCTGCGCCGGCTGGGCGCGCTGGAGGCGGTGCTCGCGGCGGGGCCCGCCCCGCTGGCCGGGTGGCTCATCCGCGCGGGCGGGGCGGACGGCTTCGCCGGCGGCTTCCCGGAGGGGCGCGGCGGCCTGGGGATCGCGCGGGAGGTGCTGGACACGGTGCTGCTGGAGCATGCGCGCGCCTGCGGCGCCCGGGTGAGGACCGGCGTGCGCGTGCGCGACCTGCTGCGCGAGGGGGCGCGGGTCCGCGGCGTGGCCGCGTCGGGTCCGGACGGGCAGGTCGAGATCCCGGCGCGCGTCGTGGTGGGGGCGGACGGGCTGCGCTCGGTGGTGCTGCGGCGGCTGGGGCTGGTGCGCCGGCCGCCGCGGCTGCGCAAGGTGGCGCTCACCGCTCACGTGCGCGGCGCGGACGGGCTGGGGACGCGCGGCGAATTGCGGGTGCGCGGCGACGGGTGCCTGGGGATCGCGCCGGTGGGCGGCGGGCTGGCCAACGCCAGCGTGGTCGTCGCCGGCCGGGCCGCGCAGGCGGTGGGCGGCGACGCCGCGGGCTGCTTCGACCGGGCGCTGCGGGAGTACGGCTTCGAGGCGATGGAGAGAGTGGACGAAGTGCTCGCCACCGGGCCGTTCGACTGGCCGGTGAGGCGCGCCGTGGCCGACGGGGCCGTGCTTGTCGGCGATGCGGCGGGCTACTATGATCCGTTCACCGGGCAGGGGATCTTCCGGGCCCTGCGCGGCGCCGAGCTGGCGGCGGAAGCCGTGGACGGGGCGCTGCTCCGCGGCGACGCGTCGGCCGCGGCGCTCGCCGGGTACGAGCGGGCGCGGCGGCGCGCCTTCGGCCCCGGGGAGCGGATGCAGCGCCTGGTGGAGGCGTTCGTCGCCCGGCCGCGCGCCCTGGCCGCGGTGTCGCGCCGGCTGGGCCGCAGCCCCGAGCTGGCGGACGCGCTGATCCGCGTCACCGGCGACCTGGCGCCGGTCCGCTCCTTGCTGCACCCCGCGCTCCTGCTCCGGCTGGCGTGGTAGGCCGCCGGCCCCTTGTCCACCCCGACCGCGGACCCGTGGAAGCGACGCCCGAGCTGTACGACGTCTCCTGGCCGGTGGGGGAGGGGATCCCCGTCTGGCCAGGCGACGCCCCCTGCGCGCTGGCCTGGACCTCGCTGCGCGCCAGGGGCGCCCCGGCCAACGTGGCGGAGCTCCGCATGAGCGCCCACACCGGCACCCACGCCGACGGCCCCTTCCACGTGGCGGACGACGGCATCCGCATCGGCGCGGCGCCGCTGGACGCGTACCTGGGGCCCGCCGTGCTGGTGGACGTGGAGCGCGGCGGCCGGATCGACGCCGGGCTGGTGGAGCGGCTGCTCGCCGGGGGCGCGGCCGAGCGGGTGCTCTTCCGCACCGGGTGCTGGACCGACCCCGCCGTCTTCCCCACCGACTTCCCCGCGCCGGAGCCGGACGCCGCCCGCGCGCTGGTGGACGCCGGCGTGAAGCTGGTGGGCACCGACGCCCCCTCCGTGGACCCGTACCGGTCCGCCGACCTGGAGGCGCACCGGGTGCTGGGCGCGGGCGGCGTCGCCATCCTGGAGAACCTCCTGCTGGCCGGGGTCCCCGCGGGCCGCTGGGAGCTGATCGCCCTCCCCCTGCGCCTGGTCGACGCGGACGCGTCGCCGGTGCGGGCCGTGCTGCGCCGGCCGTGAAGGACCACCCCGCCGTCCGCTGCGTGCTCGCGCCCAACCCGTCGCCCATGACGCTGGACGGGACGCGCACCTACCTGGTGGGCCGGGAGCGCCCGGTGGTGATCGACCCCGGGCCGGCGCTGGACGCCCACGTGCAGGCGGTGGAGGCGGCGCTCGGCGGCGCGGCGCCCGCCGCGATCCTGCTCACCCACTCGCACGCCGACCACGCGGGCGCCGCGCCCGCGCTCGCCGAGCGCACCGGGGCCCCGGTGTGGATGGCGCGCGGCGCGCTCCGCGCGGGCCTGGGCTCGGGGCTGGTGGTGGGGCGCTGGATCGGCGACGGCGACGCGGTGGAGACCGACGCCGGGACGCTGAGCGCCATCGCGACGCCGGGGCACGCGCCGGAGCACCTGGCGTTCGTTTTGCGTCAGGGCGTACGCTCCTCGTGGGACGTGGCCTTCGTCGGCGACCACCTGATGGGGGTGGGCGACACGGTCCTGGTCGCCCCGCCGGAGGGCGACCTCGCCGACTACCTGGACTCGCTGGAGCGGCTGGGCGAGGCCGAGGCGGAGGTGATGTACCCGGCCCACGGCCCGCCCATCCCCGACCCCGCGGCCGCGCTCCGCCGCTACGCGGCGCACCGCGAGTCGCGCATCGCGCAGGTGCGCGAGGCGCTGCGCGAGGGGGGCCCGGCCCGCCCCGCCGCGCTGGTGAAGCGCGTGTACGGCGACGGCCTGGACCCCGCCCTGGTCCGCGCCGCCGAGGGCTCGCTGGGCGCCATCCTGGGCTACCTGCAGAAGCGCGGCGAGGTGCGCCGCGGCCTGCTGGGCGCCTGGTCGCTCGCCTGACCCGCTCCAACCGAACCTTCCCCCCCCGGACCCGAAGCGATGACGCCCCCCGACGCCGTGCTGGACCGGATCCGCCCGGACACCATCGACGCCCACCTGCGCTTCCTGTCGCACCCGCTGCTGGAGGGGCGCGCTCCGGGAACGCGCGGCGGCGACCTGGCCGCGGAGTACGTGCGCGCCCAGTTCCGGCGCATCGGGCTGCGGCCGGTGGACGGCTCGTACTTCCAGCCGGTGCCGCTGGTGGGGCTCACCCCCGAGCCGAGCCTCGCCTTCGAGCTCCCCGGCGGCGGGGCGATGGAGCCGGCGTACCGCGACGACTTCGTCCTCAAGGCCGGCGTGCCCGAGCCCGAGGTGGAGACGGAGGGCGAGCTGGTGTACGTGGGGTACGGGATCACCGCCCCGGAGTACGACTGGGACGACTACAAGGACGTGGACGTGCGCGGCCGGGTGCTGCTGATGCGCGTCAACGACCCGGGCACCGCGGCGACGCCGGAGTTCTTCGGCGGGCGGGCGCTCACCTACTACGGGCGCTGGACCTACAAGTACGAGGAGGCGTCGCGCCGCGGGGCCGCGGGCGTGCTCCTGGTGCACACCGACGAGTCCGCCGGCTACGGCTGGAACGTGGTCCGCACCTCCAACACCGGCGAGCAGTACGACCTGGCCGGGACGCCGGAGTTCCCGCTGGGGATCAAGGGGTGGATCTCGGCCGGCGCCGCGGCGGAGGCGCTGCGGCGCGCCGGCCACGACCCGGAGGCGCTCGCCCGTCGCTCGGAGGAGCGGGAGTTCCGCCCGGTCGCCACCGGGATCCGCGCGCGGGCCCGGGTGCGCAGCCGGGTACGGGAGGTGCGTACCGCCAACGTGGCCGGACTCCTCCCCGGCGCCGACCCGGCGCTGGCGGAGGAGGTGGTGCTGCTCACCTCGCACTACGACCACCTGGGCACCGGCGAGGGCGAGGACGGCAGGCGCGTGGTGTACCACGGCGCCTACGACAACGCCGGCGGCGTCGCCCTGCTGCTCGCCGTCGCCGAGGCCGCCGCGGCGCTCCCGGAGCCCCCGCGGCGCCCGCTGCTCTTCGTGTCCACCACGGCCGAGGAGTCCGGGCTGCTGGGCGCCGAGTGGTACGCGCGCCACCCCCTGTTCCCGCTGGCCCGCACCGCGGCGGAGCTCAACCTGGACGGCGCCAACCTGGAGGGGCGCACGCGCGACATCGCCCCGCTGGGCGCGGACCGCTCGGAGCTGGGGGAGACGGTGCGCGAGGCCGCCGCGGCGGAGGGGATGACGCTGCGCCCCGACCCGCACCCGGAGCAGGGGATGTTCTTCCGGCAGGACCACTTCCCGCTGGCGCGCGCGGGCGTACCCGCGCTGGCGCTGGACCACGGGCTGGACTACGCGGACCGGCCGGAGGGGTGGGGCGAGCGCTGGTACGAGGAGTTCGTCACCCGCCACTACCACCAGCCCTCCGACGCGTACCGCGAGGGATGGGACTACGGCGGCGCCGTGCAGCAGGGGAGGGTGCTGCTGCGCACGGCGCTGGCGGTTGCCTCGGCGGGCGCGCTGCCGGAGTGGAACCCGGGGTCGGAGTTCGCGCGGCGCGGGGAGGAACGTGCGGGCTGAGGGACAAGTATCACCTGCGGGGGGAGCGGACCGGGGACACGGGAAGCATCCAGGAAGTAGCCGGAATGTTGACGACGCTTTCCACCAGCCCCGTCCTGGAGGCGATCCGGGACGGGATCTACACGCTGGACGAGGCGGGGCGCATCACCTACTGGAACGCCGCCGCCGAGCGCCTGCTGGGGATTCCCCGCGAGGCGGCGCTCGGCCGCCCCTTCCGGGAGGTGCTCCCCCGCCCCGACGGCGACGACGCGTGGGCACCCCTGCTGCGCGTGCTGGAGGACCGTGCGCCCCGCGAGTACCTGGAAGCGCACTCCGACGCCTCGCTCCCGCGGCGGCTGGCGGTGAGCGCCTCCCCGCTGGACGGAGACGGGGTGCTGGTGCACTTCCGCGACGCCACCGCGGAGCTGGTGGTGCAGGAGCAGTACGCCCGCCTCATCGAGGCGATCCGCGACGGCTTCGTGGCGGTGGACTCCGCCTGGCGCATCGTGTACTTCAACCACGCCGCCGAGCAGCTCCTGGGCCTGTCGCGCAGGCACGCCACCGGGATGGACGTGCACGTCCTCCTCCCCCCGGGCCCCCCGGAGATCGTGGAGGCGCTGGCCGCCACCATGGCCGACGGCGAGCCGCGCCACCTGGCCGCGGTGCGCCCCGAGTCGCGCGCCTTCCGCGACCGCTACTTCGACGTCTGGACCTTTCCGCTGGCCCTGGGCGGCGTGGCGATCCTGTTCGAGGACGTGACCGGGCAGGTGCGCCGCGAGCTGGACCTGGCGCGCCTGGCCGCCGAGGCCGAGGAGGCGAACCGCGCCAAGAGCCGCTTCTTCACCGCGGTGAGCCACGAGCTGCGCACCCCGCTGAACGCCATCGTCGGCTACACGCACCTGCTGAGCACCGAGACGTACGGCCCCGTCCCCCCCGCCGCGCAGCGCGCCGCGGAGCGGGCCGGGATCTGCGCGGAGCACCTGGCGCGCCTGGTGGACGACGTGCTGCTGCTGACCACCGCCGAGGTGGGCCGCCTTTCCGTCTCCCCCTCGCCGGTGCCGCTGGAGCGCTTCCTGCGCGCCGCGCTGGAGCCGCTGCGCCAGCAGGCGGAGGCCAAGCGCCTGGGGTTCGAGGTGGAGGTGGCGGAGGACGCCGCCGAGGTGGAGACCGACCCGGACCGCCTCCGCCAGCTCCTGCTGGCGCTGGTGGCCAACGCGGTCAAGTTCACCGCGCAGGGCGGGGTGCGGGTCGCCACGCGCGCCCTGCCGGACGACCCCGGCGCGCTGGAGGTGTCGGTGGAGGACACCGGCCCCGGGATCTCGCCGGAGGACCGCGAGCGCATCTTCGAGGCGTTCGAGCAGCTGGGCGACCCCGCGCGCAGCGACTCCATGAGCCGCGGCACCGGGGCGGGGCTCACCATCGCGCGGAAGCTGGCCGGGCTGCTGCGCGGCTCGCTGCGCGTGGAGGGGCGCGACGGCGGGGGATCCGTCTTCCGCCTGCGCCTGCCGCGCGCCTTCGCCCCGCCCGGCGAGAGCTCCGCCTGACGTGATCCGCGTGGCCGCTTCGGTCCGCTCGCTGGAAGGCGGCGCGCCATTCCACTAAGTTCGGACGATTGTTCGTCCGGGAACCGCAGCCGCGCCGCCATGCTCCGTCTCCACGAGTACCGCTACGCCCGCCCCGCCCGCCTGGCGGAGGCCCTGGAGCTGCTCCAGGGCCGCGACGACGCCGTGCCCATCGCCGGGGGGACGGACCTGGTCCCCAACATGAAGCACCGCCTGTGGACGCCGCGGCTGCTGGTGGGGCTCAAGGGGGTGGAGGAGATGGCCGGGATCCGCCTGGAGGACGCGGAGGGCCGCCCCGTGCCCGATGGGGATCCGGAGGCGCGCTTCCTGTCGCTGGGCGCCTCGGCGACGCTCACGGGGGTGTCGCGCCACCCGCTGGTGCGCCGCTTCTTCCCCTCGCTGGCGGAGGCGGCGGGCAAGGTGGCCGGGCCGCAGATCCGCAACCAGGGCACGCTGGGCGGCAACCTGTGCCTGGACACGCGCTGCACCTACTACAACCAGAGCCTGTTCTGGCGGCAGGCGCTGGGCTTCTGCCTGAAAAAGGACGGCGACGTCTGCCACGTCACCCGCGTGGGGAAGAAGTGCGTGGCCGCGCACTCCGCCGACACGGTGCCGGCGCTGATGACGCTGGGCGCCACGGTGGAGCTGGCCTCCGCCGAGGGGACGCGGACGATCCCGGTGGACGACTTCTTCGTTGCGGACGGCAAGTGGAACACCGTGCGGCGCCCGGGCGAGCTGCTGGTGCGGGTACGGATCCCCGCGCCCTCGCCGCGGCTGCGCACCGCGTACCGCAAGCTTCGGCAGCGGCAGGCCATCGACTTTCCCCTGCTGTCCGTGGCGCTCGCCGCCGAGGTGGCGGAGGACCGCACGGTGGAGGCGATGTCGCTGGTGGTGTCGGCGCTGGGCTCGCGGCCGCGGGTGGTGTCCGGGCTGGAGAAGGTGGCCGTGGGGCGGCCGGTGGGCGAGGTGGCCGACGCGGTGGCGCAGCAGGCGTTCAAGCAGTGCCACCCGCTGGAGAACATCATCGTGGACCCGGAGTGGCGCCGCGCCATGGTGCCGGTGTACGTGCGCCGCGCCGTGGAGGAGATCGCGGCCGGCTAGCCTCGCCCCTACGCGACGCCGGAGGTGTCGCGCCGCTCGATGGAGGGCGGCGGGGCCGGCTCCGCGCCGTCCCTCCGCAGCCCGCCCGCCCACCAGACGAGCACGGCGAACCCGCCCAGGAACGCCGCTACCAGCCACATCCCGACCGCGTGTCTTTCTTCGTGCTTCACGGGATTTCCTGAATTCGGGTCACGGACAACGACTTTACGGCTGAGCAGCTCAATCACCCCGCACCCGTACGCCAATCTGCATGGGAGCAGCCCATATCAGAAAGATCCGCCGGTTTGGTTGGTCGGAACTGAGAGCATTGTGGGAGCAGATCGAAGCACAATCGACACCCGGTTGGGCCGCGGGCAAGGCCTTCGAGCATTTGGTCCTGAGGGCTTTCGAACTGGATGGCGCCGTCGTGAGATGGCCCTACAGCGTTTCAATTGCGGGTGAAACCGCAGAGCAGATCGACGGCGCTGTCCATCTCGATACCCTCTCGTGCCTGGTAGAATCCAAGGACACGGCCGTCCCCGTCAACGTCGAACCGATCGCGAAGCTTCGCAACCAGCTCATTCGGCGCCCCCCAGGTGCGGTCGGCCTGCTGTTCAGTCGAAGCGGCTTCACGAACCCTGCTCTGACACTCGCTCAGTTCCTCGCTCCACAGACCATCCTCCTGTGGAACGGGGACGAAATCAAGTATGTTCTAGAGCAGGAGCGGATTCGGCCTGCGTTGATGAAGAAATATCAGTACTGCATCGAGACGGGCATGCCCGACTACGATCCGCGTGTGGAGGCGCTGCCATGAAGAGCTACATCGTTGCCGAGGGCGAGTTCGACGCTGAACTCCTCACGAAGCTGGTTGAGTCCGAAATCCCGGAGCCGGTCCTGGTGTCTCCGGCAGGTGGAAAGTCGTCCGCGATCTCCTTCGCCAAGTCGATTCTGGCGAGCCGACTGGAGCCGGTCGCCCTGGTCACGGATGCGGAAACGATCGAGTCCGCAAGTGTCCGGGAGCAGGAACGAGTCCTGTACGACCTGATCCGCACGGCTGCCCAGAGTACCCCGTTCCGCGTCTTCCTGGCTGTTCCCGAGCTGGAGATCGTGTTCTTTCAGGATCCCCAGGTGCTGGCCGTGCTGGTCGGCTGCGAAGTGACGGCTCAGGATGTACAGGAGGCTCAATACAGGCCGCGAGCCGTGTTGGACCGGCTGTGTCAGAGAGGGAGAACGGGGAAGGGACGCGAGGAACTGCTGACTCGCTTGACTCCAGACCTGTCCCGGCGGCTGGCGAAACACGCCTTGGTACAGTCGCTGATCCAGTTCATCCGGCGTCCTGTCGTTTGGGAGCCGTGGAAGAACAGCGGGAAGGTAAGATCCTGAGCGGACTGCTCTACCTGATCTACCTGCGCTCCGGGCCGATGCTGCTGAGCCGGAAGCCGTATGCCGACTGGCGCGAGATCCAGGACGAGTGGGACGACTACATGACCTCGCTCGGGCCGTGGACAGTGGAGGACGTGGTGGGCTTCTTCGAGCAGCAGTACGGTTCGGACGAGCGGCGCTGGCCGTTCACGGCCGGGGTGGTGGCGGCCTTCGCGGCATCGGACCGGGTGGTGATGAGCACGGACGAAGCCTGACGGCACCGGGCGGGACGACGATGGAAGACAGAGGCGCCGGCCCCGCAGTGCGGGGCCGGCGCCGAACGTTTGGGACCACACGACCGGGGCACGCCCGACCCCGCTGTGAAATGCCGTTGCGGATCAGTCCGAAGCCGTGGGCGGAACCGGCATCTTGGGCGTGCCGTGGACGCGCGGGTCCACTGCGGGGAGCTCGGTGACCGTCTCGCCCAGCGGCTGCGGATCGGCCAGGTATTCGAAGGTGCCCAGCCCGTCCGGCGCGGGCCCGCTGGCCCACGGCCCCTCGGCGCTCTCCGTCCCCTCGGAGCAGTTCCAGAACTGGTACGCCACCTCGCGCTTCTCCCGGTCCAGCGGGAAGCTGAACGGCACGGGCGTCCGGTCCAGCCCCTCGCGCTCCAGCTCGGCGATGGCGGCGAGCCACTGGTTCTGGTGCATGGTGTCGCGGGCGAGCATGAAGGAGAGCATGTCGCGCACGCCCTTGTCCTCGGTCAGCTCGTACAGCCGGGCCACCTGGAGCCGCCCCTGCGACTCGGCGGTGACGTTGAAGCGGAAGTCCGCCAGCAGGTTGCCGCTGGCGATGGTGTACTTGGCGTTCCACGGGTAGCCCACGCTGTCGGCGGGGAGGGCGCCGAGGCCGGCGACGATCAGGTGCTGCGGGTTCATCCCGGCCATGACCGCCTCGCCCACGCTGGTGCCGCCCATGACGGCGTTGACGAGGGGGTTGCCGGCGCCGGCCTGCTGCTCCTCGGGGGTGGCCTTTTCCAGCAGCCGCGCGATCATCGTGGCCAGCATCTCCACGTGCGCGATCTCCTCCGTGCCGATGTCCAGGATCATGTCGCGGTACTTGGCCGGCCCGCGGCAGTTCCACCCCTGGAACAGGTAGGTCATCATCACGCTGATCTCGCCCCACTGCCCGCCGAGCGCCTCCTGGAGCTTCTTGGCGTAGATGGGGTCCGGCTTGTCCGGCTTGGCGTTGTACTGGAACTTGTTCGTGCGGAAGAACATGGGACTGCCTCCTTCGCCCGTGCGGATGGATTCCGTGGAACCCTGTCCGGGTCCGCGGGCGCAGGACGGCCCGGAGCAGGGGCGGCGGGGCTTTGCAAGGGGCAGGCCCGAATAAGGGTGGATAATGAAAGGATATGCGACGATAAGGAGGATCGATCATGGAGCGCCGGAACAAATCGGACTCGCGATCCATAAGCTATTTATAGATAGTGGTTTGTGTTGGCGGTGAGACGGAGCTGAGGCGGTACGGACGAGGCCTCGATCTCCCCGTCGTCCGACTTTTCGGCGTGAAGTGTGGAGCAGTTGTCCATGCCGTTCGACCGTGTCCCCCGGCGGCAGCGGAAGCGGGGTCGAGCCGGTGATGGCTCGACCCCGCTTTTTTGCGTTTCTGACCCGCTGTGGCTTCTGACCCTATGCGCAAGCGCAACGCGAATCATCCGAGCAGTAGTAAGGGCAGAAACCTTCGCCGCCCGTGGTCGCCGTGAACGAGTCGTATGCGTCCACAGTGCCGCGCGACGTGCTCTGGCCGCTCGTCTCGAACGATTCTACGACGAGCGAGTCCAGGTCCAGCTTCAGCTTTTCCATTGCGCCCTCCCACGGGTGGTTCGTGAACCAGCGTGCATCGATTGTCTCATAGGATGTGTTCGGCCGCGCTGGCGAGTCAAGGAAAACGGGGCGACGAAGCGGGGCCGGGCCATGGGTGGCCCGGCCCCGCTTCTCGCTCCCGCCGGCCGGCGCGCCTACTCCGCGCTGCCGTCGCCCCTTTCCTCCGGCTGCCGCGCTGGGTCCACGTCCCCGACCTCGCCCGCGTCCGTGCGGAAGGTGCGGCGCACCCCCACGATGAACAGGAAGAGGCCCGCGGCCCCCAGCAGCAGCTTGCCCTTCGACGACATCCCCCCGGACTTCCCCTGGTTGTGCAGCTTGGCTTTCATGTCGGTGTCCCGGTGTGCTCGCTCACTCCGCCGCCCCGCCCTGCCCGCCCGCGTACATCGCCTCGATCCGGTCCCGGTAGCGCGCCTCCACCGCGCGCCGCTTCACCTTGAGGGTGGGCGTCAGCGTGCCGGATTCGATGGAAAGCTCCTCGGGGATCAGCGCCACCTTCTTGGGCAGCTCGTAGCGCGCGAACTCGCCCAGGCGGCCCAGGCAGTCGCGCTCGATCAGCTGCTGCACCCGCGGGTCGCGGACCAGCGCCGCGCGGTCGGAAGCGTCGATCCCCTGCTGCTTCGCCCAGGTGCCCAGGTTCTCCCAGTCGGGGACCAGCAGGAACACGGTGTAGGGGCGCCGGTCGCCGATCATCACCGCCTGCGCCACGTACGGCGACAGCGCCGCCTCGTTCTCGATGGGCTGCGGCGCGATGTTCTTGCCGCCGGCGGTGACGATCAGGTCCTTGAGGCGGTCGGTGATGCGCAGGAAGCCGTCGGCGTCCAGCTCGCCCACGTCGCCGGTGTGGAACCAGCCGTCCGCGTCGACGGCCTTCGCCGTGGCCTCGGGGTTGTTCCAGTACCCCTTCATCACGTGCGGCCCGCGGGTGAGGATCTCCCCCTGGTCGCCGATCCTCACCTCCACCCCCGGCACCACCTGCCCCACGGTGCCCAGCCTGACGTGCCCCGGCCGGTTCACCGCGATCACCGGCGAGGTCTCGGTGAGGCCGTAGCCCTCGTACACGGGGAGCCCGGCCGCGTGGAAGAACCGCGCGATCCCCGCCGAGAGCGGCGCCCCGCCGGACACGAAGTTCTTCAGCTTTCCGCCGGTGCGCTCCCGCAGCTTGGAGAACACCAGCCGGTCGGCGACGCGGAACTGGAGGCCCAGAGCCCCGGCGGGCTCCCGGCCGGCGAGGCGCTCGTCCGCGGCGCGCTCGCCCACGCGCTGCGCCCAGTCGACGATCCGCTTCCGGAACCCGGTGGCGCCCATCACCTTGCCGTAGATCTTTTCGAAGAGGCGGGGGACGGAGACGGCGATGTGCGGGCGGACCTCGACCAGGTTGTCCGCCACCCGGTCCATGGACTCGGCGTAGGCGATGCACACGCCCTGGTCCCAGTACAGGTAGTCCACCATCCGCTCGAACACGTGCGAGAGCGGCAGGAACGACAGCGCCGTCTCGCCGGTGCGGATGATGGAGCCCAGCCCGTGCTGGAGGCAGGCGGCCACGTTGGAGGCCAGGTTGTAGTGGGTGAGCATCACCCCCTTGGGGTCGCCCGTGGTCCCCGAGGTGTAGATCAGCGTCGCCACGTCGTCGCGCCCCACCCGCAGCGCGGCCTCGCGGAAGCTTCCCGTCTCCCCCCGCTCCACGGCGGCGCGCCCGGCCTCCAGCACGTCGGCGAAGCGCTCCACCCCCGGCGCCCCCGCCGGGTCGTCGAAGGCGACCACGCGCTCCAGCGCCGGCAATCCGCCGCGCACCTCCAGCACCTTGTTCACCTGCTCCGGGGTGGAGGCGAAGACCACGCGCGCCCCGCAGTTCTCCAGGATGTACGCCACCTGGTTCGCCGGGAGGGTGCCGTACACCGGCACCACGACGGCGCCCATCCCCAGCACCGCGTAGTCGGTGACCGCCCACTCGGGGCGGTTCTCCGACAGGATCGCCACCCGGTCGCCGCGCTCCAGCCCGCCCGCCGCCAACGCCGCCGCCAGCCGCGCCGCCCGCTCCTCCACCTCGCGGTGGGAAAGCGACTTCCACGCACCGCCCTGCTTGGAGCGGAGCGCCTCCGCGCGATCGTGCCTGTCCACCGCGTGCAGGAAGATGCGGGGGATGGTGTCGCGCTCCACCGGGGCGAGCGGGACCAGCCGGTTCTGGCTGACCGGGGAGGTCGCGGGCGGCATGGGGACTCCTGTCGTCGCGGGGGGTGCCGGCTCGCGGCCGGCGCGGGAAAATCCGGGCCAATATAACCCGGGGCGGGGTGAATACAAGCAACGGCGCCGCCCCACGGCGCGTGGCGTACGGGTTGACGGCTTATGTATGATTCGTTATAGTTGTGTCGCAAGCCACAGCACAAGCAACGAATCCTCCCGCGGCGCGGCGTCGCCCGCCGGGGAGGCCCACATCCCAGCAGCTCCACCCGCCGGGCATTTCCGGCACCCGGAGCCGGTCTCGCGACCGGCCTGGCGGGAGGGGCACCTCATGGCGGCCACCCGCGGACCCCGTCCGCGCCACGCGCCGCGCCCTTCGCGAAAGCGAACCCCTCCCGATCGGCAACGCAGCAGGACGCCGGGCGACCCGCGCCGCACTCCGCGGCCGCGGCGGACGCCTTCACCCCCTGTTCGGGAGGAAACCATGGTACGTGTAACGCTCGACATCTTCTCCGGTCGCCCCAACCCCTCGTGGGTGCTGGACGAGCGCGAGGCCCGCGAGGTGCTTCGCCAGGTGGCCGCCGCCCGCGAGGCCGTCACCCCGGCGGACCAGGACCGCGGCGTCCTGGGCTTCCGCGGCCTCGTCATCGAGTCGGACGAGGGCGGCCCGGCCGCCGGGCTGGAGCTGCCCGCCAGCTTCCGCATCGCCAGCGGGCAGAGCGGGGCCGAGGGCAAGGGGCTGGAGCTGGCGGAGCGGCTGATCTCGCGCATGGGCCGCGTCTTCCCTGCCTCCGGCGCTCCCTCCGCCGAGGGCGCCTTCGCCGACCTGGACCTGCGCTCCCTGGCGCTGGGCGAGCTCCGGTCCGCCCCGACGACCTCCGGCGGCGAGGCGGGCACGCTCTCCGAGGCCGCGCCGGGCGACGCCACGGCGCAGGCCGGCGCGACGGTGATCGGCACCGACGCGAGCAGCTGGACCACGCTCACGGTGGGGTCGTGCAGCTACGAGGCCTCCGCGTTCAACCCCAACTTCTGGAACGCGGTGCGCACCGTGATGCGCAACAACAACTGCTACAACTACGCGAGCAACCGCCGCACGGACACCTTCGCGCAGCCGGGCCGCGCGACGGGCGCGCAGGCCAGCGTCATGGCCTGCTCCAACGTCACCGCCGGCGCGGTGAGCGACGGGGCGGTGCAGGCCTCCACCTGCGTGGGGAGCGGCTCGCCGCGGCACTACATGGCGCTGGTGATCTGGCCGGGGACGGACTACCACTGGTACCGCCGCCACAGCGACGGCTTCTGGGGCCACAAGCCCGGCCAGACAGCCGCACGCAACTACGACAACAGCAACAACGTCATCTACGACCCGCAGACCGCCAACCGCGGCGGCTACACCAGCTTCTGCGGGTACTTCTTCGGCCCGTCCGGCATGCAGGTCCTGTAGGCTCGCTCGCGATGGACGGGGCGGCTCCCACATGGAGCCGCTCCGGTACTGCATCCCAGTGTCTCTTGGATGGACGAGGCCCGCAGGGACGACGGCTATTTGGTTCCTGGTGGATTTGACTTGCTCTTCACGATTTTATTGACACACATTGTGACCGCTTGCTAATTATCAACTGGGCCTGGAGTGCCGCGTATCACCTCACGCTTTCCCGAGGGAATGCATGCCTGGTCCGTACCGCCAAGCCGGCCACCTCGTGCGACGATTCGCGCTCCTGCCGCTCATCCTGGGATCGACGCTGACCTTTAGCGGCTGCGACCCCAGCCCGGCGTTACTGATGAGTTCACCCGAGCCTCACCCGATGCGCCTTTCCACGCCTGAGCCTGGTTTTCGCCTCAGCGAAGCCGACAGAACGGAAGTTCTGCCTGGATTCGACGTGGAGGCGCTGGAGCGCCTTCTGGGTATGACTCGCCCGGACCTCCGCCCCGAGATCTTGAAGCACTTTCAGAAGCGCAAGGACGGCGAGCGCCTCGGGATGCTGGTACGGGTAGAGGATCCCGACTTGCAACGGGTGCTGGAGGAGGTCTGGGCACCGAAGTGGGACGCGGTCAATGCGACCGATGCCGAGATAGAAGCGAATGCGTTTGGATATCCGGGTCGAGAGATCGCCTTGCAGCGGCGGGCTGCCCGCGCACGTGCAGAGCGGGGCGGGTCGGAATAGAACCACACCCCCAGACGTAATCCCACGACAACACATCCACTTGATGCCCGGCCATGCGCAAGCTACTCCTCCTGCTGCTCCTATCGGGACAATTCGCCTGGGCTGGGGCGCTCAATGCACAGGTTTGGTATCGTGACATCAACTGTCCGACGCGTCTGAATGACGAAGTCAACGACTATCAGCCAGTAACACATGAGAACGGGAGGTTCTGGTCGCAGTGGGACTCCGAGGTCAAGAGCTATCCCCTTCCGTCAAAAAACTGGTACCGCGCATATCCTGTCAGCAGCATCAACTCCGACGACAATGGGTTGCGCTGGCACAATGCGCGGATCCTAGTACACTGTTATGAGGAGAAAACGATCTACTACACGAGGTTTCACTATCACCAGATCGGCTCCGCGGGCAGGGTAGAGATCCTTCAATGCAAGGCGGACGGCGGCGTAGATCCGTTCTTGAATGAGCCATACAGCACCACGTACGATCCGTATGCGACGGCAGGTCCAGCCGGGGTTGTCGCTAGTGACTGCTCAGGCGATGGAGGTGACACCGGAGCGGGTTGTCCGTCGCTTTTCGTTACGATTGAGATCTCCTATGACGGCGGCTCTACTTGGGAGCCCTATTGGCAGGGCTGGGTGATCTTCTGCGATTGACCGCCCCCGAAAGCTTCACCCTTCACCGGTAACCTGTATGAGCCGTGTGAATCGTCCATTGGGCCTAATCGCTGCCCTGCTCCTCGGCATTGTGGGGCTTACATCAGCGGATTCCCTGCTGCACTCACAGCAGGTACCAGCGCGCCCGACCCGGGTCCCGGTGACGCTCGCAATAGTGGACAGCACGCTCACCGGCGAGGGGTTTTTTCGTATTCTCCGTCGTGCCGACCAGTCGCCGCATGACATCATCCTGCTCCGCGATGATATCGACGTAGCTGCACTATCCGGAGCAATCGAGAGCCTGCTGTTGATTCGGGGTCAAACGGGTGATACCGCCAAGGTGAACGGCACGACGCGCATCCGGCGTTCTGGTCGAGACCCGGAACGTCCGTCGCGGGTGTTGCCATGGGCGGGGCGGGTTCTCAATGACCTCCGCCGGGCACAGCCTCGCACGGTTGCCGGCGTCGGAATCGTGCCAGCGCTCGAGGTCTGGCTACCGCCACAGGCCGGCCGACATCACTGATACACCGTATCCTCAATCAACGCGACTTTTTGAAGTGCCAGGCTGGTTGCTGCCGAACCGACGAAAGGCGCCCCCACCGAGAGATCCCGGCGGGGGCGCTTTTCAGCGTACTGCGTACTTCTGGCCCTCAGCAGAACCGGTCGAACGCGTTCACCAGGTCCTGGGCGATCTCCTGGGCGGAGCGGCCCTCGATGTCGTGGCGCTCCAGCATGAAGGCCACGTCACCGTCCTTGAGCAGCGCGATGGAGGGCGAGGAGGGGGCGTAGCCCAGGAAGTGGCGGCGCGCCTCGGCGGTGGCGTCCACGTCCTGCCCGGCGAACACGGTGGTCACCCGCTCGGGGAGCTTGCCGTGCTGGAGGGCCATTGCCACGGCGGGGCGGGCGTTGCGGGCGGCGCAGCCGCACACGGAGTTCACCACCACCATGGTGGTGCCTTCCTTGTGCTCCAGCGTCTCGCGGACCTCGTCGGCGGACTTGAGCTCCTTGACGCCCAGGCGGGTGAGCTCCTGGCGCATGGGGGCGAGCAGCATCTCGGGGTACGGCATCTATCGACCTCCTGGTCTCGATGGGTTCATCGTCGCCCGCGCGGCGGCGGGCTCCGGACGGATCATTACACGCGCCGTCAGCGTGGGTTCGGCACCCAGGGCACGTCGGGGATCCCGGCGCGCCGGTTGGCCAGCCGCGCCAGGGTGAAGAGCAGGTCGGAGAGGCGGTTGAGGTACACGATCACCTCCTCCTCGATGTGCGCCACGTGGGCCAGCGACACGCAGCGCCGCTCCGCCCGGCGGCACACGGTGCGCGCCAGGTGCAGCTGCGCGGCCGCCTCGCCGCCGCCGGGGAGGACGAAGTTGCGCAGCGGCTCCAGCTCCTCGTCGGCGGCGTCCATCCAGCGCTCCATCTCCTCCACGCGCCCCTCGGGGAGCGGGGGGATGTGGGCGTTCTCGCGCCCGCCGTCCTCGGGGCGGGGCGTCGCCAGCCGCGCCCCCAGGGCGAACAGGTCGCCCTGCAGCTGCTGGACGTTGCGCGCCATCTCCGCCTGCCCCTCGGCCACCAGCCGGGCGGCGACCACGCCGAGCACCGAGTTCAGCTCGTCCACGTCGCCGTACGCCTCCACCCGCGCGTGGTCCTTGCGCACGCGCTGCCCGCCGAACAATCCCGTCTCCCCCTGGTCCCCGGTCTTGGTGTAGATCTTCATCGTCCCTCGGCGGTGCGCCGGCGAGCGTGGATGTCAGCCTTCGGCCAGGGCGAGCGCGACCACCCGCCCCAGCGACCACTCCGTCCAGAGCAGCCGGCGCAGCACCTTGCGGGGCGTCCACTCCTCCCCGTCGATCTCCAGCAGCAGCCCGCGGCGCTCCTCCGGCAGGTGCGCGAAGTGGTCCACCGTGAGTGCCATCGCCGTGTCCAGCCGCCCCAGGGTCTTGTCCGGGAGCTCGCCCAGCGGTGAGGCGCCCAGCCGGCTCAGCGTCCACCACTGCGCCCGCGCCAGCTCCTCCAGCGCGCCCCGCACGGTCCCCCCGCCGGGGAGCGGCCGGTCGGCCTGGTCCGCGGGGAGGCGGCGGACCCGGGCCAGAAGCGCGGCGCGCAGGTCGCCCAGCCGGCGCAGTCCCCGGTCGATGTCCTCGTCCTCCACCGCGCGCAGGTCGTGGGCAAAGCACGCCGTGGTCTCCCCGGCGGCCACCCGTGCGTCGGTGCGCAGCCACTCGTCCACCGCCAGCTCGGCGTCGTCGGGGGGCACCGGCTCGCCGGCGGAGGCCAGGAAGCCCAGCCACTCCAGCACCTCGCCCTCCAGCGCGGCGGCGGCGGCCTCGGGCGTGGGGCCGAAAGCCGCGCACCCGGGGATGGACAAGGCGTGCGCCAGGAAGGCGCCGTCCGCGCCCTCCTCCAGCCCCGCAGCGATCCGGAACGTCCCGCTCACCCGCTCCTCCCGTCGCGGCCCGCCGGCGGGCAGACGGCGGGCTCCAGGAGCGCCAGCGTCCCCGCGTCGGCGTCCAGCCGCGCGCGCACGCCCAGGGGAAGGGTCCAGCTCTCGTCGATGTGCCCGAAGGGGAAGCCGAAGGCGACCGGGACGCCCAGCGGCCCCAGCCGCTCCGCGACCACGTCGGCCGACGACGGGTAGTCGGCCCGCCCCTCGTCGGGCGACTCGGAGAAGGCGCCCACCGCGACCCCGGCCACGCCGTCCAGCGCGCCGGACAGGAGGAGCTGCGAGAGCATGCGGTCCACCCGGAACGACGCCTCGCCCACGTCCTCCAGGAAGAGGATCGCCCCCTCCGCGCGCAGCGCCCAGGGGGTGCCGGCCAGCGCCGCCAGCAGCGCCAGGTTGCCGCCCACCAGCGGCCCCTCGGCGGCGCCGGGGACCAGCGTGTCGGCGCGCTGCGGCCCGTCGGCGGGGAAGGGAAGCATCCCCGCCGGCTCCGGGCGAGTCAGCACCCGCAGCAGCCCGTCCCGCGAGAATTCCGGCAGCTCCGGGGTGGCCGGGTGCGGGCCGTGGAAGGAGACCAGGCCCCGGCGGAAGAGCGCCAGGTGCAGCGCGGTGTTGTCGCTGAAGCCGATCAGCGGGCGCGGGCGCTCCGCGAGCGGCGCCCAGTCGATGCGGTCCAGGATGCGCATGGTGCCGTAGCCGCCGCGCAGGCACCAGACCGCGTCGTTGTCCGGGGCGCGGAGCGCGGCCTGGAGGTCGGCGGCGCGCTGCTCGTCCGTCCCGGACAGGAAGCCGCAGCGCCCCCGGCAGAATTCGCCCGCCACCGGCTCCCATCCCCACTCGCGCACCCGCTCCGCGGCGCGGTCCACGGCGCCCTCGGGGAGCGGCCCGGCGGGCGCGACCAGGGCGACGCGGGCGCCGGGGCGGAGGGCGGGCGGGCGGATCACGCCCGGCCTCCCGCGCGCCCGGCCGCCAGCGCCAGCAGGGCGAGCAGCGCAAGGGCGGCCCCGGCCAGGTAGGGAGCCCCGATCCCCAGCCGCGCGAACGCCACCCCGCCCGCCACCGGCCCCAGCACCCGGCCCAGCGCCGAGAGCGACTGCGACACCCCCAGCAGCCGCCCCTGCTCCGCGACCGGCGCGGCGCGCGACACCAGCGCGGAAAGCGCGGGCGTCAGCGTCCCCTGCCCGAAGGCGAAGGCCGCGAGCGCCGCCGCAAGCAGCCAGGGCGAGGGCGCCAGCGGGATCGCCGCGAGCCCCGCCGCCAGCGCCAGCGCGCCGGCCAGCGCCAGCCTGCGCTCCCCCAGCCGCCGCGCCAGGCGGCCCACCAGCGCGCCCTGCACCAGCACCGCCACCCCGCCCACGTACGCGAACAGGAAGGCCACCTCCGCGGGGGAGAGCCCCCAGCGGCGGTCGGCCCAGAGCGAGAGCGTGGCCTCCATCGCGGCGATCGCCAGCGTGGCCAGGAGCGACGCCGCGTACAGCGGGCGGAGGCGCGGATTCGCCGCGGCGGCCGCCAGGGCGCGCAGCCGCGCCGCCGGTCCGGCGCCCGCCGGCCGCGCGTCGCGCCGGTCCGCCGGGAGCGACTCCGGCAGCCGCCAGAGCGCCAGCAGCCCGTTGGCCGCGGCCACCGCGGCGGCGCCCAGGAACGGCGCCGCGTGCCCCAGGTGCGACAGCGCGCCGCCGATCGCCGGGCCCAGGATGAAGCCCAGCCCGAAGGCGGCGCCGATCAGCCCCATCCCCCGGGCGCGCTCCTCCGGGGCGGTGACGTCGGCGATGTACGCCTGCGCCACCCCCACGTTTGCCCCCATCAGCCCCGCCAGCGCGCGCCCGACGAACAGCGTCGCGAGGGAGCCGGCCAGCCCGAACAGGAGGTACGACGCCGCCGAGCCGAACAGCCCCACCAGCAGCACCGGGCGGCGCCCCACCCGGTCGGAGAGCGCGCCCCACCAGGGCGCGAACAGCAGCTGCATCAGCGAGTACACGGCCACCAGCCAGGTCACCGCCACCGGCCCCGCCCCGAAGCGCTCGGCGTACAGCGGCAGCAGCGGGATGACGATGCCGAACCCCACCAGGTCCAGGAACACGGTGAGGAAGACGACGGCCAGGGGAGACCGCCCCACCGCGCGCCCCGCTCCGTCCTGCTCGCGCGGCCGCGACCCGCGCCGCGGTGGCGCGGCGGGTGCCGCCAGTGTGTCGCTCGTGCTGCTCACCGCCACGCCTTCCCTGTAATCTTTTCGCTTCGTTTCCGGCTGCCGGGGCGGTAAAGATAGACCCGCCGCCCCCCCGAGACAACGCCGGGCGGGTGCGGCGCGCCCGTGCGGAAACGCCGCTCCTGGCATACCTTGTGCTCCGCCGCGCGCTCTTGCGCGGCGACGCCCGCCCGATCCCACCACCACCCGAGGACGCGATGACCGCAACCCAGCTGGACGACGCCCGGCAGGAGCGCGCCAACCGCCTGTACTGGACCAGCTCCGAGACGGTGGACCGGATCGCCGCGCAGCTCGGGATGAGCCGGAACGCCCTGTACTCGGCGGTGCGCCCCGCGCCCGCCGGGGTGGAGTGCCCGGACTGCGGCGAGGAGCTGGTCTTTCCCAACCGCACCAGCCGCCTGGCCGGGCGCGCGCTGTGCCTGTCGTCCGGCGCCACCCACGCGGTCGCCGACCTGCCGCCCGCGGGGAGCCGTCCCGGCCGGGAGCGCGCCGCGGCGGGTGGGGACCCGTCCGGGTACGAGGGGCGCGAGGAGGGCCGCGGCGGCGGCCGCGGGGTGCGGCTGGGCGGGCTGCGCGACGGGCTTGCCGCGGTGGAGCCGCAGCGCGCGGCGCTGATCGGCGGGGCGGCGGTGATGGGGGCGGTGGCCGGCGTGGCGGCGGCCACCCTGCTGCGCCGGCGGCTCGGCTGACTTTCGGAGGGACGTCCAGGACCCGCACGCACGGAGAGCCAGGTGGAAAGCTCCAGGATCGATTCGCTGAGGAAGCTGGCGGAGGAGCGCCCGGACGACCCGCGCCCCCGCTTCGGGCTGGCGCTGGAGCTCGAGCGGGCCGGACGCTGGGAGGAGATGATCGCCGAGCTGCGGGCGTACCTGGCGCGCACCGACGACGAGGGGAACGCCTACGGGCGGCTGGGCCACGCCCTGCGCGAGTTGGGGCGCGACGACGAGGCGCGCGAGGCGTACCGCCAGGGGATCGAGGCCGCCAACCGGCACAGCCACCCCACCATGGCGATGGAGTTCGAGGAGGTGCTGGACGAGATGGGGTGAGCGCCCGGGGCGGGGCTCGTCGGGGGCTCGTCCGCTGCCCGCCTTTCGTCCGCACCTGGCCGCATCCCCCTCCCGGATCGTGCCGATGAGACCTCGCACGGCCCTCCCGGTGCTCGGCGTCGTCCTGGCGATGACCGGCGCCTGCTCGGATGAGCGTGCCCTGGCAGCACCGCCCGCGGGTCCTGCGCTCCAGGCCGGCGCCTCCCGCGGCGCCCGGGCGCCCCGTCCGATGCCCGGCGAGGAGTACCTGTTCCAGGTCGAGCGGGAGGTGCCCGGGTTCGGCGGGATGTACTACGACGACGCGGGCGACCTCGTGATCGCTCTCAGGGACCTGCGCCTTTCCGCTACGGCGGCCGCGGCCGTACGGCCCCATCTTCCCGGCCCGGGGAAGTACGGGCAGCCCGATGGCCCCGCCGCCAGGATTCGCTTCCGCCGGGCCGACTACAGCTTCAGCGAGCTGAACGGCTACTGGCAGCGGCTGAACCAGGTGGTGTTCGAGATTCCCGGGGTGGTCTCGACCGACGTGGACGAGGAGAGCAACCGGGTGGTGGTGCGGGTGCAGCCGTCGGTGGCACGGGACGTCCTGGCCGCCGCCGCGGCGCTGGGTCTCCCGGAGGGGTCGGTGCAGGTGCGGACGGTCGAGCCGTTCGCCGACGCCGACCCGAACCGCCCGCCGCCGGGCGAGTCGCCCCCAAACCCGCTCAGCAGCCGCTGTTGCGCGCCCGGACCAGCGTCTCGATCTCGTAGGCGATGGACTCCGGGGTGCGGACGTCCGCGGGGATGTTGAGGTCGGCGCGCTCGTACAGGGGGATGCGCTCGGCCAGCATCTGCGCGATCAGCCCGGCCGGATCCGGGTGGTCGCGGAAGGGGCGGTCGATGCTGTCCGCGCGCAGCCGCCGCACCGTCTCGTCGGGCGACACCTGGAGCCAGACGGCCAGCGTCCCCGGCCCCAGCCCGGTGAGGAACTCCGGCCGCGTGACCCACCCCCCGCCCGGCGCCAGCACCACCCGCTCCGCCTGCGCCGCCTCCGCGGTCAGCGCCGCCTCCATCTCGCGGAAGCTCTCCTCGCCCGCCGACGCGATGATCTGCTGCACCGTGGCGCCCTCGCGCCGCTCGATCTCCACGTCGAAGTCCAGGTAGCTCCACTCCAGCCGCCGGGCGAGCGCCGCGCCCACCGTGCTCTTGCCGGAGCACATGTAGCCCAGCAGCACCACGCGCCCCACGTTGAGTGGCGGGCGGGCGGGCGCGTCGTCGGACCTGCGGAGCGGGACGTCTGCGGAGCTGGTGGACACGCGGCTCTCCGGGTGCGGGTGCGGTTGGCCGTTCGCGGCGGCGGCGTCCCCTTGCACGTCGCGGGCCCCGGCCCCACCTTCCGCTGCCGCACGGCGGCGCCCCCGCTGTGGACGTGTCAGGCACCCCCCTTCCACCGCAGCTCCCGCCGGCGCGATTCCCCGAAGATTTGCCGAACCGGACCCTCGCTGAGGTGTATCAGGGGAGCCGTTTCTGGACAGCGGAGCGGGCGCTCACCCGGCCAGCCCTCACCCGGCTCGCTTGAGGCTCGCCACCCTCTCCCAATCCTGGGAGAGGGGACGAACTACGGGGCATCCGTGTCGTTCTCCCCCTCTCCCGCTTGCGGGGGAGGGGGTCGGGGGGAGGGGGCCCCCGCGGACGCCAGCGCGAGCCCCGCGTGAGGGATGCGAGCGCGAAGCGGCGAGACCGCACAGCAGTACCGTGCGGGCTCGCCTCCGTTGCAAACGGTTGTATCGTTTGCTACGGAGCCGCAGCCCGACCCCGGCGCAGCCGGGGGCACGCCCAAACCCTAAGCTGTCCAGACCGGCCCAGATCGCCAGCGACGAATCAGCCGAGACCGAGAGAGAAGAACGAGTTATGAGCATGGCGAAGCAGCGGGACCGGGTGCTCCCGCGGCTGATCGAGGAGGAGATGCGGGAGTCCTTCCTGGACTACTCGATGAGCGTGATCGTGCAGCGGGCGCTGCCGGACGTGCGCGACGGGCTGAAGCCGGTGCACCGGCGCATCCTGTTCGCGATGCACGAGGCCGGCCTGTCCCCCGCGCGGCCGTACAAGAAGAGCGCGACCGTGGTGGGCGACGTGCTGGGCAAGTACCACCCGCACGGCGACGCCAGCGTGTACGACGCGCTCGTGCGCATGGTGCAGGAGTTCAGCCTGCGCTACCCGCTGGTGGACGGGCAGGGCAACTTCGGCAGCATCGACGGCGACCCCGCGGCCGCCTACCGCTACACGGAGGCCAGGCTCTCCCCGGTGGCGACGGAGATGCTGGCCGACATCGACAGGGACACCGTCGACTTCGCCCCCAACTTCGACGACCGGCTGCTGGAGCCCAGGGTGCTCCCCTCGCGCATCCCCAGCCTGCTGGTGAACGGCAGCTCCGGGATCGCGGTGGGGATGAGCACCAACATCCCGCCGCACAACCTGCGCGAGACGGTTGCAGCGGCCACCCACCTGCTGGACCACCCGGAGTGCACCATCGACGACCTGATGGCTCACCTCCCCGGGCCGGACTTCCCCACGGGCGGCACCATCGTGGGGCGGCAGGGGATCCGCGACGCGTACGAGAAGGGGCGCGGGCGCGTGGTGATGCGGGCGCGCGTGGTGCGCGAGCAGAAGCGCGGCGGGCGCGAGCAACTGGTGGTCACCGAGATCCCGTACGGCACCAACAAGGCGAGGATCATCGAGCAGGTGGCGGAGCTGGCGAAGGCGGGCAAGCTCCCCGACGTGTCCGACCTGCGCGACGAGTCGGACCGCGACGGCATCCGCATGGTGGTGGAGCTGAAGCGCGGCGGCGACGCCCTGAAGACGCTGAACGGCCTGTTCAAGTGGACCACGCTGCAGACCACCTTCGGCGTGATCACGCTGGCGCTGGACGGCGGCGTCCCCCGCGAGTTCAACCTCAAGGAGCTGCTGGAGCGCTACCGCGACCACCGCATCCAGGTGGTGGTGCGGCGCTCGCAGTGGGAGCTGGACCGGGCCCGCGACCAGGCGCACGTGCTGGAGGGGCTGATCGTCGCGCTGCGGAAGATCGACCTGGTGGTGAAGCTGATCAAGTCGTCGCGCACCCGCGAGACCGCCGCCGACAAGCTCCAGAAGGAGCTCAAGCTGTCGGAGCGGCAGGCGGAGGCGATCCTGAACATGCGTCTTTCCCGCCTGACGGCTCTGGAGAGCAAGGAGCTCAAGGACCGGCTGGCCGAGCTGCAGGCGAGCATCCTGGAGCTGCAGGCGGTCCTGGCCAGCCCGGAGCGGCAGGTGGCGGTGGTCCGCGGCGAGCTGGCGGAGCTGGCGGAGAAGTACGGCGACGCGCGGCGCACGGTGATCATCGAGTCCGAGAAGACCTTTTCGCTGGAGGACCTGGTCGCCGAGGAGGAGGTGGTGGTGGTGGTCAGCCGCGAGGGCTTCCTCAAGCAGGTGCCCATGGGGCTGTTCCGGCAGCGGAGCCGCTCGGGAAAGACCCTCGCGGGGATGGAGCGCTACGAGAGCGACTACCTGGAGCACGTGTTCGTGTCCAGCACGGGGAGCACGCTGCTCTTCTTCACGGACGACGGCCGGGTGCACTGGCTGCCGGTGGCGGAGATCCCGGAGGCGGGGCGGGCCTCGCGCGGCAAGGCGGTGCACCAGATCCTGGGGCTGCCGCGCACCCGGGGGATCGCGGCGATGCTGGCGACGGCGGAGTACCCGGAGGACCGCTTCCTGGTGTTCGCCACGGCGGACGGCACGGTGAAGCGCACCTCGCTGGACCAGTACGGCCGGCCGCGCGAGGGCGGGATCGAGGCGGTGTCCGTCAAGCCCGGCGACCGGCTGGTGGACGTGCAGCTCACCGACGGCTCGGGCGACGTGGTGCTGGGGACCAGCGCCGGCCGCGCCATCCGCTTCCCGGAGGCGGAGATCCCGCTGACGGGGCGCGTGTCGCAGGGGGTGCGCGGGGTGAAGCTGCGCCAGGACGAGACGCTGGTGGGGATGGTGGCCATGCGCCGCGAGGGCGACCTGTGCCTGCTGACGGAGCGCGGCTTCGCCAAGCGCGTGGCGATGGACGATCTGCCGGTGCAGGCCCGCGGCGGGATGGGAAGCGTGGTGCTCCCCACCATGCGCGGCACGGGCCGGGTGGTCACCGCGCGGGAATTGCTCCCCGACGAGGACCTGATGGCGGTCACCGCGGTGGGCCGCACCCTGCGCGTGCACGGCGACCAGGTGGTCCCCGGCGACCTCAAGACGCTGCCGGAGCCGGCGGTGGAGCTGTCCGGGCACGACCGGATCGTGGCCGTGACCCGCACCGCCGAGCCCCGCGTGGACCCCGACGCGCCGGAGGAGCCGGACGCCGACGCGGAGGCGGAGGCGGAGGCGGAGGAGCTGGACGGGCTCGTCGAGGGGGACGAGGCGCTCGCGGCGGACGGGGCGGGGGAGGACAGGAGCGCGCCGGTTGCCGCCGCTCCGGGGTCCGCACCGGGCGAGGCGGACTCCGCCGGAGACGGGGCGGCCGCCACGGCGTCCACGGAGGACGGCGCCGGGGGAGGCGACGGCGAGCTGGAGCTGGGGCTGTTCGGCGACTGAGCCGGCGCCGGCCCGGGCATGGCCACACCGGGGGGACCGGAGCTTGAACGGCTCCGGTCCCCCCGGTATCTTCGGGGCCCTGCCGCGCCCCAGGGAGGCGCGGCCGAAATGTATGACGTGGAAGACGATGGATCCCATCCTGAACGAGCTGGAGCGCGACACCGCCGCGGAGGCGGGCGCGATGTTCCTGGAGCTGGCGGCCGGGTACCTGGCGGAGACCCGCGCGGGCGAGGGGCCGGTGTCCACCTCGCGGACGCCCGCGGAGATCGCGGCGCGCTTCGACGAGCCGCTGCCGCTGGCCGGCCGCCCCCTGGCGGAGGTGGTGGAGCGGCTCCGGCGCGACGTGCTCCCGGACGTCAACCGCCTGGCCCACCCCATGTACATGGGCCACCAGGTGTCGGCGCCGCTGGCGGCGGCGGTCTGGACGGAGCCGCTGATCGGGGCGCTGAACCAGTCGGTGGCGGTGTGGGAGATGTCGCCCGTCGCGACCATGGTGGAGCACCGCGTGGTCCGCTGGCTGGCCGACCTGGCGGGCTTCGGCCCGGGGGCGGGGGGGACGCTGACCTCGGGCGGCACGGAGGCCACCTTCACGGCGCTGCTGGCGGCGCGCAACACCGTGGTCCCGGACGCCTGGGAGAACGGGGTGGGCGCGGACCCGCCCGTGGTGGTCTACGGGGAGCACGCGCACTACGCCGTGTCCCGCGCGGTGGGCGAGCTGGGTCTGGGGATGCGCAGCGCCGTCCCCGTGGCCTCGCGCGGCTTCCGCATGGACACGGACGCGCTCCGCGGGACGCTGGACGCCCTGGAGCGCTCGGGGCGCCGGGTGATGGCGGTCGTCGCCACGGCGGGTTCCACCGCCACCGGCTCGTTCGACGACCTGGAGACGGTCGGCGCGCTGTGCGAGGAGCGCGGGATCTGGCTGCACGTGGACGGTGCGCACGGTGCGTCGGCGCTGCTCTCGGCGGAGCACCGGCACCGGCTGGCGGGGCTGTCGCGGGCGCGCACGATCGCGTGGGACCCGCACAAGGGGATGCTGCTGCCGCTCTCGGCCGGGATGGTGCTGGCCCGCGACGAGCGCGACCTGGAGCGCGCCTTCGCGCAGAAGGCCCCGTACCTGTTCCACGGCGGGGCGGACGAGCGGGTGATCGACCAGGGCGTCCGCAGCTTCCAGTGCTCGCGCCGGGCGGACGCTCTGAAGCTGTGGGTGGCGCTCCAGCGCTACGGGGCGGAGGGGATCGGGCGCGTGTACGACCACCTGTGCTCCGTCGCGCGCTCGCTGTGGGAGGAGATCGAGGAGCGGCCGGACTTCGAGGCGCTGCACGAGCCGGAGTCCAACATCCTGTGCTTCCGCTACCGTGGCGACGGGTCGCTGGACGCGGAGCGGCTGGACGCGCTTAACCGCGCGGTGCGGCCGGCGTACAACCGCTCCGGCGAGGGATGGATCACGGCGACCGTGCTGGAGGGTCGGCCGGTGCTGCGGGTGACGGTGATGAACCCGCGCACCACCGCGGAGCACGTGCGGGCGATGCTGGACGGGGTTGCGGCGGAGGCGGCGCGGGTGGAGGCCGGGATGGGCGTGGTGTCAGGCGTGTAGACCACACCGGCATACCGCTCACCCCGCTGCTGTTGGCGTCGAGCAAGTTGATCGGTCTCGCCGCAGTCGGTTTACGAGGCGCCACCGAAAACAGGTGGTAGCGCCACCCGGTGCACATGGTTATGTTGCGGGGGTGCACGGTTTGTGCAGACCTGTGCCGGATCTACAAGGAGGAATCATGGCCGATACAGGACTCCGGTTCAACGTTCAGCTCGACGAGCGTCATGCGCGAAAGCTGCGGGCACTGGCAGAACGGACCCATGTGAATCCGGGCACGCTCGCGCGATCGCTGCTGAGCACGGCGCTGGATGAGGTGGAGCCGGAGCCCGCGTCGATCGTGGCGCTGCTCGACTCGATTCCCGGTGCGTTCGAGCGAGCGCAACAGGGACTGCGGGAAATCGAGGTGGGTCAGGGAATCCCCCTGGATGAGTTCTGAGCGTGGCGCGCGTCGTCGTCGCGCCAGCCGCAAGCGCAGACCTCAACGAGCTCATCGCATCTCACGGCCTTCCATGGAACACACGACCTCGCGTAAAGGCACTGCTCGGACAACTCGCTGATTATCCGCGACGAGGCGAGGAGCTGACGGGCCGGTGGGCTGGCTTCAGGTACATCCTGGGGCCATGGCCATGGATGCTGATCGTCTACGCTTTCGACACAGAGGCGAAGCAGGTCAACGTGGTCACCTTTCAGGATGCCCGGTCGGCGCACTCGGCAACCTCGCAGCGGTAAGCTCAGGCGACCTCTGGAATGGGAGTCGAACAGGGGAGCCGCCCTCGACGGGGGCGGCTCCCCTGTTCGTTGCTGCGTCCCGTGCCGCATATCCCGGAACGCGCGGCGAGCTGTCCCGAGAACCTGAACAGCTCCTAACCGAATAGAAACCGAATGATTGAAGCGGGGTACCAAAACAGGTCCAAGTTGCCCGTGCGAGCCCACTTGGGCGGTGCCGGGCGCGTGCCCTTCCCGGACCTGTGCAGGACCCCATGCCCCGATCCTCCCGGCCCCGAAAGAGCGAGACTGCTCCCCCGCGTCCACCCGCCCTGCCGCCGGTGGAGGCCGTCCCCGCGTGGGCGGAGGGCGGGCTGCTCCTCCCCGAACAGCCCACCGTGGCGCACGCCCGCTGCGTGCTGCGGCGCTACTGGAAGTACGCCGACTTCCGCCCCGCCCAGCGCGAGGTGGTCGCGTCCGTGCTGGCCGGGCGCGACGTGCTGGCCGTGCTCCCTACCGGCGCCGGCAAGAGCGTCATCTACCAGGCGAGCGCCATGCTGCTCCCCGGCGTGACGCTGGTGGTGTCCCCGCTCATCTCGCTGATGCACGACCAGATCGAGGGGCTACAGGCGAAGGGGATCCCGGCCGAGTTCATCAACTCCACCCTGACCCCGCGCCAGGCCGAGAAGCGCCTCCTCATGGCCGAGGCCGGCGAGGTCAAGCTGCTGTACGTGGCGCCCGAGCGCTTCGACAGCCCCACCTTCTGCGAGCGGATCCGCCGCGTGGACGTGAGCCTGCTCGCGGTGGACGAGGCGCACTGCCTGTCCGTGTGGGGCCACGACTTCCGCCCGGCGTACATGCGCCTGGGCGAGCAGCGCGCGCTGCTGGGCGACCCGCCGGTGCTGGCGGTGACCGCCACGGCCACGCCCCAGGTGCGCGAGGACATCGTCCGAGGCCTCAGCCTGGAGGACCCCGCGGTGCACGTCTACCCGTTCGACCGGCCGAACCTGGCCTGGCGCGTGGTCAAGGCCGAGACCGAGGACGAAAAGGCCGCCGCCCTGGTGCGCGAGCTGCGCGGCGTGCCGGGGAGCGCGATCGTCTACGCCTCCACGCAGAAGACCGTGGACCACGTGGCCGACCTGCTGAACGACCGCGGGATCCCGGCGATCGCCTACCACGCGGGCAAGGGGACGCGGGAGCGGACCGAGCTGCAGGAACGCTTCATGGGCTCGCAGGTGCCGGTGGTGGTCGCCACCAACGCCTTCGGGATGGGGATCGACAAGAGCGACGTCCGCAGGGTGGTGCACTACAACTTCCCCGGCACCGTGGAGGGCTACTACCAGGAGGGCGGCCGGGCCGGGCGCGACGGGCGGCGGGCCGAGTGCGTGATGCTGTACTCGCCCCGGGACGCGGCCACGCACGAGTTCCTGCTGGCGCTCACGCACCCCACCCGCTCGTGGTACGTGGCCGTGTACCACGCGCTGCGCGAGAACGTGGAGGCGGACGGCACGCTGGCGATCAGCCAGGCCGAGCTTGCCCGCCGCATGGGGTGGCCCGTCGCAAACCCGCTGAGCCACTGCCTGCGGGTGCTGCACCGGGCGGGGATCGTCCACCACACCACCCGGCGCACGGCCTCGTTCCGGGTGGTGCTGCGCAGGGAGCCCGAGCAGATCCGCGACCGGCTCGCCGGCGCGCGGCGGGCGGACGACCTGCACGTGCTGCGCGAGCTGTGGAAGATGGGCGGGGGGCGGCGGCTGTACCGGGGGAGCTGGATCCGCGCGCGCGACCTTGCGACGGTGCAGGGGGAGATCCCCGTGGTGCGGCGGGCGCTGAAGCGGCTGGCGGAGGAGGGGATCCTCGACTGGCAGGAGGAGGAGGCCGGCACGCGGCTCCTCCGGCGCGACCTGGACCCGGGGCGCCTGCCGCTGCCGTACGACGAGCTGGAGGCCCGCAGGACGCGGGAGATGGGGAAGCTGGCGCGGATGATGGCGTACGCCGAGACGGAAAGGTGCCGCCGCGGCGACCTGCTCCGCTACTTCGGCGACCCGGAGGCGATGGAGCGCTGCGGCGCCTGCGACAACTGCCGCCGGGGGGACGCGCGGGCGGCCTGAACGCCCCGCACGCCGGGACGGCTAGTTGCCCAGCCCGTCGTCCGCCCAGCCCGGCACGGGCACCCCGGCGGCGCGGCTCCTCCGCGCGACCACGGCGCGGAGCTCGTCCACGGCCGCGGCCCTGCTCGCGGCCGGGAGGTGGGCCACGGCGCGGGAGAGCGCGGCGCGCGCGGACGGGTACTCCGTCCTTTCCTCCGCGAGGGGATCCCTCCCCACCAGCACGAGCAGCTTCCTGCGCGTCTGCTGGGTGGGAGTGCTGCCGTCCAGGAACTTGCGCAGTCCTTCCGGGCTCATCCCCACCCGCTGCGCCACGTGCCGGAGGCTGCTCTCGTAGGTGGCGTTCCGGGCGGCCTCCCGGAGCGCTTCCAGCGAATCGTCCGGCTCGGGGAACATCGCTCCGTTCATCGTCGCCTCCGCGGAAAAGGTAGCCGCCATGCCGGTCCGCTCCCAATCTGGTGGACGGAGTGGACGCCTGCAAGGGGATCGGCGCGACGGGAGCGGCGCCGGCGACTCCCGCGAAAAAGGCCCCCCGCCGCGACCCGGCAGGAAGCCTTCAGTCCCACTCCCGCACTCCCGCACTCGCCGTTCAGGCGTTCACCCCCGGCAGGCCCCGCAGCGCCACGTGAAGCCCGCCGTCGTGGGTCCAGCGCGGGCCGATGCCGAGGATGCCGGGGCGCAGGCAGGCGGCCAGCGCCCGCGTCCCCCAGAGCGCCTTTTCCGGCGCGGGGACCACCGTGCGGCCGGCGAGCGCGTCGCACCCGCGCTGCCGCAGCCGCACCCCGATGGCCCGGTAGACGCGGCTTGCGACCAGGATGGCGGGGCGCACCCGCGGCGGCAGGTCGCGCATCCCGCCGTCCGCGCTGGCGTAGTAGCGGTCCGCCAGCGCCAGCACCTCGCGCACCACCCGGGCGACGGCAGCCCGGTCGGCGGTGCCCTCCAGCAGCGCCTCCGTGCTGGTCCCCGCGCGCCGCAGCCGCTCCGCCGGGAGGTAGACCCGGCCGCGGAGCGCGTCCTCGGCCACGTCCCGGCAGATGTTGGTGAGCTGCATGGCGATCCCCAGGTCCACCGCGTGGGGGAGCGCCTCGCGGCAGCGCACGCCCAGCACCGCGCACATCATCAGCCCCACCGTGCTGGCCACCCGGTAGCAGTAGCGCAGCAGCTCGGCGTCGTCCGCCACGCGCACCGGGCGCAGGTCCCCCGCCACCCCGTCGATCAGCTCGGTGGCAGCGTGCAGAGGCAGCTCCAGCCGCGCCGCCGCCGCCCGGAGCTCCGCCACCAGCGGCCGGGCGGGCGCGTCCCCCGTGACCTCGGCGCGGAGCCGCTCCAGCGCCGCGGCGGCGGCGTGCGGGTCCGTGGCCTCGTCGGCGGTGTCGTCCACCTCGCGGCAGAAGGCGTACACCAGCGCCGCGTCGTCGCGGACGGCGGGGGGGAGGAAGCGCGCGGCCAGGCTGAAGGTGCGGGCGTTGCGCGCCAGCGACGCGCGGCTGGCGTCCAGGACCGCGGCGGTCACGTGGGCACCGCGGCGAGGGCGGGCTCCGGCGGGCGCGCCACCTCGCCGGGGAGCACGCGGTCCAGCACCTTGGCCGAGCAGAGCACCCCCGGCATCCCGGCGCCCGGGTGCGTCCCCGCGCCCACGAAGTACAGCCCCTGCACGTCCTCCGAGCGGTTGTGGAAGCGGAAGTACGCCGACTGGGTGAGCGTGGGCTCGATGCCGAAGCCCGCGCCCTTGACCGAGCGCAGCTGCTCCTCGAAGTAGCGCGGCGTGACGTGGAACGAGGTCACCAGGTTGTCGCGCAGCCCGGGGAGCAGGCGCTCCTCCAGGTGGCCCAGGATGCGCTCCAGGTAGCGCGGCCCCTCCGCGTCCCAGTCGATCCCGCTGTCGTTGTGCGGCACCGGCGAGAGCACGTAGAACGCCTCGTGCCCCGGCGGCGCCACCGACGGGTCGGTGCGGGTGGGGGCGTGCAGGTACAGCGAGAAGTCGTCGGCCAGCCGCTTGCGCTCGAAGATGTCCTCCAGCAGCCCGCGGTAGCGCGGCCCCATCAGGATGGTGTGGTGCGCCAGCTCCGGGTACGTCCGCCGCGTGCCGAAGTAGGCCACGAACAGGCCCATGGAAAGACGCCGCCGCGCCAGCGAGCGGTCGGTGTGGCGGCGGCGGTGGCGGGCCGCCACCAGCTTGCCGTACACGTGCACGGGGTCCGCGTTGGCGACCACCAGGTCGGCGGGGACGCGCTCGCCGCCGGCCAGGCGCACCGAGCGGGCCCGGCCGCCCACCACCTCGATCTCCTCCACCGGGGCGCCGCAGCGCACCTCGCCGCCCATCTCCTCCAGCAGCTTCACCATCCCCCGCACGATGGAGGTGGTGCCCCCCTTCGCGAACCACACGCCCCACTTCCGCTCCAGCCAGTGGATGAGCAGGTAGATGGAGGTGGTGTTGAAGGGGTTGCCGCCCACCAGCAGGGGCTGGAAGGTGAACACCTGCCGCAGCCGCTCGTCGCGCAGGTAGCGCGACACCATCCCGTACACGGTGCGGTAGCTCCCCAGCCGCATCATGTCCGGCACCACCCGCAGCATCTCGGAGAGCCGGTCGAAGGGCGCGTCGGCGAGCTGCGTGTAGCCGATGTCGAAGATGCGCTCGGCGTGCGCGGCCAGGCGGCGGTAGCCGTCCACGTCGCCCGGGCTCATCTCCCGGATCTGCGCGATGATGCGCTCCTCGTCGCCCACGTAGTCGAAGCGCGACCCGTCCGCGAACTCCACCCGGTAGAACGGGTCCACCGGCACCAGCTCGAAGTAGTCGCGCGAGTCGCGGCCGGCCAGCGCGAACAGCTCGTGCAGCAGGTAGGGCGCGGTGACCACGGTGGGCCCCGCGTCGAACGAGAAGCCGTCGCGCTGGAAGACGCTGGCGCGCCCCCCCGGCTGGTCGGTGGCCTCCAGCACCGTGACGCGGTGCCCGCGGGCCTGCAGGCGGATCGCCGCGGCCAGCCCGCCCAGCCCCGCCCCGATCACCAGCGTCCTGCCGTTCCCGCTCATGCCTGCGCCTCCCGCTCGCGGACCGCGCCGTGGCCGCGCACCCCCTCGATGGGGTGCAGCGCCACCGCCGCCAGCTCCGCCGCCAGGTGGCGGAGCCCCGGCTCGTCCGCCAGCCCGGCGGCGCCCAGCGCCTCCCGGGCGGCGGCGTCGATGCGCGCCAGCACGCGCTCCAGCGCCCCGCCGGTGCGGAAGCGCTCCACCGCCAGCTCCACGTCGGCCTGCGGCGTGTCCCGGCGCGGCGCGGCGAGCAGCTCGCGCAGCCAGGGGGCGTCGCCGGGGTGCAGCGCCAGGTGCTCCACCACCAGCGCGCTGATCTTGCCCTCGCGCAGGTCGGAGCCGGGGGCGCCGCGCCCCTTCTCGCCGTACAGGTCCAGCACGTCGTCCTGGAGCTGGAAGAGCAGCCCCAGCGCGCGGAAGCCGCACGCCAGGCGCCGGGCCTCCTCCGGCGTGCGCCCGGCGAGCACGGCCGCGCCCTCCACCGGGAGCTGGAAGAGCGGCCCCGTCTTCCCCTCGGCGATGGCCCGGTACGCCGGCCAGTCGGTCTCGCTCCAGGGATCCAGCGCCAGCTCCGCCGCCTGGCCGCGCACCACGGCGGCGGCGTGGCCAGCAAGGGCGCGCGCCAGTGTCCAGCGCCTGTCCAGCCCCGCCTCCAGCTGCTCCAGCGCCAGGTAGGGGAGCATCAGCAGCAGGTCGCCCGCGTTGACGGCCTGCGCGGGGCCGTGCAGCGCCCACACCGTGGGGCGGCCGCGGCGCACCCGGTCGCCGTCCTGCAGGTCGTCGTGCACCAGGGTGGCGTTGTGCAGCAGCTCGCAGGCGGCGGCCCAGGCCACGCCGGCCTCGCGCGGCTCGTCCAGCGCCTCCATGGCGGCGAGCGCCAGGCGGGCCCGGATCCGCTTCCCCCCCGTGGCCAGGTGGCCGCGCACCATGGAGCCGGCGGGCTCCCCGCCCTCCTCGGCCGCGAGGCGGTCCATCAGCGCCTCCACCTCCGGCAGGCACAGGGTGGAGCGGAGCGAGCCGGCGAGCGCCAGCGGCGGACGCGAGCCGGCCTCGCGCTCCCCCCGCGCGTGCAGGGAGCGCGGCGGGATCTCTGCGGCCAGCTGGCCCGGGTGGTTCATGGGGTGGTTCGCCTGGGTGGTGCGCCGCGCGCGGCGGCGGTGGCCCGGAAGGGCAGATTGCCTGGACAAAGATTGTACAAGCAGGGATCGTGCACAAGGGTTTCGCGTCAGCTCCCCGCGCCGGCCAGCGAGCGCGCCAGCCGCACACCGCCCGCGCCCAGCGCGGCGGAGGCGAGCCGCCCGCGGACCCGCCGCGGCGCCCGCGCGAAGAAGCGCGCCATCACGCCGGCCAGCTCCGCGGCGGGGAGGCGGTCCCCCAGGTATCCCCGCCAGTCCGCTTCCGGGAGCTCGAAGAACGCGGCGAAGAACGCGCGGGTGTCGGGGGCGTCCAGCCGCAGCAGCGCCTCCATCCCGAAGCGGAAGAGCGCGTGCCGCCGGCGCCGGTCGGCGGGCCAGAGCGCCTCCCACCCGGCCCGCGCCGCCGCCGCCGGGGCGGCGCCCGGCCGCCCCAGCGCCTCCGCCAGCGCCGCGGCGAGCACGGGCGCGTCGGCAAGGACGCGGGCCAGCAGGTAGCCGGTGGCCGGGTGCACCATCCCCGCCGCCCCCCCGAACCCCACCACGCGCTGCGGCCGGGGGAGCGCCCCGCCCATGGGGATCCAGCACAGCTCGCGCTCCCCGCCCGCCGGCACCCGCACCCCGTGCAGGGCGAGCCGGGCGCGCAGCCGGGCCTCCAGCGCCTCCGGCGGCACGGCCGGCCTCCCCACCAGTACGGTCTCCTCCACGAACACGGATCCATCGGGGAAGGGGAGGGCGTACAGGAAGGTGGGGACGGGGGAGGGAGGGAGGCCGGCGTCGTCCCACTCCATCAGCGTGGCGCGGCCGGGCTCCACGCCGGGCACCGGGCCCGGGACCACGGCGCCCCACGCGGTCTGGAAGCCCTGCGCGGGGCGCTCGCCGCGCTTCACCAGGACCGGCCGGTGGCCGGACGCGTCCACCACCACGCGCGCTTCCACCGCGCCGCCGCCGCGCAGCCGGACCGTGGTGCCCGCCGCGCGGTGCACGGCCGACTCCGCCTCGCCGTCCAGCCAGCGCACGCCGCCCGCCTCGCAGCGCTCCGCGAGGAGCCGGGCAAGGGCGTCGCGGTCCACGCGCACGTACGCCCGGTCGAGCACGCGCGTCCGCCCCTCGCCCAGCCCCACGACGGCCGCGTCCCAGCGGACGCCCGCGGCCTCCGCCAGCCCGGCCGACTCCAGCTCGTCCGCCCACACGCCGTACTGCGCCGTCCAGCGGGGCGGCCCGGGCGGTCCGAGGGCGCCCACGCGCAGCCCGCGCGCGGCCAGCGCGGCGGCGGCCGCGAGCGCGGCAGGACCCTTGCCGAGAACCAGCACGTCGAGCATCCGTTCGGTCCCGGTGGGGGTGGACGGCGGGTCCGGCCGCTTTGCACGAACCCTGTACAGACACTATATATCGCTGCGGCGAGCCGGGGCAAACACGAGGGGTCCGCGACCAGATGATCGAGATCGGAAGCACGAGCCGGGGGATGGATCCTTCGCTCCTCCGCGCGCCGGGGGGGTTCGCCTGGTGGTACGCCGACCTGGTGGACCCCCGGGGCGACGGGCTGGTGCTGATCTGGTCCTGGGGGCTCCCCTTCCTCCCGGGCTACGCCGACGCCGCCCGCCGCGGCGCACCCCAGCTCCCCGGCGACCGCCCCAGCGTCAACGTGGTCGCGTACTCCCGCGGCGTCCCCACCGTCTACCTGCTCCAGGAGTACGCGGCGGACGAGGCCGAGTGGCAGGGCGGGGTGCAGCGGATCGGCGCTTGCACGTTCGCGCTGGAGGTGGACGGGGGGCGCTGCACACTGGATGCCGCGCTGGATTGTCCCGTCCCGGGCTCGCCCGAGCGCCTGACGGGCACGGTGCGGATCCGGGGCGCCGCCCGCGCGCCGACGGACACGGCCGCCGGCGGCGCGCACGTCTGGACCCCGCTCACCGGCCCGGCGGAGGGCACGGCCGCGCTCCGCGTGGGCGGGCGCGAGGTGGCGCGCCTCAGCGGGCGCGCCTACCACGACCGCAACGGCGGGAGCGTGCCGCTGCACGCGCTGGGGATCGAGCGGTGGATGTGGGGCCGCTTCCCGTTCGAAGGGCGCGAGGCGGTCTACTACCTGCTCTGGCCTCGGGGCGGCGGCGCGCCGGAGTGCCTGGGCGTGCGGGTGGACGCGGGGGGGCGGACCGAGGAGGTGCGGCTGGAGGTGGAGCTGGGCCCCGAGCGGCGCAGCTACGCCGGGCTCCGCTGGCCGGAGCGCATCGTCCTCCGCGCCGGCGGCCGGCCCTGGCTGGAGGTGCGCCACCGCGCCCTCGCCGACGTGGGCCCGTTCTACCTGCGCCTGCTGTCGGAGGGGACGATGGACGGCGAGAGCGCCGTGGGGTGGGGCGAGCTGTGCGTCCCCGACCGGGTGGACCTGCCCGTGCACCGCCCGTTCGTGAAGATGCGCGTGCACCGCGTGGGCGCCCCCAACTCGGTGTGGCTCCCGCTTTTCACCGGGCCGCGGGAGCGCCGCGTGGGGCGCCTGCTGCGGCACGCGCTGGCCGGGGCGCGGGGATGACGGCGTCCTGGATGGCCTGGGCGCTGCTCGCCGCGCCGCCGCTCGCCGTGCTGGGGCTCGCCGCGTTCAACGTGCTCGCCTGGCCGCGGGGGAGCGCGGCGGGCCGCGTCCGCGGGCGCGTGTCCGTGTGCGTCCCCGCGCGCAACGAGGCCGCGCGCATCGAGCGCTGCGTCCGCGCCGCCCTGGCCGGCGCCCAGGCGCCCGACGAGGTCGTGGTCTACGACGACGGCTCCACCGACGGCACCGGGGAGATCGTCGCCCGCGTCGCCGCGGAGGACCCGCGCCTTCGCGTGGTCCGCGGCGGGCCGCTCCCCGCCGGCTGGGTGGGGAAGCCGCACGCCTGCCACCGCCTGGCGGAGGAGGCGACCGGGGACGTGCTGGTGTTCATAGACGCGGACACCGTGGCCGGGCCGGAGTGCCTGGCGCGCCTGGGCTCGCTGCTGGAGGGGATGGCGGCGGACGTGGTGACCGTGGCGCCCCGCCACGAGGTCCGCACCCCCGGCGAGCGGCTGGTCGTCCCCCTGCTGCACCTCACCTACCTGGCCTGGCTCCCGCTGCCGCTGGTGTGGCGCTCCCGCGACCCGCGCTTCCTGGTCGCCAACGGGCAGCTGCTCGCCGTCCGCCGCCGCGCCTACGACGCCGCCGGCGGCTGGGCCGCCGTCCGCGCCGAGGTGGTGGACGACATGGCCTTCTGCCGCGGGGTCAAGCGGAGCGGCGGCCGCGTGGTCTTCGCCGACGGCCACCGCATGGCCACGGTGCGGATGTACGACGGCTGGCGCCCGCTGTGGGAGGGGTTCTCCAAGAACCTGTACGAGGGGATCGGCGGGCGCCCGGGCGCCCTGGCCGGGATCGTCGCCCTCTACGGCGGCGTGTTCGTCCTCCCCTACGCCGCGCTCCTCGCCGCCCTGGCGGGCGCGCCCGCCCTGCTCGCCCCCGCCGCCGCCGGCGTCGCCGCGAACATGGCGCTCCGCGCGCTGCTCACCGCCCGCTTCCGCCAGCCGCCGGAAGGCGTGCTCCTCCACCCGCTGGGCGTCCTCGCCCTGCTGGCGATCGCCGCCAACTCCTTCCGCTGGTCGCGGCGCGGCGCCATCCGCTGGCGCGGCCGCGTCTACCCGTCGCGCGCGGCGCGCGCGAACTCGTGAGGCGAACGCCGTGCGGATCGGGCCGTCGCGGAGGACTCTCCGACGACACGGCGGCAGCCGCCGCCGGCAGTGAAAGCCGGCCCCGCCGGGATGCCCCGCGTGAGGGATGCGCGCCCGGCAGGGCCGAGACCCCGCGGGGCCGTTTCCGCGGGGGCTCGGCTGCGTTGGGAACGGTAGTATCGTTCCCTACGCAGCGCGCAGCCCGACCCCCGCGCAGCGGGGGGCACGCCCGAACCCTGCCGTCCAAGCCGTTCAGAATGCCGTCATGAACCCCGCCGCGCTGCGCGCCCCCTGGTTCCTGGCGCTCGCCCGGCGCTACGTCCGCCGCAAGCTGGCGCACGACCTGGACGGCCTGCGCGCCGCCGGCATCGACCGGGCCAGGGAAGCCGCCGCGGCCGGCCCGGTGATCCTTGCCGCCAACCACGTGAGCTGGTGGGACCCGTTCCTGGTGGTCGCGCTGGACGAGGCGCTGGGCACCGAGGGCTACGCCCTGATGGACGCCGCCAACCTGGCCGGGCTCCCCTTCTTCGCGCGGCTGGGCGCCATCCCGCTGGACCGCGGCAACCCCGCCCGCCTGCGCGCCGGGCTCCGCGCCGGGGCCGCCCTGCTGGACCGCCCCGGCCGCGCCCTGTGGATGTTCCCCCAGGGGCGGCTGCGCCCCGCGCACCTGCGCCCGCTGGGGATCCAGCCCGGCATCGGGCTGCTCGCCCGCCTTGCGCCCGGGGCCGCCGTGGTCCCCATCGCCTTCCAGTACGCCTTCGGCGAGCACCCCGCGCCCGCCGCGCTCGCCTGGCTGGGCGAGCCCATCCCGCACCGCATCGCCGCCACGCCCGAGGGCACCACGCTGCTGGAGATCGCGCTGGAGGCCGGGCTGCGCGAGATCGACGCCGCGCTGGCCGGGGACGCGCCGCCGCTCCCCGTGCTGGTCCCCTCCCGCCAGCGCCGCCCCGACGAGGGCGTGGGCTCGCGCATGCTGGGCCGCTGGCGCGCCGGGGAGCCGGGAGGCCACCGTGGCTGACGTGCTGGTGGTGGGCGCCGGGGTGGGCGGCCTCTCCGCCGCGCTGCACCTGGCGGGGCGCGGCCTCCGCGTGGAGGTGCTGGAAGCCTCCGACCGCCCCGGCGGCAAGCTGGGGATCGCCGTGCTGGACGGGGTGGAGGTGGACACCGGCCCCAGCGTGCTGACGCTCCCCGACGCGCTGGACCGCGCGCTGCGCGCCGCCGGCACCACGCTCGCCGACGAGCTCGTGCTGCGCGAGCCCGCCCCCGCCTTCCGCTACCTGTATCCCGACGGCGCCGCGCTGGACGTGTACGCGCGCCCGGAGGACACGCTGGCCTCGGTGGAGCGCACGCTGGGGCCCGCCGCCGCCGCGGAGCTGGCCGGGTTCCTGGCCTACTCGCGGCGCATCTGGGAGGCCGCGGCGCCGCACTTCGTCTACGGCCCCGCGCCCTCGGCCGCGTCGCTGGCCGGGCTGGGGCTGGGGGCGATCGGGGCGCTCACCGGCATCGACCCGCTGCGGAGGATGTGGGGGGCGATCCGGGGACGGGTCCGCTCGCCGCACCTGCGCATGCTGCTGGCCCGCTACGCCACCTACAACGGCTCCGACCCGCGGCGCGCCCCCGCCACCCTCAACTGCATCGCGCACGTGGAGCTGGCGCTGGGCGGCTACGGGGTGGAGGGCGGGATGTACGAGGTGGCGCGCGCGCTGGCCCGCGCCGCCGAGCGCGCCGGCGTGCGCTTCCGCTACGGCGCGCGCGTGGAGCGCCTGCGCGAGCGGAGCGGCGGCGGGTGGGAGGCCGCCACGGCGGACGGCGCCACCCACCCGGCCCGCGCCGTGGTCGCAAACGCCGACGCCGCGCACGTGCTCGGCGAGCTGCTCCCCCCGGCGCGCCGCCGCCCCGACCCCGGCGAGCGCTCCATGTCCGGGTGGACCGGCGTGCTGCGCGCGCGCCGCCGCGCGGGCCCGGACGCCCGCGTCGCCCACACCGTGCTCTTCCCGCGCGAGTACCTGGACGAGTTCGCGGACATCTTCGACCGCGGCCGCCCGCCCGAGGAGCCCACCGTGTACCTGTGCGCCCAGGAGGCGTGCCACGGGCGCGCGGGGTGGGCGGAGGAGGAGCCCGTGTTCGTGATGGCGAACGCGCCCCCGGAGCCCGCGGCCGGGCCCCGCCCGCCCGCGGAGTGGGAGCGGCTGCGCGGGCGCGTCCTCGCCCGCCTGGACGCCGCCGGGCTGCGCGGGCCGGGCGACGCACTGGCCTGGGAGCGCACCCCCGGGGGATTGGCCGCCGCCTTCCCGGGGAGCCGCGGGGCGCTCTACGGCGCGGCCTCCAACTCGCCCCTCGCCGCGTTCCGGCGGCCGCCCAACCGGATCCCGGGTGGGCCCCCGGTGTACCTGGCGTCCGGCAGCGCGCACCCCGGCGGGGGCGTCCCCCTCTGCGTCCTCAGCGGGGAGGCGGCCGCGCGCGCCGTTCTCGGGGACCTGGGACTCCAGCCGGTGCGGACGTGAGAGCGAAGCGAGCGACGGGGGCGGTGGCGGCGGGCGTCGGGGCGGTCCTGCTCGCGGCGGCGATCCCGGGGGCGGCTGCGCCGGCCCCGGGGCCGCGCGGGGCCGACGCGTGGAGCGGCTCGTACGCCATGGAGCTGCGGCTGGCCAGCGCCACGCGCATCCCGCTGCTGGGGAGCCAGCGCAGCGTCACCACCAGCCTGATGCTGGTGGACGTGGAGCGCACCGCCGCCGGCTGGACCCAGCGCCACCGCGTCTGCGACGTGCGCGTCCGGGGGGGCGCCGGGATGCGGATGATCGTCCCCGACGCGTTCGTGCGCGGGCTGGCCGTGCGGCGCTACCCGGCCGTGCTCGCCCAGGGGGCGCAGGGCGTACGCTACAGCGCCGACATGGGGCAGGAGTCCATCGGCTTCGATCCCGCGGCCACCGGCGGCGCGCTCCCCCGCCAGGCCGACGACCCCGGCGTGCGCGACAGCGACCGCGACGGGTCCCCGGGGGCCACCGTGGAGATCCGCGTCGCCGCCGCGGGGCGGGCCAGGCTGTACATCGTGCAGCGGTCGCACCTGGTGCTGAGCGGGCGCGAGACCGGGCCGGACCGGATCGAGGGCGGCGTGCAGGTGCTTCTCCAGGAGCAGCGGACGCTGGGCGCGGATCCGGGGTTCTTTGCGAAGACGCCGCGGATCCGCGCAGAGCCGTCGCGGAGCGGGTTCACGCTGGTGCGGGCGCCTTCCGTGCGGAATTGCGAGGAGCTGGTGCGCGAGTCTTCCAGGCTGTTCGGCTCGTCCTGAGCTGTTCGTCCGCTTCGACTGGCTTCGGTGGGCCGCTCCGGAGCCGGACGATACTGCCGTCCGTCTCCTGCGCGGGCTCCGGGAACCCCGCCAAACGACCGGCGGGTTTCCCTCCGCCGGGGTGAGCCTCGCCAAACCGCCGGCGAGTCTCCCCCCGAACAGATTCTGGGGGATACTGCGGGAACTGCGAACGGCGCCCCCGCCTCGATGCCGAGGCGGGGGCGCCGTTCGTATGCTGTTGCCGTTGCAGGCTGTTCCCTGTTCCCTATTCCCTGTTCCCTAGCAGTTTCGCCCGCACTTCCCGCGTCACCGCCTGCCGCGCCTCCCCCATCCCGGCCCACGGGTCCGGCCGGGTCCTCACCAGCTCCGGTACCGTGCGCACCGTGAAGTCGCCCGGCTTCGTGTCGGCGCCCAGTTCGTTCCAGGCGAGGGGAAAGGACACCGGCGCGCCGGCGCGCGAGCGGGTGGAGTACGGGGCCACCGCGCTGGCGCTCCAGGAGTTGCGCACGTAGTCCACGTAGATCTTTCCTTCGCGCTCCTCCTTGGACGCGCTGGTCAGGTAGCGGTCCGGGGCGTCGCGCACCATCGCCTCCGCCACCGCCAGCGACAGCGCGTGCACGTCGTCCCAGCCGGCGCGGCGCTGGAGCGGGGCCACCACGTGGAGGCCCTTGCCGCCGGTGGTCTTCACCCAGCTCTCCAGGCCGGCCGCGGACAGGCGCTCGCGCACCTCCTGCGCGGCCGCCACGACCTGCGCCCACTCCACCCCCGGCGCGGGGTCCAGGTCCAGCACCATCCGGTCGGGGCGGTCCAGGCGGTCGCGCCGCGCGCCCCACACGTGCACCTCCAGAACACCGATCTGCACCAGCGACACCAGCGCGGCCAGCGTGTCGGCCACCAGGTACGTCTCGTCCTCCCCCTCCACCGGCACCTTCACCCGGCCCAGCGCCCGCGGCGTCCCCTTTGCCGCGCGCCGCTGGTAGAAGCACTCCGTCTCCTGGCCGGCCGGGCAGCGCACCAGCGTCAGGGGGCGGCCGCGCACGTGCGGGAGCATCCGCTCCGCAACCGCGCCGTAGTAGTCCGCCAGCTCCCGCTTGGTGATCCCCTGGCCGGGGAAGAGCACCCGGTCCGGGTGCGTCAGCCGCACCCCCTCCACCGTGATCGCGTCGTCGTCCCACGCCATGTGCCGCCCCCGCAGAGAGAAGGTGAACCCGATGCGCCTCGCCGGGGCAAGAAGCGTTCTACCGAGCTGCAGGCGCGGACGCGCCGGGAGCCCGGGAATCCCGAATTCCGCCCCGTCAGGTCGGGCCCCGCGCGGACGGCGGCGCGGCAGGCGTCCATCCGCCCGGCGCTCTTCCCCGGCGACGTGGGCGGTGGGCGCCGGACGCGATGAAAACCCTTGCGGCGAAGGGGTCTTTCGGTGAACTTTCGGGTGGCGCGGGTGTACCAGGGAAAGCGCGCCGCGGCCCGGGTCCGGGGGGCCGCCGGGACGCGCGGATCGGGGCAGCGGGCGCGGGGCGAAAGGCGCGGAATTGCCCGGCCGCGGAGGCAGTCGAATCACCCAGGGGAATGGATCCATGGCAGAGCAGGAACAGGCGCCGCACGCGGCCGCCGACGAGCGGGTAGGGGAGTTCTACCGCGACCACCCGGACGGCTCCATCCGCACCTTCGCGGTGAAGCTGGAGGGGCCCGAGGTGGTGTTCGAGGCGCGGGTGTACCGCACCCCCGAGGAGGCGGCCATGGGCATCTACACCTCCGGGTGGGCCCGCGAGGTGGAGGGCAAGGCCGCCGCCGGCAGGCCCGGGCACCTGGAGCGCTGCGAGTCCGGCGCGATCGCGCGGGCGCTCGGCAACCTGGGCTACACCGGCGCGGGGCGGCGCCCCGCCCGCGCGGAGCCGCTGCGCGTCGCCCGGCCGCGGGACGAGCACGAGGCGCTGCTGGAGTTCATCAAGACGGTGGGGCCGCGCGTGGGCGAGGAGGCGGCCATCGACATCGACGGCCGGCCGCGCAACCTGCGGCAGTACGTGCGCGAGAACTGGCCGGCCATGAAGGAGCGCCCGTCCCTGGCCCGCGAGGTGGTGGAGGCGGTCGAGCGGGCCACCGGGACGCCGTTCCGGCGCGAGGCGGCATAGGCGCGGGGCGGGGTGGAGGGGCACCTCCCGAGACAGCGAGAGCGAGGAGCGACGAGAGATGAGCGAGATCGACTTCGGGGCGCTGCAGGACTTCTTTTCCGCCGACGAGATCGAGTGGCGCCTGCAGCAGGCGGGCGAGAAGAACGGCAAGGTGTGGGCGATCTGCGTCCCCTACGTCACCAACCGCGCCATCCAGCAGCGGCTGGACGACACGGTGGGGCCCGGCGGGTGGCGCAACGAGTTCCGCCCCGGCCCCGGCGGCGGCGTGCTGTGCGGCCTTTCCATCAAGGTGGACGGCGAGTGGGTCACCAAGTGGGACGGCGCCGAGAACACCGACATCGAGGAGGTCAAGGGCGGCCTCTCCGGCGCCATGAAGCGCGCGGCCGTGCAGTGGGGGATCGGACGCTACCTGTACCGCCTGGACGAGACCTTCGGCAACGTGCACGAGGGCGGCAAGCTCCGCGGCAAGACCAAGGACGGCAAGCCGTTCAAGTGGGACCCGCCGCAGCTCCCCGTCTGGGCGCTCCCGCGGAGGTCCGCCTCCGCGGGCAGGAAGAAGGAGGCCAGCCTGGCGCGCGTGCGGCAGGAGCACGAGGCCATGCTGGAGTTCGTCAAGTCCGTGGGGCCGCGCGTGGAGGACGGGCGCGAGGTGGAGATCGCCGGCAAGCGCGTGAACCTCAAGACCTTCATCCGCGAGAACTGGCCGGGGATGAAGGAGCAGGTGCGCCTCACCCGCGCCGTGGTGGAGGCGCTGGAGGAGGCCACCGGCGTGCACTTCGAGCGCGAGGCGGCGTAGGGCGGACGGGAAAGGGGGGTGCCGCGGCACCCCCTTTTCCGTCTGATACGAATGAACTATGGATTGCTGGCCGCTTTGCGTATAGAATAGCTGCAGAAATACTTCGCGCGGGTACGTCGTCCCGGCGCGGAGCCGTCCCCCCAGGAGCAGACGATGAAGCGTTCCCAGCGCGAAGCCGCGGCCCGCGGCTCCACCCACCTCTCCCGCCTCTCCCTTCCGGCTGTACGTTCGAACGGTTCATTCGAAGGCTCCGACATCCTGGCCGAGGCCGGAGCGGTGCCCGCGATCCTGCTCTGCCAGGTGTACCGCGGGGTGATGGGCTGGGCGCTCACCCCCGCCGCCGAGCACCCCGGACTGTTTCCCCCCGGCGCCGCCGCCGAGACGCGCCGCCTGATGCGGGAGGCGCCGGTCCCCGACGAGCTGCGCCCCGCGCTTGAGACCGTCTGCGGGCTCTTCGACGACCCCGCGGGAGCGGATCCCCGCGGCGTCGCCGAGGCCTGCATGCGCATCGGCGAATGGGCCGAGCGAAAGGGCGACGCGCCGGCCACCGCGCTTCGCTTCGTTCAGGCGGGGGCCAGCTGCTCTCCCAACGATCCCAGGCTCGCGTACCGCGCCGGCTACGTAGCGCGCCAGCGGGCGAGCTGGGACCTCGCGGAGCTGTGGTTCCGCCACTCCAGCACCGTCGGGCGGCGCGCCCACGACTGGGAGGCGCACGCGCGGGCATACTCGGGGCTCGGCAACAGCTACTACCGACAGGGACGGTACCTTCCTGCCCAACGCGAGCACCTCAAGGCCCTGCGGGTGGCGAAGCGGCATGGAATCCGAGATCTCCAGGGAAACGCCTACCACGACCTGTTCGGCGTGGCGATCGGCCTTCAGAACGCTGAAAAAGCTGAAGAGTTCGGCAAGTCGGCCTTCAATGCGTACGGAGCGGGACACAGGATGATTCCCGCTCTTGCGCACGACATCGCTTACTTCTGGATCACGCGTGGCCAGTTCCACCGCGCACTTCCGGTGTTCCAGGCTCTCCTGCCGCACTTTCAGCAGCCAGAAAACCGACTCCGCGTTCTTGCGACTCTCGCGCGCGCAGCAGGCGGAGCACAGGAGCGCCAGGCGTTCCACGGTGCGTGGGCCGAGGCGTGGAGCATGGCTGCGGAGTTGGAGCAATCCACTGCCTTGACGACGTCGCTTCTGGAGATGGCGTATGGAGCCGTCAGCCTGGCTGAATGGGCACTCGCTTCAGAGGCCGCCGGTCAGGCGTCGTCGAGAGCACGGGAGCGGGGTGAGGTCGACGTCCTGGTGCCAGCGGAAGAGCTGCTCGCCCGCATCTCGGACGCCCGCACTGAGACACAGGTCGTGTCCGACGTCTCCACTGTCGTTCAGGTCGATCAGTTCGCCGCGGACCTCGTGAGCTCCCTTCGGGAGACCGCAGGAGTCGGGTAGCCCGTGACGGGCTGGCCGGCCGCCGAGCAGACGGCCCGGGGCCTCGTCAGTTGCCCGAACCGATGATATGGCCGCTGCCGTCGCGCGCGGTCGTATCGGCGGGGGTGCCGTTGAACTGCGGAGTGGGGCTGATGGTGGCGGTGGAGGTCGGCTCGGTGATCGTTGCAGAGTTGCACGCAGCGGGGAGGCCAACCAGGGAGAGCAGCAGGACCAGACGTACAATTTTCATCGTAAAGCCTTGGGAGAGAAGTGGTTCTGGGGTGGGCCCCCGGTTCGGACGTGCGCTAAAGTGGACGGCGCCCCTCTGGGTGTCAACAGATGTCCGTCAAATGTACGAATAGATACCGCCCGCCATGCGCCGAGGTAGTCGTCCCCTGCTTCTGCTCCACCCTGAGAGCGAGTTTCGGAACCGTCTCGTCCAGGCTGGAGGGTCGTTCGCCTGCTGGGCGGTCTCCGAGTGGGAGCCGCTCCGCGAGGCGATGCGCGACGCCCCGCCGACCGTGGTCGTGGTGGTGGACCCGTATTTCGGGGGGGCGGAGGGGGAGTTCGCTCCGCAGCTTCGGGCGCTGCTGCGGGACTACCCGTGGGCGAGCATGGTCGCCGCGCTGAAGCCCCGGCGGGGCGCGATCGAGGACGTGCAGGAGCTGGGAAGGATCGGCATCTCCGAGATCATCCTGATCGGCACCGAGGACACCCCGCAGGCGATCCGGCGGATCCTGCGGCAGGCGCAGGGGCGCTTCCTCAAGGCGCTGCTGCGCCGGATCCTCCCGCCCCACCTGGGGGGGCGGGGCCGCATCATCCTCATGGCCTCGGCCGAGGCCATCTCGGCGGGCGGGCACACCCCCGACCTGGCCCGGGCGCTCTCCGTGGCCACCAAGACGCTGGCCCGGTGGTGCGAGCGCGCCTACCTGCCGCCGCCGCGCCGCCTGCTCGCCTGGATCCGGGTCCTGCTCGCCGCCGAGCTCCTGGACGATCCCGTGCGCACGGTGTCCAGCGTGGCGCGCGCCTGCGGCTACACCTCCGACACCGCGCTGCGGCGGGCGCTGCTGGACTTCCTGGGGATGGGGCCCACCGACCTGCGCGCGGCCGGCGCGTTCGGCGTCGCCTCGCGGGCCTTTTCGGCCGAGCTGCTCGTGCTGCGCGACAAGGGGCGCGCGCGGAAGCGGCGGGGGCGCGCCCGCGGCGGCCTGGCGCGCCCGGGCTGAGCCGCGCCGGGAGGGCGGCCATCCCGGGGGGAAAAGCGAAGGGCGGGCACCGGCAGTGGAGCCGGTGCCCGCCCTTCGCGCATGCCGCCGCGTGCGGGCCGGGCTTCTCGCCGCGCCCGCGCTCAGCCCGCGCCGCTCCGCGCCAGCGCCACGATCGCCTCGAACTCCTCCGGGGCAACGGGCTGCACCGAGAGCCGGCTCTTGTTGACCAGCGGCATCTTCTGCAGGCCGGGCGCGGCGCGGATCTCGTCCAGCGGGAGGAGGCGGGGGAACGCCTCCACGAACTCCACGTCCACCATGTGCCAGCGCGGGTCGTCCGGGCCGGCCTTGGGGTCGAAGTACGGGCTCTCCGGGTCCAGCGCCGTGTGGTCGGGGTAGGCCTCCCGGGACACGCGCGCGATCCCCGCCACGCCGGGCGGCTCCGAGTTGCTGTGGTAGAACAGCACCGGGTCGCCCACCTTCATGTCGTCGCGCATGAAGTTGCGCGCCTGGTAGTTGCGCACGCCGTTCCAGAAGGTGCTGCCGTCGCGGCGCAGGTCCTCGATCGAGTAGGATTCGGGCTCGGTCTTCAACAGCCAGTGGCGCATCGGTCTTTCGTTTCGGCTTCGTCGGTGTCGGGGGTGATTCGTGGACATCATGGCGGGGGGCGGGTCGGGCTGCAAGCAGGTCGGGGTGTCGAGGGTCGTGGCGGGCCGCTCCGGAGCCCGGACGGTACTGCTGTCCGGTCTCCTCCGCGGGCTCGGCGAGCCAGCCGAAACTGCCCGGCTGTCTCACCTCGCCGGAGGGAGCCTCGCCAAACTGCCGGCGAGTCTCCCTCCGTTCAGGATCATAGGGGTACTGCGGAACGGCGAAACGGCGCCCCGCCTCGGCATCGAGGTGGGGCGCCGTTTCGCACTCACGCACTCACGCACTCACGCACTCACGCACTCACGCACTCACGCACTCACGCACTCACGCACTCACGCACTCACGATCCCGCTATCTTCGCTGCCTCGC
>DASVQR010000108.1:0-10657 GCA_036389055.1 Longimicrobiaceae bacterium | reverse complement strand
GACAAAACCCGACCTCCGGGCAGCCCTCCCCCGGCACGGGGGAGGGTGGCGAGCCTCAAGCGAGCCGGGTGGGGGCCCCCGCGGACGCCAGCGCGAGCCCCGCGTGAGGGATGCGAGCGCGAAGCGGCGAGACCCGCCGGCAGTTTGGCGGGGCTCGCCTCCGTTACGCACAGTTTTATCGTGCGTTACGGAGCCGCAGCCCGACCCCGGCGCAGCCGGGGGCACGCCCGAACCCAGGTCCGTGTCCGTAGCCGTATCCGTCCAACGCTGCAGGCGCGGACGGTGTCAAAGAAAGCGCAGCCCTTCCCGTCGCGTCCTCCACACCCCGGACCACCCAGCAGATGCAACTACGAACGTCGGCATTCGCCGCCCCGCTGGCCCTCGCGCTGCTCGCCGCGAGCGCCGCCGCGCAGACGCCCGCGGCCCCCGTCCCGGCCCTGAACCCGGCCGACGTGGACACCACCTGCGCGCCCTGCCGCAACTTCTACCGCTTCGCCACCGGCGGCTGGGAGAAGCGCACCCCCATGCCCGCCGCCTACGCCTCGTGGAGCGGCTTCAACGAGCTCGCCGACCGCAACCAGGCCGTGCTCCGCGGCATCATGGAGACGGCGGCGCGCGAGGCGGAGACCACGGCGGACCCGGACCGCCGCCGGCTGGGCCGGCTGTACGCCACCTGCATGGACAGCGCGCGCGCCGAGCGGGAGGGCGCCGCCCCCATCGCCGACGACCTGCGCCGCATCGCCGCGGTGAGGACCCGCGAGCAGCTGGGCGCCGAGATCGCCCGCCTGCACGCCGGGGGGATGGACGCGGTGTTCGACGGCGACGCCACGCGCGACGCCCGCAACAGCACGCGCGTGATCTTCGAGGCGTCGCAGGGCGGGATGGGGCTGCGCGACCGCGACTTCTACTTCCAGCAGGACTCGGCCGCGCAGAAGATGCGGGCCGACTACCGCGGCCACGTGGCCGCCGTGCTGCGGCTGCTGGGCGACTCCCCCGCCGCCGCGTCCGCCGGGGCCGAGCGGGTGCTGGCGCTGGAGACGGCGCTCGCCGGGGGCGCAATGAACCGCCTGCAGCTGCGCGACCCGGACGCCACGTACAACCTGATGCCGGTGGCCGGCGTGCAGGCGCTCACCCCGGGCTTCTCCTGGAGCGGCTACCTGCGGACGCTGGGGGTGGCGGGGGTGGACTCGCTGAACGTGTCGCAGCCGGCGTTCTTCCGCGGCCTTGGCCGCGCCCTCTCGGAGCGCCCGCTGGAGGACTGGAAGACCTACCTCCGCTTCCACGTGGCGTCGCGCGCCGCGCCGTGGCTGAGCTCCGCCTTCGCCCGGCAGGACTTCGCGTACGCGGCCAGCCTCAGCGGCGCCCGGGAGATGCAGCCCCGCTGGCGCCGCTGCCTGACGCAGGCGGACAACCTCCTGGGCGAGGCGCTGGGGCGCGAGTACGCGGCCGTGTCCTTCACGCCCGAGGCGAAGGCGCGGATGGACGAGATGATCGACCACCTGTTCGCCGCGTACCGCGAGCGCATCGCCGCGGTGCCGTGGATGGGCGAGGAGACGCGCCGGCAGGCGCTCGCGAAGCTGGCCACCTTCGAGCGCAAGATCGGCTACCCGGAGCGCTGGCGCGACTACTCCGGCCTGGAGGTGGAGCCGGGGAGCTACTACGCCAACCTGCGCCGCGGCCAGGCGTTCGAGGCGCGCCGCAAGCTGGCCCAGATCGGCCGGCCGGTGGACCGCGGGGAGTGGTTCATGACGGTGCCCACGGTGAACGCCTACTACTCGGCCAACGCCAACGAGATCGTCTTCCCGGCCGGGCGCCTGCAGCCGCCCTTCTTCCACCCGTCGTACGACATCGCCGCCAACTACGGCGGCATCGGCGCCACCATCGGGCACGAGGTGTCGCACGGCTTCGACGACCAGGGGCGCAAGTTCGACGCGCAGGGCAACCTGCGCGACTGGTGGACGGCCGACGACGCCGCCCGCTTCGGGGAGCTGGCCGGGCGGGTGGAGCGGCAGTACGCCGCCTACACGGTGCTCGACGGCGTGCCCCTGAACGCGAAGCAGACCATGGGCGAGAACATCGCCGACGTGGCGGGGGTCGCCATCGGCTTCCAGGCCATGCAGCGCGCCCTGGCGGGGAAGCCGCGCGAGGTGATCGACGGCTACACGCCGGAGCAGCGCTTCTTCCTCGCCTACGCCCAGGCCCGCCGCCAGATCTGGCGCGACCCGGCGCTGCGCATCCAGGTGCAGACCGGCGTCCACTCCCCCGGCGAGTTCCGCGTCAACGGCCCGCTCAGCAACATGCCGGAGTTCGCCGCCGCCTGGGGCTGCAAGGCAGGCGACCCGATGGTGAGGCCGGAGGCGGAGCGGGTGAGGATCTGGTAGGAAGGGAACAGGGAACAGGTTACAGGGAACAGGGAACAGCCTGCAACTGCGACAGCGCCCCCGCCGGGAGATCCCGGCGGGGGCGCGTGGTTTTGCCGCGGACGCCAGTGCGATGCCCGCGTGAGGGATGCGAGCGCGAAGCGGCGAGACCCGCCGGCAGTTTGGCGGGGCTCGCCTCCGTTACGCACAGTTTCATCGTGCGTTACGGAGCCGCAGCCCGACCCCGGCGCAGCCGGGGGCACGCCCGAAACCTGGCGTGTCAGGACGTCGTGTCGGCGGCCACGGCCTCGAACAGGCGCCGGCGGAGCTTCTGCATGTCCACCTCTTCGCGCGGCAGGTAGGTGCGGTTGGCGAGGAGCACCACCCAGCTGCGGGAAAGCGGGTCCACCCACAGCGAGGTGCCGGTGACGCCGGTGTGGCCGAACGCGTAGACCTCGCGGCAGGGCTCGCTGTCGGGGACCACGCCCTCGCGGCAGTACACCTCCCACCCCAGGGCGCGCGTGCCGGCGCCGGGCTGCGCCCTGGTGAAGGCGCGCACGGTGCGCCGCCGGAAGACGCGGGCGCTCCCCAGGCGGCCCTCGTTGGCGATCATCGCGGCGAAGCGGGCCAGGTCGCGCGCGGTGGAGAAGGCGCCCGCGTTGCCGGCCATGCCGTCCAGCCCGCGGGCGATGGGGTCGTACGAGCCGCCGGCGTAGGGGGCGTCGCGCTCCTCCAGGTGCATGGTGGGCGCGCAGCGGTCGCACCCGGAGGGGACGCCCATGGCCGTGGAGACCATCCCCAGCGGCCCCCAGACGCGGCGGCGCAGGTACCCCGGCAGCGGCTCGCCGGCGGCGCGCTCCGCGGCGAGCCAGAGCACCGCGAACCCCAGGTCCGAGTACAGCACGTCCTGCCCCGGACGCAACGCCAGCGGCAGCGCGAGGAGAAAGCGGCGCACCTCGGCGGGGGTGTCGCCCTCCACCTCCACCACCCCGGCGCGCGCCCCGGAGGTGTGCGTCAGCAGCTGGCGCACCGTCACCCGGTCCTTGCCCTCGCCCCGCCACTCGGGGAGATAGCGGCTCACCGGGTCGTCCACGCGCATCCGCCCGTCCTCCACCAGCGCCATCACCGCGGCCGTGGTCGCCACCACCTTGGTGAGCGATGCCAGGTCGTAGAGCGTCCGGTCCGGGTCCACCGCCGCCGCGGAGTCCCACGCCGTCCTCCCGAAGCCCTCCACCGCCTGCACCAGCTCCCGGTTCCCCACCGCCAGCGCCGCCCCGGGGAGCGCCCCGCCCTCCACCCGGCCGCCCACCAGCCGCCGCGCGGCGGCCAGCGCCTCGCCCGGCACCGGGGTGGGGGCGGGGGTCAGGAAGCGGTCCACCACCTCCACCGGGCCGGAGCCCGCGTCCGGCCCCGGGCCGGGGTCGTCGCACCCGGCGAGCGTGGCGAGGAGCGCCAGGGCGAGGGCGGCGGTTCGGGGCGTCGGTCGCTTGCTCGTGAATGGCATGGCGACGCCCGATTGCAGGGAGCTTGCCGCGGGCGCGAAAAAGCGGGGCCCCCGCTCCCCGGCAGGGACCCCGCTCCATCCGCTCGCGCCGTCAGCCGAATGGGTCCTCGCCCAGGGCCAGCGTGAGCGCGTTCACCGGGAGCAGGCAGGTGGGGATCTCGCCGTCCACCCGCAGCTCCGATACGTAGGGCCCGCTGGTCTGCCCGGAGGACTTCAGCGTCTGCTTGCCCAGGTTGGCGACCAGCGAGTTGGCCTGGCGGGTCATCGGCAGCCACCCGGGGGCCTGGCCGATCCCGCTGGTGCCGGTGGAGGCGAGCTGGTTGTGGCTCTCGCCGAAGGAGCGCGTCTGGATGCACTCGTCCGGGACGTGCGCCACCACCGAGAACAGCTTGTCGTCCTTGCTCTTGCCGTCGTTGAGGGTGGCGAACAGGTCCTTGTTGACCGTGCGCACCGTGTTGCAGAAGACGCCCTGCGCGTCGCGGACCGACGAGGTGGACTTGATCTTGACCCTGCCGCCGCGCTGGCTGCGCAGGTACTGGTTCACCAGGAAGGCGTAGTTGTAGACCTCCCGCTGGCTACGGTCCGCCATGCGGCCGGTGTTGATGTGGCAGACGCCGTTGGCGTCCAGCAGCAGGTACGCCCGGGCCCGGTCGTGGCGCTCCTGCCGCTTGCGCTTCAGCTTCTCCAGCACCGCGGACGGGGAGCCGGTCTTTGGAAGCGGGGGCTTGGAGATGCCGTTCGGGCCGGGGATGCGGCCGGGCGGCGACTCCCGGGCCGTCTCGGAGCGGGTCTTGGGCATGAGGGTGCGGCCTGCGTGGATCGGACGTGCGGAAGGTGGCGGGATGGATGCCCAAAGATAAACGGGACGCCGCCGCCGCGCGACACCCCGCGGCTCACGGGTACGTCAGGCCGAACCCGTAGGGAAAGAGCGGGTCGTAGTCGGCGTCGCCCACGTTGAGCGGGAGCTGCGCGGCCCGGCGCGGCCAGCTCACCGGCAGCCTGCCGGTGGGCGGGTGGTCGCCGAACAGCACGTCGGCCACGCCTGCGCCCTCGCTCCCCGGCAGCCACGCGGCCACCAGCGCGCTCCACTCCTCCATCGGCTCCGTCACCACCAGCGGCCGCCCGGACACCAGCACCACCACCGTGGGCACGCCCGCCGCCCGCACCTCGCGCAGCACCGCCAGGTCGGCGGGGGCGAGCTCCAGGGCGTCGCGGCGGTCGCCGGCGTACTCGGCGTACGGCTCCTCGCCGACCATCACCACCGCCACGTCGTGCCCGGCCGCGCCGCGCCCGTCGCGCGCGTAGGTGACCGCCGCCCCGGGGGCCGCCGCGCGGATCCCCTCCAGGATGGTGGTGCCGGGGGTGACGCGCCCGGCCTCGCCCTGCCAGGTCATCGTCCACCCGCCGGACTGGAGCCCCACGTCGTCGGCGTGGCGCCCCGCCACGAAAATCCGGCCGCTCCTGGCCAGCGGGAGGACGCCGTCGTTGCGGAGCAGCACCAGCGAGCGGCGCACCGCCTCGCGGGCGAGGTCGCGGTGCTCGGGGCTCCCCACGGCGGCGGTGAGGGAGCGGTCGGCGAGCGGCCGCTCGAACAGCCCCAGCTGGAACTTGCGGGTGAGGATGCGGCGCACCGCGTCGTCGATGCGCTCCACCGGGACGGCGCCGGACTCCACCTCGGCGCGCAGCTTGTCGATGAAGTCGGCGTACGCCATCGGCACCATCACCATGTCGATGCCGGCGTTGACGGCAGCGCGCACGTCGGCGGCGGAAAAGTGCTCGGCGCCGTCGATCTGGTCGATCCCGCCCCAGTCGGACACCACGATCCCCCGGAACCCCAGCTCACCCTTGAGCACGTCCGTGATCAGCCGGCGGTGCCCGTGGAGCTTTGCGCCGTTCCAGCTGGAGTAGCTCACCATCACCGCGCCCACGTCGCGCCGCACCGCCTCCACGAAGGGCGGCAGGTGGACGCGGCGCAGCTCGGCATCGGACGCCTCGGCGTCGCCCTGGTCCACGCCCCCCGTGGTGCCCCCGTCGCCCAGGAAGTGCTTCGCGGTGGCGAGCACGGAGGCGGGCCCGCCGCCGATCTCCCGCCCCTGGAGGCCGGTGACGACGGTGGCGAGCGAGGCGGCGATCTCCGGGTCCTCGCCGAAGCTCTCGTAGGTGCGCCCCCAGCGCTCGTCGCGCGCCACGCACAGGCACGGCGCAAAGGTCCAGTCGACGCCCGTGCCGGCCATCTCCCGGGCGGTGGCCTCGCCGATGCGGCGCAGCAGCTCCGGGTCGCGGGTGGCGCCCAGCCCGATGTTGTGGGGGAAGATGGTGGCGCCGTGGACGTTGTTGTGCCCGTGCACGGCGTCCACGCCGTACAGCACGGGGATCCGCAGCCGCCCTTCCAGCGCGGCCTCCTGGAACTCGTCGTACATGTCGGCCCAGGCCTCCGCGGTGTTGGGCTCCGGCGCCGAGCCGCCCCCGGAGAGCACCGCGCCGATGCCCAGCGCGCCCACGTCGCCCCGCTCCCTGCCGCCCAGGGCGCGGCGCTCCACCATCGCCATCTGCCCCAGCTTCTCGTCCAGCGTCATGCGCCCCATCAGGTCCGCGACGCGCTCGGGGACGGGCCGGGACGCGTCCAGGTACGGCACGCCGGCCGGGTCCGCGGTGGGCTCGCGGTCGCAGGCGTGCAGGGGAACGAGGAGGAGCAGGAGGACGAGCAGCGCGGCCGGGGGGCGCCGCGGGGAGGAACGGCTCGGGGTGGGGTTCATCCGGAAGGAGCGGAGACGGGAGGACGGGCCGGGCGGGCGCCAGGGGTGGTACCGGGACGCGGGATGGATGTTGCAGTGCCGCAGACGTTCACGCAAGCCGCCGCTGCGCCCGGCCGGCCGGTACGCGAAGGCCCCGGGAGGACACGTCCTCCCGGGGCCCTGCCCCGTCGTCCGGGCGGCGCGCGGGGATCACCCCATCCACTGCGCGTCCGGGAAGAGCCGGCCCACGGGGTCGTCGGCCAGCGTCCGAGGGCGCTCCGGGACGGGCGCGGGGCTCTCCGCGGCTTGCGGCAGCGCGGCGGGGAGGACGGGCGGGAGCGCCGCGGCGGGGCGGATGGCGACGACCGGGATCGCCTTCGGGGCGGTCGTGGCGGCGGCGTCCTCGTCGTCGTCCTCGACGGCCGCCCACTCCACGGGCGCCGTCGGCACGCCGCGCGGGTGCGGGACGTAGTGGGCGCCGCTCGGCTGGGACGGGTCGCGGTACTCGTAGAACTTGATCCAGTCGCCCACCGGAGCCCACTCGAACGCGCCGTGCTCGTCCACGCGCCGGCACATCTTGCCCTCGGCCACGGCCACGTCGTTCCAGAACGACGGGTGCGCCGGACCCTCGTCGCCCCACTCGCAGACGGTCTGTCCGTCCGCCCAGACACCGTGGTCCAGCAGCCTGCGCGCGCACCGCGCGACGAAGCTCCGGGTGGTGCCGGTCCGAGACGCGAGCCGGTCCACGTTCTGGCCGATCTCGCGGGCCGCCAGCAGGAGCAGGGCGGCGCGGAAGGTCAGCGCCATGGGCGAGCGGTCCGGGTCTCCCAGCACGGTCGCGAGGCGCGGGTCGGCGGGAACCGCGCGAGCGCGGGTGAGCATGTGGATCATGGGTACCGCACCTGCAGAATGGCGGGGAACAACAGTTTGAGCGAGGACGACCGGGACCCGTCCGGAGTCACACGCGGCGCACAACCGGCCATCACGCGCGTTGCAGGTTCTACATGCAACGAAGCCCCGGCCGGGGTGAGGCCGAGGCTTCGTGTCGTCGCCGCCGGTCGGGGTCCGCGCCCCCGCGAGCGCCGCAGGCCCGCCGGGTCGGTCAGGGCTCCGCCGCCATCCCGATGCGCCGCTTCTCCCCGGGCGGAGCGACCAGGCCCCGCCGCGCCGCCAGCAAGGTCAGAGCCGCCGAGAGGGTGCCGGTCGTGCTGAAGGAGAGAGCGAACAATGCGCTGACCGCCGGGCTCACGCCGAACAGCAGGATTGGAGGCGTGGTCAGGGCGAGGGTCCCGAGCCCTCCCCAGGCCGCCACCCTGGGCAGCGACAGCTGGTAGATGGTGCGCTTCCTCTCCGCGAGCAGGAGGAGGAGAGAAAACACGACACCTGTGACGAAGCCGAAGGCCGCGTTGCCGAGAGCGCCGTTCGCGACGTGCCCGATCAGCGACCCGCCGCCGATCTCGATCCACATCGGCGCCGCGAGGCCGTTCATCACCGCGCCCATGATCCCCCAGCCCGCGGCCCAGGTGAGCGCGATGCCGAGGATGCCGCGGATCCGGCGAGGGAGTCGCATGGTCACCTCCGCTGAGAGGAGTATCCGCAAGCTGCATGGCGTGTGCGAGACAGCGAGGCTTCGACGGGGCAAACGGCCGCCAGGTCACCGAAGAGCTTTCCCAAGAACTGCTTGCAGCAACCGTCTAGGATCCGCCGGACTCCGGCTCGATCCCTGTATCCGGCGATCTCCGGCGTGGGTACGCCGGCGGGGTGTCGGTCTCGATGAACGGACCAAGTAACCCGCGCTCTTCCAGGAATGCGCGCTCGGCGGGATCCCGCCGCGGACGCGTCATCCCCGTCGTGTCGATGTTCCGCTTGGCCTCGCGAACGATACGGCGCCGCCGCTCCCACATTACGCGAAGCTCCGTCAGGTCCCAGGTCTTGTAGTCCATCAATCCTCCTCTTCCGCCTCGTCTGCTTCGAGTTGAGACGTGCGGCCTCGAAGTCGATCCCACGTGTCACGAAGCAAGCTCGCCGAAATCGGCACGCCGGATGCGACGATGCTTTTCAGCGCAGTGAATACGTTGTGGCAACGCTCGCGGGTGAGCAAGTCCTGCAACAACGCCTCATCCCAGCTGTCTCCCATGGTTTGGAGAAGGAGAGCGGCCTGCGCTCCGTGCCCGGTGTGGCCCGTCTGGTCAAATTCCACCAGGCGGCCGACGAGTACCACCTCCGGCCGTACCACTCGCATCGTGTAGGGACCCACCTGATGCTGCTCAAAGGGATCGTCGAGATGGGTTCCCGGCACCTCGACGTAAACATCATCGCGCACCCAGTGGCGACCCTGTCTCGCGAACCCAATGTCGCGAAACGCGAGATCCAGAGCTGATCTGTCGAGGACGCCTCTCATTGCCTCGACAACTAAGTCGATATCGTAGGTTACGTATCCTTCCGGCGCATAGAACTCGACCGCACCGCCGCCGACGAGCGTCGCCACCATCCCGCGCCTGCGAAGTGCCTCCGAGATGATCGCCACGAGAAGTGTGATCCGCTCGCTGTGAGCGGTCGGCTCTCGAAGTGACAGATCTGATAAAATTGCCTCGAGTGCCGACTTCATGTCGAGGAGCCGGGCAGGTTGCACCTGGTCAGGTCTTTCCGGAGAGCTAGCAGTCAAGCGGATGTCAAATGTGTTGGCAAAACACTGAAGACTAGACGCCGGCAGAAGCAGGAGCGTTACGTCGCGAGGGCACGCCGCAATCCGATTCCCTCACTTGATATGCCGTTTAGCCTCTCGTACAGTCGCGCCTACGGTAATGCCTTAAGGCGCCTCCCGTATACCCAACCCTGCTCGACGATGGCACCAGGCATCCCGGCACTAACGAAGATCCAATCACCTGCTCGTCCGAGGATAATGACCTCATCCCCAGGTTCCAGCAGTCCGCGGCTCGTCGTGGCTGTGTCAGGCCCAACGCGTAAGTGGACCGGGCGAAGAACCCGCGCGCGATCTGACGGCGCTTTCTGTGTCGACTGGCTGTCCCGAATTCCCTCTAGGATCGAGATAATTTTGGCCCTTGCCTGTCGGTCCGCCGCTGAATCGACCTTTGTGCGAAACTGCTCATACTCGACAGCGCTTACTGCGCCTGCGAGCACCAGGAAAATGGAGCAAATTAGCTGAACAAGGTGCTTGCGCGTTGGTTCGGCAAGGATAAGATCTTGCAGCCTCGCAACAATGGCCTGGAATGCGTTGGCGAGAGCATCAGGGATGGATTGTGGCTCGGCTGGATCAGATAAGCTCGTGGTCGTGTAGATGAGTTGTTCTTCAATGATCGTGCGAACCTGATCGAATTGCTGCTCCATGACCAGCCTGTTCTGACCCTTACTGATCGCAACAGCCAGTGCATTTTCCCAATTTATACTCCGGAATGCATTTCCGATTATCGTGCTAATACCAATCCCGAGCGACGGAACAAAAAGGGGCTTTACCGCCTCTATACTGGCAGATACCGCTTCCATCATACGGGTCCAAGACGGATCTACAGTAGGGGAGAACTGAACTTGCATGCTGGAAGGAATTTGGAATCCCGCCTGCTGTAAATCACTGAAGTGAGTTAGTCGGTTGAGGGAAGCAACTGAGGCTACGGACTCTTTAAGTGCGGCCATCGCCAGAAAACTTGACGAACTGCTGACCGCTTCCATCGCGCGGAGAGTTGGTGAAGTGCGAATGGCCTCCATTGCTCGAACGACGGGGGAATTGTTTATCGCCCCAAGTGCTCGAGCTATCTGTGTACCGGCTACGGCCTCAGACGTACCGACCCGTGGCAAGCGCTGTATAGCTGAGAGCGAACGCACACTCTCTATCGCTCCGGCGAACACCGGATCAGTTCGGACGCAATTACTCCAAGGGGTTGTAGCCATTTTCCCTCTCTTGTTCGCCGGTCTTGGCGCTGCAACCGCTTGGACGCGAGCTGCTAACCGCCGGCCCGGCGCTTCCGGGTAAATAGTCCGAACTGGAGGGGCCCCCAGCTATAGCTGGAGACCCCTCCCCGAACCAAACTTCACCAATCCAT
>DASVQR010000107.1:0-11988 GCA_036389055.1 Longimicrobiaceae bacterium | reverse complement strand
CGGCCCCCTCCCCCGCAAGCGGGAGAGGGGGAGAACTGCTGTTGCAGTTGCAGTTCCTTGGATCTGCGCAGGGAGGTCGGGGGAGGCTGCGCAGGGGGAACGTCATGTTCGAAGCCAGCGTGATCCCGAAAGCGCAGACGGAGCGCCGGCGAGTTCGGCTCCCCCGGAGCAGACTCCCCCGGCCGACCACCTACACCGGAGTCCGGTCGAAGCACTCCGTAGTGGCAGCCCCGGCCTCCACCTCTACCCCCTGCTGATCGCCACGGCAACCTCCGCCGCCACGCGGGCGTTGTTGCGCAGCAAGGCGACGTTCGCCTCCAGGGAGCGGCCGCCCGTCTCCTCGGCGACGGCGCGCAGCAGGAACGGCGTCACCTCCTTGCCGCGCACCCCGCGCTCGTCGGCCAGGGCGAGCGCGCGACGGATGGCGGCGTCCACCTCGCCGGCGTCCAGGGCGTGCGACGCGGGCGGAGGGACGCAGAGCAGCAGCGCGCCGGGCGCGCCCAGCTCCTGCTGCGCGCTCCACAGCGCGGCCGCTTCCTCGGCGGTGTCCACGCGCACGTCCACCGCCAGCCCGCTCCGCGCCGAGTAGAACGCGGGCAGCTCGTCCGTGCGCCACCCGGCCACCAGCACCCCGGCGGTCTCCAGCGCCTCGCGCGTGGCGGGGAGGTCCAGGATCGCCTTGGCGCCCGCGCACACCACCACCATGGCCGTGCGCCCCAGCTCCGTCAGGTCGGCGGACACGTCGTGCGCCCCGCCGCGGTGCACCCCGCCGATCCCGCCGGTGGCGAACACCGACAGCCCCGCCGCGTCCGCCAGCCACATCGTCGAGGCGACCGTGGTGGCGCCGTCCGCCCTGCGCGCCACCGCGACCGGCAGATCGCGCGTGGAAAGCTTCAGCACCCCCTCCGCGGTCGCCATGCGCTCCACCTCCGCCGCGGAGAGCCCCACCCTGGGCACGCCGGCGAGCACGCCGACCGTGGCCGGCACGGCGCCGCCGGCGCGCACCTCCGCCTCCAGCGCCAGCCCCACCTCCAGGTTGCGGGGCCGCGGCAGCCCGTGCGCCAGCACGGTGGACTCCAGGGCGACCACCGGGCGCTCGGCATCCAGGGCGGCGCGGACTTCGGGGGAAAGCTGGATCATGCGGCGGCGAGGTTCAGGTGCGGCGGTCGGGGTGTGGCGGTAAGTTACGGCGGGGAGTGCGAAAGCGCTAAAGTGCGGGAGTGCGGGAGTGCGGGAGTGCGGGAGTGCGAAAGTAAACGGCCGCCTGGCGAGCCGTTGAAGTGCTCCCCCTCTCCCGCTTGCGGGGGAGGGGGCCGGGGGGAGGGGACCCGCCGTTCGCAGTACCCCCCGCATCTTCTGCGGAGGGAGACTCGCGCGGCTGTTTGCGCGAGGCTCCCGGAGCCGGAGCGGAGACACCGGGGCAGTTTCCGGTGGCTCCGCGACCCGCGTAGGAAACAGGCCGGCAGTTTGGCCTGGTTCCGGAGCGGCCCCAACGAAAGAACCATCCGAAGCCGAAACGTAATGAGCGACACACAGCCGGCAGCCGACAACGGACTCGGCGACATGGACCCGGAGGAGTTCCGCCGCCACGCGCACGCCGTGGTGGACTGGATGGCCGACTACTTCCGCGACGTGGAGAAGTACCCGGTGCTGGCGCAGGTGCAGCCGGGCGAGACCGCGGCGAAGCTCCCGGCCGAGGCCCCCGAGCTCCCCGAGCCGATGGAGGAGATCCTCCGGGACTTCGACACGACGGTCGTCCCGGGGATCACCCACTGGAACCACCCGGGCTTCTTCGCCTACTTCGCCATCAGCGGCTCCGCCCCCGGCGTGCTGGGCGAGATGCTTGCCGCGGCGCTCAACGTCAACGCCATGCTCTGGCGCACCGGCCCCTCGCCCACGGAGCTGGAGGAGCGCGCGCTGGACTGGCTGCGGCAGATGATGGGGCTCCCGGCGGACTTCCGCGGGCACATCCAGGACACCGCCTCCATCTCCTCGCTCACCGCCATCGCCACGGCGCGCGAGGAAGCCGGCCTGGGGATCCGCGAGGAGGGGATGAGCGGGCGCGGCGTCCCCCGGCTGCGGCTGTACTGCTCCGAGGAGGCCCACTCGTCCATCGAGAAGGCGGGGATCACGCTTGGGATCGGGCGCGAGGGCACCCGCCGCATCCCCACCGACGACCGGTTCCGCATGGACCCGGCGGCGCTGGAGGCGGCCATCGCCGAGGACGCCGCGGCCGGGTGGAAGCCGTTCTGCGTGGTGGCCACCGTGGGCACCACCTCCACCACCAGCGTGGACCCGGTGCGGGAGATCGCGGAGGTCGCCGAGCGGCACGGCTTGTGGCTGCACGTGGACGCCGCCTACGCCGGCTCCGCCGCGCTCGACCCGGAGATGCGCTGGATCCTGGACGGCTGCGAGCGGGCCGACTCGCTGGTGGTGAACCCGCACAAGTGGCTCTTCGTCCCCGTGGACTGCTCCGCCCTGTTCGTCCGCCGGCCGGAGCGGGTGGCGCACGCCTTTTCCATCCTCCCCGAGTACCTGATCACCCCCGAGGGCGGCGCCGCAACCAACCTGATGGACCTGGGCCCCGCGCTGGGGCGCCGCTTCCGCGCGCTCAAGCTGTGGATGGTGCTGCGCTGGTTCGGGCGCGAGGGGATCGCGGCCCGCATCCGCGAGCACTGCCGCCTGGCGCGGGCATTCGCCGGGTGGGTGGAGGAGGCGCCCGGGTGGGAGCTGCTGGCCCCGGTGCCGTTCAGCACGGTGGTGTTCCGCTTCCGCCCGGCCGGCGCCCCGGACGAGGAGGCCGACCGGCTCAACGAGCGCATCCTGGAGCGGGTCAACGCCGGCGGCGAGGCGTTCCTCTCGCACACCCGCGTCCGGGGGCGCTTCGCGCTCCGGCTCGCGGTCGGAAACCTCCGCACCACGGAGCGGAACGTCGCGCGCGCGTGGCGCCTGCTTCAGGATGCGTCAGCAAACATGTGACCCTGCCGGCGCACCGGGTTGACCCCGTCCGGTGCGCCCCGGCATCTTCCCGGGATCCCCGCTCCACTTTCCGCATCCCGTCTCGCCGCCGCCCGGCGCGCCCTGATCATTCGTCGCCATCGTCACCCGAGTGGCCGGATAGGAACTCAAGAACCTGGCGCAGACGCCGAGACTCTCTTAATGTCCCTACTGTGCCTCCCCTAACGCGCCCTTCAGCCCCGGCCGACGTCCGTTTGCCGTCAAAACCCATGTCCAGAGACCGCCGCCCCAACCCCGACCGCCGCTGGCGAATCCCGCCGGTGCCGGCGCACGCCTCGCACTCCTTCGCCGGGGCCGTGGTCCTGGAGGAGCTGTCCGGCCCGGCCGGCTTCGCCCTCTGGCAGGCCTTCCGCGACGTGCAGCTCTGGTCGCTCGCGCCGCCCCGCGAGCGCTCGCAGCTCTTCGCGCCCGGGGCCGCCGCCGCGCGCGCGGTGGCGCTGGACGACCCGGAGCTGCGCGCCCCGCTGCGCGTGCTCCTGGGGATGGTGGAGCGTCCCACGGCCACGCAGGTCGAGGAGGTCGCGGCCGCCTGCGCGGCGATCGCCCGCTGGGCCGAGGCGGGCGGCGCCATCGCGACGGCGATGGCCTTCGCCGAGGCCGCGGCCGCCGCGGCGCCCGAGGACGCGCCGCTCGCCTACGAGGCGGGGCGGCTGGCCCGGCGCCGCGCGGAGCACGGGCGCGCGGAAACCTGGTTCCTGCGGGCGGCGGGGCTGGGGCGGCGCAGCGGGGGGTGGGAGACGTACTCCGCGGCGTGGGTGGGGATGGGCCGCATCCAGATGCAGAAGGGAAACTTTCCGCGGGCGCGGCGCCACTTCCTGCGCGCCCTCCGCGCCGCGCGCCGGCACGGCCTCCGGGTGGCCGAGGGGCAGGCCCTTCAGCACCTGTGCGGCGCCGACGGGGAAGCGGGCGACCTGGCCGGCGCCGAGGCGTGGGCAAGGGAAGCCTACCGGGTGTGGGGGCCGGAGAACGTCCTCGTGACCCGGGCGGTGCACGACCTGGCGCACATCTGGTCCATGCAGGGGTTCAGCAGGCGCGCCCAGGCGGTGCTCCAGGCGCTGCTCCCCCACTTCGACGACCCCAGGGACCGCCTGTACGTGCTGTCCAGCATCGTGCGCGCCGCCGGCGCCGCGGGAGACCGGCGCGCGTTCGCCGAGGCGTGGAGCCAGGCCTGGGAGCTCGCCGGCACCCCCACCGCGGCGGACGGCTGCGCCCGGGCCATGCTCGACATGGCGCGCGGCGCCGCGCTCATCGGGGAGCACGCGCTGGCCGTGGAGGCCGCGATGCGCTGCATCGACGCGGCCAGCGGCCGCCGGGAGGAGGCCAAGTCCCGGCTGGAGGCGGAAGCGCTCCTGGAGTCGCTCCGCACGGCACGGGACGTCGGCGCGGCCGGCGCCGCGGTGGAGGCCCCGTTCCGGGACGAGGCCGGGGACGCACTGGCGGCCGAGATCATCCGGGGGCTGAGCGCCGCCGGAGCGTAGGGAGAAAGCCGGGTCGGCCGGGCGAGCGGGGCCCGCGCAGCGGCGGCCGTGATCGAGCAGATCACGGCCGCCGCTGCTTTGCCCGTCGGTGGGGGGGAGCCGCCTCTCCACCCTCGCCGGGGGCCCGTCCGCCCCACGGCCTCCGGGCGGTGCCGCCGCTCCGGGTCATCCGTTCGATCCGCCCAGGAACGGGCTCCGCGCGCAGGAGCTGTCGCAGTTCTCCGGGGCGGCTTCGGGGCTGCCAGGCCCCACCCCATGGACGGGCATTCCTGGCTCTGAAGGAGCGGGAGCATTGCACGCGGCGAGCAGCACCGCGGCGGCGGCGACGAAGCGCAGGAACCTCATGGCACCTCCATAACGAGAGAGGAAACATACGCGCTTATTGAGACGCTCATTATCAATAAGCATGAAGAACGGCCGTAAGGGAAGCCCCTTGCGGCCGGTCGTCGTTTCCTCCCTCCCGCGCCCTCCCCGTCAGTCCTCCGGCGGCGCCCCTCCCCGCGCGGGCGGAGCCTCGCCCGGCTCGCCCAGGCGCCGGTGCACGAACTTCCTCACCTCGATGGCGACGGCGCGCAGGAAGGCCGCCTCCCGGGCGTCCGGGTCGGCCCGCCGCGTCAGCTCGCGCACGGTCCTCATCACCGTCTCCGTCTGCCGGCTCTTGAAGAACTCCACGGTCCAGAGCGCCGCCTCCGCGTCCGCGAACAGCTCCTCCAGCTGCCCCACCGTGGGCGGCGGCGCCGCGTGGCGGGGATCGCGGAAGGGCTGCGCCCGCCCCTCGGCCGCCATCCACAGCTCGTAGGCCATGACGATCACCGCCTGCGCCAGGTTCAGCGACGAGTAGTCCGGGTTGGTGGGGATCATCACCGTGCGGTGGCACAGGTCCAGCGCCTCGTTGGAGAGCCCCTTGTCCTCCCGCCCGAAGAGCACGGCCACCGGGCCCGCGGCGCCGCGGGCGGCGTCCGCGGCGCGCTCCAGCAGCTCCGGCGCGGCCTCCCGCGGGCGGGCCATGGCCCGCTTCGCCCGCCGCGAGCGCGCCGTCATCCCCACCACGTGCGAGCAGTCGGCGAGCGCCTCCTCCAGCGTGTCGAAGATGCGCGTCCCCTCGATCACGTCGTGCGTGTCGTGCGCGATCCCCTCGATGCGCCACGGGTCCCACTCCGCCGGGGCGACCAGCCGCAGGTGCTTCAGGCCGAAGTTCTTCATCGCGCGGATGGTGCCGGCCACGTTGACGCGGTCCTGCGTCTGCCAGAGCACCACCACGATCCCGTCCAGCGCCTCGCGGCCGTGGGTGGGGCTGCTCTCGGGCGATTCCGTCATGCCAGGGAAGCCAGTCTGTTGAGGTCCGTGGGTGTTCCGGCCGAATGCCGAACGGCGCCCCCGCCGGGCCGTGCCCGGCGGGACCGCCGTTCCGTGCTGCGTACCGCGTGCTCCCTGCCGCCGTCCCCTCCCGCACTCGCCGTTCAGATCGGCGAGCCGTCCTCCCGACGCTCGCGGCGGTCCACGTAGTCCCCGGCGCTGCGCGCGGTGAGCCGCCCCAGCAGCACGCGCGCGGCGCGCACGTCGTGGCCCACGTCGATGAGCAGGAGCGTCAGGTCGCCCGCGCCCCAGAGGATCGCCGCCAGCACGATCCCGCGGATCACGTCGAAGGTGAGGGGGAGCAGGGCGTCCGCCCCCTCCAGCGCCACCCCGGCCACGATCTCGGCGACGAGCGCCACCACCACCACCATCGCCACGATCTTGAACAGGCGCGCCACGTACTGCAGGGCGACGTACGGCTCCGTGTCTTCCGCACGGATCGCCCAGGGGTCGCGCCGCACGTCCGGCCGGTCCGGGTCGTCGCCCCCGGCCCGCGGCAGGCCGTCCGGCCCGGGCCCGGCGTGCTCCGGGACCACTCCCACCTCCCTCACCCGCTCCTCGCCCGCGAATTCCCGCCGCACCGGGTCGTTGTCGCGTTCCATCACCGTTCCTCCTCCGCCATGAGAGTGTCACACCCTCCCGCGCCCCACAGCAACGAACGCGCCCGCGGCGAGCACGGCCTCAGCCGCGCCGCTCCGCGACGAACAGGTCCGCGTCCGTGATCCCCACGCGGCGGGCGGTCTCCGCCGCCCAGTCCAGCCGCGCCACCTGCGCCTCCGTGTGCCCGTCGCTCCCCAGCGTGAAGCGCACCCCGGCCTGGTGCGCCTTGCGCAGCAGCCGGTCGTGCGGCAGCCGGTAGCGGTTGGAGATCTCCATCGCCACCCCGCTCTCCGCCAGCGCGTCCACCCAGCGGTCCTCCCGCTCCCCCGTCCACCAGGCGTCCACGTCGTCCTCCAGGCCGAAGAGCGCCGGCGGGGTCAGCGTGGAGTGCGCCGCGATGTGGATGGGCATGGTCCGCACCATGTCGCACAGGTTGGCGACCATCGCCTCCATCACCTCGTCCTCGCGGCCGCGCCAGGGCTCCGGGATGCTCTGCCACCAGGGCGAGCCCAGCGTGCCGTCGGGGAGCCAGAAGCCGTGGTTGGAGCCGATGCGGTAGTCGAAGCGGTCCATCACCTCGGCCGGGAGCGTGCGCCACAGGTCGTCGCACCAGCAGAACTCGCCCGAGCGGAACACCGGCGCCCCCTCCAGCGCGTCCAGGTAGCGGCGCACCTCCGCCTCGTCGGCCACGAACATGTCCACGTTGCGGGTGGAGACGTGGTCGGCGATCCCGATCTGCACCCCCCGCTCCCGCGCCACCTCCACCACCCGCTCCAGCGTCAGGCTCCCGTCCGACATGGTGGTGTGGGCGTGCAGGTCCTGCCGTCCCAGCACCGCGTCCCCGCCGCTCGCCGCCGTCATCGCCCCGACTTCGCGGCCACGGAGCGCATGCCGTGCCGCGCCCGGTAGGCCTGCTCCGCCTCCTCCAGCGCCGTCCACCCCGCCTGGCCGCTGGGCCCCAGCCGCCACTTGGGGACCCGCCGGGTGGGCCAGGGCGCCGTGGCGTCGTCGGGTGAGCCGTGGTACAGCGACAGGGTGGCCCGCACGATCGCTTCCGCCGCCCGGTCGCGCGCCTCCTTGTCGATGCGCGCCAGCGACACCGCCGCCCGCAGCGACCCGCGCGAGAAGGCGTCCGCCAGGAAGGTGGCGTACTCCTCGTTGCGGATCTCGCCCGGCGCGGTGCCGGCCAGCGACAGCACCCCGCGCAGCGCCTCGTTGTCCTCCTTGAGCCCGCGGGCGATCAGCTCCGCCGCCGTCTCGGGCCAGCGCGTGGTGGAGTCCGCCTTCATCTGCTGCCCCAGGCGCGCCAGCAGGCGCTGGGTGGACAGGGAGGCCACCGGGCTCACGTACCTGCGGCTCGGAGCGCCGCGGCGCTGGCGGGTGAAGGAGGCGACGCTGTCGGGCTGCTCCCGTGCCACCTCCCTGGGGCCGCCCCGGATCACCACGGGCGTCCCCACCTGCACGTTGTGGAAGAGGCGCAGCGCGTTCTCGTTGGCCAGGCGGATGCACCCGTGCGAGACGCGCAGCCCCAGGAGCTCCGGCTTGTCCGTGCCGTGGATGGCGATCTCGTTCCCCAGGTACACCGCCGCGGCGCCCAGCCCGTTCGCCTGCTTGCGGCGGGGCGAGTCCGCCGGCGGGATGGGGAGCTTGTTCTCGATGAAGTACCAGTCCGGCATCACCCAGACCGGGTCCAGCTCCTTGAACTGCACGTGCATCACCCCGTCCGGCGTCGAGAAGTGCCACTTCTGGTCGTCGGTGGTCAGCCGGAACCCGGTCCCCGTCCCCACGTGCGCCCACCACAGCACCCGCTCCCCGTCCATGAAGCGGAGCTGGTTCAGGTCCAGGTCGATGAGCACGTACTTGCCCCCCGGGCGGACGCTGGTCCCCGGGTTGACCTCCGCGGCGGCCGGCTCCGGCTGCGGCGGGGAGCTTCCCGCGCCCGGCATGGCGCACGCCCCCAGCGTGCCCAGGAGCGCGGCCGCGCACAGGGCGCGCGCGGCGTGCGGCGTGGCGATTCGGATCATGCTTTCCCGCGAGGTGGTTTCGTGCAAAAAGACGGCTCGAAGAGCGGGCTTCGGGCGTGCCCCCGGCTGCGCCGGGGTCGGGCTGCGGCTCCGTAACGCAGCAAACGACGCTGCGTAACGGAGGCGAGCCCCGCAAACTGCCGCGGCGATGCTCGCGCCGCTTCAAACGCGCTCGCATCCCTCACGCGACTGCCGACGCAAAGCTACAACAGGACCCGCCACCCGCACCACCCCACCGGCGCCCAAAGCGAAGCGGGGAGCCCGCTTCGGGCTCCCCGCTCGGCATCTATCGCACCGGCGCCGGCATCAGTGGTCGGCGTGCGCAGCCTGGGTCCCCACCGCGAACACCGAGGGGTTGCGGGCGGCCAGCGTGGCCGGCGAGGGCAGGATCGGGAAGGTGCGCAGGTACCACAGGTAGCAGGCCAGGAACAGGCCCAGGAAGCCCAGCCCGACGCCGATCTCCGTCAGCCCGAAGGGGAGGTGGTGCGCGGCGCCCTCTTCCGCCTCGTACAGCGAGGGGTAGATGAGCATGTAGCGCTCCAGCCAGTTGCCCACCAGGATCAGCGTCGCGAAGCCGGCCACGATCCCCGGGACCCGCTTGGGGGTGCGCGAGAGCAGCCCCAGGAACGGCACCACGAAGATCAGCAGCGGCACCGCCTGCGACAGGCCGGTGAACGGCGCCGCGAACCGCTTGGCGAACCACTCCTGCTCGAAGGGGAGCAGGCCGTACCAGATCACCACGTACTGCGACCAGTTCAGGTACATCCAGAACACGGCGAAGGCGAAGATCATCTTGCCCAGGTCGTGGTACTGCGTCGTCGTCACGAACTGCTCGATCCCCAGGCGGCGGCGGAACACCGTCACCAGGATCGCCGTGGCGCAGATCCCGGCGTGGAAGGCGGCCATGAAGAACGCCACCGGGAACATGGTGCTGAACCAGTGGGGCGTCAGCGTCATGGCCAGGTCGATCCCGATCATCCCCCAGATGATCGCGTACGCCAGCCCCATGACGACGCCCAGCGTGAGCAGCTTGCCCCGGGAGCGGGTGGCCTCCTCGGCCGCGCCGCGCCACCCGCCCGTCATGCGGGCGTACATGGACTTTTGCCCGCCGGTGCGGCCGGCGCCGTACACGTCCGGGCGCAGCGAGTAGTAGGCGATCACGATCGCCAGCCCGAACAGCACCAGCAGGCCGATCAGGTCGCGGGTGAACATCCCCCCCAGGGTGAGCCAGGCGCGCTTCGCCTCGATGACCGGGTCGCCCTCCACGTGCAGCCAGTGGTGGAAGAAGTGCTCGCTCCCCCCGAAGAAGATGATGGGGAAGAGGAGCAGCGACACCGGCAGGAAGGCCACCCCGCCCAGCGCGAAGCGGCGGATGGACCAGGGCCACTCGGCCTCCACCACCTGCCACGCCACCGCCAGCATGAACATGCCGATGGCCACCGACGACCAGAAGAGCCAGTTGAAGAGGAGCGCCTGCCACACCCGGCCGTGCGCCTGCCCGGCTCCCAGGAACACGGAGACGGCGCCCACCAGCACCAGGACTGCGACGAGTCCCCACACGGCGCCGGAGACCCGGTCGAGCGTGCGGAAGGGGATCGTCCTCGGAATCGGAGAAGGAGCTGACATCGTTGGTTGTCCCGGTGCGAATCAGCGCGGCTGCGCCGAGGCGGTGTCCGCCGGCGCCGCGCCCTGGCTGGTGGCGGCGGCCGGCTCGATCAGGGTGTCCGCGACCGCGGGCGTCGCCAGCGGCGCGCCCGAGACCGGCGGGGGCGGGCTCGCGACCTCGCCCGCGCCCTGCAGGCGGCGGAGGTACACCACGGTCGCCCACATGTCGGCTTCCGTCATGCGGTCGCCGTACGGCGGCATCAGGCCGCGGCCCACCCGGATCACCCCGTAGATGTAGCCGTCGGAGCGGCCCTGCGTGGGCGCGCTGTTGATGGCCGGCGCGTACGGGAACTTGTTGGGCCCCACCACCGGCCCGTTCCCCGCCCCGGCCGGGCCGTGGCACGAGGAGCAGTTGCGCTGGTACTGCAGCTCGCCGCGCGCGAGGAGCGCCGCGTTCACGGGGTACGGGTTCCGCAGCGTCGCCGCCGCCGAATCCAGCTGCGTCTGCGCGAAGTGCGGCGGACGGTCGCCGTTGGGGCTCTTGGCCGGCACCGAGCCCTCCGGGGCCGGGCGGGGGCCGCCCTCGTACGGGTCGTACTGCACCCCGCTGCGCATGGTGGCCAGCCAGGGCGCCTTGCCCATCAGCATGTCCAGGTCGTACCCGGCGGCGTCGGTGCACCCGGCCAGCGCCAGGAAGCCCAGCGCCAGCGCCGCGGGGGACCGCTTCAGCTTACGACTGCTCAACGAGCACCTCCTCGGAGCCGCTTTCCGTCAGGATGTTGCGCACCGCGTCGTAGCGGTCCCGCGGGACGTGGGCGAAGACGCCGAAGTTGCCCGCCGTGAACGACGGGTGGTACAGTGCCTCCGGCCGGCCGATGCGCGGCAGCCGCGCGTTGATGAACAGGCCCGCCACCGTGGAGAGGGCCCCCAGCAGGATGGTCACCTCGAACATGATGACGCTGAACGCCGGCAGCGAGACGATCTCCTTGCCGCCCACGATCAGCGGCCAGTCCAGCGAGGCCCAGATCGCCAGCGCGGCGCCCGCGGCGGTGCCGGTGAAGGCGCCCACCAGGGTGAAGATGCGCACCGGGCTCTCCGCGCTCTCCAGCGCCTCCTCAATCTCGTGGCGCAGCGTCGGCGAGTACACCGTGAGCTGGTCGTACCCGGCGGAGCGGAGCCGCCGGATGGCGTCGGTGGTGGCGTCCAGGTGGCCGAAGACGCCGAGGACGCCGGAACGTGACTTTCTCATCGCCGCTCGTATTCCTTGTATCCGGTGGGCAGCTCCTCCACCAGCTTCATCGCCTCGTCCTCCGCCACGTCGTGGTGGTGCCGCTCGGGCGGCGGCAGCACCTCCTTGATCTCCGCGATGGAGAGGCCGGGCAGGAAGCGCAGGAAGAGGAGGAACCACATGAAGAACCAGCCGAAGCTCCCGCAGAGGATCGCGTAGTCGACCCAGGTGGGGCGGTAGCCCGACCACTGCCAGGGCTCGAACTCGTGCGAGAGCGACGGGATGACGATGACGAAGCGCTCGAACCACATCCCGATGTTGATGAAGATCGAGAGGATGAAGAGCCAGGTCGTGTTGCGTCGGAGCTTCTGCGAGAACAGCGAGAGCGGCAGCACCATGGTGCAGATCAGCATGATCCACGCGGCCCATGCCCACTGTCCGAACACGCGATTCCAGAAGTACTCCTGCTCGACCTGATTGCCGGACATCCAGGCGACCTGGAACTCCGTGAGGTAGGCCAGGCCGACAACCATCGACGTGAAGAGGCAGAGCTTGGACGCGGCGTCGAGGACGTTGAGCGTCACGTAGTGCTTGAGCCCCCACCAGCGCCGGAGCGGGATGATGATCGTGAAGACCATCCCGATGCCGGAGAAGATGGCGCCGGCGACGAAGTAGGGCG
>DASVQR010000106.1:0-9025 GCA_036389055.1 Longimicrobiaceae bacterium | reverse complement strand
GAGTCTCCCGCCGTACAGCATCATACGGGTACGACGGGAACTGCAACGGCAAAAAGCCCCTCCCCCGAAGATCGGGGAAGGGGCCGGGCCGGCCATCGGACCCGCAGTTCAGCGTACTTCGTACTACGTACTCCGTACTGCCGTTGCATGCTGTTCCCTATTCCCTGTTCCCTGCCGTTATCTCCACCGCGATCGCGGTGATGTTGTCGTCGCCGCCGCGGGCGTTGGCGGCGCGGAGCAGCTCGTCCACGCGGCGGGGGAGCGGGAGCGGGGCGGACAGGATCTCCGCCAGCGTGGGGTCGTCCACCTTGCCGGTGAGGCCGTCCGTGCAGAGGAGCAGCAGGTCGCCGGGGGCGACGGTGCCGGAGTGGAGGTCGGGGTCGTCGGTGGAGTCGGCGCCCAGCGCGCGGGTGATGATGTGCGACAGGGCGTGCGTGCGGGCGGCGGCGGGGGTGAGGCGGCCGGCGTCCACCTCGCCCTGCACCCAGGTGTGGTCGCGGGTGAGCTGCGCCAGGGTCCCGTCGCGGAGCAGGTACAGGCGCGAGTCGCCCACGTGGCCGATGCGGACCACGCCGTCCTCGTGCACCACGCAGGTGGTGAGCGTGGTGCCCAGGCCGCGCGCGGCGGGGCGGCGGGTGGCATAGGCCAGGATCGCGGCGTGCGCCGCGCGGATGGAGGCGTCCATCATCCGCTCCAGCTCCTCGCCGTGCACCCCGGCGTCCAGCTCGCGCGCCAGGGCGGAGCCCACCACCTCCCGGGCGATGGCGCTGGCCACCTCGCCCGCGGCGTGGCCGCCCATGCCGTCGGCCACCAGGAAGATGCCGCGCTCCGGGTCCATCAGGAACGCGTCCTCGTTGCCGCGGCGCACCCGGCCCACGTCGGTGGCGCCCGCGGCCTCCCAGCGGATGGTCACGATGCGGTCGCCCCCGGCGCGGCCGCCCCGGTGTCCGCGGGCGCGGGGAGCGGGTCCACCACCTCGGAGTCCGCCGGCACCGGCGCCACGGCCGGCGCCGCCGCCCCGCCCTGCGGGGCCGCCCCGGGGGCGGCGACCGCGGGGGCGGCCGCAGGAGCCGCGGCCGGCGCGGCGGGAGGCGGCGTCTGCGCCGCCGGGGCCCGTGACGCGGGCGCGGGCTGCTCCGTCGGAGCGGGCGCGGGCGCGTCGTCCGCGTTCGGGTTGAAGGTGGTGAACAGCACCACCGCCACGGCGAGGAGCACCAGCAGGAGCAGCACCAGCCACACCGGGATGCGGCGGCCGCCGCTGCCCGCCTCGCGGATGGTGGGGGCGCGCTCCGGCTCCACGTACTGCGCGCGCGCCGCGGCCGGGTCGGCGGTCTCCACGGCGCGGAAGTGCAGCGGGATGCCGCCGAACCTCACCGAGGCCCCGTAGACCAGCGGCGTGGGGACCTGCGGCGCCAGGCGGATGCCCTCCACGTAGGTGCCGTTGGTGGACTCCAGGTCGGTGATGCGCCAGGCGCCCTGGTCGAACTCCAGGCGCGCGTGGCTGGCGGACACCGAGTCGTCGGGGATCACGACGTCGTTCCCCGCCGCCCGCCCGATGCGGACCACGGGGAGCCGGATGGGCACCTCCTTGCCGGCCTGCGCGCCGGACTGGATCCCGAACGCGGCAAGCGCCCCGGAGCGGTCGCCCAGCGGGGTGATCTCCATGCGAGTCTTCCTCCTCCATACGGTTGTGCGGCCACGGGAGGGCGGAACGTAGCGCCGCCCCCGGGGCACGGCAAGCGCACCCCCGCGCCGCGCAAGTGGTTCCGCGCAAGGAGCGTTCCCCGCGCGGGGAAGGAGCTTGACGCACTTTCAGTCGGGTTTTATCCTGTGAATCGCCCTTTCACCCCGTCGTGGTGCACCGTGCTCGCCTGCATCCTCGGCCTCGCGCTGCTGGCCGCCCCCACCCTCGCCGCCGCGGACGACGGCGCCCCGCCGCCGCTCACCCTGAACGGCGAGTGGCGCTTCCGCACGGGCGACGACCCCGCCTGGGCGGCGCCCGCCCTCGACGACCGCGGCTGGGCCACGGCGACGGTCCCCTCGGAGTGGGAGCGGGAGGCTCCGGACCACGACGGCTGGGGGTGGTACCGGCGCGAGGTGGTGCTCCCCCCCGCCCTGGCGCGCGGGCCGCTGGGGCTGCAGCTGGGCACCGTGGGCGACGCCTACGAGGTGTACTGGAACGGCGTGAAGCTGGGCGGGCGGGGCGCCTTTCCCCCGCGCTTCGTGGAGGGGATCCACCCCGCCCTGTTCGTGGTCCCCGCGGAGGCGCTGGAGGCCCGCCCCGGCCGCCCCCACGAGGTGGCCGTGCGGGTGTACAACGCCTACGCCTACGGCGGGATGATGGGCGGCGCCCGCGTGGGGCGCTACGACGTGCTGGTGGCGCAGGCCCCGCCCCGCGAGACGGTGGTGGGCGGGCTGGTGTCGTTCTTCCTGGCCATCGGCGTCTACCACCTCGCTTTCTTCCTGCGGCGGAGGAGCGCCCCGGAGAACCTGTACTTCGCCGCGCTGTGCGCGCTGGTGGCGCTGTACGGGGCCACCTTCTCTCCCGCCTTCGCGGGGCTGGTGATCCCCTGGGTCAACCCGTACCGGCTGGGATTGATCGCCTCGCTGGCCGCCAGCCCCATCTTCATGGTGCTCACCGACCGGCTGTTCGGGCTGCGGTCGCGGCGCTGGGGGAGGGCGGTGGGGGCCTTCTTCGCCGCGTGCATCCCGGTGGCGGCGCTCCTCCCGCTGCAGCTGCTGGCGCGCTTCCACGACTTCATCAACCTGGGCGTGTTCGCCGGGCTGCTCGCCATCGTGGCCCGCGCCGTGGTCGCCGGCTCCATGCGCAACCCGCACGCGCGCACGCTGCTGGCCGGGACCGCCGCCTTCGCGTTCTGCGTCAGCTGGGACCTGGGGGCCGAGTACGGGGTGGTGCCGGCGGTGGGCGTGCTCCCCGGGGTGGGCGGGGTGTTCTGGCTGGGGTTCCTGGCCTTCGTGGTGGCGGTGGGGGTGGAGACGGCCGGCCGCTGGGCGCTGGCCGAGGTCAACGCCCTGACCGACCCGCTCACCGGGCTGGCGCGGCGCCACGTGTTCGAGGAGGCGCTACGGCGCGAGGCGGCGCGCCTGCGCCGCTCCGGCGGCTCCATGGCGGTGGTGATGATCGACCTGGACCACTTCAAGCGCATCAACGACACGCACGGCCACCGCACGGGCGACGCGGTGCTGGCGCGCGTGGGCCGCCTGCTGCGCCACTCGGCCCGCAACCTGGACCTCCCCGCCCGCCTGGGCGGCGAGGAGTTCGGCGTGCTGCTGCCCGACACCGGGCTGGAGGGCGCGGTCGCCTTCGCGGAGCGCTTCCGCGAGCACCTGCAGTCGCTGGCCGTCCCCGGCCCGGCGGGCCCGGTGCACGTCACCGCCAGCGCCGGCGTCGCCGTGGGCGACGACCTCGCCGACGCGGACCGGCTGCTGGACGCCGCCGACGGCGCGCTCTACCGCGCCAAGAGCGGGGGGCGCGACCGGGTGGTGGCCGGCGCCGCCGGGAGCACCAGCGTGCCGTAGCGGGCCCCCCGGCCCGCCGCGAGTGTCCGGTTGTGGGACGCGGAATCCCGCGTCCGCACAAGCGCCTCCCGCACGCCAAAGCTCAACCCGTTGCATCGCAGCGGGTTGAGCTTCATCTTGTCGGGGCACGCCTCTTCCCCTGTGGGCGCCCGTCTCTTTCACACCCGCACCCGCTCCGTCCGGCGCCCGCGGACCGTCCCCTGCGCACCGACCCAGGAGAGCCCGATGTCCTCCTCGCTGTTCTCGTTCCGCCGCTTCCGCGCCCCCGAGCCGGCGGCCGGCCCCGTGCCGGAGCCCGGCGCGCCGCTGATCCGCATCCGCGACCTGGAGAAGTCGTACCCGGCCGGCACCGGCCGCAGCTACGTGCTGCGGCACGTCAACCTGGAGGTGCAGCCCGGCGAGTTCATCTCCATCATGGGCCCCTCGGGCGCCGGCAAGAGTACCCTGCTCGCCATCCTGGGGATGTTCGACGGCGACTGGACCGGCGAGTTCCACTTCCTGGGGCGCCCCGTGCACCGGCTGGGGGTCAAGGAGCGCGCCGCGCTGAGCAAGCCCAACATCGGCTTCGTGTTCCAGCAGTACCACCTGCTGGACCACCTGACCGTGCAGGAGAACCTGGACATCCCCCTCTCGTACCGCGACGTCCCGCGCAAGGAGCGCCAGGCCATGGTGGCCGACGCGCTGGACCGCTTCGGCATCGTGGGCAAGAAGGACCTGTTCCCCAGCCAGCTCTCCGGCGGCCAGCAGCAGCTGGTGGGGATCGCCCGCGCCACCATCGCCGGCCCCCGCGTGATCCTGGCCGACGAGCCCACCGGCAACCTGCACACCTCGCAGGGCCGCGAGATCATGGAATTGTTCCGCGCCCTCAACGAGGCCGGCACCACCATCATCCAGGTGACCCACTCCGAGACCAACGCCGAGTACGGCAACCGCATCGTGCAGCTGCGCGACGGCTGGGTGGTGGACGAGTAGGCCGCGGCCCCCTCACCCCGCGGCGCCACCCATGGACGCGCTCCTCCAGGACCTCCGCTACGCGGCCCGCCAGGCGGCGCGCGCGCCCGGCTTCTCGCTGCTGGTGGTGGGCGTGCTCGCCCTGGGGATCGGCGCGAACACGGCGCTCTTCACCCTGGGCAACGCGCTCCTGCTGCGCCCGCGCCCCGGGGTCGCGGACCCCGGACGGCTGGTGTGGGTGGCCGCCGTCCGGGAGGGGCACCCCAACCCGCTCTCGCTCCCCGACGTCCGGGACTTCCGCGAGCGGGTCGGCGCGTTCTCCGCGCTGGCCGCCTTCCACGACGTGGAGGTGTCCGTGTCGGGCGGGAGCGGCCCGGAGCGGGTGCGCGGGCAGCTGGTCACGGGCGAGTACTTCGCCCTCCTGGGCGCGCCGGTGGCGCTGGGGCGCGGCCTGTCTCCCGCCGACGACGACCCGGCGGCGCCTCCCGCCGCGGTGATCGGCCACGGGCTGTGGCGGCGCCGCTTCGCGGGAGACCCGGCGGTGGTCGGGCGGGAGATCGTGGTGAACGGGGCTCCGCTCACCGTGGTGGGGGTGGCGGGGCCGGGCTTCAACGGCGCCGACCACGACCTGCCGCGCGACGTGTGGCTCCCCATGTCCATGGCCGCGCGCGCGCTCCCGGGCCGGCCCGGGCTCCCGGAGCGGCGGGACGCGTGGTGGGTGTCGGCGGTGGGCCGCCTGGCCCCCGGCGCCTCCGCCGCCCAGGCCGACGCCGCGCTCGCCGCCGTCGCGCGGCAGATCGCCCGCGACGACCCCGCGGGGCACCGGGGCGTCACGGCGCGCACGTATTCGGCGGCGGCGGGGCTCGCCCCCGGGGCGCTGCCCGAGGTGATGGCGGTGGCGGGGCTCGGCTTCGCCGTCACCGGGGTGGTGCTGCTGATCGCGTGCGCAAACGTCGGCAGCCTGCTGCTGGGTCGCGCGGTGGCGCGGCGCCGCGAGATCGCGGTGCGGCTGTCGCTGGGCGCCGGGCGCGCCCGCGTGGTGCGCCAGCTCCTCACCGAGAGCGTGCTCCTTTCTCTGCTGGCCGGCGGGGCAGGCCTGCTGCTGGCCGCCTGGGGGACGGAGCTGCTGGCCGCGCGCGTGGAGCTCCCCCCGATGGAGCTCGCCCCGGACGGGCGCGTGCTCGCCTTCTGCGTGGCCGCGGCGTTCGTGGCCGGCGCGCTCTTCGGCGTGGTCCCCGCGCTGGACGCGACCCGCTCCGACGTGGCCGGCGCCCTGCGGAGCGTCCCGTCCGGTGTGGACCCGCGGCGGGCGCGGCTCCAGGGGCGCTTCGTCTCCGCCCAGGTGGCGCTCTCGCTGGTGCTGCTGGCGGCGGCCGGGCTCTTCCTGCGCAGCATGCGCGCCGAGACCGGGGTGGAGCCGGGGTTCGAGGCGACCACGCGCGTGCTGGCGCTGTCGTTCGACCTGGGGCTGCAGGGCTACTCCGAGGCCCGCGCCGGGGCGTTCCTCCGCACGCTGGAGGAGCGCGCCGCCGCGCTGCCGGGGGTGCGGAGCGTGTCCTTCGCGGACCGGGCGCCGCTCGCGGGGCGGCCGGTGGGCGCGGAGGCGGTGCCCGGCCCGGGGGGCGGCCGCCCGCCGGAGGGCGGCGCCCGCGGGCTGGACGTGTTCCTGACGACGGTGCGCCCCGGCTACTTCCGGACGCTGGGGATCCCGCTGGCGCGCGGGCGCGACTTCACCGCCGCGGATGCACCCGGGGCGCCGGGAGTGGTGGTGGTGAGCGAGGGCTTCGCGCGAGCCGCCTGGCCCGGCGAGGACCCGGTGGGCAGGCGGCTCACCCTGGACGGCGCGGGGCCGGAGCTCATGGTGGTGGGGGTCGCGCAGGAGTCGCTGGTGGCGCCGGCGCACCGCCGGGCGCTGCCCGCCGTGTACCTGCCGCAGCTCCAGCACCCCGGCGCCAGGGCGCTGACGCTGCTGGTGCGCGCGGAGGGTGACGCCCGCCCGCTGGCGGACGCCCTCCGGCGCGAGGTGGCCGCCCTGGACCGCGACCTCCCCGTGTACCGCGTGCAGACGCTGGCGCAGTACCGGCGCGAGAGCGCCTCCGAAGCCCGCACCGGCGCCGTGCTGGTGGGGATGTTCGGGGGGCTGGCGCTGCTGCTCGCCACGGTGGGCCTGTACGGCGCCATGTCCTTCGCCGTCGGCCAGCGCACGCGTGAGATCGGCGTGCGGGTGGCGCTGGGCGCCCGCGGCGCGGACGTGGTGCGGCTGTTCCTGCGCCGCGGCGCCCGCCTCGCCGCCACCGGGATGGCCGTGGGCCTGGTCCTTTCCCTGGCCGCCGGGCGCCTCCTCTCCGGCATCCTGTACGGCGTGAGCCCGCTGGACCTGCCCACCCTGGCCTCGGCCGCCCTGCTGCTGGGCGCCGCCGCCCTGCTGGCCTCGTACCTCCCCGCGCGCCGCGCCACCCGGGTGGAACCCATGGCCGCGCTGCGGGCGGAGTGAGGAACGGCCAGGGAACAGGGAACAGGGAACAGGGAACAGGGAACAGCCTGCAAAGGCGGCCCTCACCCGGCTCGCTTGAGGCTCGCCACCCTCTCCCAATTCTGGGAGAGGGGGCAAACTACAGGAGTCCCTTCCAGTTCTCCCCCTTTCCCCCGCTTGCGGGGGAGAGGGGGCCGGGGGGTGAGGGGGCCCGATCCCGAGGACGCCAGCACCAGCCCCACGTGAGGGATGCGAGCGCGAAGCGGCGAGACCGCGCGGCTGTTTGCGCGGGCTCGCCTCCGTTACGCAGCGTTGTTTGCTGCGTTACGGAGCCGCAGCCCGACCCGGCGTCAGCCGGGGCACGCCCGAACCAGGCAGTTTCCGAAGTCAGCGCCCGTTGCGCACCCGATCGAATCGCCGCATCCTGACGCCATGCACTCCCTGACCGCAGATCCCCCGCGCATCCTGGTCGCCGACGACCAGCCGGACGTCCTGGAAGCCCTCCGCCTGCTGCTCAAGGGGGAGGGGTTCAAGATCGAGACGGCCTCGTCGCCGGTGGGCATCCTGGCCGCCGTGCGCGACCGGGAGCTGGACCTGGTGCTGATGGACCTCAACTACGCCCGCGACACCACCTCCGGCCGCGAGGGGCTGGACCTGATCGGCGAGGTGCTGGGGATGGACTCCACCCTCCCCGTGGTGGTGATGACCGCGTGGGGGAGCGTGGAGGGCGCGGTGGAGGCCATGCGCCGCGGCGCCCGCGACTACGTGGAGAAGCCCTGGGACAACGCCCGGCTGCTGGCCACGCTGCGCTCGCAGGTGGAGCTGGGGCGGGCGCTGCGGCGCACCCAGCGATTGGAGCAGGAGAACTCGCGCCTGCGCAGCGATGGCCGCCCCGCCATGATCGCCGAGTCGCGCGCCATGCAGCCGGTGCTGAGGATGATGGAGCGCATCGGCCCGTCGGACGCGCACGTGCTGATCACCGGCGAGCACGGCACCGGCAAGGACGTGGTCGCCCGCTGGCTGCACGCCGTGTCGGGGCGCGCCTCGCGGGCGCTGGTGACCGTCAACGCCGGCGCCATCGCCGAGGGGGTGTTCGAGAGCGAGCTGTTCGGGCACGTCAAGGGCGCCTTCACCGACGCCCGCGCGGACCGGGTGGGCGCCTTCGAGCTGGCCGACGGCGGCACGCTGTTCCTGGACGAGATCGGCACCATGCCGCCGGAGCAGCAGGCAAAGCTGCTGCGCGTGCTCCAGACGGGCGAGTTCCAGCGGGTCGGCACCTCGCGCACGAAGAAGGTGGACGTGCGGGTGCTCTCGGCCACCAACACCGACCTGCCCCAGGCGGTGGCGGAGGGGAGGTTCCGCGAGGACCTGCTCTTCCGCCTGAACACGGTGGAGATCCACATCCCCGCGCTCCGCGAGCGGCGCGAGGACATCCCGCTGCTGGCCACCTTCTTCCTGCACCGCCAGGCTGACGCCTACCGCAAGCACCTCACCGGCTTCGAGCCGGAGGCCATGCAGGCGCTGCTCGCCTACGCCTGGCCGGGCAACGTGCGCGAGCTGGAGCACACCATCGAGCGCGCGGTGCTGCTGGCCGGGGGGCCGCTGATCGCCCCCGAGGACCTGACGCTGCGCGGGCGCCGCACTGCGGCGGGCGGCGGCGCGGGGACGCTGGAGGAGATGCCGCTGGAGGAGGTGGAGCGGGTGCTGATCCGCAAGGCGCTGGAGCGGCACAACGGCAACGTCAGCCACGCGGCGGAGGCGCTGGGCTTGAGCCGGAGCGCCCTGTACCGTCGTCTGCAGCGCCACGGTCTGTGAGGTTTTTTACGGCGAACTGCTCGTTTGGGCGTGCCCCGGCTGGCGCCGGGTCGGGCTGCGGCTCCGTAACGCAGCAAACAACGCTGCGTAACGGAGGCGAGCCCCGGCGGAAACTGCCCCGCCGGGTCTCGCCGCTTCGCGCTCGCATCCCTCACGCGGGGATCGCGCTGGCGTCCGCTGGGGGCCCCCACCCGGCTCGCTTAGGCTCGCCACCCTCCCCCGTTCCGGGGGAGGGCTTCCCGGAGG
>DASVQR010000105.1:0-17934 GCA_036389055.1 Longimicrobiaceae bacterium | reverse complement strand
CCTTGGCGTCCGCCGCCGCCGCGTCCGACTCGCCGCCGCACGCGGCGGCGAGGAGCGCCGCCGCCACCAGCCCGGCACCCTGCAAGCTCCTGCGGAGGCCCTGCTTCGCACTATCCCTCATCGCTGTGTTCCTCGCGCTCGTCGTGGTTGCCCGGCCGGTCACGGGAAGCTCTGCCCGGGGACGAATCCGCCCCCCTGCTGCGCGCCCGTCCCGCCCTGTCCCGTCTGCCCGCCCGCCTGCTGCCCGGTCTGCCGTCCCGCCCCCGCCTGCGACTGCCCCGCGGCGCCGGCACTCCCGGCGGCGCCCTGCGCCTGCCCGCCCGCGCCCGCCCCGGAGAGCGGCAGGTAGGGGAGGAGCCTCACCCGCGCCTGCGCCACCTGGAGGTCGCGCGCGGCGGACGCCCGGTTGGTGCGCGACTGCTCCAGCAGGATGCGCGCGTCCGTCAGCTCCAGCTGGGTGGAGATCCCCTCGCGGAAGCGGATCTCGGCGATCCCGTACGCCCGCTCGGCCTGCTCCACCGTCCCCGAGCTCGCCTCCCAGGTGGCCCGCGCCGCCTCCAGCTGCGAGTAGGCGCTCCGGGTGTCCAGCTCCGCCAGCTCGCGCACCTGCTCCAGCTGCGCCCGCGCCTCGACGACGTTGGCCTCGGCCGAGAGCACCTCGCCGCGGATGCGCCCGCCGGTGAACACGGGGATCTGCAGCGCGGCGCCCACCGTCCAGTTGTCCCGGAAGCTGTTCAGCTCGGGGAACAGGTTGCGGGCGAACGCCACCTGCCCGTACTGCGAGGTGAGGCTGATGCTGGGGAGCCGCTGCGAGCGGGCGATGGCGAGCTGCCCCCGCTGCACCGCCACCTGCTGCTCCGCCTGCCGCACCGGGGCGCGCCCGCCGGCCGTGTCGGGCGCCGCCACCGGCGGGGTGCCCGCGTCCAGCGGCGTGGTCAATGCCAGCGGCTGCCCCCCGGGGATGTCCAGCAGGGTGCGCAGCCGGTCGTAGGCCAGGTCGCGCGCGGCCCGCCGCTGGATCACCGCCGGCCGCTGGTTGTCGCGGGCCACGCGGGCGCGCAGCACGTCGAACTCGGCCTGCTGCCCCACGCGAGCGCCCAGCTCGGTGAGCCGCAGCGTTTCCTCGGCCTGGCCCAGCGTGGCCTCGGCGATCTGCAGCAGCTGGTCGGAGAGGCGGGCGTCGAAGTAGGCCTGCGTCACGTCCAGCTGGTTCTGCGCCTCGGCCGAACCCAGGCCGATCTCGGCCACCTCGCGCCCGGCGCGCGCCACGCGCGTCAGCGCCTGGTTGCGCCCGCCGTTGAAGACGGACCAGTTGAAGTTGAGGCCCAGGTTGTAGGTGTTCTCGGCCCCGAAGCCGATGTTGCTGAAGTCGATTCCCCCGAAGCCGCCGCCCGGCGGGCAGGTGAGCCGCTGCTCGGCCCGCTGCAGCCGCTGCTCCAGGGGCAGGCTCGGGTCGGGCGAGAAGTCGCCCTGGCAGAAGGGCGGGGTCACCACGCTGTCCGGCCCCCCGCCGCCGATCCCCTCGAACTGGCTGGCGAGCGCCCGCGAGTACGACGCCGAGCCGTTCAGCTGCGGCAGCGCGGCGGAGCGCGCCTGGAGCAGGCTGCCCCGCGCCCGGGTGATCCCGGCGCGGGCGATCTCCACCTGCTCGCTGGTGGAGCCGGCGAGGCGCAGCGCCTCCTCCAGCGAGAGCGGCCGCGGCGTCTGCGCCGCCGCCCCGGCCGCGCAGAGCGCGAGGGCGATCCCCGAGACGGCCACCCCACGGCCCCACGTCCACGTCCCTGCGTATCGGTTCATCGATCCTGGCGTCGGCGAAAGGTACCTGGCGAAGCTTCCCCTACGCGCGCCGGGAGGGCGCGGTTTCCCCCTCCCCGGGCGCCCCGCGGGCCGGCTCCGCGCCGATCGCCCGCAGGAACAGCTGGACGTACTTTTCCGGCGCCTCCTCGGCGGAGTAGCCGTACTTCTCCGGCATCATGTCCCGCCCCATGGCGTCCGTGAACAGGGCGCCCATCAGCATGGAGGCGGCGGCCCGCGGGTCGAAGTCCGCGGCGGCCATCCCCCGCTCCCGCAGCCGCAGCAGGTAGCCGTGCAGCTCGTCGGAGACCCGCGCCGGGGTGGCCGAGGCGCACCCGGCGATCTCCGGGGTCTGCTCCATCTCGCCCATGCAGGTGCGGATCATGGAGCGGGCGCGGTGCAGGTGCGCCAGGTGCGTCCTGCACCACTCCACGAGCTCCCGGCGGGGGTCCCGCGGCTCGGCGGGGAGCCCGCTCACCAGGTTCTGCCGGGCCGCGCACTGCAGCGCCTCGGTGAGCAGCGCGCTCTTGGAGCCGAAGTGGCGGAACAGCGTGACCTCGTTGACGCCGGCCTCGGTGGCGATCCGCCGGGTGGTCGCGCCGCGGGACCCGCTCTCCTCGAACACCCGCAGCGCCGCGCTCAGTAGTCTCTCTCGTACGTCCATGCGGCGAATCTAGCGCGCGGCGGACATGCAAGCAAGTACTTGCTTGCGTTCTACAGACCCGGAGCGCTCCGTCAGGATACCTTGCGCTCCGCCGCGGCCCGGTCCGCGGCCTCGCCCGCGCGCCAGCGGGCAAGCAGCGTCTCGCCCTCGCCCAGCAGGAAGGCGTGGAAGCGCGCCGCCTCGGCGAGGCGCCCGCGCGCCGGGCCCATCTCCGGGGGGAGCGCGGCCTCCCCCTCCACCAGCGCCGCGTGCATGGTCTCCCAGCGCCTGCGGGCCACGCGGAGCATCTGCTCCCAGGCGTCCGGCCGCATCTGGTAAAAGTCGCGGCGGTCGCCGGGGGCGCTGCTGCGCTCCAGCAGCCCGGCCTGCTCCAGCAGCCGCGCGTTGGTGCTCACCGAGGCCTTGCTCACCTGGAGCCGCTCCGCCAGCTCGTCCAGCGAGAACGGGGCTTCCGCCAGGAGCAGGAAGCCGAAGATTCGTCCGGCGCTCCGCGGCAGCCCGTCGGCCTCCATCATCCGCCCCATCCGCTCTACGAACTGCTGGACCGCTGGGTGCATCGTTGCTCCGGTTCGGGTGCTTCCAGGGGCAGAAAAGATAATGCGTTCAGATCGTTCAGTCAATTCTGAACGAAGAAAACGAATGATCCGGAAAACGCCGTGGACGGCGTTCCCGGAAGTGCCGCACGCGCGTGGGGTTCGGCGGTTTGCGCCGGGCGGGAACATGTGCTCTCCCGGTCCGGAGTCGACGGTTTTCGGCATCTGTTCGGGATGGATCCGAAACGGCGCCAGGCCCGTACCGGGGTTGGACCGGCTCCTGCATCGCCCCGCGGAGCCCCGCCGCCGCAAGCCGCCGCGGCGCGCCCCGCGCACCTTCCGCCCGACATGACCCTGTTCGCCGTCCTCGCCCTCGCGGCCGCGCTCCAGGCGCCCCCGCCGGGGATCCTGGTGGAGCGCCGCCTGGCGGCGGGCGTCCCGCTCGCCGTGGGCGACACCGTGGCGGTGCGCGCGCTGGCCAGCGACGCCGCCCCGCGCCCGTTCGTGGTGGAGGGCGTGTTCGAGCGCGCCGCGGACCCCAACCGCATCGCCCGCAACGAGTACGAGGTCCGCTTCCACCTCCCGGAGCTGGCGGCGCTGCTGGGCGCGCGCGACCGGGTGGACCGCTTCGCCATCGTGCTGGCCCCCGGCGCCTCGCCCGACTCGGCGGCGCGCTGGGTGGAGGGGCTGGCGTTCGGGACGCGGGCGTTCGGGAGCGCGGCGCTGGCGGAGGAGACCAGCGCCACCTTCCGGGTGGTGTCGCGCTTCCACCGGGCCATCGGCGTCGTCACCATCCTGGCGAGCGCCATCTTCCTGCTGTGCGTGATGATCATCCGCGTGGACGAGCGCCGCCGCGACATGGGGATGCTTCGCCTGGTGGGGGTGTCGCGGGGGACGGTGTTCCGCTCCATCGTGCTGGAGGCGATGGGGATCGCCCTGCTGGGGAGCGCGGCCGGGGCGGGGCTGGGGGTGCTGATCGCGCGCATCGTCAACGCCTACTACGCGGCCTACTACGACACCACGCTGCGCTTCGCGCTGGTGACGCCGCGCATCGTGCTGCTCGCCGCGCTGCTTGGGTTGGGGCTGGGCGCCGCGGCCGGGGCCGCCGCGGCCTGGCGGGTGGTGAACGTGCCGCCCCAGCGCCTGGGAGAGCGCGGGTGATCGTCTCGTCCTCGCTGCGGGCGCTGTTCCGGCGCCGCAGCCGCACGGCGCTGGCGCTGGCGGGGATCGGGATCTCGGCGGCGCTGCTGCTGGACATGACCATGCTCGCCTCCGGGCTCACCGACTCGTTCGGCGAGCTGCTGGGGGCGCGGGGCTACGGGCTGCGGGTGACGCCGCGCGGCATCCTCCCCTTCGACAGCGAGGCCACCATCCGCGGGGCGGACGGGGTGGCGCGCCGGATCGCGGGGGTGCCGGGGGTGGCCGGGGTGGCGCCGGTGCTGGGCGCGCAGTTCTACCCGGTGCGCGGCGACAGCGCGGGCGAGCCGGTGTTCGTCACCGGCACCGACCCGCGCGCGGAGATGCTGTACCGCATCACCGAGGGCCGCCCGCCGGGCCCCGGCGAGGCGGTGGTGAGCGCCCCGCTTGCCCGCCAGGAGGGGCTGCGCCCCGGGAGCACGCTGGCGATGGCGCCGCAGCTGGACGTGTCGCTGGGCCGCCCGCGCGGCACGCGCAGCTACCGGGTGAGCGCGGTGGCGGACTTCATCTACGACTACGCCGGGCAGCGCTCCGCGGCGCTCCTCTTAAGCGAGGTGCAGGCGGCCACCGGCCGCGCGGACCAGGTGTCGCTCTTCGGCGTGGCGGCGGCGGAGGGCGTGGACCCGACCGCACTTGCCGAGCGGATCGGCCGGGCGGCGCCGGAGGTGTCGGTGTACTCCACCGCCGAGCTGATCGCCGAGACCAGCCGCCGCCTCACCTACTTCCGCCAGCTCGCCACCATCCTGGGGAGCGTGGCGCTGGTGGTCACCGCGCTGCTGGTGGCCACCATCATCACCATCGGGGTGCGCGAGCGCTTCGGCGAGATCGCGACGCTGCGGGCGATGGGCGTGGCCCGCGGCCGGATCCTGCTGGGGGTGGTGGTGGAGGGGCTGGTGCTGGCCGGGATCGGCTGCGCGCTGGGGCTGCCCCTGGGGCTGTGGATGGCGGAGCGCCTGGACGCGATCCTCCTCGCCTTCCCCGGGCTGCCGGCCAACGTGACCTTCTTCGTCTTCCGCCCGGGACGCGTGGCCCTGGCCCTGGGGACGGTGATCGTGGTCGGCGCCCTGGCGGGGTGCCTGCCGGGGTGGGGCGCGGTGCGCGCGCCGCTGGGGCAGGCGCTGCGGGAGGAGGCGGAATAGGGGAACGGCAGGTTACAGGGGACAGGTTACAGGGGACAGCCTGCAAACGGCCCTCACCCGGCTCGCTTAGGCTTGCCACCCTCTCCCAATTCTGGGAGAGGGTTGGAAGGGGCGGGGAGCGGGTGCCGTTTCCTGCCGTTCCCACAGGATGTTGCGGAGGGAGACTCGCACAGCAGTACCGTGCGAGGCTCACGGAGCTGGAGCGGAGACCTGCCGGCAGTTTGGCAGGGCTCCGCGACCCGCGTAGGAAACAGGCCGGCAGTTTGGCCTGGTTCCGGAGCGGCTCCACACGCAGAACCATGAGATTCGGAACCGAATGAGCCGTGTGATCGAGGCGCGGGGGATCGTAAAAGAATACCCGTACCAGGGCGACGCCGTGCACGCGCTGCGGGGCGTGGACCTGGACGTGGCCGCCGGCGAGATGGTGGCGGTGGTGGGGCCCTCCGGGTGCGGCAAGAGCTCGCTGCTCAACGTGCTGGCCGGCATCGACCCGCCCACCGCGGGGACGGTGCGGCTGCTGGGGCGCGAGCTGGCCGCGCTGGACGAGGGGGCACGGTCCAAGCTGCGGCTGCGGGAGGTGGGCTTCATCTTCCAGCGCTTCCACCTGCTGGCGGTGCTCACGGCGGCGGAGAACGTGGAGTTCCCCATGGCGGAGGCGGGCGTCCCCCGGGCGGAGCGGCGCGCCCGCGCCCGCGAGCTGCTGGAGTACGTGGGGCTCGGGCACCGCTCGGGGCACCGGCCGCCGCACCTGTCCGGCGGCGAGCAGCAGCGGGTGGCGATCGCGCGGGCCCTGGCCAACCGGCCCCGGGTGCTCTTCGCGGACGAGCCCACGGGGGAGCTGGACCGCCGCACGGGGGACGAGATCATCGCCCTGTTCGAGCGGCTGAACGCGGACGGCACCAGCATGGTGATCGTGACGCACGACTCGTCGGTGGCGCGGCACGCGGGACGGCTGGTGGAGATGGCGGACGGCGTGGTGGTGGCGGACGGGCGGCCCGGCGCATGATCCTCCGCCTGGCGCTCGCGGAGCTCCGCCACCGGCCGGGGCGGGCCCTGTTCCTCCTGGGCGGCTACGCGCTGGGCGTGGCCGTGATGGTGGTGCTGCTCGCCGTGGGCGAGGCCATGCTGGAGCAGGCCCGCGACCGCGCGCTGGTGGGCGGCGGCGACGTGGTGCTGGTGCCGGCGGGGGTGAGCACGGAGATGCTCAAGGCGGGCGGGGTGTCGTCGCTGTTCCTGGGGGTGGACCAGGCGCGCTTCCTCCAGCGGGAGATCCTGGAGTCGCCGCGGGGCCGCGAGGACTTCGGGATCCGCGGGGGGAGCCCGGTGCTGGACGGCAAGCAGGTGGAGCTGACCGCGCGGGGGCGGCGCTGGAAGGCGGTCGCCTCGGGCGAGGTGCCCAGCCGGGCGCGGCTGGCGGGGGCGGCGCCGGCGCTGATCTCCGGGCGCTGGGAGGACTCGGAGGCGGACCGGCGCTGGACGGCGCCCACGCGCCCGGAGCTGTTCCGGGAGATCGACCGCTTCCACCTCCCCACGGGCGCGGCGGCGCGCGACTCCACCTGGGCGGAGTGGCACTACTTCAACGTGGTGCTGGACGAGGACCGCTGGGTGTACGTGACGCTGATGGTGGCGGGGCAGCTGGACACGCCGGGCCGCTGGGTCGGGCGGGTGCTGATCACCGTGCGCGAGCGGGACGGGCGGCACCGGTCGCTGGAGCGGATCCTCCGGCAGGGGGTGAGGTTCGACACGGCATCGCCCGACCTGCGCTTCGCGGACGACGCGTTCGTCCGGCTGGAGGGCGGGGACTACCGCGTGGTGGCGGCCGCCGGGGACGCGCGGGTGGACCTGCGCGTGAATCCGGCGCCGCGCCGCTACTTTCCGCCCGCGGACCTGGGCGGCGAGGGGCTGGTGTCCGGCTATACCGTGCCGGCGCTGTACGCCACGGCTGCGGGGACGGTGTGCGCGCCGCGCTGCGAGCCGGTGAACGGCGCGCAGGCGTACCACGACCACAACTGGGGCACCTGGCGAAACGTCACCTGGGAGTGGGGATCGGCCTCGGACAGCGCGCTCTCGCTGCTGTACGGCGTGGTGCGCGGCGACTCCACGCCCACCGAGGGATTGTTCGCGTACCTGGTGGACGGACGGGGGGCGCGCGGCGTGTTCCGCCCGGGGCCGCTGCGCTACACGGCCCTGCAGACGGCGCGGGCGGAGGACGGTCGCGCGGTGCAGGTGCCCCGGGCGATGGAGTTCGAGGACGCGCGGCGGGGGCTGCGGGTGAGGATCGACGTGCGGGCGGCGCACGTCACGGACACGGGCGCGCGCTCCGGCCGCCGCTGGTTCGTGCAGATGCGCGGGGTCGCCACGGTGGAGGAGCGGGGGAGGACGATCGGGCGCCTGCCGGGGTTCTTCGAGACGTACGTGGAGTGAACTGAGCCATTTCAGACGGGGTCGCCGTGCCCCTGAATCTCCATGAGCATGCCTGATGAACTCACCGGACTTCGTTGGCGCCCCCGCGTCACGGAGGACGTCACGCTCCAGATTCCGTCGGACATGCTGGACGTGCTCCGGGAAGTGGCGGAGGGAGGCGACATGTCGGTGGAGGCACTCATGAAGCTGTACATCGGTACGGGCCTCCGCCGTGACCTGGAGCGGGCGTTCGCAACGCAGATCCCGGATCGATAGCGCTGACCGGAGGCGCGCCGAAAGGCCGGACGAATGGCGGAGCCTTCCTGCAATGGTCCGTTCGGAAACGCGTGGCGTGGCAGTTGCGACGCCAGGGGCGCCGCCTCCCGGCGGCGCTCGACCCGCGCGACAGGGAGGAGCATGCGCGCGAGAACCGCAGTCGTGGCCGTGGCCATCGGGCTCGCACTGCTCGCCGCGCCCGCGCTCTACCTGACCCAGCCGCTGCCGATGCCCTTCCGCTCCCGAGCCGAACCACCCCCGGTCTCCCCCGCGCGGCTGGAGGCGCACGTGCGGGCGCTCTCGGAGCGGTTCGTCCCGCGCGACTTCCTGCACCCGGAGAACCTGGACCGCGCCGCCGCGTACGTGGCGGGGGAGTTCGAGGCGGCGGGCGGGGTCGTGTCCTCCCAGGACTTCCCGGCCGGGAGCGCGACCTACCGCAACGTGGTCGCCGCCTTCGGACCGGAGACGCCGGAGCGCATCGTGGTGGGGGCGCACTACGACGCGGCCGGGCCGCACCCGGCGGCGGACGACAACGCCAGCGGCGTTGCCGGGCTGATCGAGCTGGCGCACCTGCTGGGCCGGATCCCGCCGCCGATCCGCGTGGAGCTGGTGGCGTACCCGCTGGAGGAGCCGCCCTTCTTCCGCACGCCGCAGATGGGGAGCGCGGTGCACGCGGCATCGCTGCGGCGCCGGGGGGTGCGGGTGAGGGCGATGCTGGCGCTGGAGATGATCGGCTACTTCACGGACGCGCCGGGGAGCCAGTCGTTTCCGGTGGGGATCCTTCGGGCGTTCTACCCGTCGCGCGGCAACTTCGTGCTGGTGGCCGGGCAGATGGGACAGGGCCGGCTGGTGCGGCGGGTGAAGCGGGCGATGGGCGGAGGCTCGGCGCTCCCGGTCCGCTCCATCAACGCCCCGCGCTGGATCCCCGGCATCGACTTCTCGGACCACGTCAACTACTGGGACGCCGGCTACGACGCGGTGATGATCACCGACACGGCCTTCTACCGGAACCCCTTCTACCACACCCCGCGCGACACCGCCGACACGCTGGACTACCGGCGGATGGCGATGGTGGTGCAGGGGGTGTACGCCGCCGTGCTCGCCCTGGCGTAGCCCGCCGGCCGTCGGGTGGGCCCGAACGCAGACCGCCCGCGCTCCGGGGAGCGCGGGCGGCGTCGCGTTCGGGGTGGCCCGGCGGTCAGAGCCGCAGCGCGGCGACGACCGGGAGCAGGTCGGGCATGTCGCCCACGGCGAGCTTTTCCGTCACCCAGCGGCCGCCGGCGAAGTGGACCACGCAGCTGAACGGGCGCTTCACCGTGTTGCCGTCGGCGTCCACCCCCTCCAGCACGGCCTGCACGCTGTACCTCCCCTCGCCCAGCGCCACGGTGTTCTCCGCCGAGTAGGAGGGGAAGGTCTCCACGCTGGAGCCGCTGCTCACCTTCTTGACCACCCGGCTCACGCAGGCGTTGAAGGCGCCCGAGGGCGTGTCCGCGGGGGCGAAGGACGAGAACCCCGCGGGGAGGTTGTTGAGCGCGAACTCCGCGTACCAGTCCGCGATGGCCGCGCCGTTGACGCGGTACACGCCCGCGGCGGCGAGCGCCAGCACGATGGTGAGCACCGCCATCACGCGGCCCCACGGCCGCCGCGCCACCAGCGGCGCGCTCCCCTCTCCCACGCGCAGCCAGCCGCAGCGGTTGCACCGATGCTCGCCCCTGATCCGCCGCCGGCACGCCGGGCACCTGTAGCTCGCCATGATCGCCTCCCTGTGGATCGCGCCGGCCGCGTGGCGGGGCTCAGAGCCCCCGCCCGCGCGCCGCTGCCTCGTACCAGCCGCGCAGGTCGCCGTCTGAAAGGTCCTCCACGGCGGTCAGCCCGGTGTATTCCTCGCTCATCTCCTCGTCGCCGGAGCGGAACACGATGCGGATGGCCTCGGTGGGGAGGTTCCCCCCGGCGTTCTCCAGCTCGGGCGGGCCGCTGAAGCCGATGCCGGACCCCTCCAGCGACACCGTCCAGGCCCTGCCGTCGTCCGACCGGAACGTCCGTTCTTCCTGGCTCATCGTCCCCCGCTCACGCCGGATGGTTGCGTCCTCGAGTGCATCGCGTTCATAGCAAACCACTTGCCACGGGGCGGCGCGGACGCCGCCCCGCCGTTCGCTCCGTCCACTTTTCGCGGCGGCGCCGGGGCGATACCATATCCGGCGGACGTTCCACGGCGACCCCGAGGGCGAGCGATGACCGGATACAGGCCCGAGAACCCGCTGATCGTGCAGGGCGACTACACGGTGCTGGTGGAGGTGGACAGCCCCCGCTACGGCGAGGCGCGCGACCAGCTCGCGCGCTTCGCGGAGCTGGTCAAGTCGCCCGAGCACGTGCACACCTACCGCATCACGCCGCTCTCCGTCTGGAACGCCTGCGCGGTGGGCGCGGACCCGGGGGAGATCGCCGGCGCGCTGCGGGAGTTCGCCAAGTACCCGGTCCCCCCGCACGTGGAGACGGGAATCCGCGACCACGCCTCGCGCTACGGCCGGCTCCGGCTGCTCCGCGACGCGGACGGGCTCCTGCTGGAGGCCGAGGACGCGCCGCTGGCCGAGGAGATCTCCCGCCACCGGCAGGTGGTGCCCCTGCTGGGGGAGCGGGCGTCGGCCACCGTGTTCCGCGTGGACCCGGAGTCGCGCGGCAGGCTCAAGCAGGCGCTGGTCAAGGCCGGCTGGCCCGCGGAGGACCTGGCCGGCTACACCCCGGGGGAGCCGCTCCCCGTCGCGCTGCGGGAGCGGGCGCGCTCCGGGGCGGAGTTCGCGCTGCGGTCCTACCAGCGCGAGGCGGCGGCCGCCTTCCACGCGGCGGGCTCGGAGCGGGGCGGGTCCGGGGTGGTGGTGCTCCCCTGCGGGGCGGGGAAGACCATCGTGGGGATGGCGTGCATGGCCGAGGTGGGGGCGTCCACCCTGGTGCTGACCACCGGCGTCACCGCCATCCGCCAGTGGATCGCGGAATTGCTGGACAAGACCACGCTGCACCCCGACCAGGTGGGCGAGTACAGCGGCGCCAGCAAGGAGGTGAAGCCGGTCACCGTCGCCACCTACCAGGTGCTCACCCACCGCGACAGCGCGCAGGGGCCCTTCACCCACCTGGAGCTGTTCGACCGGCGCGACTGGGGGCTGATCGTCTACGACGAGGTGCACCTCCTCCCGGCGCCCGTCTTCCAGGTGACCGCGGGGCTACAGGCGCGGCGCCGGCTGGGGCTCACCGCCACGCTGGTGCGCGAGGACGGGCGGGAGGACGACGTGTTCGCCCTCATCGGCCCCAAGAAGGCCGACGTCCCCTGGAAGACCCTGGAGGGGCAGGGGTGGATCGCGAAGGCCGCCTGCACCGAGGTGCGGGTGCCCATGCCCGAGGAGCTGCGCATGCCGTACGCCGTGGCCGAGGCGCGGGAGCGCTTCCGCATCGCCTCCGAGAACCCGGCCAAGGCGGAGGTGGTGCGGCGGATCCTGCGCCTGCACCCGGACGAGCCGGCGCTGGTGATCGGGATGTACCTGGACCAGCTGCGGGAGATCGCGGGCGAGCTGGACGTCCCCATCATCACGGGGAGCACGGGGCAGCGGGCGCGCGACCGCGTCTACGAGCAGTTCCGGGAAGGGCGCATCCCGGTGCTGGCGGTGTCCAAGGTCGCCAACTTCGCGGTGGACCTGCCCGACGCCGCGGTGGCGGTGCAGGTGTCCGGCACCTTCGGCTCGCGGCAGGAGGAGGCCCAGCGGCTGGGCCGCATCCTCCGCCCCAAGGGGGGCGACAACCAGGCCCACTTCTACACGCTGGTGTCGCGCGACACGGTGGAGCAGGAGTTCGCCCTCAAGCGCCAGCTCTTCCTGTGCGAGCAGGGCTACGAGTACCGGATCGTGGACGCGGACGAGGTGGAGGGATGAAGCACTTCGACATCGACTGGGCGGAGCTGGCGGGGCGGATGCCGGCCTGGGAGCGGCTCTCGCAGCCGGCGCGCGCGGGCTTCCTGGCGATCAAGCCCGGCACCGGGGCGCGGGTGGAGGAGATCGCACCGGCGGCCGGCGAGCTGGCGGAGGCCGGGTTCGTGTCGCTCAGCCCCACGGGCGTCCGCGCGGCCGTCGCCGAGGAGTGGCGCCCCTTCCACGTGGCGCTCCGGGCGATGGACCGCCACCGCGTGTGGGAGGCGCCGTCGCCCGGCGGACTGGTCTCCTACCTGGAGGACGTGTTCACCACGCCCGACCTCCAGATGCTGCTGGGCGAGCAGGGCATGGGCTCCAGCCCCTACCCGCTGCGCGTGCTCCTGGCCGACCGGGTGTCGGCGGAGGAGTGGGTGGAAGGGATGCTGGCCGCCGGGACCGCGAAGGCGATGGCGGAGTGGGAGCGCAGGCACTCCACGCTGCGGCAGTGGGGGCAGCCCGCCGTGACGGAGCCGCCGGCCTTTGCGGACCCGGCGGTGCTGGACGCCGCCCGCCGCCTGCTGCTGGGGCTGAGGACGGAGCCCGCCGGGGTGCCGCTGCGTGACCTCCCGGCCCGCTTCCCCGACCTGGCGCCGGCGACGCTGGGGGCGGCGCTCCGCGGGTGCCTGCGCTACCTGCTGCTATTCGCGTCCATGACGGACGCGCTGGAGCCCACGGTGGGCGTGTGGCCGGAGGTGGCGGCCCGCGTGCGCCTCGCCGCCAAGGGCCCGCCGGCGCCGGTGGAGGTGGAGGAGACCTGGGAGGCCGCGTTCGGGCTGGAGGACATGACCACCGTGCTCGCCGCGGTGGCCGGCGAGCCGCTCCGCCTGCGGGCCGACGGCGCCGTGTTCGCGCGGACGCGGCAGGCGCTGGAGGAGCGGCTGGCGACCATGCCCGACTGGGCGGCGCAGGCGCTCGGGGCGGACCCGGAGACGCGGGTGGAGAGCGCCGTGGAAGCGCTGGTCGTCATGGACTTCGCCAAGGCGGGCGGGAAGGCCGGGACGGACCTGCGCCTGGCGGCCACGAAAAAGGGGTTGCGCTGGCTGGACCTCCCCGACCGGGAGCGCCTGGCGGCGCTGGTCGCGCCCGTCCGCGGCTCGGAGGAGCGGTCCCCCTCCAGCTGGGGCCGGTCGGGCGCAAAGATCGGCTTCTTCCCCGTGGGCCTGGGCTTCACGCCGCCCGCGGGGATGGACCTGCGGCAGGCGGTGGAGCGCGCCTTCCTGGAGATGCCCCCGGGCGGGATGCTGGAGCTCGGCGCGTTCCTGGAGCACCAGGCCCGCGCCGGAAACCCCTTCCTGGGGATCTCGAACGCACCGCGCGTCCACTGGGGCCGCCCCACCACGCGCCGGGAGTGGGAGCGGCTCTGGGCGAGCCTGCTGGCGGCGATGGTCGCGCTCCGGCTCGCCCCGCTCGGCGGGGTGCGCCTGGGCCGCACGGCGGAGGGCGCGCCCGCCTTCGCCCTGACGCCGGCCGGGCGCTACCTGCTGGGCGCGGACGAGCGGCTGGAGTACGTCGGCGCGGGCGGAGAGGCGGCGGGGGTGATCGTGAAGCCCGACTTCGAGATCGTGTTCCTGGGCCCGGCTCCCGGCGTGGAGGCCCGCGTCGCCCGCTTCGCGGAGCGGACGGGCAAGGGGCCGGGGACGATGTTCCGCATCACCCGCCGCTCCGTCCTGGCCGCCGCGGAGGCGGGCTTCACCGCCGACCGGGTGCTGGAAACGCTCGCCGCGGCCGCGAAGCACGAGCTCCCCGGCAACGTGGCGCGCCAGCTGCGCGACTGGTTCGGGGCGACCCGGCGCGTCCGCCTGCGTCCCGCCGTGCTGCTGGAGTGCCCGGACGCGGAGACCGCCGCCCGCGTCCGCGCCGCGGGCGGAAAGACCGTGAAGGCGGTGACGGACACCCTGCTGGAGCTGACCGACACGGAGCGCGCCGCCCGCTCCGCCCTGCTCAAGAAGCTGCGCGAGGCGGGCGTGTTCGCCGACGAGTGAGCGCCCGGGGGCGCGGGCTTTGCGTCGCGGCCGGGGCAGGAGAGGCGCCGCGGCTTTCCGCGCGCGTCCGCAGTCACCCGGAACGAGCATCGAACATGAAGATGATCCGCCGTGGAATCGGCCTCCTCGCGCTGGCCTGCGCCGTCAGCACGGCGGCGGCCTGCTCGGGCAACAGCCGCAGCTACCCGGACTGGGGCCCGCGCGTGTCCCGCGGCACCTCCAGCGGCTCGGGCGCCAAGCGCGCCACCCGCGTGAAGCGCAACGAGGGCGAGGGCCGCAACGGCAACAACGGCCAGCACCGCGGCCAGCGCAAGAACGGCAACAACGGGAATGGGAACGGAAACGGGAACGGCGGCAACGGCAAGAAGCGCGGAAACGGCTGAGCCGCTCCGCCCCACGACGAGCGCCGCCCCCGGTCCGACAGGACCGGGGGCGGCGTGTTTTCCAGGAAGTCGCGTGAGGGATGCCGGCCCGAAGGGGCGAGCCCCGGCGGGGTAGTTTCCGCCGGGGCTCGACTCCGTTGCAGACGGTCGTTTCGTCTGCTACGGAGCCGCAGCCCGACCCCGGCGCAAGCCGGGGGCACGCCCGAACCCGCCGTTCAATCTGTCAAAGATCAACGCTCGCCGCGCGGCTTCGCGGGAACGGTGCGCAGGTACGCCCAGAGCGCCCGCAGCTCGGTGTCGGTCATGCTGGCGAGCCCCTTCCAGGGCATCAGCGGGTCGATGCCGCTGCCGTCGGGGCGCCGGCCGGTCCGCATCGCCCGGACGAAGTCCTGCTCCGTCCAGCGGCCCAGCCCCGTGGCGTCGTCCGGGGTGATGTTGGCCGCGGCCTTCCAGTCCGGCGGCGTTCCGGGGATCCTGCCGCCGGAGAAGCCCGCGCCGTGGCACCCGGTGCACCCCGTGGCGAGGTATGCCCCGTACTCGGCCGTGGCCCCGGCGGCGGGCGCGGCCCGGCGCGGCGCCGCGTGGTCGATGAGCTCGGCGGGGAGCAGCGGCACCTGCCCGGCGAGGAAGAGCGCCCGCCCCAGCGGCCCCACGGAGCGAGCGGGGAGGTCGCCGTCCACCGGCGGGAGGGAGCGGAGGTACGCCACCAGCGCGCCCACGTCCTCGTCGCCCAGCGGGTTGAACTCGTGCGAGGGCATGAACAGCAGCGCCCGCCCGTCCGGCGCGACGCCGTTGCGGATGGCGCGCACCCAGTCGGCGTCGGCGGGGTAGCGCGCGGCCACCCCGCCGCGGCCGCGGGTCAGGTTGCTCCCCGCAAGCCGGGCCACGGGAAGCTCGTCGATGAACACCTTTCCGCCCATCTCCGCCCCGTGGCAGTCGGTGCAGCCGCGGGTGACGGCCAGGTGGGCCCCCTGCCGCACCGCCTCCGCGTCCGTGCGGACGGCCACGGGGCCCGGGTCCACGCGGTACGTCCTGCGCATGCGCGCTTCGCTCAGGGCGTACACGGCGGCGAGGGCGAGGGCGGCCAGCACCACCAGGCCGCCCAGCACACGGCCGGTCCACTTCAGGGCTCGTTTCAAGAGACGCTCGGGGGTCGAGGAGGACCGCGGCGCGGCGGGACGATCCCGGCCGCCGTTGGGACGCCGGGCAAGATGCGCCTGGGGGGAGGGGGACACATGGGTCGCCTGACCCGGGTCCCGCGGCCGTGTCGGGCGATTCCGGACAGCTCCGGCGGCGAGCGGCTGGTCGGGATCACGGGCTCCACTTTTACCGCCCCGTCGTACGCCGATTCCTTTGCCGGGCATGGCCGCTCCTTGACGCCACGGAGTGTCCCGTTCATTCCCCAGGGTGTTCCTCGTGTGCCCCGCCCCGGGCGCACGGCCGCTCCGCGGCGCAAGAGGAAAAAAGCGGTCAGGTGCAAGTGGTGAAAGGGGATGGGCGCTTGCCTCCGAGTCCGCGAGGGGGCCTTTGCCGGTTGGCATGCACCTGGCAGGGCATGGCGGCGCCCGCCGCCATTGCTCCTCCCGATTCCGACAAGCTTCCACATGAAATCCTCTCCGCTCGCGTCCGCGGCGTTCCTCGCCGTGCTCCTTTCCTGCACCGGGGATTCACCCACCGAGCCCCGGCTCACCCCGGCGCAGATCCAGGCGGCTTCGGGAAGCGGCCAGGCCGGCTTCACCGGGGCGGCGCTGCCGACGCCGCTGGTGGCGCGGGTGACCGACCGGGGAGGGAGGCCGGTGCCCGGCGTCACGGTCACGTGGACGGCCGCGCCGGGAGCGGGCACCCTGTCCGCCGCCGCCACCGCGAGCGACGCGAACGGCGACGCCCGCACCGAGTGGACGCTGGGCCCGGGCGCCGGGACGTTCACGGTGACCGCGTCGGCGCCCGGGCTGCCCCCGGCGACCTTCACCGCCACCGCCGCGCTGCCGCAGCCCGCGCGGGTGGAAAAGGCGGGCGGAGACGGCCAGGCGGCGGCCGTGGCCACCGGGCTGGCCGACTCCCTGGCGGTGAGAGTGGTTTCCGCCGAGGGGAGGCCGGTCCCCGGGGTCCGGATCTCGTGGGCGGTGTCGGGCGGAGGCGGGACGCTGAGCGATTCGGCGGCGACCACCGGCGCCACGGGGATCGCCCGGGTGCGCTGGGTGCTGGGCACGGCCGCGGGGCCGCAGGCGGTGGAGGCCCGCGTGCAGGGGCTCGCCGGCTCCCCCGTCGCCTTCTCGGCGACGGCGCAGCCGGGGAGCGCCGCGGCGGCCGTCCGGGCCGGCGGCGACGGCCAGACCGGCACCGTCGGGTTCTCGCTGGCCGAGCCGCTCCTGGTGCGGGTGACCGACGCCTACGGCAACCCGGTGCGCGGCGCGGGCGTCACCTGGATCTCCACGGGCGGAGGTGGCTCCCTTTCCCCCACCATCGCGAGCACGGACTCCCTGGGAGTGGCCCGCGCCACCTGGACCCTGGGGATCACCCCGGGCGCCCACGCCGCCACCGCCTCCGCGGCCGGCGCCACCGTGAGCTTCGCGGCGACCGCGGCGCTACCCGCGCCCGTCGCCACCGTGACCGTCGCCCCCGCCACGGCGAGCGTGCGCATGGGAGACACGCTGCGCCTGGTGGCGACGCCACGCGACGCCGCCGGGAACCCGCTGCCGGGGCGCGAGGTGGCCTGGTCCACCTCCGGACCCACCCTGGCGTCGGTGAGCGCCTCCGGGACGGTGACCGGGCGCGGCGTGGGCACCGCCACCCTCACCGCCACGGTGGAGGGAAAGAGCGGAAAGAGCGTCGTCACCGTGGTCACCGCGCCCGATTCGACGCCCCCGAAGCTGACGGGCTTCTCCGCCTCGCCATCTGCGGTGGACGTGAGCTCGGCGGACGCCCGCGTGGACTTCACCCTGTCGATCAGGGACGAGCTCTCCAGCCTCGTTCACGTCGAGGTGGGCCTGTCCCACCCGACGGTGAACGCCGGCACCGCCTGCTGGGCGCACAACCCGGTGAGCGGCACCTCGGTGGACGGCGTGTGGAAGTGCACGGCGACGGTCCCGAAGGGAGCCCTGGCGGGGACGTGGAAGCTCCAGGTGTACCTCAAGGACGCGGCCGGCAACGCGGTGTTCTACTACCGCCAGGACCTGCGCGCGGCGGGCTATCCCGACAGCCTGGTCGTGACCAACTCGGCGCCGGCCGCTCCCCCCACCGTCACCGCTCTCGCGCTTTCCCCGGCGGCGGTGGACGTGAGCGAGGCGGCGGCCACCGTCGACTTCCTGGTCACCGCCACGGCTGGGCGGGGGCTGAGCTACGTGTTCGCCGCCGTCCAGGCCGGGAGACAGACATACCAGGGCACGTCGTGCGAGGTCAGGGTGCCTGCCAGCGACACCACCACCAGCGGGACGTGGAGGTGCAGGATGACGATCCCCAAGTCGTCCGCGGCGGGGAGCTGGGAGGTGAGCGTGGTCGGCATCGTGGACAAAGCCGGCACCGCCCGCGAGTACCGGACCGCCGAGCTGAGAACGCTGGGCTTCCCCTCGTCCCTGCAGGTCACGAGCAACACCGAGGACCTCGCCCCGCC
>DASVQR010000104.1:0-16118 GCA_036389055.1 Longimicrobiaceae bacterium | reverse complement strand
GTCGCCCGCGTGACCGGCCAGGTGTGCGCCGACGGGGCGCTCAAGGATGGCGTCTGCCCCGGCGGCGGCGCGCCCATCACCAAGGACTTCACCCAGCCCGGCCTGTACTACCACGGCAAGTGGGGCCCGCTCTCGCTGATCTCGCTGGGCGTGGCGCTGATCTTTGGCACGGCGGGGCTGCCGCACATCCTGGTGCGCTTCTACACGGTGCCCTCGGCGCAGCAGGCGCGGGTGTCGGTGGTGTGGGCCATGATCCTGATCGGGGCGTTCTACATCATGACCACCTTCCTGGGCTTCGGCGCGGCGACGCTGGTGGGGAAGGCCAACATCGGGGTGATGAAGGACGGCGTCCTGTCGCCCAACCAGAACCTGGCGGCGCCGCTCCTGGCGCAGGAACTGGGCGGCGAGGTGTTCCTGTCGTTCGTGGCGGCGATCGCCTTCGCCACCATCCTGGCCGTGGTGGCGGGGCTGACCATCGCCTCGTCGTCGGCGTTCGCGCACGACGTGTGGTTCAGCGTGGTCAAGCGCGGCGAGAGCCACGACGAGCGGGAGCAGGTGCGGGTGGCGCGCATCGCCGCGGCGGTGATCGGCGCGCTCTCCATCGTGCTCGCCATCGCGCTCAAGTCGCTGAACGTGGCGTTCCTGGTGGGGCTGGCCTTCGCGGTGGCCGCCAGCGCCAACGTCCCGGCGATCCTGCTGACGCTGTACTGGCGGCGCTTCAACACCACGGGGATGGTGCTGGGGATGACGGTGGGGCTGCTGGCGTCTCTGGTGCTCATCGTCCTGAGTCCCGCGGTGATGGGGATCGACCCGCCCACCGCCGCGGCGCGGCACCTGATCCAGGCGGACCCCGTCTTCCCGCTGGACAACCCGGCGCTGGTCTCGGTGCCGCTGGGCTTCCTGGCGGCGATCCTGGGGTCGCTCTTCACCCGCGACCCCGCGGCGGAGGCGGCGTACGCGGAGCTGGACGTGCGCGCCAACACGGGGGTGGGGGCGGTGTAGCGGTCCGCGAGCGGGCGGCCGGAACACGGAGGGGCCGGCGCGCGGTGCGCCGGCCCCTCCGCTGCGTCTCGACCCGCGGGTCCGTTACTTCAGCAGGTCGAGCAGCGCCGCGGCGGGAGCCTGCGCGAGCAGGGGGCTCAGCACCGCCGCGAACGTGGAAAGGGACTTGGGCGTGGAAAGCACCAGACCGTTGGCCTGAAGCCAGCCGTCGATCTCCGAGGAGAGCGGCGGCCTGCGGCGGTTGGGGAACGCCGCCCGTGCACGGTCGCGCGCGCGCTTGCTCAGGATGAGCGCGGCGGGGAAGTAGATGGCGGCGAGGGCGAGCGCGTAGACGACCCCCAGCGAGGCCGCGGCGGTGGACCCGATGTCGGTGACCGCCGCGGCGTTCGCCCCGCCGGCGGACGCCGCGGCCCAGATGAACAGCGCGCGGAACTCGATGACCGCCGCGATCAGGAGGAGCGCGCCCGCGAACAGCACGTGCTGGAGCTTTCTCATGCTCTCGGCGAGCTTCGAGACGTCCCTGGCATGGGCGCAGGAGGTCCCGACGGCCGTGCAGGCGGCGAGCCCCATGGTCACGCCCGCCACGGCGAGCAGCATGCAGAGCGCGCCCAGCCACGGAACCGTGAGCCTGAAAGCCGGGGCGAACGGGTTGGGCGTCGACAGGAACACCCAGGTGACGACGTAGTCCTGGACTCCCTTCAGCAGGATCCCCGTCCTCAACGTGAGGACCGGGATCGACGCTCCGACGCCCGCGGCCGCGAGCAGCATGGCGGCGCTGGAGCGCCTCCTCTTATCTCCCATGCACCTCACCACCCAGTAGCAGCTCATCACCCAGATGGCGACGCACACCGATGCCAGCACCACGACGCTGGCGACCCACGCGAGCCGCGCGTTCGCCTCGTCCGCCACCTGGGCGAGAGGCTGGACGGAGAGGCTGTCGAAGGCGGTGAAGCCCAGGCCCGCGGACGAGACGCTATCCTGGATCCCGAGCCCGGGCCCGGGCATCATCACGACCGACACCAGGAACCGGTATCCCACCTGCAGCAGCACCGGGACCAGGAACGGCAGCATGGCCGGCAGGTAGTCGATGAGCGTCCGACGCCAGCGGGAAGCGTCCTCCCCGTCGGCGGGTGCTCGCGGCGCGGGCTCGCCGCGGTAGATCCGCTCCGGCCTGACTCTGGACGTCCCTACGACGTGCGATTCCATGGACGTTCTCGGTGCAGGGTGGCTTCGCCACGTGGACGCTTCGCCGGGCGGCAGTGGCACGGCGGCAATCCACATGCCCGCTCGGCCCTTCGCGGCACACCGGGATATCCGATTACGAACAATCGACTTACACCATTCAATGGCATGCCATACGTTGGGATCGCACGAGCAGACCTGGTACAGTTGGGGCCGCAATGTCCCAGAGTGAGACCGCCTCCCACGACCGGAGCCGGTGCAGCTGGCGTGGAGCTCTGGGGCCCAAGTCCCTGCTCACCGCTCGACCCGCGACGGAACGGCATTCGCCGAATTGGATGTGCGCTCCGATACAGGGGTGGCCGGTGGGTGGACCGGGATTCTCTCCTTCATGCCCCGCATAGCCGAATTGCGGCCGTTCGTTCATACGGGCGCGAGATGCGGGCTCAACGGACGGTGCAGTTGGCCACTGCCGCTAGAGGCCCACCCGGAATGCCTTTCCAAAGAACACGGTGAACGCCCAGCCGTCCGTCAACGAATCGTAGCTCGGAGTGACTCCCCCCACGAGCCCCGCTTCGCCGGGGACGAAGTAGATGGGCGACTCAATCCCCCATGCATCGTCTCGGAAGCGGAGGACGAGGCGTGGGTTCCAGGCGAGGTTGCGCCGGAGGTATCCACGCGTTTGCAACGCTCCCACGCTGCCCTCCTCGCGTTGCGGTTCGCCGAGCGGGGCCTTCCGACAGCGAAGTGCGCCTGTACCGCCTAGCGGCGTGCAGACTTCAGCCTGCGGCCCCTCCGCATATCCCACCTCGTACCGGTAGCTCAAGCTCCACAGGTGGTTGCCGAAAAAGCGTCCGATGCTGGCACCCACCGCGCCGGAGCTGCGCTCCAGCGCAGCAGGCAGATAGGTGGTCGCATCCAGATACCCCATGGTCGTCGGCTGGTACCAGGCGGAGACCTCGTAAAGCACCGGCTGGTTTGTCTCCACCTCGAGGAAGTATTCTCGTTCGAGTCCCTGGTCCTCACCGACTACTTTCGTGAGGTTGAAATCCTCGCAGTCCTGCTCAGTGACTCCCTGCGCCGCCCTGCCCTGCCGCACTTTCTGTCTGCACCAGGCAGTGTCGTCTGGTCCGCTGTTCGCCCATGCCCAGCGCTGGCCGGTGACGGAAAGTGACAGCTTCGTACCTTGGGCGAGGCCGCCGAGGTCACCAAAGATCGTGGGCTTGTCTGCGTCGCCCGAAAGTGGGGCGGTGAGCCCCAATGTGGCGTACAGTCGGCCGAAGGTAGGATCCTGCGTGAGGGCGAATCCACCGCGAATTCGGGCTTCCAACTTGTCCGCATCGCCGGCAAGGAAGAACACAGGGACGCTGCTCTGAATCGCGGCAGTCGTCGAGGGAGTCACGAGCGCCCTCTGGAGCACGGCCGCCGCCTGCTCCTCCTCCTCTGCTGTGGCAGCCTCCTGTCCCCAGGCGCGAGGAGGGGCGAAGAGCGTAATTAGCAGCACGAGAAGGATACCCGCAGAATGGAACCCGCCTTGGGCCTTCCTTTTCATGGGATGCATTGCTCCTCCTCAGGGATTGATGGTGAAAGTTTTCTGCGCCTTGATGTTGCCGAGCGTAGTGCTCTTGTTGGGCGGCTGGGGATCGAACTCCGCCTCTTTGGGGGCCGTTATCTTGATCGTGTATTCCGTGCTTGGTCTGACACCCCTAGCCCGCCATCGCAGGATGTACTTGCCGGGAGCAAGGTCCAGTTCGGCCTTCCCGTCCACGAGCATGAGCTCCCTGCGGTTCGCTCCGGTCCCGTGATCTTCCACCGCGGCCGAAGTAGCATCTGCATTGGGGACTTGATAGATGACCTTCAGGGTCTTCATGGATTGAGGGGGTTGAATGTGAGTCTGTAGCCTCGCCGTACCACAGCCGCATCAAGCAAGACGGTGCTTGGTCGGGCATTGGCGTGCTTCTCGACCATGCGTCTGGATGAGATGGACACTACAGACGACTTTCTCACCGGCTCCTCCGCAACATCGCTCGGATGGTATGTCACGGCACACTCGGTCACGGGAATGCGGGTTGCATCGGGGCGGCGGGCGGAATGCGCTCTTTGTCCACTTTCAAGGGACGACCGATGAAGCTACCCCTCCCCTCCTCCTGGCAGGCCGTCGTCGGCGACGAGACGGAACAGCCGTACTTCGCCGCGCTGCGCGAGTTCGTGGCGGAGGAGCGGCGGACGCACGCCGTCTATCCGCCGGAGGGGGAGGAGTTCACCGCGCTGGAGCTGACGCCGTACGAGCAGGTACGCGTGGTGATCCTGGGCCAGGACCCGTACCACGGCCCCGGCCAGGCGCACGGCCTCGCCTTCTCCGTGCGGCCGGGGGTGCGCCCGCCTCCGTCGCTCAAGAACATCTTCAAGGAGCTGCGCGACGACCTGGGCTGCCGCATCCCGAACAACGGCTTCCTCGTGCCCTGGGCCGAGCAGGGGGTGCTGCTGCTGAACACCGTGCTCACGGTACGCGACGCCGAGCCCAACTCGCACAGGGGCCGCGGGTGGGAAAAGTTCACCGACGCCATCATCCGCAAGGTGGGCCACAAGGACGAAGAGGTCGTCTTCGTGCTCTGGGGCGCGCCCGCGGGGAAGAAGACGGAACTGATCGACACGGAGCGGCACACCATCGTGCAGTCGGTGCACCCGTCGCCGCTCTCGGCCAAGCGGGGGTTCTTCGGGAGCCGGCCGTTCTCGCAGATCAACGCGGCGCTGAAGAAGGCGGGCAAGCCGGAGATCGACTGGCAGATCCCGGATCTCTGAACCTCGGCGTCACGGTCGGAAAACGACTCGGGGGAGGCCGTCACCGGCCTCCCCCGAAGTCGTTCAGTCTCACCCGAGCCGCGCCCGCTCCTCCTCCGGCACGGGGTCCAGCAGCCGCGTCCGCCCCTCCTCCACCCGCAGCAGCCGGTCGGCGAGGCGCGCGAAGGGCGCCGTCTCGTGCGTCGCCACCAGCACGCAGCGGCCGTCCCCGCGCAGCCGCTCCACCCAGCCGACGATCAAGGCCCGCGTCGCGCGGTCCATGGACTCCAGCGGCTCGTCCAGGATCACGACGCGCGGGTCGCCCACCAGGGCGGCGGCGAGCAGGGCGCGCCGCCGCTGCCCCATGGACAGCTCCCGCACCGAGCGCCGTCGCAGCTCCGCCAGCCCCACCCGCTCCAGCGCCCCCTCGCCCTCCTCCGGCGGCCGCCCCCGCAGCCGGCAGACCAGCCGCAGCACCTCCTCCACCGTGGCGTACGGGGTGAAGTCCGGGTACTCCGGCACGTAGGCCAGCGCCGCGCGGGCGGCGACCTCGGCGCGCCACAGGTCGTGCCCGGCGACCGCCACCGTCCCCGCGTCCGGCCGCTCGATGCCGGCGACCAGGCGCAGCAGCGTGCTCTTCCCCGCCCCGTTGGGACCCAGCACCAGCGTGAGCCCGGGGCCGACGTCGAGCGACGGGCAGTCCAGCGCGGCCGACCCGGGCCCGTACGAGTAGCGGACGCCGCGCAGCGAGATCACGGCGCCCCCTGCCACGCGGAGTCCCCGGCCGCGGCGTGGTGGAGCTCGGTCCAGCGCGTGGGCCGCTGCGCCAGGTCGCGCCGCCGGGCGAGCGCCAGCGCCCCCGCGCCCACCGCCAGCCCCAGCGGCAGCGCGAGCGGGTAGACGGCCAGGAGCACGGCCACGGGAACGCCCACGAGCAGGACCTCCCCCGCGGCGCCGGTCTTCCGCTCCCCCGCCACGCGCAACGCCCCCGCTGCCAGGCAGCCGGAGAGCGCGAGCACCGCCGCCGCCGTCGCCGCCGCGCCCGCGTCCGCCCCGGCGGCGGCGAGCACGATCCAGGCGCCGGGGAGCCCCAGCGCGGCGGCGTCCGTCCCCACGCGGCGCAGCGCGGACCAGGGGAGGGAGCGCACCCACGGCCAGGGAGGGCGGCGGAGCAGCAGGGCGTTGGCGAGCATGGCGACGTACACGGCGGCGGCGACCCCGGCCCCGATGCGGGCGGCAAGCGCCTCCGTCGCGGGGGCGAGCGGGTTGTTGGCGCGGAAGAAGAAGGCGCCGGCCAGCGGGAGGAGCGTGGGCACCGCCGCCTCCACCACGGCGCGCGGGCCGAGCGCCCGCCAGGCGAGCAGCAGCCCGGTCGCGGCGGAAAAGAGCCGGCGGCGCGGGGGGCGCCGGGCGATGCGGACGGGACCGGCGAGCCGGTCCGCGGCCACGAGCGCGGCCGCCGCGGCGGCGACGCCCCACCACGCCGCGAGCGTCGCCAGGAGGGCGGCCGCGAGCGCCAGCGGCCGGGCGACCCGGCCGCGGGCCGAGGGGACGGCGGCGGCCGCGAGCCCGGCCACCGCCAGCGGCAGGCCGACCAGCTTGGCCGGGGAGAGCGGCTCCCGGTAGCCGAGCACCGTCACCAGGGCGCAGAGCAGCCCCGTCACCAGCACCGGGAGCTGGGCAAGGACCAGCGCGCCCCACAGCGCCCGGCGGTGGTCCGTGCCCGACGCGGGAAGCGTCAGGAGCCACCCCTTCACCCCCAGGCGGATGCGCGATTCCGCCTGGACGGCGAGGCCGAATCCGAGGAGCGCGAGCACCTGGAGCGACCCGGGGCCCGCCGCGGTGGAGGCGACGCCCAGGACGAAGCGGTAGACGGTGTACGCCAGGTTGGGCGAGGACCCGAAGACGAACAGCACCACGCACACGCCGATGATGCTGGCGCGGAGCGCGACGCGGAGCCCCGCGCCCCGGTGGAAGGCGAGCAGGGCGCGAGTGGATTCGGCGTGGGGCAAGGCGGCCGGGGGAGCGCGGGACGGAGAAGCGCGCGAACGGACCCGCGTGCTACTCCGTCGCGCTCCGGTGCGTTCCCGCGTCGTCCCTGACGTACACGGTCTTGGCGTTGACGAACTCGCGGATCCCGGCCACGGACAGCTCCCGCCCGTAGCCCGATTCCTTGACCCCGCCGAAGGGGAGCCGCGGGTCGGAGGCCACCATGGCGTTGACGAAGACCATCCCCGCCTCGATCTCCTCCACGAAGCGCCGGCGCTCCGCCTCGTCGCGGGTCCAGACGCTGCTCCCCAGCCCGAACACCGTGTCGTTGGCGATGCGGACCGCCTCGTCGACCCCGTCCACGCGGAAGAGCATCGCCACCGGGCCGAAGACCTCCTCGTGGTACGCCGGCGAATCCCGCGGGACGTCGGCGAGCACGGTGGGCTCGTAGTACCAGCCGGGACGGTCGGGGACGGTCCCGCCGGTCAGCAGGCGCGCGCCGGCCTCCACCGACCGGCGCACCTGCTCCGCCACCTCGTCGCGGATGCCCTCCGTCGCCAGCGGGCCCACCTGCGTAGCCGGGTCCGTGGGGTCGCCCACGCGCAGCGCGCGCATCCCCTCCACGAAGCGCCGCTCGAACTCGGCGTACACGTCCGCGTGGACGATGAAGCGCTTGGCGGCGATGCACGACTGGCCGTTGTTGATCGTCCGCGCGGTCACCGCCGTCTTCACGGCGGCGTCCAGGTCGGCGCTGGGCATGACGACGAAGGGGTCGCTCCCGCCCAGCTCCAGCACCGTCTTCTTGAGGTTGCGCCCGGCGTTCTCGCCCACGCTGCGGCCGGCCGGCGTGCTCCCGGTGAGCGTCGCCGCGCGCACCCGCGGGTCGTCCAGGATCCGCGCCACGACCTCCGAGCCCACCAGCAGCGTCTGGAAGGCGCCCTCCGGGAAGCCGGCGCGGCGGAGCACGTCCTCGATCGCCAGCGCGCACCCCGGCACGTTGGACGCGTGCTTGAGCAGCCCCACGTTGCCGGCCATGAGCGCGGGGGCGATGAAGCGGAACGCCTGCCAGAAGGGGAAGTTCCACGGCATGATCGCCAGCACCGGGCCGATGGGCCGGTACGAGATCCAGCTCCGCGTGGCGTCGGTCTCCACCTCCTCGTCGGCCAGGAAGCGCTCGCCGTTCTCGGCGTAGTAGCGGCAGGCCCAGGCGCACTTCTCCGCCTCCGCCACCGCCGCGCCGATGGGCTTGCCCATCTCCCGGGTCATCAGCTCGCCCAGCTCGCGCTTCTCCGCCTCCAGGATCTCCGCCGCGCGGGTCAGCCAGCGCGCCCGGTCCGCGAACGACGTGCGGCGGTACGCCCGGAACGCCTCGTCCGCCCGGCGCAGCTTCGCTTCCAGCTCGTCGTCGGTGAGCGCGTCGTAGCTGCGCAGAGTCTCCCCGGTGGCGGGGTCGATGCTGGCGATGGGCATCTACCGGTCTCCCTCCGGCTGCGGTTCCAGCCCGGCGTTGGCGGCGATCACCCGCCCCATCCCGGCCCAGTCCAGCTCGCCCCAGCCGCGGGCGACGCCGGAAAGGAAGTGGTCGTGCGCCAGCGAAGCCAGCGGCATGGGGACCGCCGCCTCGTCCGCGGCCTCCAGCACCAGGCGCACGTCCTTGAGCCCCAGCCGGAGCGCGAAGCCCGCGGGCTCGAACCTCCCCTCGGCGATCATCCCGCCGTAGTTGCGGTACACGGGCAGGTTGAACAGGGTGGAGGTGAGCACCTCCAGCAGCTTGGGCGCCTCCACGCCGTGCCGGCGGCCCAGCGCCATGGCTTCGCCCAGCGCCTCGATCATCCCGGCCAGCATGAAGTTGCCGGCCAGCTTCACCACGCTCGCCTTTTCCGGCTCCTCGCCCACGCGGAACATCCCCTGTCCTACCGCGTCGAACACCGGCTCGCAGCGGTCCACCGCCTCCGGCGCGCCCGCGGCCACGATCCACAGCTTCGCGCCCTCGGCCGCCTCCGGCCGCCCGAACACCGGCGCCGCCACGTAGCCCTGCCCGGCGCGGGCGTGCTCCGCCGCCAGCCGCCGCGACAGCGCGACGCCCACGGTGCTCATCCCCAGGTGCAGCGCGCCGGGCGGGAGCGCGCCCAGCAGGCCGTCCCCGCCCAGCGTCACGGCCTCCACCGCGGCGTCGTCCGCCAGCATGGTGACCACCACCTCCGCCCCGGCCGCGGCTTCCGCGGGGGTGTCCGCCACGCGGGCGCCCGCCTCCGCGAGGGCGTCCGCCCGGCTCCGCGTCCGGTTGTACGCCGCCACCTCGTGTCCCGCGCGCACCAGGTTGCGCGCCATGGGCAGCCCCATGCGCCCCAGCCCCACGAACCCCACGCGCATCGCTCACCTCCGTTTGGACGACTGCACCGAACTGCGGGTTTGGGCGTGCCCCCCGCTGCGCGGGGGTCGGGCTGCGCGCTGCGTAGGGAACGCTACAACTGTTCCCAACGCAGCCGAGCCCCGCCAAACTGCCGGCGGGTCTCGGCCCTGCCGGGCGCGCATCCCTCACGCGGCTCCAGGCGTGCGGCAAGGGTCGTTCCGCCGCCCCGGGGAGCCGCCCCGACGCGTCGGGCACCACACAAGCCCAAGCCCGACAACCGCTTGGCACGATCCTTCCCACTCCCGCCGGAGTGCCGCTCCTTTTAGGATCTCACGAACAGAGAGACATCATGCGTACCCCCCTCCTTCTGCTCGGCCTGGGCTGCCTCGCGGCGGTGCCGGCCTGCGACGGCGGCGACCCGTCCGGCCCCACCGAGAACACGCTGGTGTTCCAGCGAGCCAACGGAACGAACATCCAGTTCGCGGGCGAGCCGCTGGTCTGGTGCGGCCCGTGGGAGGAGAGCAGCGTGCCCACCCGGGCGGTTCACGTGCTGGGCGGCGACTTCCGCGCCGGCGGGCCCGTGTGGAAGCTCGACGTGGTCGTGGCGGACGTCCAGCCCGGCCGGCCGCTCACGTTCCCGAACAGCTTCATCTGGGACCAGCCGAAGGGAGCCGCCCTGTTCGTCCTGGACGAGCCCAACGAGGCATCCACGCAGGAGAGCGAGTCCAGCGGCTCCATCACCTTCTCGGAGCTGGACTGCGACGGCGGCGTCCGCTTCACCATCGACGCCGTGCTGGGCAGCGAGTTCGGCGGCGGCCCGCCCATCCGGGTGACGGGCGCCTTCGCCGCGCCGGTGGGGGACGCGCCGCGGTTCGAGTGAGCGCGGACGGAAGGAGGGGGCGAAAAAGGAGGCGGCGGGCCGGGTGACCGGCCCGCCGCCTCGCGGTTACGTCCTGCCGACGCTTCCGCCTACAGCCGGAAGCGCAGCCCCACGTCGGTGCGGATGAAGCTGGCGTCCGGGCCGGCCTCGGCCGGGACGGTGACGTAGGTCACCTCCGGGGTGAACGCCACCACCGGGCCAAGCGCGTAGTTGAGCCCGATGCCCCCGGTGAAGCCCAGCTCGTTGTCGCTGTCCACCCCGTCCGACACGCCGCCCTTGAAGTAGACCACTCCGCCCTTGATGTACGGGGTGAAGCCGGTCATGGGGAGCGCCAGGCGCGCCCCGCCCTCGAAGCCCTGAATGTTGAAGGTGCGGTCGGTGTCGATGACGTCGCTGTCGTAGTCGAACTGCGTGTAGCTGTACCCGCCGTACAGGGCGATGGTGGGAGCCACCGCGAAGCTGGCATTGGCCGCGAGGCCGTAGCCGGTCCCCAGCGCCTCGCCGAAGTCGCCCGTCGGGAAGGCGAGCCCCGCCCGCCCCTCGATGGCGATGGGGAGCCCTGTCTGGGCGCGAGCCGGCGCCGCAAAGGCCACGGCCGCGAGCGCGGCGGCCACGAACGCGTACTTTCTCATTCCATCCTCCTTGCTGGATCATCGCGAAACTGCTCCGGATGCGGGGGGCCGCGACCCCTCCGCCGCGGCTCTCCTACGCAAGGCACAGACCGCGAGGGGCCCGCGGCGCCCCGGAACGGGCATCCCGGAGCGTTGCGTCGGCGCTCCGCGGCGGCTATCCATGCGGGGTCCCGACGCCGCGTTTTCCCAGGCAGCGCAACCATGTTCGCCCCCTCTCCGACCCGTCGCCGAGTCACCCTCGCGCGTGCCTTCCCGGCCCTCGCGCTCGCCCTCGCCGCGGCGTGCGCGCCCGCCGTGGCGCCGGCCGGATCGTCCCCCCGGCAGGCCACCGCACCGTCCCCTGGACGGGTCGCCCCCGTCTTCCCGGGGGCGGAGTGGGAGCGCGTCGCCTCGCCGGAGTCGGCGGGGTGGAGCGGCGCCGGGCTGGACAGCGTCAAGGCGCGGCTCGCGCAGCTGCCAACGACCGCGATGCTGGCGGTGGTGGGTGGGCGCGTGCTGCTGGAGCACGGCGACCCGGCCGCGGTCAGCTACCTGGCCTCGGTGCGCAAGAGCGTGCTCTCCATGCTCTTCGGGCGGTACGTGGCGGACGGCCGCATCGGGCTGGACCGTACGCTGGCGGAGCTGGGGATCGACGACGTGGGCGGGCTCACCCCCGCGGAGAAGCGGGCCACCGTGCGGCACCTGCTGTCGGCGAGGTCCGGCGTGTACCACCCTGCCTCCAACCCGGGCGACAACCTGGCGGACGCGCCGCCGCGCGGCTCACAGCGGCCGGGGGAGTACTTCCTGTACAGCAACTGGGACTTCAACGCGCTGGGCACGGTCTTCGAGCGCGCCACCGGGAGGAGCATCTACGACGCGCTGGGGAGCGACCTGGCGCGGCCGCTGGGAATGCAGGACTTCGACCGGGCGGTCCAGCAGAAGTCGGGGGACGCCACGCGCTCCGTCCACCTGGCGTACCACATGGACCTTTCCACGCGCGACATGGCCCGGCTGGGGCTGCTGATGCTGCGGGAGGGGAGCTGGGCCGGGGAGCAGGTGGTGCCGCGCGAGTGGGTGCGCGAGAGCACCCGGGCCGTCACCCGCTCGGCGGAGATGAACCCCGCGAGCCTGCGCGGCGGGCCGTTCGGCTACGGCTACCTGTGGTGGGTGTTCGACCGGCCGGAGCTGGGCCCGGCCTACCGGGGCGGCTACGCGGGGATGGGTGCGTACGGCCAGTACCTCGTGGTCCTCCCGGCGCTGGACCTGGTGGTGGCCCACAAGACCCGGCCCGGCCAGGGGAGGGAGGTGTCCCTGCGCGAGCTCCTGGGGGTGCTGGAGCTGCTGGTGGGGGCCCGCTGCCCGGGCGCGTGCCCGGCGGCGGACCGGGCGCTCAGCCCGGCTCCGCGTGCCGGCGGGCCAGCAGCCGCTCCACAGTCTCCAGCAGGCGAGCGGCGGTCACCGGCTTGGCGAGCACCTCGTCGAACAGGAGCTCCGCCTCGGACTGCTCCAGCGGCGACAGGATCTGGGCGGTGACCGCCACCACCGGCACCGGGTCGCCCGCCTCCCCGCGCTCGCGTCGGATCTGGCGGGTGGCCGCCCAGCCGTCCATCACCGGCATGCTCAGGTCCATCAGCACCAGCCCGGGGGCGCAGCGCCGCGCCTCGCGCACCCCCTCCTCGCCGTCGGCCGCCTCCACCACCGCGAAGCCTGCCCGCTCCAGCACGTAGCCCAGGGCGCGCCGGGGCGCCTCGTTGTCGTCCACCACCAGCACCGTGCGGGCGCCGGACGGCGCCGCGGCCGGGGCGCTCCGCTCCGGGGGCGCCTCCGGGGCGCGCGCCGCGGGAACCGGGGCCGCCGCGGGCTCCGCGTCCAGGGCGGAGTCGGCGGCGAGGGGGAGGGTGAAGTGGAAGACGCTGCCGCCGCCCGGCCGGTCGTCCACGCCGATGCGCCCGCCGTGGGCCTCCACGATCCCCTTTGCGATGGTGAGCCCCAGCCCGGCGCTGCGCCGGCCGCTGGGCACGCCCTGCCAGAAAGGGGTGAACAGGTGCTGGCGCTGGTCCTCGCCGATCCCCGGCCCGCCGTCCGCCACCGAGACGCGCACGCCGTCGGGGAGGGCGTCCACCCCCACCCACACCTCGCCGCCCTCCGGGGTGAACTTGATGGCGTTCTCCACCAGGTTGGAGAGCACCTGGAGGATGCGGCCGCCGTCGGCGGGGACGATGGGGGTGTCGCCGGAGACGGCGGAGACCAGCCGCACCCCGCGCCGCTCGGCGATGGGGAGGAGCACCACCAGCCCGCTCCCCACCAGCAGCGGGATGTGCTGCGGGGTGCGCACGATGGCGAAGTGCCCGGCCTCCATGCGGGTGACGTCCAGCAGGTCCTGGATCAGCCGCTCCATCTGCTCGGCGGCGAGCGAGATGGTGCCCAGCGCGTCGCGCACCGGGGCGCTCAGCTCCGGCGCCAGGTGGGCGCTCAGGATGGAGGTGGAGTTGAGCATGATGCTGGTGAGCGGGTTGCGCAGGTCGTGCGACACCGCCTGCATCACCCGCTTGCGCGTCTGCAGCGCCTTCTGCACCTCGCCGTGGAGCTGGGCGTTGTCCACGGCCAGCGCGGCGCGGCGCGCCACCTCCTCCACCAGCGCCCGGTCGTCGGGGGCGGGGGCGCGCGCGGACTCCCACCCCAGGCTGAGGGCGCCCAGGATGCGGCCGCGGGCCCGCAGCGGCGCCACCAGCAGCGCGGCGGGGTCCAGGTCGCCGCGGCGCTCCTCGCACTCGGCGTCGTCCGCGCCGCGCAGCGGCTCCCCGGCGGGGACCCAGCGCGCCTCGCCGGTGCGGAGGGCGTGGGCCACGGGGGGGAGGATGCACTCCAGCACCGGGGCCCAGCGCCGCGTCCGCGCGCGGATGGCGGCCTGGCGCTCCGGGTCGGCGTGAACGGCGCCCAGGCGCTGCACGCCGCCCTCGGCGTCCAGCAGGTACACCAGGCACGAGTCGGCAAGCCGCGGCACCAGCAGCGACGCGAGGCTCTCCAGCGTGGCCGCGGGGTCCAGCGAGGCCGTGAACATCTCGGAGGCCTCGGCCAGGAAGCGGGCGCGGCGCGCGGCCATCTCGGCGTCGGCGCGGGCGGTCTGCTCGCGCTCCAGCAGCAGCACGCGCTCCCGCTCGGCGCGGCGGTGGGCGGTGTGGTCCTCCACCACGCCCACGCCGCCCATCACCCGCCCGGCCGAGTCGCGCAGCGGCGCCACCCGGATCAGGATCCACATCTCCACGCCGGTGGGAGTGCGGTACGGGCCCTCGTAAGAGGCGGCCTCGCCGCGGAGCACCGGCTCGAAGGTGGGGAGGACGCGCGGGTCCTGGAGCGCGCGGATGGGGTAGCCGACCAGCCGCTCCCGGGGGAGGTTGGTCATGGCCAGGAAGCGCTCGTTGAAGGCCGTGACCCGCAGCTCCAGGTCGTAGAAGAAGACCCCCGTGGGGACCTGCTCGAACAGGGCGCGGTGCCGCTCCTCGCTCTCGGCCAGCGCCCGCCCGACGCGCCGGGGCTCGGTGACGTCGCGGATCACCCCGTGGTACTCCGTCCGCCCGGCGTCGTCGCGGCGCACCGCGGCGGAGACCACGCAGTCCAGCGGGGTGCCGTCGCTGCGCAGCAGGCGCAGCTCGAAGTCGCGCACCGAGCCGTCGCGCTCCAGCGCCTCGCGGAAGCGCTCCCGGTCGGCGGGGTCGGCGTAGCCGCGCACCACGTTCTCGCACAGCACCGCCTCGCGCTCCCACCCGAACAGCTCCAGGAAGGAGCGGTTCATGTCCAGCAGCTCGCCCGACGGGGTGGTCACGAAGATGGCGTCGATGGACTGCTCGAAGAGCGCGCGGTACTTCTCCTCGCTGGCGCGCAGCGCCTCCTCGGCGCGGAGGCTGTCGGTGACGTCCAGCGCCACCCCCACCACCCCGGTGATCCCGCCTCCCTCGTGCAGCGGGTGCACCTGCGCCTTGTAGGTGCGGCCGCCCCAGTCCACCACGAAGGCGGCGGGCTCGCCGTCCAGCGCCCGCAGGTGCGCCCCGAACGAGGGGAAGGCGGGGTCGTCCGTGCCGAACACCTCGGCCAGCGTCCTGCCCACGGCGGCCGCCACGCGGTCGGCCCGGTGGGGCACCGCGCCCCCCTGGAGCGAGGTGAAGTGGAGCCCCCGGTCCGTGGTCCACACGAAGGCGGGGATCTGCCGGTACACCAGCCGCTGCCGCTCCTCGGACTCCTGGAGCGCGGCGAGCGCCGCCTCGCGCTCGGCCAGGTGCTGGACGTTGCGGATGGCGGTGGCCGCGAGGGCGGCCACCGCCTCCAGCACCTCCACGTCCTCGGCCGTGTACAGGTCGGGCGTGTAGCTCTGCACCGACAGCACGCCCAGCACCTGGTCGCCGTCCAGCACCGGGGTGCGGACCACGGACTCGCTGAGGCGGGAGCTGCCGAGGGGGGCCGCGCCGCGCGAGGCGGGGTCGTCGGAGCGGAGGGTGAGGAGCGAGCGGCGCTCGCGGACCACGCGCTCGCTGGGGGTGCCGGCCAGGGGGATGCGCGCCCCGGGCTCGACCAGGTCGCCGTCGTGGCTCCCCAGGAAGTGGAGCACGCCCGCGCCGGCGTCGTACACGCCCACGGTGAAGGCGTCGTAGTCGATGACGCGGGCCGTGGCGTCGCGCAGCACCTCGTGCAGCTCCCGCAGGGTGCGGGCGCCCGGCACCCCCGCCGCCGCCGCCGCCACGGCGTGCAGCCGGTCGGCGCGCCGCTGCGACTCGCGCTCGGCGGCGCGCGCCCGCTCGCCGACGCGCACCAGCATCGCCCACTGCTCCGCGGCGGCGGCGGCCACCTCGCGGAGCGCGTCCACCTCGGCGTCGCTCCAGCCGCCGCGCGCCGGGTCCAGCACGCACAGCGTGCCCGCGGCCCCAGCCGGGCCCCGCAGCGGCACGCCCAGGGCGCCCTCCCCGCGCACCGGCGCGCCCCCCGCCGCCACCGCCTCGTGCACGGCGCGCCAGCGCGGCGGCTCGCCCCGCCCGGCCGCCCCGTGCACGCCCATGTGCTCCGCGCCGCCGGGCGCGACGCACGCGACCCCCAGCGGAGCGCGCAGGGCCACGGCCGCGAGGCGGGCGTGGAGCTCGGCCATGCGGCCGGTCTCGGGGTGCGGGAGCTCCGTCCGTGCGGCGCGCGCGCCGTGGGCGGTGGGCTCTTCGATGCTGGTGCGGGGGTGCATCCGGGGGATGGGAGACGCGTGGAGGCGGACGGACAATCTCTTGCCGCGGCGGCGGACAAACAAGGGGCCGGGCGTCCGCGGCACGCGTGCCGCGGACGCCCG
>DASVQR010000103.1:0-1830 GCA_036389055.1 Longimicrobiaceae bacterium | reverse complement strand
GATCCGAGCTTCCGTGAGCTGCTGGGGCGGGTGCGCGAGACCACGCTCGGCGCGTACGAGCACCAGGAGGTGCCCTTCGAGAGGCTGGTGGCGGAGCTGAGCCCGGAGCGCAGCTTGAGCCACTCGCCGCTCTTCCAGGTGGCGTTCATGCTGGACAACGCCCAGGATACCGAACACGGGCTGGCGGGGCTGAGCGTGCAGGGAGTCGGAACGGAGGTCGAGGTCGCCAAGGTCGACCTGTCGCTGGGGCTGGCCGTGGGCTCCGACGGGCTGCGCGGCGGCCTGACCTACAGCACGGACCTGTGGGAGGCCGCGACCATGCAGCGGCTGCTCAGCCACTTCACGCGCCTGGTGGGGCAGGCGGCCGCCGACCCGGACGTGCGCATCTCGCGGGTGACGCTGCTGGACGAGACGGAGCGCCGGGAGGTGCTGGACGAGTGGAACGACACCGCCGCCGACTACCCGCGCGAGTCGTTCCACGAGCTGTTCGCCGAACAGGTCGCGCGGGTGCCGGACGCCCCCGCGGTGGCGTACGACGGCCGCTCGCTCACCTACGCCGAGCTGGATCGCCGCTCCGCGCGCCTCGCCCACCACCTGCGGCGCCGTGGGGCGGGCCCCGAGGTGCGGGTGGGACTCTGCCTGGAGCGCGGGGTGGACCTGCTCGTGGGCGTGCTGGGCGTGCTCCGGTCCGGCGCCGCGTACGTGCCCCTCGACCCCTCCCACCCCGCCGGGCGGCTGGCCGCCGTGCTGGCCGACGCCGGCGCGTCGCTGCTCCTCACGGAGGCCGGCCTGCTGGAGCGCCTTCCCGCCTTCGGCGGTGCGACCGTCTGCCTGGACCGCGACGCCGCGGACATCGCGGCCGAGCCCGGCGCGGCGCCGACGGCGCGCGTGGAGCCGCGGAGCGCCGCGTACGTCGTCTACACATCCGGCTCCACCGGCACTCCCAAGGGTGTGGTGGTGGAGCACGCGAGCCTGGCGCACTTCGCCGCCACCATGCGGCGGGCGTTCGAGCTGGGCCCCGGCGACGTGACGCTGGGCACGGTGAGCGTCGCCTTCGACATCTGGGTGTTCGAGGCGCTGGTGCCCCTGGCGGCGGGCGCGGCGGCGCGGCTCCTCCCGCTGGACCGCGTTCGCGACGGCGCCGCCCTGGTGGAGGAGCTGAGGACGGCCACGGTGCTGGCCGCGGTGCCGGCGCTGATCCGCGAGGCGGTTGGCGCGGCGCGGGCCGCCGGAGCCGGCGCGCTGGACGGGGTGCGCTGCGTCATGGGCGGCGGCGAAGCCGTGCCCCCGGAGCTGTGGCCGCAGATGCGGGAGGTCTTCCCGAACGCGCGGCTGTACGTGGGCTACGGGCCCACCGAGGCCACGGTGATCGCCACGCGGCATTCGATTCCGGCGGGCGTGTCTGAGGGGGCGCCGATGATCGGCCGGCCGCTCCCCGACGTGCGCGCGTACGTGCTGGACGGCCGCGGGAGCCCGCTCCCGGTGGGCGTTCCCGGCGAGCTGTGCCTGGGCGGTGTGGGGGTGTCGCGCGGCTACCTGGGGCGGCGGGAGCTGACGGCGGAGCGCTTCGTCCCCGACGTCTTCGGCGGGGAGCCGGGGGCGCGGCTGTACCGCACGGGCGACCGGGCGCGCTGGCGAAGGGACGGTGAGCTGGAGTACCTGGGCCGGCTGGACGAGCAGGTCAAGGTGCGCGGCTTCCGCATCGAGCTGGGCGAGATCGAGGGCGCGCTGCGCCGGCACGAGAGCGTCACCGACTGCGTGGTGGTGGCCCGCGAGGACGCGCCCGGGGACAAGCGGCTGGTGGCGTACGTGGTGGGCGGCGTGGAGGCG
>DASVQR010000102.1:0-2523 GCA_036389055.1 Longimicrobiaceae bacterium | reverse complement strand
GATCCGAGCTTCCGTGAGCTGCTGGGGCGGGTGCGCGAGACCACGCTCGGCGCGTACGAGCACCAGGAGGTGCCCTTCGAGAGGCTGGTGGCGGAGCTGAGCCCGGAGCGCAGCTTGAGCCACTCGCCGCTCTTCCAGGTGTCGTTCGCGCTGGACAACGCCCAGGACTCGGGTGGCGGCCTCGCGGGGCTGAGCGTGCAGCGAGTCGCAACGGAGGTCGAGGTCGCCGAGTTCGACCTCTCGCTGGGGCTGACGGCGACCGCCCGGGGCCTGCGTGGCGTACTGAACTACAGCACCGACCTCTTCGAGCCGGGCACCATCCACCGCATGGCGCGGCACCTGGAGCGGGTGCTGGAGCAGGTCGCCGCGAACGCGGGCGTGCGGCTCTCGCAGCTGGAGCTGCTCGGGGAAGCGGAGCGCGCGCTGGTGCTGGAGGCGTGGAACCGGACGGCGGCCGAGTATCCGGCGGACAGGTGCATCCACGAGCTGTTCGAGGTGCAGGCGGCGCGCGCGCCGGGTGCGGTTGCCGTGCGCTTCGAAGAGGGGTCGCTCACCTATTGCGAGCTGGACGAGCGTGCGAACCGGCTGGCGCACCACCTCCGACGGCGTGGGGTGGGCCCGGAGGTGCGGGCGGGGGTGCTGGTAGAGCGCTCGCCGGCCCTCATCGTGGCGGTGCTGGGTGTGCTCAAGGCCGGCGGCGCGTACGTGCCGCTGGATCCGACGTACCCTGCGGAGCGGCTGCGCTACGTGCTGGAGGACAGCGGCGCGCGGGTGCTGGTGACCGGCGGCGGTGTGGGGGCGGCTCTGGTGGGCGGGGAGGTGGACGGCGTCGCCGTCGTGGACCTGGACGCGGAAACGGAAGCCATCGCCGGCGAGCCGGGGACGCCTCCCGCGAGCGGGGTGCGTCCGCAGAACCTCGCCTACGTGATCCACACCTCCGGCTCGACGGGCCGGCCCAAGGGCACCGGGGTGCCGCACCGCAGCCTGGTCAGCTCCACCCGTGCGCGCACCGCCTGGTACGGGTCCGACCCGGAGCACTTCCTCCTGCTCTCCTCGATCGCGTTCGACAGCTCGGTGGCGGGGGTGTTCTGGACGCTGTGCGGAGGTGGCGCGCTCCACCTGATGCGCGGGCAGGCGCAGACCGAACCCGCGGAGGTGGTCCGGCAGATGGGGGAGCGCGGGATCACCGATCTCCTCTGCGTCCCGTCGTACTACGCCGCGCTCCTGCGCTTCGTGGAGGGAGCGCTGCCGTCGCTGGCGCGGGTGATCGTCGCGGGCGAGGCGGCGACCTGGGATCTGGCGGCGCAGCACGGAGCGCTGCTCCCGCACACCGAGATGGTGAACGAGTACGGCCCCACCGAGGCGACGGTGTGGAGCACCGCCTACCGGTGTCCACCCGATGCAGCGGCGGCTGGGGCGGCGGTCATCCCCATCGGCGGGCCGATCCCGAACGCGCGCGCGTACGTGGTGGACGGGCACGGGCGTCCGGTGCCGGTTGGGGTGGCGGGTGAGCTGTGGGTGGGGGGAGCGGGGGTGACGCGGGGGTATCTCGGCCGCCCCGGGCTGACGGCGGAGCGGTTCGTGCCCGATCCGTTCCCGGGAGAAGCAGGCGCACGCCTGTACCGCACCGGCGACCGGGTGCGGTGGCGGGCGGACGGCGCCATCGAGTACCTGGGGCGGCTCGACGACCAGGTGAAGTTGCGCGGCTTCCGCATCGAACCGGGCGAGATCGAGGCAACGCTGCGCCGCCACGAGGGCGTCGCCGACTGCGTGGTGATGGTGCGCGAGGACGTGCCCGGGGAGAAGCGGCTGGTGGCGTACGTGGTGGGCGACGCGCGGGCGGAGGCGCTGCGCGCGCACGTGCGGCGGAGCCTGCCGGAGCACATGCTCCCCTCCGCGTTCGTCTTGCTGGATGCGCTCCCGCGGCTGCCGAACGGCAAGCTGGACCGCAGGGCGCTGCCGGCGCCGGAGGGAGATGCGTACGCGCGGGGGAGCTACGAGGCACCGCTGGGGGAGGTGGAGGCGGCGCTGGCCGGGATCTGGGCGGAGGTGCTGGGAGTGGAGCGGGTGGGGCGCCGGGACCACTTCTTCGCGCTGGGCGGGCACTCGCTCCTGGCGATCAAGCTGGTCGAGCGGATGCGGCGGGTGGGGCTGTACACGGACGTGCGGGCACTGTTCACCACGCCGGTTCTGGCCGAGCTCGCACGGGCCGTGGGCCGGGTGTCCCTGGAGGTGGAGGTCCCCGCCAACGGGATCCCGGAGGGGTGCGCCTCCCTCGCGCCGGAGATGCTGCCGCTGGTGGAGCTGAGCCGGTCGGAGATCGACCGGATCGCGGCGGGGGTGCCGGGCGGAGCCGCGAACGTGCAGGACATCTACCCGCTGGCCCCCCTGCAGGAGGGCTTCCTCTTCCACCATCAGATGTCGCAGGAGGGGGACCCGTACCTGACGTCGAGCGTGACCGAGTTCGACACCCGCGCGCGCCTGGAGCAGTACCTGGGAGCGCTGCAGGCGGTGATCGACCGC
>DASVQR010000101.1:0-2636 GCA_036389055.1 Longimicrobiaceae bacterium | reverse complement strand
CCTCCCTGCACATCCCCTTTCAGGGACTTTCCTCAATAGGCCATGTAGCCCACAGAGCGCATGCGGTATTAGCCCCGGTTTCCCAGGGTTATCCCCCATACAGGGGCAGGTTGCTCACGTGTTACGCACCCGTTCGCCACTGATCCACCCCCGAAGGAGTGAACCCGTTCGACTTGCATGTGTTAAGCGCGCCGCCAGCGTTCGTCCTGAGCCAGGATCAAACTCTCCATTAGAGATCTTGATTAGCTCTTTCGAACACGTTTCCGTGCCCGGAATTCTTCACGTTCTTGACCCTTGGGAGAAAGGACGTGATGCCTTCCCCCCGGGGCGCACAAGTTTCGCACTCCCCCAAAACCCGAGTTGTCAAACCATCGCGCGAGCCCTTGACTCGCTTCAGGACGACCCAGCCAGTTTCACCCGGCTCGTCGTGGCGGCCCGCCTTTCAGCGAGCCCTTCAATCTAACCCCGCACTGCCCGCCCGTCAACCCCTCGCCTGAACTTCCTTTTCCGTCTTCCGTCCGGCCGAGCCGCCGAGCAAGTCCTTCAATCTACTCTACTTAGGCCGGATCGTCAAGGGCCCAAACTTCAGCTTTCGCCTGCCGCCGACCGCCTTGCTTCCGTCCGAGGTGGAGCCCTAAAGGATAACCCTCTCAAGCCACCCCGTCAACCCCTCCCGCTTCACCGTGACCGGCTCGTTTCGTGAGGGGCACATATGATAAACCTCTCCCTGTTGGTCGTCAAGGGTTTCGTGAACAGTCCGATTCTTGCGCCCACCCGTGCGCCGTGCGGGCACGTCGCGTAGCTTCCCGGCCAGGTCGCTGGAACGAGCCGCCTATATATAGAACGGGAGAGGGCAGTGGCTGATCGGTCCGGGAATGGTGGAGAGCGGGAGCTGCCGGTGGTGGTGATCGGCGCGGGGGCGGCGGGGATGCTCGCGGCCGTGTTCGCGGCGGCGGGGGGAGCGCGCGTGGTGCTTCTGGAGCGGACGCGCGACGGGGGGCGCAAGATCCTGATCAGCGGCGGCGGCCGGTGCAACGTGCTGCCCTCGGAGGTGGACCCCGCCCGCTACGTCACCGACTCGTCGCCCAACACGCTGCGCAAGATCCTGCTGTCCTGGCCGCTCCAGGACCAGCGCCGGTTCTTCGAGCAGGAGGTGGGGCTGCGCCTGGTGCTGGAGCCCGAGACGGGCAAGCTCTTCCCGGAGTCCAACCGTGCCCGCGACGTGCGCGACGGCCTGGTCGCGCTGGCCCGCCGCGACCGCGTGCGGACGGTGTTCGACACCACGGTGGTGGGACTCCGGCCGCCGACGGAGGGAGGCGCGTGGCAGGTGCTCCGGGAGGACGCGGAGCCGATCGACGCGGCTGCGGTGGTGATCGCCACCGGCGGCCTTTCCGTGCCGGCGACGGGGAGCGACGGCACCGGGCTGCGCATGGTCCGGCAGCTGGGGCACACGCTGCACGACACCTACCCGGCCCTCACCCCGCTCACCGCCGATCCGCCGCCGCACGCCCCGCTCGCGGGAGTCTCGGGGAGCGTGGTGATCGAGGCGCCGGCGGGGAAGACGCGCTTCCGGACGGCCGGCGGCTTCCTGTTCACGCACCGGGGCTACAGCGGGCCGGCGGTTCTCAACGTCTCGCACCTGGCGGTGCGCTCCCGGATGGCGGGCGGGCCGCGGCAGCCGGTGCTGGTGCAGTGGGGGGAGCTGGACGCGGAGGCGTGGGAGCGGGCGCTGCTGGACCGGGCGCCGGGGACGGTGCTCTCGCTGCTGCGCCGGCACCTCCCCACGCGGCTCGCGGACGCGCTCGCGGCGGAGGCGCGCGTGGAGCCGGGGCGCACGCTGGCGCAGCTCCGGCGCGACGAGCGCGCCCGGCTGGTGGAGCTGCTGGCGCGCTATCCGCTGCCCTGGACCGGGGACGAGGGATACAAGAAGGCGGAGGTCACCGGGGGCGGCGTTCCCCTCGCCGAGGTGGACCCGCGGACGCTGGAAAGCCGGGTAGTGCCCGGGCTCTTCCTGTGCGGGGAGATCCTGGACGCGTTCGGGCCGATCGGCGGATACAACTTTCTCTGGGCGTGGTCCACCGGCCGGCTGGCCGGGATGGGCGCGGCCCGGCGGGCGACGGAGGGACGGGAGGGATGACGGGAGCGGACGTGGAGGGGCTGCTGGAGGGCTTCCCGGTGGTGGTGGCCGTGCCGGTGCACTGGGGCGAGATGGACTACTTCAGGCACGTGAACAACACCGTGTTCTTCCGCTACTTCGAGAGCGCGCGCATCGCCTACCTGGACCGCATCAACTTCCGCGAGGAGCGCGCGGAGGGCGGGATGGGGCCGATCCTGGCGTCCACCCACGCGCGCTTCCGGCGGCCCCTCACCTACCCGGACACGGTGCGGGTGGGCGCGCGGACCACGGAGATCGGCGCGGACCGCTTCACCATGGAGTACAGGCTGGTGAGCGAGAGCCAGGCGGCCGTGGCGGCGGAGGGGGGTGGGGTGCTGGTGTCGTTCGACTACGCGGCGGGACGCAAGGCGCCGCTGCCGGAAGGGGTGCGGCGGGCGATCGAGCGGCTGGAGCAGGTGCGGTCCGGAAATACCGGAAGTACAGGGAGCGAGGAGCGCTGACGCGGCCCCGGGGGCACGCT
>DASVQR010000100.1:0-23449 GCA_036389055.1 Longimicrobiaceae bacterium | reverse complement strand
GCTACCCCTCACCCCCCGGCCCCCTCTCCCACAAGGGGAGAGGGGGAGCACGGCAATGCTGACCTCCGGGCAGCCCTCCCCCGGCACGGGGGAGGGTGGCGAGCCTCAAGCGAGCCGGGTGGGGGCCCCAGAAGACGCTAGCGTGAGCCCCGCGTGAGGGATGCGAGCGCGAAGCGGCGAGACCCGGCGGGGCAGTTTCCGCCGGGGCTCGCCTCCGTTACGCACGGTTGTTTCGTGCGTTACGGAGCCGCAGCCCGACCCCGGCGCAGCCGGGGGCACGCCCGAACCCACCGTGATTCGACACCGTTGCGTCCCACCCGGCACCACCTTACATTCGAAATCGTAAATCAAAGTTTACGTCAGCAGGAGTTGACGGTGCGGCCACTCTACCCCTTCTCCGCGATCGTCGGTCAAGACGAGATGAAGCTGGCCCTGCTGATCGCCGCCGTGGATCCCGGCGTCGGCGGCGTGCTGGTGTTCGGCGACCGGGGAACGGGCAAGTCGACGGCGGTGCGCGCCATGCCCGCGCTGCTCCCGCCGATGCGGGTGGTGGAAGGGTGCCGCTACGGCTGCGATCCGCTGGCCAACGGCGCCCGCTGCGACGAGTGCCACGGTCGGGAAGCCAATGGAGAGCGGATGCGCGCCCACGCCGCTGCCGTGCCGGTGGTGGACCTGCCGCTGGGCGCGACGGAGGACCGGCTGGTGGGCGCGCTGGACCTGGAGCGCGCGCTGACCCGCGGCGAGAAGCGGTTCGAGCCGGGGCTGCTGGCCCGCGCCCACCGCGGCTTCCTGTACGTGGACGAGGTCAACCTGCTGGAGGACCATCTGGTGGACCTGCTGCTGGACGTGGCCGCCTCGGGGGAGAACGTGGTGGAGCGCGACGGCGTCAGCGCCCGCCACCCCGCGCGCTTCGTGCTGGTGGGGAGCGGCAACCCGGAGGAGGGGGAGCTGCGCCCGCAGCTGCTGGACCGCTTCGGGCTGTCGGTGGAGGTGCGGACCCCCACGGACCTGCGCGAGCGGGTGGAGGTGGTGCGCCGCCGCGACGCCTTCGACCGGGAGCCCGACGCGTTCACCGACCGCTGGAGGCGCGCGGACGCCGGGGTGCGGCGGCGGATCACCCGGGCCCGCGGGGCGCTCCCGCGCGTGGAGGCGGCGGACGAGCTGCTGACCCGGGCCGCGGAATTGTGCCTGGCGCTGGGGACGGACGGCCTGCGCGGCGAATTGACGCTGCTGCGCGCCGCCCGCGCCGCGGCCGCGCTGGACGGCGACGACGCGGTGGGCACCGAGCACCTGCGCCGCGTGGCGCCCTCCGCCCTCCGCCACCGCCTGCGGCGCGACCCCCTGGACGAGACCGGCTCCACCGCACGGGTGGAGCGCGCCGTCCTGGAAGTGCTCGGCCCCGCCGCCGCGTGACTCCGCCGCCTCCTCCCCCGGACCCGGCCGCCCTCGCGGCCCTGGCCGCCGCGCTGCTCGCCGTGGACCCGGCGGGGCTGGGCGGCGTCGCGCTGCGCGCGCGGGCGGGGGCGGCGCGCGACGCGTGGACGCGGGGGCTGCTGGCGATGCTGCCGGCGGGGACGCCCGTCCGCAGGGTGCCGCCGGGAACGGCGGAGGACCGGCTGGCGGGCGGCCTGGACCTGGCGGCGACGCTCGCCGCCGGGCGCCCGGTGGCGGAGCGAGGGGTGCTCGCGGCGGCGCACGGCGGGGTGGTGGTGGTGCCCTCGGCGGAGCGGCTGGAGGCGGGCGCGGCCGGGCTGCTCGCCGCTGCGCTGGACGCGGGCGAGTGCGCCGTGGAGCGCGAGGGGATCTCGCTGCGCCTGCCGGCCCGGTTCGCGCTCGTGGCGCTGGACGAGGCCGGACCGGACGAGGCGGGCCCGCCCGCGGCGCTGCTGGAGCGCCTGGCGCTGCACGTCGCGCTCCCCGACGGCGCCGCGGCCTCGTCGTCGGCCACTTTCCCGTCGTCGCGCGAGATAGAGGACGCGCGCGGGCGGCTCGCCTCCGTCCGCGCCGAGCCCGCCGCGGTGGAGGCCGTGTGCGCCGTGGCCGCCGCGCTGGGGGTCGGGTCGCTGCGGGCGCCGCTCTTCGCGCTGCGCGCCGCCCGCGCGCTGGCCGCCCTGCGCGGGGACGCGGGGGTCGGCCCGGAGCACCTGTCGGCTGCCGCGGCGCTGGTGCTCGCTCCGCGCGCGACCGTGCTCCCCGACGTGGAGGGCGAGCCGCCCGCCGCTCCGCCTCCGCCCGACACGGCGGACGGAGCGGACGCGGAGCGCGAGGACGACCGGGAGCCGACGCGCGAGGAGCTGGAGGAGATGGTGCTGCGGGCGGTGCGGGCGGCGCTCCCGCCCGGCGAGCTGGCGAGGCTGCGGGCGGGGCGCGCGGCGCGCGGGGGCGGCAGGGCGGGGGACCGGGCGCGCTCGCCCACGCACGGGCGGCGCATCGGCACGCGGCCCGGGGACCCGCGGCGGCGCAGGCTGGACGTGCCGGCGACGGTGCGGGCGGCGGCGCCCTGGCAGCGCGTCCGCGGGCCGGCCGGCGGCGCGGCGGAGGACGGGCGGCTGCGCGTGCTGCCGTCCGACTTCCGCGTCCGGGTGCTGGAGCGGAAGGCCGGGACCGTCGTGGTGTTCGTGGTGGACGCGTCCGGGTCGGCGGCGGCGGGGCGGCTGGCGGAGGCCAAGGGCGCGGTGGAGCTGCTGCTGGCCGAGAGCTACGTGCGGCGCGACCGGGTGGCGCTGGTCGCCTTCCGCCGCGCGGCGGCGGAGCTGGTGCTCCCGCCCACGCGCTCGCTGGCCCGCGCGCGGCGGCTGCTGGCCGGCCTCCCCGGCGGCGGCGGGACGCCGCTGGCGAGCGCCGCGGACGCCGCGCTCGCGCTCGCCGGGACCGTGCGGCGCGGCGGGTCGGCGCCCGTGCTGGTGTTCCTCACCGACGCCCGCGCCAACGTGGCGCGCGACGGCTCCGGCGGCCGCGCCCGCGCCGAGGCGGACGCGCTGGCCGCGGCGCGCGCCGTGCGCGCGGCCGGCGTCGCCGCGCTGCTGGTGGACACGGCGCCGCGTCCGGGCCCGTTCGCCGCGCGCTTCGCCGCGGAGATGGGCGCGCGCTACCTGCCGCTCCCCGCCGCCGGAGCCCGCGAGGTGGGCGCCGCGGTGCGGGGTGCCGCGTCCGCCCTGGCGGCGGTGTGACGTGAGCGACGCCTCCGCCGCCCGTCTCCCGACGGCCGCCCCGGCCGCGCTCCCCGCCGCGCCGGCCGTCGAAGCGCCCTCGCCGCGCGCGGCGGTGGCGCTGGACCTGGCGCAGGCGTTCGGGATGACGCTGGCCTTCTGGTGGCTGGCGACGGGGCTGGTGATCGCCGCGCAGCGCGACCTCCCGACGCGCGTGCTGGCCGGCGTGGCGAGCGGCGCGCTGGCGCTGCTGGGGCTCGTGCTGCTGGCGCGGTCGCGCGCGGACGCCACGCCCGCCGGGGCTCGGCGGGGCCTGGCCGGGGCGGGGCTGCTGTGGGCCTGGGTGGCGGTGTCGCTGTACGCGGGGTGGCTGGTGGGTCCGGCGCCGCGGGAGCCCGCCGCGCCCCCGCCCAACCTCCCCGCCGCGTGGGACGCCGTCCACGCGCTGCTCTGGCACGAGGCGGGGTCGCTGCTGGCGCTGGGCGCGGCCTGGGCGCTGGTCCGCGCCGGGCCCAACCGCACGGGCTTCCACGCGCTGCTCGCCTTCTGGGGCACCACGCAGCTCGCAAAGCTCAACGTGTTCGCCGGCGTCGCGAACCCGGGCGAGCGCTTCCTCCCGGAGTGGCTGGGCTTCGTGGAGTGGTACTTCGGCCCGCCGCGGAGTTCGCCGCTGCTGCCGCTCACCGTCGCCGCGCTCGCCTGCGCCGCCGCGTGGCTCGCCCGCCGCGCCGCCCGCGCCGACGACCCGTTCGCCCGCTGGTCTGGCGCCGCGCTGGCCTGCCTGCTCGCGCTGGGCGCCGTGGAGCACGTCTTCCTGGCCGTGCGCTGGGACTCGCCGCTGTGGGACGTGTTCCTGCGGCTGCGGGGATGAGGAACGGCAGGTTACAGGGGACAGGTTACAGGGGACAGCCTGCAACTGCGACGGCGGACCCCCTCCCCCGGCCCCTCCCCGCAAGGGGGAGAGGAGCACGACACGGCGGTGGTGGGCAGGGTCCGGCGCGAGGGGCTACCCCTCACCCCCCGGCCCCCTCTCCCACAAGGGGAGAGGGGGAGCACGACGGAGTCGAACCCCGGGCAGCCCTCCCCCGGCACGGGGGAGGGTGGCGAGCCTCAAGCGAGCCGGGTGGGGGCCCCAGCGGACGCCAGCTCGAACCCGCGTGAGGGATTTCGGCCCGGAGGGGCGAGACCCCGCGGCTGTTTGCGGGGGCTCGACTCCGTTGAGCAGCGTAGTTTGCTGCTCTACGGAGCCGAAGCCCGACCCCGGCGCAGCCGGGGGCACGCCCAAGCCCGGCAGTAGCAGGCGCAGTCCGTCGCACAGCCAATCCCGGAGACCTCATGGATCGCTGGAGAAAAGCCGCATGGGCGTTCACGGCGCTGCACGCCGCGCTGATCGCCGGGAGCATCGTCGCGTTCCGCTTCGTCGTGAACCGGCCGGTGCCCGCGTGGGCGGAGCCGGAGAGCTGGGCCTGGGCGTACCGGGTGGGAATGGCGTGGACCGGGCCGATGTACATCGTCACCGGCTTCGCGGCGGCGCTCGCGGGGTGGGTGGCGACCGTCGGCGTGCGGCGCGGGCTGCTCTCGGCGGGCGTGGTGGTGGCGCTGGCGCTGGGGGCGGAGCTGCTGGGCGTGGGGACCGGGTTCCCCTTCGGGAGCTACGGCTACGGCACCACGCTGGGGCCGCGGGTGGCGGGGATGGTGCCGGTGGTGATCCCGCTGAGCTGGTTCGTGATGCTGTTCGCGTCCTTCGCGATCGCGGCGCGCTGCGGGCTGGGGGCGGCGGGGACGTGCGCCGTGGCGGCGCTGGGGCTGGTCGCCTGGGACGTGCTGATGGACCCGGCGATGAGCGCGGCCTTTCCGTTCTGGTCGTGGCACCAGGGCGGCGAGTACTACGGGATGCCGCTGGTGAACTGGGCCGGGTGGATGCTCACCGGGCTGGTGCTCGCCACCGCGGCGTTGGCGACGGCGGGGCCGGGCCTCAGGGACGTGGAGGCGGAGCGCCTGCCGCTCGTCCTGTACGGGCTGAACGGCCTGTTCCCGCTGGCGTTGGCGCTGGAGAGCGGGATGTACGGCGCGGCGCTGATCGGCGGGGCGGCGATGCTCGCCTTCGGGGCGGCGCCCGCGCTCGCGGCGGCGCTCCCCCGGCGCGCGGCGTCGCCGGCGCGGCACGCGGGCGCGCGATGAAGGCCGCCGCGCCCGCCCTCGCCCCGCCGGCCGTCCCGGCGGTCCAGCTCCGGACGGCGCCCCCCGCGGCGCGGCCGTCGCTCGCCGACCGGATCCTCGCGTGGCGCGACGGGCTGCTCTCCTCCCCGCGCTTCCAGCGCTGGGCGGCGGCGTTCCCGCCGACGCGGCCGGTGGCGCTGCGGCGCTCGCGGCGGGTGTTCGACCTGTGCGCGGGGTTCGTGTACTCGCAGGCGCTGCTCGCCTGCCACCGCCTGGGGCTGCTGGACGCGCTGGCGGAGGGGCCGTGGACGCCCGCGGCGCTGGCGGAGCGGCTGGGGCTGGAGGCGGACGCGCTGGACCGGCTGCTGGGCGCGGCGCTGGCGCTGGAATTGGCGGAGCGGAGGCCGGGCGGGCGGATCGGGCTGGGGCCGCTGGGGGCGCCGCTGGTGGGGAACGGCGCCGTGGCGGCCATGCTGGAGCACAACGCGCTGCTCTACGACGACCTGCGCGACCCGGTTGCGCTGCTGCGAGGCCGCGCAGACACGCGGCTCGCGCGCTTCTGGCCGTACGCGGGGGCGGCGGGCGCGGCGCCGGCGGACGCGGGGAGCGCGGCGGCGTACAGCGCGCTGATGGCGGCGTCGCAGCCGCTGGTGGCGGCGGAGGTGCTGGACGCGTACGACGTGTCGCGGCACCGGCGGCTCCTGGACGTGGGCGGCGGCGAGGGCGCGTTCCTCAAGGCCGCGGCGGCGCGCGCGCCCGGGCTGCGGCTGGCGCTGTTCGAGCTGCCGGCGGTGGCGGAGCGCGCGCGGGGCTCGCTGCGCGCCGTGGGGCTCGCCGGGCGGGCGGAGGTGCACGCGGGCGACTTCCGCCGCGACCCGCTCCCCGGTGGCGCCGACCTGGCCACGCTGGTGCGCGTGCTCCACGACCACCCGGACGACATCGTCCTGGCCGTGCTGCGCGCCGTGCACCGGGCGCTGGAGCCGGGCGGCACGCTGCTGGTGGCGGAGCCCATGGCGGGGGTGCGCGGCGCCGAAACGGTCGGCGCGGCGTACTTCGCCTTCTACCTGCTGGCGATGGGGAGCGGCCGGGCCCGCACCCCCGACGAGTACTGCGGCTTCCTGCGGGCGGCGGGGTTCCGCGAGGCGCGCGCGGTCCGCCCCCGCCTGCCCGTGCAGACGGCGCTGGTGGTGGCTCGCAGGTAGGGCTTCGGCCCCGTGTACGGGGAGCGGTACGCGTCACCGTGTAAGTTTATGTTGACAGATGAATCTGTAACGTGCATCATACACCAGGACCACTCCTCGACCCCGACGGGATGAACTTGGAAACGCTGGCCGTCGTGCTGGACCGCCCCGAGCAGCTGTCGCTGCGCTCCCTCCGCCTGGACTCCCCGGGCGAGGCGGACGTGGTGGTGCGCACCGATTGGAGCGGGATCAGCACGGGGACGGAGCGCCTGCTCTGGTCCGGGCGGATGCCCGACTTCCCGGGGATGGGCTACCCGCTGGTGCCGGGCTACGAGACGGTGGGCACGGTGGAGGAGGCGGGACCGGCGTCGGGGCGGCGGCCGGGCGAGCGGGTGTTCGTGCCGGGCGCGCGCTGCTTCGGCGACACGCGTGGGCTGTTCGGCGGGGCGGCGGCCGTGCTGGTGGCGCCGGGCGCGCGGACCGTCCCGGTGGAGCCGGGGCTGGGCGAGCGCGCCACGCTGCTGGCGCTGGCGGCCACCGCGTACCACGCGGCCTGGGGGAGCGGGGGCGCCGCGCCGGAGCTGGTGGTCGGGCACGGCGCGCTGGGGCGGCTCCTGGCCCGGCTGGCGGCGGCGCTCGGCGACCCGCCGCCGACGGTGTGGGAAGCCGATCCCGCCCGGCGCGGCGGGGCGGACGGCTACGCCGTCGTGGACCCGGCGGACGACCCGCGCCGCGACTACCGCGCGGTGGTGGACTGCTCCGGCGACGCGTCGCTGCTGGACGAGCTGGTGGGGCGCACCGCCCGCGGCGGGGAGGTGGCGCTCGCCGGCTTCTACACCGGCCCGGTCGCCTTCTCGTTCGTCCCCGCCTTCCTGCGCGAGACCCGCCTGCGCGTGGCCGCCGAGTGGCGCCCGGACGACCTGGCCGCCGTGGCGCGGCTCGCGGGCGAGGGGCGCCTCCCGCTGGACGGCATCGTCACCCACCGCGAGCGCCCGGCGGAGGCCGCGCGGGCGTACCGGACGGCGTTCGGCGACCCCGCCTGCGTCAAGATGATCCTGGACTGGAGCGACGCCTCATGATCCTCCCCCTCGCCGCCGACCACCCGCCCACGCTGGGCGTGGACGAAGCCCGCCGCCTCCTCCGCGAGGAGGCCGCCCGCGAGCCGGAGCCCGCGCACGCCGCGGAGCCCACGCGCGAGACCCAGGTCATCGCCATCTACGGCAAGGGGGGGATCGGCAAGAGCTTCACGCTGGCCAACCTGTCGTACACCATGGCGCAGCAGGGGAAGCGGGTGCTGCTCATCGGCTGCGACCCCAAGAGCGACACCACCTCGCTGCTGTTCGGCGGGCGGAGCTGCCCCACCATCATCGAGACCTCCTCGCGCAGGAAGCTGGCGGGCGACGAGACCGAGATCGGCGACGTGTGCTTCGTGCGGGACGGGGTGTTCGCCATGGAGCTGGGCGGCCCGGAGGTGGGGCGCGGCTGCGGCGGACGGGGGATCATCCACGGCTTCGAGCTGCTGGAGAAGCTGGGCTTCCACGAGTGGGGCTTCGACTACGTGCTGCTGGACTTCCTGGGCGACGTGGTGTGCGGCGGCTTCGGGCTCCCCATCGCCCGCGACATGTGCCAGAAGGTGATCGTGGTGGGCTCCAACGACCTGCAGTCGCTGTACGTCGCGAACAACGTGTGCTCCGCGGTGGAGTACTTCCGGCGGATGGGCGGCAGCGTGGGGGTGGCGGGGATGGTGATCAACAAGGACGACGGCACCGGCGAGGCGCGCGCCTTCGCCGCGGCGGCCGGGATCCCGGTGCTGGCCGCGATCCCCGCGCACGAGGACATCCGCCGCAAGAGCGCCAGCTACGAGATCGTCGGCGCCCCCGGCGGGCGCTGGGCCCCCATGTTCGAGGATCTCGCCACGCAGGTGGCGGAGGCGTCGCCGGTGCGCCCCACGCCGCTGGCGCACGAGGCGCTGCTGGGGCTGTTCGCGGGTGACGCGGTGGGACGCGGGGTGGTGCTGGTGCCCGCCACCCAGGCGGACATGCGCGGCGGGGCGCACGTGGAGCGCCCCACGCTGGAAGTCGTCTACGACGAGGCGTGAGGCGATGAGCGCCCCCCTCCCCGTGGAAGCCGCCCCCCGCGCGCTCCCCGTGCTCCCCGTCCTCCCGCAGCAGGACGGCGGCGGGAGCTGCGGCTCGGGCTCCTGCGGCTGCCACGGCGGCGGGGCCACGCTGGAGGCCGCGGCGGCGGCGGCGGGGGAGGGCGGCGCCCTGGCGCGCCTGCTGGCGGACTACCCGCGCGGGCCCCACGACCGGCCGCAGTCCATGTGCCCGGCCTTCGGATCGCTGCGCGTGGGGCTGCGCATGCGCCGCACCGCCACGGTGCTCTCCGGCTCCGCGTGCTGCGTGTACGGGCTCACCTTCACCTCGCACTTCTACGGGGCGCGGAGGACGGTGGGCTACGTGCCGTTCAGCTCCGAGACGCTGGTGACCGGGCAGCTGTTCGAGGACATCCGCGCCGCGATGCACGACCTGGCCGACCCGGACAAGCTGGACGCCATCGTCATGACCAGCCTGTGCATCCCCACGGCGTCCGGGGTGCCGCTGGACCTGCTCCCGCGCGAGATCAACGGGGTGCGCGTCATCGGCATCGACGTCCCCGGCTTCGGGGTGCCCACCCACGCCGAGGCAAAGGACGTCCTGGGCGGCGCCATGCTGCGCCGCGCCCGCGAGGAGGCCGCGCAGGGCCCGGTGGCGCGCGCCCGCAGCGCCGTGACCGACCGCCCCACGGTGACGCTGATCGGCGAGCTGTTCCCGGCCGACCCCATGGGCGTGGGCGCGCTGCTGGCGCCCATGGGGCTGGCGGTGGGCCCCACCACGCCGTGCCGCGAGTGGCGCGAGCTGTACGCGGCGCTGGACTGCGCGGTGGCCGCGGCGGTGCACCCGTTCTACGTCGCCTCCGTGCGGGAGATGCGCGCGGCCGGGCGGCCGGTGGTGGGCTCCGCCCCGGTGGGGGTGGAGGGCACCGCGGCGTGGCTGGAAGCGATCGGGCGCGCGGCCGGCGTGCCGGATGCGGCCGTCGGCGCCGCGAAGGCGGCGGCGCTCCCCGCCGTGGCCGCGGCGCTGGAGCGGAATCCCATCCGCGGGCGCATCACCGTGTCCGGCTACGAGGGCTCCGAGCTGCTGGTGGCGCGGCTGCTGACCGAGGCCGGCGCCGAGGTGCCCTACGTGGGCACCGCCTGCCCGCGCACCGAGTGGAGCGACCCCGACCGCGAGTGGCTGGAGGCCCGCGGCTGCCACGTGCAGTTCCGCGCCTCGCTAGAGCAGGACCTGGCCGCCGTGCGCGGGGCGCGCCCGGACCTGGCCATCGGCACCACGCCCGTGGTGCAGAAGGCGAAGGAGGAGGGCACCCCCGCGCTGTACTTCACCAACCTGATCTCCGCGCGCCCCCTGTTCGGCCCCGCCGGCGCCGGCGGCTTCGCGCAGACCGTGGCGAAGGCCGTCGGCGGGCGCGAGCGGCTGGGCCGCATGCGCGCCTTCTTCGCGGGGGTGGGCACGGGCGACGCCGCCGGCTACGGCCACGAAGGAGTCCCCAAGCCACGCCCCAAGGCGGCCGAGCGCAACGCCGCGGCGCGCGGCGGGGTCGCGGTCACCGGGGCGGGGAAGCGGCGGGGCGTGGGCTCCACCGGCGAGGAGGTGGGCTGATGCTCGTCCTGGACCACGACCGCGCCGGGGGCTACTGGGGCTCCGTCTACGCCTTCGCCGCCCTCAAGGGGCTGCAGGTGGTGATCGACGGCCCCGTGGGGTGCGAGAACCTGCCCGTCACCTCGGTGCTGCACTACACCGACGCGCTCCCGCCGCACGAGCTGCCGGTGGTGGTGACGGGGATGGGCGAGGACGAGCTGACCATGAGCGGCACCGAGGAGGCGCTGCGCCGCGCCGGGGCCACGCTGGACCCGGACCGCCCCGCGGTGGTGGTCACCGGCTCCATCGCCGAGATGATCGGCGGCGGGGTGACGCCCGAGGGCTCCAATCTGCTCCGGTTCCTCCCGCGCACCATCGACGAGGACCAGTGGCAGAGCGCCGACCGGGCGCTCCGCTGGCTGTGGAAGGAGTTCGGCGAGAAGAAGGCGCGCGCCCGCAGGCGCCCCGAGCGCCCCGAGGGGGCGAAGCCGCTGGTCAACCTGGTGGGCCCCATCTACGGCACGTTCAACATGCCGTCCGACCTGGCGGAGGTGCGCCGGCTGGTGGAGGGGATCGGCTGCGAGGTAAACCTGGTGTACCCGCTGGGCGCGCACCTGGAGGACACGCCGCGCCTGGCCGACGCCGCGGTCAACGTGTGCATGTACCGCGAGTTCGGCCGCAAGCTGTGCGAGGAATTGGACGCGCCCTACCTGCAGGCGCCCATCGGCCTGTCCTCCACCACGCTCTTCCTGGAGAAGCTGGGCGAGCTGGCCGGGGTGGACCCGCGGCCGTTCATCGAGCGGGAGAAGCACACCACGCTCAAGCCCGTGTGGGACCTGTGGCGCAGCGTCACGCAGGACTTCTTCGCCACCACCGGGTTCGGGATCGTGGCGACGGAGACCTACGCGCGCGGGGTGCGGCGCTTCCTGGAGGACGACCTGGGGATGCCGTGCTCGTTCGCCGTCGCGCGGAAGCCGGGCGTCAAGCCGGACAACGACGCCGTGCGCCGCGCCCTGTCCGACTCGCCTCCCCTGGTGGTGTTCGGGAGCTTCAACGAGCGCATGTACCTGGCGGAGAGCGGGGGGCGGTCCACGTGGATCCCGGCCTCGTTCCCCGGAGCCATCGTCCGGCGGCATACGGGGACGCCGTTCATGGGCTACGCGGGGTGCACGTACCTGGTGCAGGAGGTGTGCAACGCGCTGTTCGACGCGCTCTTCCACATCCTGCCGCTGGGCACGGAGATGGACCGCGTCGCCGAGGCCACGCCCGCCCGCGGCGCCCCGCTCGAGTGGGAGGACGCCGCCCGGCGGCTGCTGGACGAGCTGGTGGAGGAGCACCCGCCGCTGGTGAGGATCTCCATGGCGAAGCGGCTGCGCGACCGCGCGGAGCGCGACGCGCTGGGCGGAGGCGAGGCCGCGGTTTCCGTGGACCGCGTGAGGGGCGCCCGTGCGGCGCTTTCCGGCCGTGGCTGAACGGCATCCGACCGCGGGTTCGGGCGTGCCCCCGGCTGCGCCGGGGTCGGGCTTCGGCTCCGTAGGCGAGCAAACTACGCTCGCCAACGGAGTCGAGCCCCGGCAAACTGCCGCCGGGTCTCGCCCCTTCGGGCCGAAATCCCTCACGCGGGCCCCCTCCCCCGGCCCCTCCCCCGCAAGCGGGAGAGGGGAGAACACACCGCGATGCGCAGTTCCTCCCCTCTCCCAGAATTGGGAGAGGGTGGCGGCTCTCAGGCCGCCGGGTGAGGGCCCGCGCGACGGCCTACGCCGCGTCGACCACCCCCGTCTCCCGGGCCAGGGCGAGCACCAGCCGGGCGACCTCGGCGGGGCGCTCCTCGTGGGCCAGGTGGCCGCCGGGGATCTCCACGGGGCGGGCGTCGGGGATGCGGGCCGTGGCGCGCTCCACGGCGGCCCGGTCGATCCAGCGGTCCTCCGCGCCGAAGGCCAGCAACACGGGGACGCGCAGGCGGGGGAAGTCGGCGGCCAGGGGCTCCACGTCCCAGTGGGAGAACATGGTCATCACCGCGCGGACGTGGTCCGGGTCGGTGGCCAGGCGGCGGTACGCCGCGACCCCCTCCGCGCCCAGCGCGGAGCCGGTGGCGTCCAGGGTGCGCTCCAGCAGCGGGCCCCGGGCCAGGGCGGCCAGGAGGCGCGCGGTGGGGCGGCTGGTGAAGAGCGCGTTCAGCAGCGGGCGCAGGGGGCCGCCGGCGTCCATGGCGGCCAGCGCGGGGGCGAGCGCCACGATTCCCCGCGCGGGGAGGGCGCCGTCCAGCGCCAGGCGCGCGCCCACCGCCGCCCCCGCCGAGTGGCCCACCACCAGCTCCGGGCGCAGCCGCAGGGCCCGCAGCAGCTCCGCGACGGCCGCGGCGAAGCCGGGGAGCGACATCCGCCCGTCCGGCAGCGCCCCGGTGCCGCCGTGGCCCGGCAGGTCCGGCGCGACCAGGGTGAAGTGGCGCTCCAGCAGCGGCTCCAGGCCGGCCCAGGAGTGCGCCGAGGCGCCGGAGCCGTGCAGCAGCAGCACGGCGGGGCCGCGCCCGGCCACGCGCACGTGCCAGCGGATCCCCGCCGCCTCCACCCGGCGCCGGGCGGCCCCGCCGTCCCGGTCCGGCTCGGCCGCAGCGCTCATCCGCTCATCCTCGCCCGGGCGGCCGACGGAGGCCCCCGCATCGTTCCCGGCCGTGCGCGTCCGCCGCGCCACGACCGAACCGGCCGCGCGATCCCCGCGCGGTCCCTTCCACACGAAGGAGGTGCCACATGGCGGACATCGCAGTCCAGCCGCCCCCGGGGCCGTCGTCGGCCGCGGCCGCGGGCCGGGGCCTGAGCGGCCTCACCGAGGACGAGTCGCGCTCGTTCCATCGCATGTTCGTGATCAGCTTCCTGGGGTTCCTCGCCATCGCCATCGTCGCCCACATCCTGGTGTGGCAGTGGCGGCCCTGGATCCCGGGCACACCCGGCTACCCGGTCGTGAACTCGTCGCCCACGACCTCCGCCCCGGCCCAGTAGTCTCACTCTCAGCGGAGGATACCGCCGTGTTCCACCGGATCTGGATGGTCTTCGACCCGCGCCGGGCCCTGATCGGGCTCTTCACGTTCCTTCTGGTCCTGGCGCTCACGATCCACTTCATCCTGCTCAGCACCGCCCGCTACGACTGGCTGGAGCAGGGGATGGACAACGTCTCGCTGGCGTCCGACATGTCGCCGCTCCCCCCGGGACGGTAGGCGTGTCACCTCCCGCCGGGTGCGGCTCGCGCTGCATCCGGCGGGCCAGCCCGCACCCGCAGCCGCGCGGAGCCGTGTCATGAGCATGCTCAGCTTCGAACGAAAGTACCGGGTCCGCGGGGGGACCCTCGTGGGGGGCGACCTGTTCGACTTCTGGGTCGGACCCTTCTACGTGGGCTTCTTCGGCGTGACCACCATCTTCTTTTCCCTGCTGGGGACGCTGCTCTGCGTCTGGGCCGCCGCGCTGGGCGACGGCAACCGCGAGCAGACGTGGAACCTCTGGCAGATCAACATCGCCCCGCCGCCGCTGGAGTACGGGCTGGGGCTGGCGCCGCTGCGCCAGGGCGGGCTCTGGCAGGTCATCACGGTGTGCGCCATCGGCGCGTTCGTGTCGTGGGCGCTGCGCCAGGCGGAGATCTGCCGCAAGCTGGGCATCGGCTTCCACGTGCCCGTGGCCTACGGGGTGGCGATCGCCGCGTACGTGACGCTGGTGGTGGTGAGGCCGCTCCTGCTGGGCGCGTGGGGGCACGGCTTCCCCTACGGCATCATCTCGCACCTGGACTGGGTGTCCAACGTGGGCTACCAGTACCTGCACTTCCACTACAACCCGGCGCACATGGTGGCGGTGACGTTCTTCTTCACCACCTGCCTGGCGCTGGCGATGCACGGCTCGCTGATCCTTTCCGTGACCAACCCCCGCAAGGGGGAGCCGGTGAAGACCAGCGAGCACGAGAACACCTTCTTCCGCGACGTGCTCGGGTACTCGATCGGCGCGGTCGGGGTCCACCGCCTGGGGCTCTTCCTGGCGCTCAACGCCGGCATCTGGAGCGCCGTCTGCATCGTCATCAGCGGCCCGTTCTGGACCCGCGGATGGCCCGAGTGGTGGAGCTGGTGGCTCAACCTGCCCATCTGGAGTTAAGCCCGGCCTCGGCGGGGAAACTCCCCGCCGCCACCTCACGGGGGGCGCAATGGCGGATTACCAGAACCTGTTCACGACCGTCCAGGTGCGAACGTCGGAGCCCGACTGGGGCGTGCCGATCGAGGAGCACACCTGGACCCGGCAGCTCCCGCCGCGCTCCAGCCGCTGGCTGGGGAGGATCGGCGACGCCCAGGTGGGGCCCATCTACCTGGGCGCCACGGGGGTGGCCTCGCTGGTCTTCGGCTTCGTGGCCTTCGAGATCATCGGGCTCAACATGTGGGCCTCGGTGGGGTGGGACCCGGTGGAGTTCGTGCGCCGGCTCCCCTGGCTGGCGCTGGAGCCGCCGCCGCCCTCGTACGGCCTGCGCATCCCGCCCATGCAGCAGGGCGGGTGGTGGCTGCTGGCGGGATTCTTTTTGACCATCTCCATCCTGCTCTGGTGGGTGCGGCTGTACCGCCGCTCCCGCGCGCTGGGGCTGGGGACGCACCTCCCCTGGGCCTTCGCCTCGGCCATCTTCCTGTACCTGGTGCTGGGCTTCATCCGCCCGCTGCTGATGGGGAGCTGGGGCGAGGCGGTGCCCTTCGGGATCTTCCCTCACCTGGACTGGACGGCGGCGTTCTCCATCCGGTACGGGAACCTGTTCTACAACCCGTTCCACATGCTGTCCATCGCCTTCCTGTACGGCTCCACGCTGCTGTTCGCCATGCACGGGGCCACCATCCTGGCGGCCAGCAAGCTGGGCTCGGACCGCGAGATCGAGCAGATCACCGACCGCGGGACGGCCTCGGAGCGCTCCATGCTCTTCTGGCGCTGGACCATGGGGTGGAACGCCACCATGGAGTCCATCCACCGCTGGTGCTGGTGGTTCGCGGTGCTCACCACGCTCACGGGCGGAATCGGCATCCTGATCACCGGGACGGTGGTGGACAACTGGTTCCTGTGGGGGCAGAAGCACGGGATCGTGCCCCGCTACCCGGAGGTGTACGAGCAACCCACCGTGCCCGCCCAGGTGGGCGAGACGCGCGGCTACCTGCAGCAGGCGCCGCCGGACACCTTCCCGGCGATGACGTCGCCGCGCCCCAACCGCTTCGCGCAGCCGGCGGCCCCGGCCTCGCTGAACCCCGCGGACCCCACGCCCATCCGGCAGCCGCAGCAGGCGGAGGGGATCCTCCCCGGCGGCACCGCGCCCCGCGGCCAGCCCGGCGCGGCCGAGCCGGCGGGCAGCCGGCCCTCGCCGCAGCCCACGGCTCCCTCGCCGCCGTCGCCGGAGCCGTCCATCCCCCCCAGCGACGCGGGAGGCGAGGCATGAGCTTCCGCACACGCGCGGCGCCCGCCGCGCTCGCGCTCGCCCTGGCGGCCTGCGGCGAGCACCCGCCGGTGGAGACGGTGCAGACCGGCTTCCGCGGGACGGGGATGGCGCAGGTGTACAACCCGCGGGTCCTCAAGGAAAAGTTCGACTCCACGGCGGCGGCGCTCCCGCAGGACCTCCCGCCGCTCCCGCAGGCGGCGCCGGGGCAGGTGGCGGCGTCGCAGCAGCCCGCGGGTCCGTCGCCCTGGCGGAACGTGCAGGTGCTGACGGACGTCTCCCCCGGTGAGCTGACGCGCACCATGGTGGCCATGACCGCCTGGGTGTCGCCGCAGCAGGGGTGCAACTACTGCCACGTGGTGCGGAACGGCGTCACGGACTTCGCCTCGGACTCCATCTACACCAAGGTGGTGTCGCGCCAGATGCTGCGCATGACGCGCGAGATCAACGGGCAGTGGCGCAACCACGTGGCGAACACGGGGGTGACCTGCTACACCTGCCACGGCGGCAAGCCGGTGCCGCAGAACGTGTGGTTCTTCACGGACCGCAACCAGCCGCTGCGCCACTACCTGGACCGCCAGGACCTGCGGGTGCAGTCGGCGAGCATGACGCCCTCCAACGCCAACCGCAGCTCCATCAAGCAGACGGAGTACACCTACGCGCTGATGATCTCCATGTCGCAGGCGCTGGGGGTGAACTGCACGTACTGCCACAACTCGCCGCGCTGGGGCTCGTGGGAGGAGAGCACGCCGCAGCGGCTCACGGCGCTGCGCGGCATCCGCATGGTGCGCGAGCTGAACAACGGCTACCTGCTCCCGCTGCAGCCGGTGTTCCCGGCGCAGCGCCTGGGGCCGCACGGCGACGTGCCCAAGATCCAGTGCGCCACCTGCCACAACGGGGCCTACAAGCCGCTCTACGGGCGGGCGATGGCGCAGGGGTACCCGGCGCTGTACGCGCGGGCGGCGCCTCCCACGCCGGCCGTGGTGCCGGGCACGGGCGCGGGGCCGGACGGCGTGCCCACCGTCCCCGCGGACTCGGCGCGGCGTGCCAGTGGCGACACGGCGTCGGCGGGCGCGCGGACGTCGCTGCGGATCATCGCGTCGCCGCACGTGGCGGCGCGGGAGCCGGGGCCGTAACGGATCCTGAACGGGAGGAGCTGGACGAACGCAGGCCCGCGCCGGGGAGTGGCGCGGGCCTGCTTGTTCGCACCCACAAGGTGCTAAGCTGTGTTTAGGTGACGGGAGGAACTGGCGCTCGGCCGAACATGGATCCGGCATCTGCCAACCATTGGTTCGACCAGATAACTGCTCTTGGGAAAATTACATGGTTTACTGAAAGTTCATGTTCCACTCGTTCCACCGTTCGCCAACCGTTAATCGACCTCCTCGCCTGAGGAGTGAAGCCAGTTCGTCCGAAAGCACGGAAAGAGGCCAAACCCGTCCTGTGCCCTGTCCGGAACCAAGAAGATTGGCTACGATGAAATATTCGGCCAAAGGACGTAGGCCGGGGTCTTTCCAGGCTAGCTTTGCCAACAGCGATGCAATCAAGGATCCAATTGGTGTGAAGTGCTCCTTTCCCTCTTCGTTGTGCTGATAACTTCCGGTAGAGCATATGTGTGTGGTCTCGATGAGACCGCCTGTGTTTCGCAGATCGTTCCACTGAGGTCCAAGCTGCTCATATCGAATACGTGACTGAGAAAGCATCTCAGGTCCAGCGATCAGCATTGAGAAGGTGCTCCAGACCGCAAGATCCGAGACACAGATTACGTCTGGTAACTCGCTCGGGTGGTTCGGTTCTCTCCCTGTAGCGCGGAGTAGCTGATTTGAGATGTTCTCGAGCGGAGTTGATGCAGCTCCTTGCCAAGAGTGGGAGTGTGCTAACAACCCGTATAGGACACGCCCATGCAGTTCCTTATAGGGAGTGCCCTTTGGACCGGGGTGTGACAACCGTCGAATCTGAGCCGCATTCCTCGTGAATGCGTCAATGTGTTGTGCCTTGAGAGTTAACTTGCATTCGAACGCAGCAAGGACACCGCCCTCTAAATATTCCTTTTTGTCGAGCAGAGCCTCGGGATATGCAGGGGATAGGACGAGCACGTCGACCTGCGGGCCGCAATCTCCTTGGGTGTTCATTATGCGCCCCTTCGTGACTACGTGGTACGACGCTGGTAACCACTTGCGAAGCAATGCTGCCCAATTCTCTTCACCGTTGTCGCCAGCAGTTCCAGGGTCCTCTGTCGCGCGCCTACGAATACGCTCGTATTCACTCTGCATCTGGTGAGTGGCGTTCCGCATGTAATCGAAAAGATCATTGATCGCCATTGTTCCCCTTGTTGAGCGCAGGTTTGTGGTATGATTGGTTGGGCTGCGGGGTTACCGGCTAACTGCTATGGTCTTATGCTGAGTCGGCGCTCAGAATTGTTCGCCGGGTTGTTGGTCACACGCGAGTAGGCCCCGCCAATTATGGATGAACATACATGTTGGAGTTCGCATCCAGGAGTGTTCCATGAGCAAGCTCAGCATTCGTCTTCCCGAGTCTCTCCACAAGCAACTCAAGGAACTGGCATCGCGGGAGGGCGTTTCCATCAACCAGTTCATCGCGACTGCCGTGGCGGAGAAGATGTCCGCCCTGATGACGGAAGACTATCTCCGGGAGCGAGCCGCGCGCGGGAGTCACGACAAGCTGCGGGCGGTTCTGGCCCGCGTGCCGGACGTCGAGCCCGACGAGCACGACCGCCTCTGAGCGGAAGCCGGTAGACATGGGCAGAAAACCGCAGGCCCGCGCCGGGAATGGCGCGGGCCTGTTCGTGATGAGGACCCGGGAGGTCCTGCAGCGAGGCGACCAGGAGTCTGTCCTCCTCGTGGGCACCCACACCGCCGCCGTGGATGAAGAGCACCGGCTTCTCAACGTCTGATCCTCCCCGGAGGCAGCGCCCGTAATCCGAGCCGGGGCCGGTCGACCTGAGCGGAAAACCGCGGGCCCGCCCTCTCGATCTACTCCACCTTCAGCGCCACGATCGGCTCCACCCGGAGCGCGCGCCGCGTGGGGACGACGCAGGCGAGCAGGCACACTCCCAGCATGAACGCCGCGTAGGCCAGGAGCAGCGCGACCTGGCCGGCCGAGAGGCTGTTCGGCCAGTCCTGGAACTGGTAGGTGTGGGACAGGCCCACTGCGCCGAGGGCGATGAGGGTGGCGCCCGCCGCGATGCCGAATCCGACCTGCGTCAGCGGCCGCCGGAAGATCGCGGTGATCACGCGGTGCCGGTCCGCGCCGAGGGCGACGCGCACGCCGATCTCGCGCGTGCGCCGGGCGACGGTGAACGACAGCACCGCGTAGATGCCGGCGAGCGAGAGCAGCAGGGCGACGGCGGTCATCCCCAGCGTGCCGCGCAGGAACAGCCCGAGCGTCCACAGGAGGTCGTCCGCGACCTGGTCCATGCGCTGGATCTCCGCGAGCCGCAGCGTCGGGTCCACCGCGCCCGCGACCGCGCGGACGCGCGGCAGGAGCGCCATGGGGTCGCCCTGCGCGTGGATGATCATCTGCGGCGGGAAGCCGCTCCCCGGCGTGGACGGCAGGTAGAGCCCCGCCGCGAGCCCGGCCTCCGCCGCGTTGTTCATGCCGAGCTCCTTCACGACGCCCACGATCTCGAGCCACGGGAGTGTGTCGACCGCGGTGCCCGTGAGCGGCGTCGGCACCGCTCCCTCGTCGACCCCGGCGGCGAGGCGCACCCGCCGGCCGATCGGGTTGCGCCCGAGCAGCACCCGGTCGACGAAGCCCTGGTCCACGATCGCCACCTGCGCCCCGGGCGCGAGGTCGGCGGCCTGGAACCCCCGCCCCGCGAGGATCGGCGCCTCGAGCACGCCGAAGTACGACGGGTCCACGTACGCGACCTTGGTGGCGCGCAGCCGCGGCTGCGCCTCCGGGGCGCCCGCCGCGGCGGGCGCGAAGACGGCCGCCGAATCGTCGATCACGACGCGGTTCCAGTCGGAGTTCGTGCGCGGCAGCTTGTCCACGAAGGTGACCCCGGCCACCCCCGGCTCCGCCGCGAGGCGCTGGCGCAGGGCCTCCACCCGCTCCCCGAACCGCGCGCGGTGGGCCGCCGCGGCGGCCGGGTCCTCGTCCACGTCCGCGCCGGCCGCCGGCTCCAGCTCCAGCTTCATCGCCAGGTACTCGTCGTCGGCGAACCCGACGTCGTACGTCCGGATGCGCTGCAGCTCGCTCACCTCCACCAGGGCGATCCCCGGGAAGGCGACCGTGACCGCGACCTGCGCGACGATCACCGCCGTCCACACGCCGCCGAACTTCAGGCCGCCGCCGCCGGTGGTGCCGGCGCGCAGGCGCGCGCCGATGCCGCGCGTGACCTTGAGGCCGGGGAGCCCGCCGGCGATCGCGGCGCCGAGCACCGTGAGCGCGCAGGCGTAGAGCACCGTGGCGGGCGAGAGGTGCGGGTCGAGCCAGAAGGGGACCTTCCCCAGGTTCGCCTCCAGGAACGGCAGCCCCCACGCGCGCAGCGCGACGTGGGCGGCCGCGAGCCCGACGGCGGCGGCCACCCCGCCGAGCGCGAGCGCCTCGGCGAACAGCTGCACCACGATCCGGCGGCGGCTGGCGCCGAGCGCGCTCCGCACGATGATCTCGCTCTCGCGCGTGGCCGCCCGCGCGAACAGCAGCAGGGCCACGTTGCCGCAGACGAGCACGATGAGCATCAGCGCGAAGACCTGGGTCAGCAGGAAGAGCACCCCCCCCTCGCCGGACGCCTCCATCGACATCATCTGCGCGTACGGCATCACCTGCGGCTGCAGGTGCCTGTGCGTCTCCGGGAGCTCCCGGGCCGCGCGCTGGCCGAGGGCCGAGAGCTCGACCCGCGCCTCCTCGAGCGTCGCGCCCGGAGCGAGGCGTCCGAACATGGTGATGCCGGGTCCCTCGCGCGGCGCGTCGGCTCGCGCGTCCGGGCGGAACGGCGTCCACGCGTCGTGCGCGACCGGGAACTTGAAGCCGTCCGGCATCACGCCCACCACGGTGGCGTACGCGTCCCCGAGCCGCACGCTCTGCCCGACGATGGCGGAGTCGGCCGCGAAGCGCGTCCGCCACACGTCGTGGCCGAGGACCACCACCGGCGGCGCGCCGGCCCGCTCGTCCGCGGGGACGAGAGGGCGGCCGAGCAGCGGCGGCGTCGCGGCGACGCGGAACCCCGACGCGGTCATCGACGCGATCGCCACCTCGCGGACCTCGCCGTCGCGCCCCTGGAGGTTGCTCGCGACGTCCTGCCACGCCCCGAAGTCGGTCACCGACCGCATCGCCTGGCGCCAGACGACGAAGTCGTAGAGGGCGCGCGGCTCCGGATCGCTCGTCTGCACGTCGTAGTTGCGCAGGTGTACGATGCGGTCGCCCTCCGGCAGCGGCAGCGTGGGGCTGACGACCAGCACCACCATCTCGAAGACGATGGCGCCGACCCAGATGGCGAACGCCATCGCGAGCCCGCCGACGACGGTCAGCCCCGGGTACTTGACCAGCATCCGGCCGCCGAGCTTGAGGTCGAGCGTCAGCCCGCCGAGCCACCTCAGCCCCCGCGCGTCCCGGCCCGCCTCCCTGTACTTCTCCACCCCGCCGAACGCCAGCGCCGCCTGCCGGCGCGCCTCCGCGGGGTCCAGCCCCCGCTCGCGCCGGAGCCGCTCGGCTTCCATGTCCACGTGGAAGCGCATCTCCTCGCCCATCTCCGCCCAGAGCTGGTCGGGCCTCCGCAGCCCGCGCCAGAACGAGCGCGCCCGCGCGAACAGGGTCTTCATGCCTGGACCTCCCGGGGCGTGGTGCGCAGCGCCAGCGCGATGGCGTCCGCGAGCCGGTTCCAGCCCGCGACCTCCTCGCCCAGGCGCGCGTGGCCGGCGGAGGTGAGGCGGTAGAACTTGGCGCGGCGGTTGTTGTCGGAGATCCCCCACTCGCTCTCGATGAGCCCCTGGTGCTCCAGCCGGTACAGCGCGGGGTAGAGCGCGCCCTGCTGGATCTGGAGCGCGCCGCCCGAGATCTGCTCGATGCGCAGCAGCACGCCGTACCCGTGCAGCTTTCCGAGCGAGACGGACTTGAGGATCAGCAGGTCCAGCGTGCCGGGCAGCAGCGCCGCGGAATCGGTCATGGCTCTCTCTCCTATGCTGGTTAGGAGGAGAGTAGCCGCCGTCCCCTAAGTTGTCAAGGAGAGTGTGCGCGGGGAGGACCGGATCGAAAAGAGCCGGACGAGCGCAGGCCCGCGCCGGGGAGTGGCGCGGGCCTGCTGTCGTCGGAGACTAGAGATCGTGAGTTCTACTATTACGCCATCAGGGCGGCGATGCCGGCGACGACGCCCGCCAGCAGGCCGAGGAGTGCGGCCCTGCCCGCCCAGCGGAGGAGCGTGGCGCCGGAGACCCGGGACTCGGTGTGCGACATGAGCTGCGGCTCCTCGGAACGGGGGCGGGTGAACGTGGACGGAGCGATCTACGCCGCGGGGGCCCCGACGGTTTCGGCCCGCCGCGCGCGCTCCGCCTCCTCCGCGCGCGCGGCGGCCAGCGCGGCCCGGCCGTCGTCCGGGTTGCGGCGGACGATGTCGGCGTTGAGCGCGGCGGCGAAGCCCGTCCACGCCAGGTACGGCGCCATCATCCAGCCCGCGGCGCGGTCCACCCGCGCCGCCGCCAGCCCGTACGCGGCGACCGCCGGGACCAGCGCCGCCACGTCCACCAGGGCGGCCGTGGGCCTGCGCGCGGAAAAGAAGATGGGCGTCCACGCCGCGTTGAGCCCGAGCTGAGCGCCCCACAGCGCCAGCGCGCGCGAGCGGTCCGCGCCGTCGGGCCGCTTCCACACGCGCCACCCGGACAGGGCGATCATGGTGTAGAGCGCCGTCCACGCGACGGGGAAGACCGGCTTGGGCGGCGTCCAGCGCGGCTTGTCCAGCCGGTCGTACCAGCGCATGGTCTCGCCCGCGCGCGGGCTGTCGACCGCCGCCAGCGATGCCGCCGCCGTGACCGCCGCCGCGAACCCCAGCAGCGCCCATCCCGAGTTCTTCCGCTCCGCCGCCTGCCCTCTATGTCGTTGCCGCATCGTCGCCTCCTGGAAGTTTGTGGAGGCTTTGTCGAACGCAACCCCCGTACCCACGCGGCGAGGCCCGGTCCCCCCGCGGGAGACCGGGCCTCGTGCGCCCCGCCGGACCGGCGCGGGGTCAGCTCACCGTCAGCGTCCCCTTCATCCCCATGGGCGCGTGCGGGTCGCACTGGAAGTTGTAGGTGCCGGGCGCCATGCTCACCACCTCGTCCACGGCCTGGCCGGCCGCGGTGAGGTACGGGCTTGCCGCGGGGAGCCCGGTCTTGCCCGGGTTGTCCGCCGCCGGCCACGACACGTTGTGCGCCGCGCCGCCGTCCGCCACGAAGTGCAGCACGTCGCCGGGCTTCGCGGTGACCTGCGCCGGCTCGAACTGCCCGGCGGCGCCTGCCTGCGTGGTGACCATGCGGACGGTGATGGTGTCTCCGGTGGCGGCGGCCGTGCCCGCCGGGGCCGCCGGCGCGGCGGGCGCCGCCGGCGCAGATCCCGACGGCTCGGACGAGGCGGACCCGGCCGAGCCGGAATCGCCCCCGCCGCCGCAGGCGGCGAGCAGGAGGACGGAGAGGGCGGCGAGCGCCGGGCGGACGACGGTGCGTGTGCGGTGCATGGATCGCGTGGGTAGAGGTGGAACGGCTAGGGAACAGGTTACAGGTTACAGGGGACAGCCAGCGACGACGACGGCCCTCACCCGGCTCGCTTGAGGCTCGCCACCCTCTCCCAATTCTGGGAGAGGGGAGCAACTACGGGAGCACCCGGCGGTTCTCCCCTCTCCCGCTTGCGGGGG
>DASVQR010000099.1:0-3680 GCA_036389055.1 Longimicrobiaceae bacterium | reverse complement strand
CCCGGGGAGAGGGGGAGAACGACAGCGCGTCGGGCGAGCTGTCAGCCGAGGGTCAGGAACCCCTCTCCCAGAATTGGGAGAGGGTGGCGAGCCTAAGCGAGCCGGGTGAGGGCCTCCCCGCGGACGCGGAGAACGCCGCGTACGTCATCTACACCTCCGGCTCCACCGGCCGCCCCAAGGGCGTCGTCGTCCCGCACCGCGCGCTGGCTAACTACGCCGCCGCGGCGGTGGAGCTGTACGGCATCACCCCGGCCGACCGGGTGCTCCAGTTCGCCTCGCTCAGCTTCGACGCCAGCGCGGAGGAGATCTATCCCGCCCTGCTCGGCGGCGCGTCGCTCGTCCTCCGGACCGAGGAGATGCTCACCGACGCGGCGACGTTCTTCCGGCGCTGCGCCGAGTGGGGTGTCACCGTGCTGGACCTGCCGACCGCGTACTGGCACGAGCTGGTGGCGGAGCTGGAGCGCGGCGCGGTCCGCCTGCCGGACGCGGTGCGGCTGGTGATCATCGGAGGGGAGCGGGCGCTGCCGGAGCGCGTGGCCGCCTGGCGCCGCGGCGTCGGCGACAGCGTGCGCCTGGTCAACACCTACGGGCCGACGGAGGCGACGGTCGTCGCGACGCTGGCGGAGCTGCAGGGCAGGGAGGAGGCGCCGCTGCTCGCCGACCAGCCGCTGCCGCCGGTGCCGATCGGCGGGCCGGTGCCGAACGGGCGCGCCTACGTGCTCGACGGCGACATGCGCCCGCTGCCGATCGGCGCGCGGGGCGAGCTGTACGTCGGCGGGACGGGCGTGGCGCGGGGCTACCTGGGCAGGCCGGAGTTGACGGCGGACAGGTTCGTCCCGGACCCGTTCTCGGCGGAGCCCGGCGCGCGGCTGTACCGCACGGGCGACGTGGTGCGCTGGCGGCGGACGGGCGAGCTGGAGTTCGTGGGGCGGGCGGACGACCAGGTCAAGGTGCGCGGCTTCCGCATCGAGCTGGGCGAGATCGAGGGGGTGCTGCTGCGGCATCCGGCCGCGCGCGACGCGGTGGTCTCCGCGCGGGAGGACGAGCCGGGGCGCACGCGGCTGGTCGGCTACGTCGTCCCCTCCGACCAGGCGCCGTCCGTGGCCGAGCTGCGGGCGCACCTCAAGGCGGAGCTGCCGGAGCACATGGTCCCGGCGGCGTTCGTCGTCCTGGAATCGCTGCCCAAGACCGGGAGTGGCAAGGTGGACCGCCGCGCGCTGCCGGCTCCCGACGCGCCGACGGTGCCGGCGGAGTCGTACGTGGCGCCGGAGACCGAGGCCGAGCGGCGCCTGGCGGAGATCTGGGCCGAGGTGCTGAAGGTGGAGCGCGTGGGCACGCGCGACAACTTCTTCGAGCTGGGCGGGCACTCGCTGCTGGCGACGCAGGTGGTGTCGCGCGCCCGGATCGCGTTCGGCGCGGAGCTGCCGCTGCGCGCCGTGTTCGAGCGCCCCACGGTGGGCGAGCTGGCCGCGCTGCTCCCCGCGGCGCCTGGGCCCGCGGCCGGGGCGATCCCCGCGGCCGCGGCCATCGAGGTGGCCGGGTCCGCGCTGGAGGACCAGCTCCTGGAGGGGCTGGACGATCTCTCGGAGGCGGACATCGAGCGGCTCCTGGCCGACCTTTCCTCAGACTGAAGAACCTGCGGGCATGAGCGATACGACGGGCGTGGCAGACGGCCTCTCCAGCGAGGAGAAGCGGAGGCGGCTCGCGGAGATCCTGCGCAGGCGCGTGGGGGAGTCGCGGTCGTACCCGGTCTCCTTCGCGCAGCAGCGGCTCTGGTTCCTGGACCGCCTGGAGCCGGGCTCCGCCGCCTACAACCTCCCCTCCGCCGTGCGGCTGGAGGGCCCGCTGCGCGCGGACGTGCTGGAGCGCGCGCTGGCGGAGGTGGTGCGCCGCCACGGGTCGCTGCGCACCACGTTCTCCACGCTGAACGGCGAGCCGGTGCAGACCGTCGCCCCCGCGGGCGAGCCGCGCATCCGGGTGGAGGAGCTGTCCGGGCTGGAGCCGGAGGAGCGCCGCGCCCGCGTCTCGGCGCTGGCCGCGGAGGAGAGCCGCCAGCCGTTCGACCTCGCCCGCGGCCCGCTCTTCCGCGTCGTGCTGCTGCGCACGGCCCCGGACGACCACGTGCTGCTGGTGACCATGCACCACGTGGTCACCGACGGGTGGAGCGCGGGGGTGTTCTTCGGCGAGCTGTGGACGCTGTACGACGCGTTCCTGGAGGGCCGCCCGTCGCCGCTCCCCGAGCTGACCATCCAGTACGCCGACTTCGCGGTGTGGCAGCGCAGGCACCTGTCGGGCGAGACGCTGGAGGCGCAGCTCGCCTGGTGGCGCGAGCGGCTGGCCGGCGCCCCCGCGCTGCTGGAGCTCCCCACCGATCGCCCGCGCCCCGCGGCCCGCGCCCGCCGCCCCGGTGCGCAGCTGCGCTTCTCGGTGGACGCGGAGCTGGCCGCCGCCCTGCGCGACCTGGGCCGCGCCGAGGGGGCGACGCTGTTCATGACCGTGCTCGCCGCGTTCCAGCTCCTGCTGGCGCGCCTCACCGGCGAGGAGGACGTGGTGGTGGGCACGCCCGTCGCCGGGCGCACCCGCCCCGAGCTGGAGCCGCTGGTCGGCTTCTTCGTCAACACGCTCGCCCTGCGCGCCGACCTGTCGGGGGATCCCGCGTTCCGGGAGCTGCTGGGCCGCGTGCGCGAGACGACGCTGGGCGCGTACGGGCACCAGGACGTCCCCTTCGAGCGCCTTGTGGAGGAGCTCAAAGTGGAGCGGAGCCTGGACCACACGCCGCTCTTCCAGGTGATGTTCACCCTGCAGAGCGCGCCCGGCCGGCCGCCGGAGCGCCCCGGGCTCAAGCAGACCCTGCTCCAGCCCCCCGCCGAAACGGCCAAGTTCGACCTGGAGCTGGGCCTGGTGGAGCACGCGGACGGGCTGCACGGCGCCTTCTCGTTCGACACCGACCTGTTCGACGCCGCCACCGTCGAGCGGATGGCCGGCAACTTCGAGACGCTGCTCCGCGCCGTCGCCGCCGCCCCGGACGCCCGCGTCTCCGCCGTCCCGCTCCTCCGCGGCGACGAGGCGTCCGCCGTGCTCCACGGCTGGAACGCGACGGAGCGCGAGCTGCCCCCGGCCCCGGTCCACGAGCTGTTCGCCGCCCAGGCCGCCGCCACGCCGGAGGCCGTCGCCATCGCTTTCGGCGCGGAGAACCTGACCTACGCGGAGCTGGACGCCCGCGCCGAGCGCATCGCGGCCCGCCTGCGCGCCCTCGGCGCCGGCCCCGAGTCGCGCGTCGGCATCTGCCTGGAGCGCGGCCCCGCCATGCTCGCCGCAGTGCTCGGCGTGCTCAAGTCCGGCGCCGCCTACGTCCCCCTCGACCCCGCCTATCCCGCCGAGCGCATCCGCTTCGTCGCCGCAGACGCCGGCCTGGCCGTCCTGCTGACCGAGAAGGCGCTGGCCGCGACGGTGCCGAGCGCGGGCGTCGAGGTGGTGCTGGTCGACGGGGCCCCCTCTCCCCCCGGCCCCCTCTCCCCCGCAAGCGGGAGAAAGGGGGAGAACGACAGTGCGGAGGCAGGCTTCAGTGCGTCGGACCGGGCCCTCACCCCCCGGCCCCCTCTCCCAATGCTGGGAGAGGGGGAGAACGACAGCGCGTCGGGCGAGTTGTCGGCCGAGGGTCAGGAAACCCTCCCCCAGAA
>DASVQR010000098.1:0-21841 GCA_036389055.1 Longimicrobiaceae bacterium | reverse complement strand
GGGCATCGGCTTCAGCGACATGGAACCCCTCGCGGCTAGGGAGCTTGGATCAGGGGATTTCCCTCGCCTGCGAACCGTGGGCCAATTCGCCGACAGTATCGTAGTTTCGTCTGCTACGGAGCCGCAGCCCGACCCCGGCGCCAGCCGGGGGCACGCCCGAACCCCGCCGTCGAAGTGCCGTTCAGGCGGCAGCCCCCGCCACCACCGCCGCGGAATCGTAAAAGAACCGCTCGTGGACGATGCGGTCCCCCCGCCAGGTCTGGTACGCCAGCTGGTCCATCCGGTAGCGCACCCCGTCCTGCCCGGTGAAGTCCAGCACCCACTGGATCGCGCTCCGGTCCCCGTCCACCACGAACGACGCGGCGCGGTTCTCGTGCACCTGGGCCACGGAGGCCACGAACGCCTCCTCCCGGGTCCGGTTCGCGTCCTTGCCCACCGTGGGCTCGCCGGCGTTCTCCTGCATGGCGACGTCGTCCGCGTAGAACTCCTCGAACGCGCCCAGGATGTCCCCCGCCTGCACCCGCGTGATCAGGTCCTGCACCCGTTCCCTGCTCGGCATGGCTCGCTCTCCGCGTGAAGTGTCGTAGTGGTCGAACTCCGTGGAACCCGCACCCGCGCCTGCATCCATCTGCGCGACCGGCTCAGCGCCCGTCGCGCCCCCCGGCCAGCGCCCGGTCCGCCGACGCCGACCCGCCGCCCATCACCATCACCGCCACGGACATCCCCAGCGCCAGCAGGTGGTACTCGATCCCCTCGCCGGCCTGGTTGCCGAACCAGTTCATGAAGAAGCCGTTGGCCGCGTGCACCATCAGCATCGACACCGCCATGACGCTCGCCACCCCGAGCGCCGCCACCCGCGTCAGCAGCCCCGTCGCCAGCCCGATGGGCCCCAGGAACTCCGCCGCGATCGCCAGCACCCCGAAGAGCGCCGGGATCCCCATGGAGGAAAAGAACCCCATGGTCCCCTCGAAGCCGTAGCCGCCGAACCACCCCAGCACCTTCTGCGCGCCGTGCGGAAAGATCACCGCCGCCAGCGTCAGCCGGAGCAGCACCGGGCCGAGCCCCGCGTCCGTCCGCATCACCGCCCGCACCGCCGCGGGGAGCCGGCTCGCCTCCGCCGCCCGCTCGCGCGCCGGCGCCTTCGCCATCCCCATGATCGTCGCCTGCTGGCTCATGTCCTCTCCTCCGTCGTGGTGGGCGTCGCGCCCGTTGGGAGTCCGATCAATGGTTGACCGGACAAGCATTGCCGCAAATTTTTTTCAGCCCAGCCCCGCGCGGATGCGGTCCAGCAGCTCGATGAGCCGCTCCGTCTCCGCGTCGTCCAGCATCGCCAGCGCGTCCGTGTCCTCGCCGTCCACCGTCTCGTCCATCCGCGCCAGCAGCTCCAGCCCCGCCGGCGTGATAGTCACCAGCACCTGCCGCCGGTCCTCCGTGCACCGCTCCCGCGTCACCCACCCCTTCGCCTCGATCCGGTCCAGCAGCCGCGTCACCCCTGGCGCCTGCTCCACCATCCGCTCGCCGATCTCCAGCGTGGGCAGCGGTCCGCCCGCCCCCCGGAGGATGCGCAGCACGTTGAACTGCTGGAGCGTCACCCCGTACTTCTCCACCACCGACGACACGCGCCGCCGCAGCAGGTCCGCCGTGCGCAGCACTCCCAGCGTCGCCTCCTGGTGGAGCGTCTTGAACGGGCGGTTCTGCCGGATCTCGCGCTGGAGCGCACTGGTCTCGCGTGCCATGGTGGATAGTATACATCGCATCAAATGACTAGTCAAGTATTTTCTTGAGTCGAAGAGAAAATACGGGATTTGGGCATGCCCCCCGCGGGGCGCGGGGGTCGGGCTTCGGCTCCGTAGCAGACGAAACGACCGTCTGCAACGGAGTCGAGCCCCCAACGGTACTGCTGTTGGGGTCTCGCCCCTTCGGGCCGAAATCCCTCATGCGAGCCCCCTCCCCCACGACTTGCCCCCTCCAAATCCCCCGCAAGCGGGAGAGGGGAGAACTGCCTGCCGTACCTGGATATCCAGCCGTTGTCCCCTCTCCCAGAATTGGGAGAGGGTGGCGAGCCTCAAGCGAGCCGGGTGAGGGCCCCCGCCGTTCACTCCCGCACTTCCGCACCTCGCACTCCCGCACTTCCCTTCCCCCTCCCCTTCCATCCGAACTCCGCCAGCGACACCCGGCCGCGCGCGTCGAACTCCACGCCCTCCTGCTCCAGGCGGATGCGCTGCGTCACGGCGCCGCCCGAGTGAGGGCCGCGGGCGCTGACGGCGCCCTGGGCGTTGATCACCCGGTGCCAGGGGACGGTGCTGCTCTCGGACATCGCCGCCAGGGCATATCCCACCTGGCGGGCGTGGCCGGGGAGGCCGGCCAGCTCCGCCACCCGGCCGTAGGTGGCGACGCGCCCCCTCGGGATGCGCCGCACCACGGCGTAGATGCGCTCGTAGTCGCCCTCGGGCATGCGCGCCTCCGGCTCCGGTTGGGGGGTCAGGGCACCGCGTCGCGGGTGCGCAGGATGGGGTACGTGCGGGCGTCCTTGAGCGCCTCGTCCAGCAGGCCCCAGGTGGCGAAGCCGTCGTCGGAGCGCGGCTCCAGCAGCACGAAGGCAAGGCGCCCCAGCGGCTGGTCCACCGGCACCACCAGCGTCCCCGCGGGCACCTCGCGCTCCGCGGCGGCCGCGTACCGCCCGAACAGGGTGCGCTCGCGGTGGCCCTGGAAGGGCTGCGCCCCCGCCTGCGCCGAGTCGATCGCGAACGCCTCCACGCGCAGGCGCACGGGCCGCTCCAGCGCGCGGAAGCGCACCCCGTGCGCGCCCAGCCGCTCCACCACCGTGGCCAGCGAGGGCGGGACCAGGTAGGCACGCGGGGCGCGGTCCGTCTCGGTGGCCTCGAAGGTCCCGTACTCCGGCATCCGCTCCGGGCGCTTCACGTCCAGCCGGCGCATCATCGGCTCGCCGGTGTAGGGGTGCCGCTCCTCGCGCACGGCGCCCATCAGGATCTCCACGGGCTGCGGGCCGCGCCGGGTCCGCGCCCGCAGCGCCAGCGTCTCCCCCGCGACGGAGGCGCGGTCCGCGGCCTCCGTCACCCGGCGGATGCGGCCGGCGTTCGCCTGCGCGTAGTCCAGCACCTCCTCCACGAAGCGGCGCGTGGTCTCGATCCGCTCGCGGAAGGTGAGGTAGGCGTAGGCCTCGCTCAGGATCCCGAAGCGGTTGCGGAGCCCCGCGTAGTTGTTGCCGAAGCGGGGGCGGTGGTCGAAGGTGTACCAGGCGCGCTCCGCCCCGGGCGCCGCCGCCCAGGTGGACTCGGGATCGGGGACGTTGCCGTAGTAGTAGGTGTCCCACCCGTCGCGCGACTTCAGCCCGCGAGTCACCGCCGGGAGCCACGCGCCGCGCAGCAATGCCGTGATCGGCGCGGGGGTGGAGGGGTGCAGCGGGGGCGCGTAGGTGAGGTGGTAGGCGTGGTACGTACCGTTGGTGGTGTGCAGGTCCACCAGCACGTGCGGGTCGTAGCGGTTCACCATCCCGAGCAGCGAGTGCGCCTCCGGGGAGTCCAGCTTGGTGTGGTCGCGGTTCAGGTCCAGCCCCTGCGCGTTGGGGCGCTGCCCCATCCCGCCCACGGGGCCGTGCTGGTGCGGGCGGTTCGTGAGGTTCACCCGCTCGTTGCCGTCCGCGTTGTAGATGGGGGCGATCAGCAGCACCAGCGAGTCCGCCCAGCCGCGGTGCCGGCCGTTGACCAGGTCGCGAAGGAGGGCGAGCGTGGCCTCCTTCCCCTCCACCTCCCCCGCGTGGATGTTGCCCTGCACGTACACCCGCGTCCGCCCGGTGGCGCGCACCGCCTCGGGACCGGCGTCGCGCACCCGGCCCCACACCACCAGCGGCAGCGGGCGCCCCTCGAAGGTGTAGCCCATCGTCGTCAGGTGCACCATCTCCGGCGCGGCCCGCTGCGCCGCCTCCAGGAAGGCGACCACCTCGTCGTAGCGGCTGGTCTCGCGGTAGTCGGTGCGCTCGGGGCGCGTGGCAAGCGTGAAGGAGCCGCCCTGCGCCCCCGCGGCGGAGGCGGCGAGGAGCGGCAGCGCCGCGGCGAGCGCGAGGGTGCGGAGTGCGGGCATCGGCTTCGATTCTGAGGCGGAGAGCGGTGGCTCGCGGAGGCGGCGCGCCGGCCGGGAAAACGTAGCCGTTTCGCACCGGGGGGCAACCCGGCCGCGCGGCTTGCGCCCGGCGCGGGCGCGGCCTAGTGTATAGAGTGTAAACCTCCTGATTCTGGACAGAATGGACATGACCGGGACGAGCCCGGCGACCCGGCGCGCGTCTCGTTCAGCGCGGCGCGGGGATGGCTCGTCGTGCGCAGCAACGGCACCCCGTACCGCGACCTCGCCGCCGAGATCGGCATAAGCAAGAGCTCGGTGGAGCAGCTGGTGAACGAGGGCAGGGTGCCCAAGCGCAACCTCGCCAAGCTGATCCGCTGGTTCCTCAAGGACAGCCGCGCCAGGTACGGTGCCGTGCCCGACGACGAGTACATGGAGGTCGCGGTCCTGGAGAGCCTCCGCAACCTGGCCGAGGCCGACCGGCCCGAGGCGCTCCGCCTGACCGTGGAGCACTACGAGCGGCTGCACGACGCGCGCAGGGCCCCCCGCCCCGCCTGGCTGCTGCGGCTGCGCGAGACCGTGGACCGCGGCCCGGGCGGCGATCCCCCTCCCTCCGGCGTGGAGTACCCGGTCCGCCCTCGTCCGCGGAAGGGCGCCTGACCCGCGGACGCCGTGCGCGGCCGGCGCGGCACCTTGCCCCGCGTTGGGCGTGCCCCTAATCTGTTCAGTGTACTCCTACAAAAAGTAAACAGAGCATACGCCGCGGCGGGCCCCCCGTGACGGGGAGGTCCCGTTGACCCGGCGCCGGGAGCTGCCCAGCACGGAGCAGATCCGCCAGACGGCGGAGCTGCGCGTGCAGGAGACGTCCCTGCGCCAGGTGGCGTACCGCATCGGCCTCAGCCCCATGGGGCTGAAGAAGTTCCTGGACGGCGCCTCGCCCTACGAGGTCAACCGCCGCAAGCTGGCCGACTGGTACGTGCGCGAGCAGGGACGGCGCAGCGTGCCGCCCCCCGACCCGTCCGTGGCCGTGATCGCCCTGGGCGTGGTGCTGCGCGACCTCCCCACGGCGCTGCGGCGCGACTCGGTGGAGCCCGTGGTGCAGCTGCTGGAGTCGCTCTACGCCCGCTCCCAGGCCCCGCGCCCCGCGTGGCTGGACGGGCTGCGCGACCGGCTCGCCGAGGAGCTGGAGCGGTAGCCGGCCCGCGGCGAGTGGCCGGCGCCCCACCCACGCCCTTCCCCCGCCCGGGGGAGGGGTCTTTTTTCTCCCCGCCGTAACCTTTGCGGGTCCGCCGGCATCCATGCCTCCAGGAGCCCACCCGCGATCCCCCGAGGAACCTTGGCGACAGTCGTGAGCGAGCAGGTCCCGGACGCCGAGCTGGCCGAGCGCGCCGTGCAGGGCTCCGCGGACGCGCTGGGCGCGCTCTTCCGGCGGCACGCGCCCGGGGTGCACCGGCTCGCGTACGCCCTCCTCCGCTCCGCCGCCGAAGCGGACGACGTGGTCCAGGACGTGTTCGTGGGGCTGCCGCGCGCGCTCCGCGGCTACGCCGGCCGGGGTCCGCTGGAGGCGTGGATCCGCCGCATAGCCGCCCGCACCGCCCTGATGCGGCTGCGCGCCCGCCGGAGGCGGCGCGAGGACCCGCTCGACCCGGCGGACGAGCCGGGCGCGGCGCGCGACGCACCCGTGGACCGCGTCGCGCTGGAGCGGGCCATCGGCTCCCTCCCCGAGCCCCTGCGCACCGTGTTCGTGCTCAAGGTCGTCGAGGGCTACCCCCACGAGGAGATTGCCCGGCTGGTCGGGATCACCCCGGAGGCCTCCAAGGTGCGGCTCTTCCGCGCCCGCCGGGCCCTCCAGAGCCTGCTCACCTGAAGGACGGCCGCCATGTCCCCCATCGCACGGCACCCCGGCTTCCGGCGCCTCTCCCTCCACGCCGACGGCGACCTGGACGCGCGCGCCGAGCTTCGCGTCGCCCGCCACCTGGAGGGGTGCGCGCGCTGCCGCGCCGCCCTGGAGCGCATCCGCCGGCTGGACGCGGCGGCCCGCGCCCTGCCGGCCCCCGCGCTCCGCGCCGACGCGCTGGAGCGGGTGCTCGCGCGGTACGAGGCGGGCGACACGGTCCTCCTCCCCCTCGCCGACCCGCCGGTCCGGCGAGTGGCGCGCCTCCGCGCCTGGGCCGCCGCCGCGGCGGTGGTCGCCCTGGTGGTGGTCGGGGCGCCGTTCTTCGCGCCCGGCGCGGAGCTGGAGGCCAACCGCAGCGAGCTGGTCCTCGCCCCCGCCGCGCCCGGCCCGGGGGCCGTCGTCCGGGTCGCGTACCGCGGCGGCTCGCTCTTCGCGGGCGAGCGGCGCCTGCGGCTGCGGGCGCGCTACCTGAAGGAGGATGGCCTCGCCATTCCCGGCACGGGGCGCCAGGCGACGGCGGCGGAGCTGGTGCGCGGCGAAGACGGCGTGTTCCACGGCACCCTCCGCCTCCCCGACTCGGTGGTGTACGCCGCGCTCGCAGTGGAGGACGTGCAGGGTTCGCGGGTGGACAGCAACGACAGGAAGCTGTGGGAGATCCTGGTGCACGGCGCCGACGGCCGGCCCCTGCTGGAAGCGCTGCTGCAGCGGGAGTTCGACCACCTGACGCGCAACTGGGAGCTGAGCCACGAGAACGCCCGGCGCGCGGTGGAGCTGTACCCCGACCGCGTCATCGCCTGGTTCAACCTCTTCCATGGCGAGATGGCATCGCTCTCCGGCCCCGCCGAGGACAGCGCGCGCGTGCGGGCCCGGGCGCGCCTGGCGGAGTTCGACCGGAAGCTGAGGCCCCGCGCGGACCTGGACGTGGACAGCGAGATGGGGATCATGGCGCGCTACGCGCACGAGACCGGCGACACAGCCCTGTATCGCTACTGGCGCGGGCGGCTCCTGCGCGAGGCGCCGAACAGCGTCTGGGGCGTCCAGGAGCAGTTCTTCGACGTCATGGCCCACGAGCCGCTCCGGGCGCTGGCCCGCTTCGACTCGCTCTGGAGCAGGATCGGGCCGGCTCCGCGCTCGGTCTTCGTCCTCGCCGTCGCGCTGCCGCTCGCGGAGAGCACCGGCGACACGGAGGCGATCCGGCACTGGGCGGGACGCACCCTCCAGCACGAGTTCGATCCCGCCGTGGCCGAGTACGTCGGCGAGGTGCTCGCCCGCCACCCGGCGCTGCGCGAGGAAGGCATGGCGCTGCTGCGCGGCCGGCTGCGCGAGCTGGAGCGCGTGGACGACGCGGTGCGCCCGCTGGAGAACGACGTGGCGGTGGAGCGGCGCGAGCGGAGGGAGGAGGCCGGGCGGGTGTTCGCCGTGCTGGGCGCGGCGCTGCTGGAGAGCGGCCGGCGCGGCGCGGCGCTGGACACGCTGGCGCGCGCCACGGAGACGGGGTGGGACGCGGCCCTCTTCCGCCAGGTCGCCGGGCTCCGGCTGGAGGCGGGGGACACCGCCGGCGCCGCCCTGCCGCTGGCGCTCGCCGCGGCCGATCCCCTGGCGGGCGCGGCGCTGCGCGACTCGGCACGGACGCTCCTGGGGCCTCGCTTCGGCGATGCCGCCTGGCGGGAGCGCCTCGCCGAAGCGAGGAGCGAGATGAGGGAGCGGCTCCTCCCCGGCGCCACCGTCCGGCGCCTGCCGCGCGACATCGGGCTTCGCGACGCGGAGGGCCGCGCCGTCGCGCTGCGGGAGGTCGCGGCGGGACGACCGACGTTCGTCGCGCTGTGGAACCGGTTCTGTCCGAACTCGGCGGAGCAGCTGCCGCAGCTCCAGCGCGTCGCCGAAACCGCCCGGACGCAGGGCCACGCCGTGGTGACCGTCGGCGGGCCGCTCGGCCCGGAGCTGCGCCGCTACCTGCGCGAGCGGCGGCTCGGGTTCCCCGTCTACGAGGACCCGCGGGAGGAGCTGGAGAAGGCGCTGGGCAAGTGGGGCACGCCGGAGTACTACGTGCTGGACGGCGAGGGCCGCGTGCGCTTCGGACCGCTGCGGTCGTCGCACCTGAACCGGGTGCCGGCGCTGCTGTCCCTGGTCGCGGACGAGAACGGGGGCGCCACCCGGCGATGATCGTCGGGCGGCTGCCACACGGGGTGGGGAAGACGCCCGTCCACGAATTCCCGACTTGAGCCACGGAGTGGACGCGCTTACCATTCATCCCATGAGGTCCCGCCTGCGTCCCCTGGCCGCGCTCCTGGCGCTCTGCGCGCTCTCCCTGTCCTTCGCGGGGAGCGCCTGGGCCGCCATGTGCCAGGCCGGTGTGCCGGACGCGCCGGTCCCCGCGGACGCGGCGCGCGGGCACGCGGGCCACGGCGCCCACCACGGGCACGCCCCCGCGCCCGCCCCGGCAGAGCGGGAGCCGGCGGGGGAGCGGGAGGCGCCCGCCTGTCCGCTGATGGCGCCCGGCGCCGCCTCCTGCCTGGGCAGCTTCGTCGGCGCGGACGTCGCCGCCCGGGCCGCTCCCCCCGTGGCCGAGGCCCACGACTTCGCCGCCCCGCGCGGCGTGCACGGCCTGCAGGACCCCTCCCCTCCGTTCCGTCCCCCGGAAGCGTAGCCGCGCCGGACCCGCTCCGGCACGACACGCTCACGACATCGCCGGGGACCTCCGATGCCCCCGGTCCACACGGGACAAGGAACGACCATGAAGCTCAACCGGATCGCCGCCCTCGCGGCGCTCGCCTTCGCCCTCGCGCCGGCCGCGCGGCTGGACGCCCAGGCCACCGGCACCGCGCCGCGCCCCGAGGCCCACGCCGGGCACCACGGCCAGCACGCCGGGGCCGGCCACGCGGCGCACCAGGGGCAGCACGGCGCCGCGGGGCACGCCGCGCACCACGCCCGGGGCGGGCACGACCCCGCCGGCATGGGGTGCGACCACGGCGCGGGCGGACACGCCGCCACCCCCGCGATGCTGGTGATGCACCGCGCCGACCTGGGGCTGAGCGACGCCCAGGTGCAGCGCCTCCAGGCGCTCAGGCAGGACGACGCGGCAGGCGCGCAGGCCGTGCTCACCGCCGGGCAGAAGGCCCGGATCGAGGCGGTGCACGCCGCGATGAAGGGCGCCCACCAGGCCCACGGCCAGGGCGCACACGGTCAGGCCGGCCACGCGCACGGCGACTGCGCCGACTGCTGCAGGGACGGCCAGTGCGACGGTGAAGGGTGCTGCAAGGACTCCGACTGCTGCACGGACGGCCGGTGCGACGCGGAGAAGTGCCGCGAGTGCTGCGCTCGGATGAACGCCGCGAAGGCCACGGAGGAGGGGCCGCGCAGCTGACCACCGCCCGGCACCACGCTGGAACGGACGCCCGCCCTGGGGATCTCCCCGGGGCGGGCGTCCCGTTTGCGCGCGGGAGCCCGCGTCACCCCGACGGCGCGAGCCCCGTCAGCTCCTCGCTGACCCGCCACAGCCTGCGCGCGGCCTCGTCGTCCAGCGCCGCCGCGGACGGGCGGATCTCCCCCTCGTCGCGAAAGTACCGTCCCGTCACCCCCTCCAGCTCCGGCGCGGAGGCAAGCCGGACGATCACCCGCGCGCCCTGCTCCGGCGTGCGCAGGAAGCGCTTCAGCAGGCGCAGCGGCCCCCACCCGCCGAAGAGCAGCTCGGTGCCGACGACGCCGGGGTGGACGGCGTTCGCGGTGACGCCCGTCCCCGCGGTGCGCCGCGCCAGCTCCCGCGTGAAGAGCAGGTTGGCCAGCTTCGCCATGCGGTAGGCGCGCAGCCCCCGGTAGCGCCGCTCCCCCTGGAGGTCCTCCCACTCCAGCCGCACTCCCCGGTGCGCCTCCGAGCCGACCGTCACCACCCGGGCCGGCGCGCTCCGCTCCAGCAGGTCCAGCAGCAGCCGGGTGAGCAGGAAGGGGGCGAGGTGGTCGACGGCGAGCTGCAGCTCGATCCCGTCCGGCGACAGCGTCCGCTTCGCCGTGTACACGGCCGCGTTGTTCACCAGCACGTCCAGGCGGTCGTAGCGCTCCCGGATCTCCGCCGCCAGCCGGCGCACCTGCGCCTGTGCCGAAAGGTCCGCCACGAACAGGTCCACGGCGCCGCCCCCCGACCCGCGCACGACCTCCTCGCGCGCCGCCTCCCCGCGCTCGCGGCTGCGCGACACCATCCCTACCCGCGCGCCCATGCGGGCAAGCGCGAGCGCCGTCGCCCTGCCGATCCCCGCGTTCGCGCCGGTGACCACGCAGGTCCTGCCGTCCATCCGCACGCTCTCGTCCGCCACGCCCCACCTCCGTCCACGCGTTCCTGCTCTCCGGGCGCCCCGGGCGCCGGAGCGTCCTCAGCCGAGCGCCTTCCGCAGCAGGGAGACCTGCGACGCGTGGGCCGCGTTGTGCTGCGCCAGCCCGTGCAGCAGGACGTACAGGGTGACGCCGCTGCCCAGCGGCCGGTCGCGCGCGTCGCCCAGGACCGCGCCCAGCCTCTCCGGCGGCATGCGGCGTACGGCGTCCACCAGCTCCCGGTGCGCCGCCTCCAGCTCTGCCACCGCGGCCTCCCAGCGCGCCTGCGTGGGCTCGCCCGGCTCCGGCCAGTCGGCGGGCTCCGGTTCGCGCGCCTCGCCCGTCCGCACCCGCCGGCCCACCTCCCGGATCCACGCCGCGGCGTGCAGCGCGATCTCCCACACCGTGTGCGCCCGCTCCAGCGGACGGCGGGACGCCTGCTCCGCGGTGAGCCCCCGCAGCGCTTCCCGCAGCGGCGTCCCCCACCAGGCGTCGCCGTCGAACGACCGCTCCAGCTGGTCCGCGATCCGCTCCGTCTCCGTCATCGTCGTCTCCCCTCGAGCGGGTGCCCATCCGACGCGCCACCGGACTCGGCCTGATTCTACCCGGCGGGCCACGGATACGAAAAGGGGTGGAAGAGACTCGCTCTCCCACCCCCGCGGCGCGCCACGTCCGTCGGCGCGGCGCGCGCACGTCCCTGCGGTCCGGTCAGGCGCCGCCGTCCGGCGCGAGGGGATGCTCCACGATCAGGTGCTCCGCCACGGGGACGCCGCCCACCAGGTGCTCCTGGATGATGCGCTCCAGCACCGGCGGGTCGCAGCGGGAGTACCACGCGCCCTCCGGGTACACCACCGCCACCGGTCCCGCCTCGCAGATCCGCAGGCAGTTGGCCTTGGTGCGGAACACCCCGCCCTGCTCCGAGAGCCCCAGCTCCTTGAGCCGCCCCTTGAGGTAGTCCCAGGCCACGAGCGACCGCTCCCGGTCGCAGCACTTGGGGTTGGTCTGGTCCGCGCACAGAAAGATGTGCCGCCGCGTCGCGGGAATCCCCAGCGCGCCGGCGATCCGCCGGAGCCGCTCCGGGTCGGCGGAGGTGTCGATCTCGGTCATCGGCAGCTTCGGAGCGTGACGACGGAGCGGGCGCCGGGGATCCCGTCCCCGGCGCCCGCTCCACCACGACGGGCCCTTCCCGGCCCCGCCGCTATCGCCGCATCACCCTGAACAGGCGGAGCAGCACCGGGAAGAATCGCCCCAGCATCCGCGTCACCACCGCGAGCAGGGCCGATTGGAAGATCCAGCGCAGGACGACGAACATGGGCGGAGCCGGGTTGCGGTGTCGAAGGCGTTCCTGCGCCCACTACGGCGTGCCCGTGCTGGTGGTTTCAGCGTCCGCCGCCGCGCTCTGCTGCTGCGCGGGCGTGGCGCTGAACATCTGCGAGCGGATCTTCCAGTTCCGCCCGTCGCGGCGCAGCAGCATCACGTACGTCCCGGTCACCGGCGGCGCGTCCTGGTCCTGCTCGTCCGGGTACCAGAAGTTGCCGTAGGCGTACGCCACGTTGCCGCTCGCCAGGAAGTCCTCCACCGCCACCTGGATCACGCCCGTGGTGGAGAGGATCCCCCCGAACCCGGTCTGGATCTCCTGCCGCCCCCGCAGCGGCTTGCCGTCGCCGATCAGCAGGAGCGCGTCGTCCGTGTAGAAGCGCGCCGCTTCCCGGGCGTCGTCGCGCGCCCACGCGCCCCGCCACTCGGCGAGCATGCTGCTCACCCCGCGCAGCGCCTCCGCGTTGAACTCCCGCATCTCCAGCCGGTTGTCCGTCGGGCGGGCGCCGGGGAGCATCTGCGCCCGCGCCCCGCCCGCGCCGACCAGCGCGAGGAGTGCGAACAGCGGAATGGAACGCGAAAGGAGGCGGTTGGACATGGTCTGACTGCGCTGGAGAAGTGAGGTAGGTCGTTCGGCACGGCGAATTTAGCGCACCCGGCCCGAAAAGACGAGCCCCAAGCACTCGGCGGCCAAAGAGGGTGGCCCAAACGGGCGGGGAGCACGTCGGCGGGCCCGGCGCGATGCGGGGGACCGGTCCGTCCGGTCCCCCGCGCGCCGTCAGAACGAAGGCGTTCCCCCCGGTCCCTGAGTGCCGCCCGGCTCGTCGCGCGAGTCGCGGGTGGGCCACTCCGGCGTGGACTCCTTGGGAGGGTCCGCCGGCGAGGTCACGTCCCCCGGGTCCGTGGGCCAGTGGCTGGTACCCGTGGAGCCCGCCCCGGGATCCGTCCCGCCCGCGGATCCCGTGGACGAAGCCGTCCCCGGCGTGTACGGAGCCGCCGGCGGCGTCGGGCTGCCGCCCGCCGCACCCGAGGTCCACGCGTCCCCGGCCGCGGCTCCCGCCGCTCCCCCGGTCCCGGTTCCGCCACCCGTACCGGCCGTGGACGAAGCCGAGGCCGTGGAGAACGGGTCCGCCGCCGCGGATGCCGGGGCCGCGTCCCCCGCCGTCCCGCCCTGCCTGGCCTCGGCGCGCGTGGCCCGGTTCTCGAAGTCGCGGCGCAGGCTCTCCAGCGCCGACTGCATCCGCCCCAGCACCGCGTCGATCCGCGGCTGGAAGTCCGAGACGAAGTCGTCCACCTTGGGGCGCGCCCGGTTGCGGGCCTCGTCCACCTTGGGCTTCACGTCCTCCAGCGCCGCGTCCACGCGCTCCTCCAGCTCCTCCAGGGCCCGCCGCACCTTGGGGCGGATCTCCTCCATCGCCGCCTCGATCTTGCGGTTCAGCTCCTCGAAAGGATCGCGGCGGGCGGTCGGCTCGTTCTGGTTCTCCATGGTCTTCTCCGGGGCAGTGCGTGCGTACGCCGGCTCGCCCGGCGCCTGGTTCCACTACGGCAGGGTCCGCGTGCGGTTTCGTGGCAAGACGCACACCGTACGGAATTACGGCCGTGAGATGCGGGTTCGGGCGTGCCCCCGGCTGCGCCGGGGTCGGGCTGCGGCTCCGTAACGCACGATGAAACTGTGCGTAACGGAGGCGAACCCCAACGGTACTGCTGTTGGGTTTCGCCGCTTCGCGCTCGCATCCCTCACGCAGGGCTGGTGCTGGCGTCCGCGGGGGCCCCCACCCGGCTCGCTTGAGGCTCGCCACCCTCCCCCGTGCCGGGGGAGGGCTTCCCGGGGGGCGGGATCGGCGTGTCGTGGCAGGCCCCCTCCCCCCGGCCCCCTCCCCCGCAAGCGGGAGAGGGGGAGCACTGCCGTTGCAGTGGCAGTTCCTGGAATCTGCGCAGGGAGGTCGGGGGAGGCTGCGCAGGGGGAACGTCATGTTCGAAGCCGACGTGATCCCGACAGCGCAGACGGAGCGCCGGCGAGTTCGGCTCCCCCGGAGCAGCATCCCCCGGCCGACCACCAACGCCGGAGTCCGGTCGAAGCGCCACGAGCGTAGTCCGATCGGCACCGAAGCGCAGCAGCGACACAGCAGGACCGTTTCTCGACATCCGGCGCACGAACCGCCATATTACCGGATTGCACGGCGGCGCGCTTCCGCACCGCAACCGTAAATCCCGAGGGAGAAAGACGATGGCAAGCGTTGACCTGGCGACCGGCGGCGCGCCGCTGACGGTTCTGAGCGAGGACGAGCAGATGTTCCGCGACCTGGTCCGGCAGTTCGCCGAGGACGAGGTCCGCCCGCGCGTCCACGCCATGGACGAGAAGCAGCAGATGGACCCGGAGCTGATCCCGCAGTTCTTCGAGATGGGGCTGATGGGGATCGAGGTTCCGGAGGAGCTGGGCGGGGCCGGCGTCTCGTTCTTCACCGCCGCGCTGGTGGTGGAGGAGCTGTCGCGCGTGGACGCCAGCGTGGGCGTGTTCGTGGACGTGCAGAACACCCTCGTCAACAACGCCTTCCTCCGCTGGGGATCCGAGGAGCTCAAGGCCAGGTACCTGCCGCAGCTCGCCGCCGACAAGGTGGGCGCCTACGCGCTCTCGGAGGCGGGCTCCGGCTCCGACGCGTTCGCCCTTGCCACCCGCGGCGTCAAGGCCGACGGCGGGTTCCGCCTCACCGGGCGCAAGCTGTGGATCACCAACGGCGGCGAGGCCGAGGTCTTCATCGTCTTCGCCAACGTGGACCCGGCGGCGGGCTACAAGGGGATCACCGCGTTCATCGTGGAAAAGGGCTTCGACGGCTTCTCGGTGGGCAAGAAGGAGGACAAGCTGGGGATCCGCGCCTCCTCCACCACCGAGCTGATCCTGGAGGACGTCTTCGTCCCCGCCGAGAACGTGCTGGGCGAGGTCGGCAAGGGGTACAAGACGGCCATCGAGACCCTCAACGAGGGCCGCATCGGCATCGGCGCGCAGATGATCGGGATCGGGCAGGGCGCGCTCGACGCGACGGCCAAGTACGTGATGGAGCGCGAGCAGTTCGGCAAGAAGATCGGCGACTTCCAGGGCGTGCAGTTCCAGATCGGGCAGATGGCCGTGGAGCTGGAGGCCGCCCGCCTCATGGTCTACAATGCCGCCCGCCTCAAGGACGCCGGCCTGCCCTTCCTCCAGCAGGCGGCCATGGCGAAGCTGTTCTCCTCGCAGGTCGCGCAGCGCATCGCCTCGCAGTGCATCGACCTGTACGGCGGCTACGGCTTCACCCGCGAGTACCCGGTGGAGAAGTTCTACCGCGACAGCAAGATCGGCACGATCTACGAGGGCACCAGCAACATGCAGCTCCAGACCATCGCCAAGAACATCCTGAAGTAGCAGGCGGTCGGAGCAGTACGACGGGGGCCCCGGCGCACCGCGCCGGGGCCCCCGTGCCTTTCCGGGAAGCTGCGTGAGGGATGCCGGCCCGAAGGGGCGAGACCGCACAGCAGTACCGTGCGGGCTCGACTCCGTTGAGCAGCGTAGTTTGCTGCTCTACGGAGCCGCAGCCCGACCCCGGCGCCAGCCGGGGGCACGCCCGAACCCGCAGTTCAAAGCCGTTCCCGGGCCAAAGCAAAGGGCCCCCCGGGAAAAACCCGGGAGGCCCTTTGCTCACTTCAACCGGTCCGGCTTACTTGTCCCACCAGACGCGGGTGCCCAGCTGGTCGCCACCGATGGCGGCGGCGGCAGCGGTCACGTTCACCTCGTTGAACGTGTACTCGGTGGTCGGGTAGGTCAGACGACGCGGGATCGACGTCACGCCCGCCACCGGCGACTTCGCCAGCGGGAGCGCCGGCTGGCCCGTGCGCCGGTACTCCGACCACGCCTCGATCCCCTGGCCGAAGAGGGCGATCCACTTCTGCAGGTAGATCTGGTTCAGCCCGGCGGCGCCGCCCTTGTACTGCACGGACGGCTGGGCCAGGTAGGTGGCGATGGCGGCGTCGGAGATGCCCACGGTCCGCATGGAGGCGCGGATCCCCTCGTTGTAGAAGGTGGCGGCGCTCCCGCCGATCCAGCCCCGCTCGGCGGCCTCCGCCTGGAGGAACGACACCTCGGCGTAGGTCATCAGGAACGTCGGCGACTTCTGACCGGAGAAGAAGGTGCCGATCTTCGAGGTCTTGGTCAGGCCGAGCCCGGTCGCCACGCTGCTGGTGAGGCCGTTCGGAACGCCGACGTACTCACCCGTGTCCACCGCCTTGTTGGCGTAAACCCCGAGCCGCGGATCGTTCAGCCCCTTGAGCGTGTTCACCGTCATCTCGCTGACGCGGTGGTCGTCGCGGGTGCGGGCGTTCGCGAAGATCGGGTTCTCGTTGGCCCGCACGTCGGCGGTCCAGTTCAGCTGCGCGTTGTCCGTCACGGCCGCCATCCCGCCGGCGGTGTTCGCGGCGATGAACGCCGTGCGCGCCGCGGCCGGATCGACGTCGGACATGCGCATCGCGTAGCGCATCCGCAGCGAGTTGGCGAACCTCCGCCACTTGCCCGCGTCGCCGCCGTAGATCGGGTCGGCGCCCGAGTACACCGTGCTGACGCCCGTCAGCACGGAGTTCGCCCGCGTCAGGTCGTTGAGGATCCCGGCGTAGATGTCCTTCTGGGCATCGTACTTCGGGGTGATGTTGATCTCCTTGGCGTTGCCGCGGTTCGCCTCCGAGTACGGGATGTCGCCCCAGGTGTCGGTCATGGCCCCGAAGGTCCACGACTTCATCACCAGCGCCGGGCCGGCCAGCGCGGGCTGGTTGAGCGTCTCCGCCTGCTGGACGGTGGTGTTCAGGTCCTGGAGCGGCCCCGCGTACGCGTTGCGGAACCAGCCGTTGACCGCGTCCACGCGGATCGCGTAGCGATCCTCCTCCGTGTACTGGATCTTGGCGATGTGCTGCGCCCACAGCGAGGTGAACGTCAGGTCGAAGTCCGCGCCGCGGAACAGGTCGACCGCCGCCACCGTCCCCTGCGGGAACAGCAGCTGGGGCGTCACCGCCTCCGGCGCGTTCGGGTTCTTGTTGAGGTCCGTGAGCCCCTCGTCGCATGCCCCTGCGAGCAGCGCGAGCGCCACCACGGGTCCCAGCTTGTATGTCGTCTTCATTCCACGATCATCGTTCAGGGTGAACCCGGCTTACGGGGTGACGGTCACGTTGAAGCCGATGCTGCGCGCCGTCGGGAGCTGGCCGAACTCGATGCCCTGCTGGTTGCCCGCGGAGAACGCCGTCTCCGGGTCGATGTGCGGCGCGTCCGTCCACAGCGCCAGGTTGCGCCCGACCAGCGAGAGGTTCATCCCGGACACGCCCACGCGGCGAGTCAGCGTCGAGGGGACGTTGTAGCCCAGCTTGACCTCGCGGAGCTTGACGAAGCTGGCGTCGTAGATCCACGCCTCGTGCAGCTGGAAGAGCACGTCCTGCAGGAGCTTCGGGTCCACCCGTTTGGTGTTCGGCTGGCCGCTCTCGGTCACGCCCTCGAACAGGTAGCCGTTGGTGGCGCAGGTGTTGCCGCCGTCCGCCGCCGGGAAGTTGCAGCGGCCCTCGACCGACTCCTTGAGCACGCCGGCGTAGTTGCCGAACATGTTGGTGACCGAGAAGATCTCGCCGCCCTGCTTGGTGTCCACCAGGAAGCTCAGGTCCAGGTTGCGGAAGCGCAGGGTGCTGCCCACGCTGCCGCTCCAGTCCGGCGTGTACGAGCCGAGCACCTGCGGCGCGTCGGCCACGGTCGGGTAGCCGTCGGCGTCCACGATGATGCGGCCCTGGTCGTCGCGGGCGAACGCCGCGCCGTACAGCGCGCCGTAGGGCTGGTTCTTGCGCGCCTGCACCAGGAGGCCCCAGTAGCCGGTGCCGTTCAGCGACACCGCCGGCAGGTCGCCGTACAGGTCCTCGACCTGGTTCTTGTTGCGGGCGTAGTTGACCGTCAGGTCCCACTCGAAGCCGTTGTCGAGGCGCACCGGCGTCGCGGAGAGCTGGAGCTCCACGCCGCGGTTGCTGATCGTGCCGGCGTTGAGCACCTGCTCCTGGAAGCCCGAGGCGCCGGAGACCGTCGCCGAGAGGATCTGGTTGGCCGTGCTCTGGTCGTAGTAGGTCAGGTCCAGCCCGAGCCGGTCGTCAAGGAACCGGAACTCGGCGCCCGCCTCCCACGAGGTGGTCTCCTCCGGCTTCAGGTTCACGTTCGGGATGGCGTTGGGCACCGCGTAGCGCGGGATGCTGCCGAACGGGGTCCCGGCCGTGTACGTCAGCGAGGTCTGGTACGGGTCGGCGTCGTTGCCCACGCGCGCCCAGCTGGCCCGCACCTTACCGAAGGAGAGCAGGCTGCCCAGGAACGAGGGGAACGCGTCCGTGAAGACGAAGCTCGACGAGATCGAGGGGTAGAAGTACGAGTTGTTCCCCGCGGGCAGCGTCGAAGACCAGTCGTTGCGGCCGGTCACGTCCACGAACCAGAAGTCGTTGAACGCGAACTGCGCCTGGCCGTACAGCGAGTTGATCTGCTTCTCGCGCGACTCGGCGAACAGCGTCGGCCGGGTCGAGGAGTTGGTGATGTTGTACACGCCCGGCACGACGAGGTCGTACGCCGACTCCTCGTTGAAGCGGTAGTCGTACACGCGGCGGTTGCCGCCGAAGTTGAACGTCAGGCCGAAGGCCGTGCCCAGGTCGCGGTTCGCGGTCAGCAGGAAGTCCGTGTTGTTCTCCTGCGTGAAGATGTTCTCCTCCTCGAACCCGCCCGACACCGGGCTCGCGGTGACCGCGATGGTGCCCGGGGCGTAGTGGCGCCGGCGGTAGTCGCGGTACCAGTCGGTCCCGGACCGGACCATGGCGTTCAGCCACGGGGTGAACTGGTAGTTCACCTGCACGTTCCCGATGACGCGGTCACGCTCGTCGAAGTTGTTGTTGACGAGGGCCAGCCAGTACGGGTTGTTGTGGTAGTTGTGGTTCCAGTTGAACTGCTCGTTGTTGTCGTCGCGGAGCTGGGTCAGCCGCTTGACGTCGACCGTGCGGCCGAACCACACGAACTGCTCCATGACGTTGGTGGCGTCGTACCCCGTCCCCGGGCGGTTCTCACCGTCCGTGGCGATGTACTGCACCGAGGCGTCCGCGCGCAGCTTGTCGGTCAGGTTGATGCCGCCGTTGAGCGCGCCGGTCAGGCGGTTCAGCTCGTTGCCGGGGTACATGCCGTCCTGGTCCATGTTGGTCACGGACAGGCGGACGTTCGCCCGGTCGTTGCTGGTGGCGAGCGCCACGTTGGTGGTCAGCGTGCGGCCGGTCTCGAAGAAGCTGCGCACGTTGTCCGGCTGGCAGACGAACGGAGCCGGCTGGCCGCCGCTGAAGAACTGCGGGATCATGCGGCCGTCGCAGCGCGGGCCCCAGCTCTCGTCCACGCCGTCGTTCACGCCGCCGCCGCCGCCGTCCACGAACTCGAACCGGCCCTCGGCGCCCTGGCCGAAGGTGTTCTGGTACTCGGGGAGGCGGAGCGGGTCCTCGAAGCTGACGTTCTGCGTCACCGAGATCCCCAGGCCGCGGGAGTTCTTCCCGGACTTGGTGGTGATCACGATGGCCCCGTTGGCCGCGCGGGAGCCGTACAGCGCCGCCGCGTTCGGGCCCTTGAGGACGGTGATCGACTCGATGTCGTTGGGGTTGACGTCGGCCGCCGCGTTGCCGTAGTCGTAGCCGCCGTAGCCCACGCGGTCCGGCTGGGTCCGCGTGATGGGGTTGGTCGGGAACGAGTTGTCGATCGGCACGCCGTCGACGATGAAGAGCGGCTGGTTGTTGCCCTTGATGGAGCTCGCCCCGCGGATGACCACGCGCGAGGAGCCGCCCTGCGGGCCGGCGTTGGTGACCTGGAGGCCGGACACCTTGCCCGAGAGGGCGTTGACGATGTTGGTCTCGCGCGCCTCGGTGAGGTCCTCGCCGCGGACGCTCTGCACCGCCGTGCCGACCGCCTTCTCCTGCTGGGTGATGCCCAGGGCCGTCACCACCAGCCCCTCGAGCGCGACCGCGTTGGAGCTCAGGCTGACGTTCACCGAGCTGCCGCTGATCGCGGCCTCCTCGGTGCCCACGGCCTGGCCGGAGAAGACCAGGCGCTGCGCGCCCGTGGGCACGCTGATGCTGTACCGGCCGGTCTCGTCCGTCACGGCGCGGACGTTGGTTCCCTTCACTGTGACCACCACGCCGGCGAGCGGGCTGCCCGCGTCGGAGGTCACCGTCCCCGTGACCACGCGGTCCTGCGCCCAGGCTTGCTCGCTTCCGAGCACCAGGCAGGCCGTGGTCACGACCATCAGCAGTTTCTTCATCTTTGTCCTTGAGCAGAGAGCATGACGAAGGTCGAGCGGGGATCCGGATCGGAACCCGCCGCGGCGCCGTCGTCGGCCGGGCATCGCCACGACCGCCGCGCGGCGCGACTGCGCCGGACTAGGTTTCGGTCATGGCACGCCTCCTTGCAGAAAGTTCACGGAGTGTCGCCTGCGTGCGGATACGACACGGGTGGCCGGAGCGCTGGGGATGAGCCCCGGACTCCGGCCGATGGTTCCGGGCCCGCGGAGGGCACCGGTGTCGCGCGTATCGTGAGCCTGTACCGAATGGTCCGCAGACCCGGATTCTATGTAGGAAGAAGCCCCGAAGGGGCCTGCACGTTCGGGGTGAGCCGGGCCGAAGCCGCCCGGAGCACCGGAAAGGGGTTGCGTGCTACTATAGAACGGCCGTTCGACCAAGTCAAGGGCGCGTCACCAAACCGCAAACGCGGCGTCGCCTTTCGTTTGCCATCCGGTTGCCCCCCGCCGGGCCGGGTCTGATTGACAGCACGGGAATTGCCGGGTAGCTTGTCGCCGTTCACAGAAGGGGAGTAGCCTACCGGGGAACACCCCGGCGGCCGGATCGTCAAGACTGCGGCGCGAGCCGCACGGTCCGGCCGGGACGGAACGGTTTCCGTCAGGGCGAGACCTTCGTTCCGGTGGTCGCTGCGGCGGCCGTCCAGGACGGGGTCTCGCCCTTTTTTGTGTCCGTCCCCCCTCGCGAGAATCACCGGACTGGAGGTCTTTTGGACAGCTCAATCTGGCCGTGGGTGGGCTTCAACGCCCTGGTGCTCGTCCTGCTCGCGATCGACCTGGGCGTCTTCAACCGGACCGCGCACGTGGTCTCCGTCAGGGAGGCCGGCCGCTGGAGCGCGATCACCGTCACGCTGGCCCTCGCCTTCGCGGGCGCCATGTACACCGGGGTGCTCCCGGTGGAGAACGTCGGCGGGCGCCAGGACGCGCTGGAGTTCATCACGGGCTACCTCATCGAGCTGGCCCTGTCGGTGGACAACATCTTCGTCTTCGTCCTGATCTTCTCGTACTTCAAGGTTCCCCCCAAGTACCAGCACCGCGTCCTGTTCTGGGGCGTGCTGGGGGCGCTGGTGATGCGCGGCACCATGATCGCGGCCGGCGCGTTCCTCATCGAGCGCTTCCACTGGATCATCTACGTGTTCGGCGCCTTCCTGGTGTTCACCGGCATCCGCATGGCGCGCCAGCAGGAGGAGGACATCGAGCCCGAGGCGAACCCGGCCCTCAAGCTGGTCCGCCGCTTCGTCCCCATCACCGGACACTACGACGGCCAGAAGTTCTTCACGCAGGAGAAGTTCGGGAACCGCGTCCGGCGCGCGGCGACCCCGCTGTTCGTGGTGCTGGTGCTGGTGGAGACCACCGACCTGATCTTCGCCCTCGACTCCATCCCGGCCATCTTCGCGGTGACGCGCGACCCGTTCCTGGTCTACACCTCCAACGTGTTCGCCATCCTCGCGCTGCGCTCCATGTACTTCGTGCTGGCGGGGGTGATCGAGAAGTTCCACTACCTCAAGCTGGGGCTCTCAGTGGTGCTGATCTTCATCGGCGCCAAGATGCTCGCCACCGCCGTGGACATCCACATCCCCATCGGGCTGTCGCTGGGGGTCGTCGCGCTCGTCCTCGCGTCGTCGGTGGTGGCCTCGCTGGTCTGGCCCAGGGCGGCCGAGGAGCACCCGCAGGTCAGCCACGACCCGCTCGCCATTCCCGACGAGCCGGTCGGCGACGTGATGCCGCCGAGCGAGCCGACTGCACACGGCTGAAAGCGGGTTCGGGCGTGCCCCCGGCTGGCGCCGCAGGGCTGTTTCATTGTAGCAAGCGGCAGAGGGCGGGCACATCGTGAGCGAGCCATCGCACGGCTGCGGTGAGGGAGCGGAAGCCGGCCAGGCGCAAGAGCGTGATCATC
>DASVQR010000097.1:0-2937 GCA_036389055.1 Longimicrobiaceae bacterium | reverse complement strand
TCCGGCAGATCACGCCGCAGGTGCTCGCGCAGCACGTCCGCCCCGGCGTCGCCCACGACGTAGGCGGCCAGGCGCTTGTCGCCGGGCTGGTCCTCGCGCACGACCACCGCGCACTCGCGCACCCCCGGGTGCCGCCGCAGCGCCGCCTCGATCTCCCCCGGCTCCACGCGGAAGCCGCGCACCTTGACCTGCGTGTCGATGCGGCCCAGGAACTCCAGCTCCCCCTCCGCCGTCCACCTCACCCGGTCGCCGCTCCGGTACAGCCGCGCCCCCGCCACCCCACCGAACCCGTCCGGCACGAACGTCCCGGCGGTCAGCGCCGGTCGCCCCAGGTAGCCGCGCGCGACCCCCGCCCCCCCGATCCACAGCTCGCCCGGCACCCCCACCGGCACCGGCTCGCCCGCCGCGTCCACCACGTACATCGCGGTGTTGGAGAACGGCCGCCCGATCAGGTTCCGCCCCGCCCCGCTCTCCCCCACTCGGTGCGACGAGCACGCGACGGTGGCCTCCGTGGGCCCGTACGCCACCCGCACGTCCGCGTTCGGGAAGACTTCGTTCAGCTCCGCCTGCAGCTCGGGGGGAACGACGTCGCCCCCCGTGCAGACCAGGCGCATCCCCGGCAGCCCCGCCGGGTGCGTGGCGCGAAGGAGGGGGGCCAGCTGCCGCATCAGCGCGGGCACCATGAACATCGCCGTCACGTCCTCCATCGCCTCCACTAGCGCAGGCGGGTCCATCGCCTGCTCGCGCGGGACCATCCGCACCGCTCCCCCGATCGCGAGCGGGACCAGCGCCTGGTAGACCCAGACGTCGAAGGACACGGAGGCCAGGCAGAGCGTCGTGTCCCAGGAGCCCATCCCCATCCCGGCGGCGGAGTGGTGCACCAGGTTGGAGAGCGCGCGGTGCTCCACCAGCACGCCCTTTGGCCGGCCGGTGGAGCCGGAGGTGTAGATGACGTTCGCCAGGGGGAGGGGACAGGGGACAGGGGACAGGGGACAGCCTGCAACGGCGGACCCATTCTCCGCATCGTCGCCCGCTTCCGCACCCAGAGAGAGGACGTGGGCGCTGACCGGCGGGAGCGAGGCGAGCAGCTCCGGGTGCGCCAGGATCACCGGGGCGCCCGCGTCGTCGAGCATGAAGGCCAGGCGCTCGGCCGGGTAGGCGGGGTCGAGCGGGAGGTAGGCCCCGCCGGCCCGGAGGATGCCCAGCACCCCCGCGACCAGGGCGGGGCCGGGCTCGGCCAGGACGCCGACGCGCACCTCGGGGCCGACCCCCGCGGCGCGCAGGCGGCGGGCGATCGCGTCGGCCCGGCGGTCCAGCTCGCCGTAGCGGACCGTCTCGCCCTCGAAGTGAACCGCCGCGGCGTCGGGGGCCCGGCGCGCCCACTCCGCGAACAAGGCGGGGAGGGGTGTGTCGGGGAAAGGGCGCGCCGTGCGGTTCCAGGCCGCGAGCACCTGCTCGCGCTCCGCGGCGTCCAGCAGCTCCAGCGCGGACAGGCGCGGGTCGCCGTCCCCGGCGACCTGCTCCAGCACCCGCCGCAGATGGCCCAGCATCCGCGCGATGGTGGCGCTCTCGAACAGGTCCGTCCGGTATCCCACCTCCGCCTGGAAGCCGTCCGGGTGCTCCGTGAACACCAGGTTGAGGTCGAACTTGACCGTGGGGATCTCCACCGCGGCGGGCTCCGTCTGCAGCCCGGCGAGGAGGTCCGTCACCGGGTCCGCACGCCTCACCAGGGCGAACATCACCTGGAACAGGGGCGTGTGGCCCAGGGTGCGCTCCGGGCTCAGCTCGGCCACCAGCTTCTCGAAAGGCAGCTCCTGGTGCTCGTAGGCGCCCAGCGTCACTCCCCGCACGCGCCGCAGGACCTCGCGGAATCCCGGGTCGCCGGAGAGGTCCGTGCGCAGCACCAGCGTGTTGACGAAGAAGCCGATCAGCCCCTCGGTCTCGCCGCGGGTGCGCCCGGCGATGGGGCTCCCTACCACCACGTCCTCGCTCCCGGCGTACTTCGCCAGCAACGCCTGGGAGGCGGCGAGCAGGGTCATGTACAGCGTGGCGCCCTCCCGCCGGCCCAGCGCCTTGAGTCGCGCCAGCAGCTCGCCCGGGAGATCCACCGACTCGTTCGACCCCTCGTACGCCGGCACCGGCGGGCGTGGGCGGTCCGTGGGCAGCTCCAGGAGCGCGGGCGCGTCCGCCAGGCGCTCCCGCCAGTACGCGAGCTGCCGCTCCACGGTCTCGCCCGAGAGGTGGCGGCGCTGCCACACGGCGTAGTCGGCGTACTGCACCGGCAGCTCCGGGAGCGGCGACGGGCGCCCTTCCCGGTATGCGGCGTACAGCGCCGACAGCTCGCCGAAGAGCACGCCCATGCTCCAACCGTCGCTGACGACGTGGTGCATGCACAGCAGCAGCACGTGCTCCTCCGCCGCCAGCCGCAGCAGCGTCGCCCGGAAGAGCGGGCCCGCCGAGAGGTCGAACGGGCGCGCCGCGCCCCACGCGAGGCTGCGCTGCGCCGCCGCCGCGCGCCCGCCCTCGTCCAGCCGGGCAAGGTCCTCCACCGGGAGCGACCAGCCGCCGAACGGCGCGACCGCCTGCACCGGTGAGCCCTCCGCCTCCACGAAGACGGTCCGCAGCGCCTCGTGGCGACGCACGATCTCGCCCAGCGCGCTCCCCAGCGCCTCCACGTCCAGCGCTCCGTGCAGCCGCAGGGCGGCGGGGAGGTTGTAGAACGAGCTTCCCGGCTCCAGGCGATCCAGGAACCAGAGCCGCTCCTGCGCAAAGGACAGCGGCAGCGCTCCCGTGCGTTCCACGGGCACCACCGGGGGCAGCGCCGGCTCCCCCCCGCGCCGCAGCGAATCCACCCGCTCCGCCAGCCCCGCCACCGTGGGCGCCTCGAAAAGCGCCCGCAGCGGCAGCTCCACCCCGAACGCCTCCCGGACCCGCGAG
>DASVQR010000096.1:0-2931 GCA_036389055.1 Longimicrobiaceae bacterium | reverse complement strand
TCCGGCAGATCACGCCGCAGGTGCTCGCGCAGCACGTCCGCCCCGGCGTCGCCCACGACGTAGGCGGCCAGGCGCTTGTCGCCGGGCTGGTCCTCGCGCACGACCACCGCGCACTCGCGCACCCCCGGGTGCCGCCGCAGCACCGCCTCGATCTCCCCCGGCTCCACGCGGAAGCCGCGCACCTTGACCTGCGTGTCGATGCGGCCCAGGAACTCCAGCTCCCCCTCCGCCGTCCACCTCACCCGGTCGCCGCTCCGGTACAGCCGCGCACCCGGCGCCCCGCCGAACCCGTCCGGCACGAACGCAGCCGCCGTCAGCGCCGGCCGGCCCAGGTAGCCGCGCGCGACCCCGGCGCCCCCGATCCACAGCTCGCCCGGCACCCCCACCGGCACCGGCTCGCCCGCCGCGTCCACAACGTACATCGCGGTGTTCGAGTACGGCCGCCCGATCAGGTTCCGCCCCGCCCCGCCCTCCCTCACCCGGTGCGACGAGCAGCCGACCGTGGCCTCCGTGGGCCCGTACACCACCTGCACGTCGGCATTCGGGAAGACCTCCGTCAACTCCTTCTGCAGCTCGGAGGACACGACGTCGCCTCCCGTGCAGGCCAGGCGCACCCCCGGCAGCCCGGCCGGGTGCGTGGCGCGGAGGATGGGGGCCAGCTGCCGCATCAGCGCGGGCACCATGAACATCGCCGTCACGTCCTCCAGCGCCTCCACCAGTGCGGGCGGGTCCATCGCCTGCTCGCGCGGGACCATCCGCACCGCGCCCCCGGTGGCCAGGGGCACCAGCGCCTGGTAGACCCACACGTCGAACGAGATCGAGGCCAGGCAGAGCGTCGTGTCCGCGGGCCCCATCCCCATCTCGGCAGCGGAGTGGTGCACCAGGTTGGAGAGCGCGCCGTGCTCCACCAGCACGCCCTTGGGCCGGCCCGTGGAGCCCGAGGTGTAGATGACGTACGCGAGGGACAGGGAACAGGGAATAGGGAACAGGGAACAGCCTGCAACGGCGGACCCATTCTCCGCATCGTCGTCCCCTTCCAGAGAGAGCATGCGTGCGCCCACCGGCGGGAGCGAGGCGAGGAGATCCGGCTGCGCCAGCACCACAGGGGCGCCCGCGTCGTCCAGCATGAAGGCCAGGCGCTCGGCCGGGTACGCGGGGTCGAGCGGGAGGTAGGCCGCTCCCGCCTTGAGGATACCGAGCACCCCCGCCACCAGGGCGGCGCCGGGCTCGGCGAGGATCCCGACGCGCACCTCGGGGCCGACCCCCGCGGCGCGCAGGCGGCGGGCGATCGCGTCGGCCCGGCGGTCCAGCTCGCCGTAGCGGACGGTATCGCCCCCGAAGATCACCGCCGCGGCGTCGGGGGCCCGGCGCGCCCACTCCGCGAACAAGGCGGGCAGGGGCATGTCGGGGAAAGGGCGCGCCGTGCGGTTCCAGGCCGCGAGCACCTGCTCGCGCTCCGCGGCGTCCAGCAGCTCCAGCGCGGACAGGCGCGGGTCGCCGTCCCCGGCGACCTGCTCCAGCACCCGCCGCAGGTGGCCCAGCATCCGCGCGATTGTGGTGCGCTCGAACAGGTCCGTCCGGTATCCCACCTCCGCCTGGAGGGCGTCGGGGTGCTCCGTGAACACCAGGTTGAGGTCGAACTTGACCGTGGGGACGTCCGCCGCGACGGGCAGAACCTGCAGCCCGGCAAGGAGGTCCGTCACCGGCTCCGACCGCTTCACCAGGGAGAACATCACCTGGAAGAGGGGCGTGTGGCCCAGGCTGCGCTCCGGCTGCAGCTCGGCCACCAGCTTCTCGAAGGGGAGCTCCTGGTGCTCGAACGCGCCCAGCGTGGTCTCGCGCACGCGGCGCAGCGCCTCGCGGAAGCCGGGGGCGCGCGACAGGTCGGTCCGGAGCACCAGCGTGTTGACGAAGAAGCCGATCAGCCCCTCGGTCTCGCCCCGGGTGCGCCCGGCGATGGGGCTCCCCACCACCACGTCCCCGCTCCCGGCGTACCTGGACAGCAGCACCTGGGAGGCGGCGAGCAGGGTCATGTACAGCGTGGCGCCCTCCCGCCGGCCGAGCGCCTTGAGGCGCGCCAGCAGCTCGCCCGGGAGATCCACCGGCTCGTGCGTCCCCTCGTACGCCGGCACCGGCGGGCGGGGGCGGTCCGTGGGCAGCTCCAGGAGCGCGGGCGCGTCCGCCAGGCGGTCCCGCCAGTAGGCGAGCTGCCGCTCCAGCACCTCGTCCGTCAGGTGGGCCCGCTGCCACACGGCATAGTCGGCGTACTGCACCGGCAGCTCCGGGAGAGGCGACGGGCGCCCCTCCCGGTACGCCGCGTACAGCGCAGAGAGCTCGCCGAAGAGCACGCCCATGCTCCACCCGTCGCTGACGACGTGGTGCATGCACAGCAGCAGCACGTGCTCCTCGGGAGCCAGCCGCAGCAGCGTCGCCCGGAAGAGCGGGCCCGCCGAGAGGTCGAACGGGCGCGCCGCGCCCCACGCGAGACTGCGCCTCGCCGCCGCCGCCCGCGCGCCCTCGTCCAGGCGGGCAAGGTCCTCCACCGGGAGCGACCAGCCGCCGAACGGCACGACCGCCTGCACCGGCGAGCCCTCCGCCTCCACGAACACGGTCCGCAGCGCCTCGTGGCGCCGCACGATCTCGCCCAGCGCCCTGCCCAGCGCCTCCACGTCCAGCACTCCACGGAGCCGCAGGGCGGCGGGGAGGTTGTAGAACGAGCTTCCCGGCTCCAGGCGATCCAGGAACCAGAGCCGCTCCTGCGCAAAGGACAGCGGCAGCGCTCCCGTGCGCTCCACGGGCACCACCGGGGGCAGCGCCGGCTCCCCCCCGCGCCGCAGCGAATCCACCCGCTCCGCCAGCCCCGCCACCGTGGGCGCCTCGAAAAGCGCCCGCAGCGGCAGCTCCACCCCGAACGCCTCCCGGACCCGCGAG
>DASVQR010000095.1:0-8580 GCA_036389055.1 Longimicrobiaceae bacterium | reverse complement strand
GGATGGGCATCGGCTTCAGCGACATGGAACCCCTCGCGGCTAGGGAGCTTGGATCAGGGGATTTCCCTCGCCTGCGAACCGTGGGCCAATTCGCCGACAGTATCGTTGTTTCGTCTGCTACGGAGCCGCAGCCCGACCCCGCGTCAGCGGGGGCACGCCCAAATCCCGGTCGTCCGTCTCTTTCAACACCGCTCGAAGCGACCCCGACAGGAGCGAACCAGTACCATGATTCGAAAGCGGTGGATCGCCGCATCGGCGGCGGTGCTCGTGGGCACGGCGGCGGGGCTGGGGGCCTTCACCTTCGTGTACGCCAAGGGCTACTCGTACCTGGGCACCGACCCGGCCGCATGCGCCAACTGCCACATCATGGACGAGCACTACGACGCCTGGCTCAAGTCCAGCCACCGCGCCGTGGCCGGGTGCAACGACTGCCACACGCCGCACGACCCGGTGGGCAAGTACGCCACCAAGGCCAAGAACGGCTTCTGGCACTCCTTCTACTTCACGGTCGGCGGCTACCCGGACCCGCTGCGCATCACCCCGCGCAACCTGGAGATCGCCGAGAACGCCTGCCGGTACTGCCACGCGCAGATCACCGACGCCATCGAGCACGGCACCGACCCGCCGGAGGAGAAAGAGCGCCGCGCCCGGGGCGAGGAGGCGTTCTACTGCACCCGCTGCCACGACGACGTAGGCCACTGGACCCGCTAGGGGCCGCTCCACCCACCCGCATCGCGACCATCCGATGACCGATCACGTGGATCCCGACCGCGCTCCCGAGGACCGGCCCCGGCGCCGCCGGACCGGCTGGTGGCTGGTGGCCGCCGCCGTGGGCGCGGGGCTCGCCACCCTGGCCGTGGCCGCCCTGCTCACCAACATCTTCGAGCGGCGGGCGGAGGCGCGGAACCCCTTCTACCGGGTGGTGGAGCTCTCGGACACCACCGTGGACCCCGCCACCTGGGGCAAGAACTTCCCGCTCCAGTACGACGACTACCGGCGCACGGTGGACATGACCCGCACCCGCTACGGCGGGAGCGAGGCGCTGCCGCAGCAGCCCACCGCGCGCGACCCGCGCGACACCGTGGCGCAGTCGCGCCTGGTGGAGGACCCGCGGCTGCGGAGGTTCTGGGCGGGGTACGCCTTCGCGGAGGACTTCCGCGAGGAGCGCGGCCACGCCTACATGCTCTCGGACCAGGTGTTCACCCGGCGCCAGGACGTGGCGAAGCAGCCGGGGACCTGCCTGCACTGCCACGGCTCCATGTACGTGCCGTACATGCGCGTGGGCAACGGCGACCTGATCGCCGGCTTCGAGAAGCTGAACCGGATGCCGTTCGCGGAGGCGCGCAGGGTGGGCAACGTCGACCACCCGGTGTCGTGCATCGACTGCCACGACTCGCAGACCATGCAGCTGCGGGTGACGCGGCCGGGCTTCATCGAGGGGATCCGCGCGCTCAAGGCGGCGCAGGGGGTGAGGGACTACGACGTGAACCGCGACGCGTCGCGCCAGGAGATGCGGACCTACGTGTGCGGGCAGTGCCACGTGGAGTACTACTTCAAGGGCCCGGAGAAGCGCCTCACCTACCCCTGGGCCAAGGGGCTGCTGGTGGACAGCATCATGGCGTACTACGAGGAGAACGGGCACAAGGACTGGACCCACGCCGTGAGCGGCGCGCCGGTGCTCAAGGCGCAGCACCCGGAGTTCGAGCTGTACAACCAGGGGATCCACGCGCGCTCCGGCGTGGCCTGCGCGGACTGCCACATGCCGTACAAGCGCGAGGGGGCGATGAAGATCAGCGACCACTGGGTCAGGAGCCCCCTGCTCAACATCGACAAGGCGTGCCAGACCTGCCACCACTGGTCGGAGGAGGAATTGCGCTCGCGGGTGCACACCATCCAGGACCGCACCTATCAGCTGCGCAACATCGCCATCGACGCCACGCTGCAGCTCACCGACGAGATCGCCGCCGCCGCCCGCGCGGACAGCGCCAGCCCGCGCGTCCGCGAGGCCCGCGGCTACCAGCGCAGGGCGCAGTTCTTCACCGACTTCATCGAGGCGGAGAACTCCATGGGCTTCCACGCCGACCAGGAGGCGGCGCGGATCCTGGCCAACGCCATCAACTACGCGCGGCTGGGCCAGGCGGCGCTGCGCGGCACGGCCGCCCCGCCCTCCACCCGCCCCGTCGCCCCGCCGCAGCTGGTGACGCCGCGGCCGGAGGGGCGCGAGGGCGCCGGTCCCCGGGCCCGCCGGTGAGCCGCGGCGCGGTGTGACGCCCGTCACGGCGCTGGCGCGCCCGGCGATGACGATCATCAAGCTCCTGCCGCGGCTGAACTTGCGCGCCCCGGCCGGGTACTGGCACACGACTCTCCACCTGGAGGCGTGGAATGACCCGCAAGCAGTTCCTGGGGGGCCTGCTCGGCCTGGCCGCCGCCCCGCTCGCCGGCCGCCTGGAGGCGGACGAGCCGGACCGGCAGGGGATCCCCAAGCTGAAGAAGTCGGACGCGGAGTGGCGCCGGCTGCTGCCGCCGGCCGCGTATGCCGTGCTCTTCGAGGAGGACACGGAGCGCGCCGGCTCCAGCCCGCTCGACGGCGAGCACCGCGAGGGGACGTTCGTCTGCGCCGCCTGCTTCCTCCCGCTGTTCTCCTCGGCCACCAAGTTCGACAGCGGCACGGGGTGGCCCAGCTTCTGGGCGCCCCTGTCCGGGCGGGTCGCCACCCGGCGCGACTTCAAGCTGATCCTGCCGCGCACCGAGTACCACTGCGTGCGGTGCGGCGGGCACCAGGGCCACGTGTTCGGCGACGGCCCCGCGCCCACGCGCAAGCGCTACTGCAACAACGGGGTGGCGCTGCGCTTCGTCCCGAAGGGCGCTCCCCTCCCCACACTCAGGAGCTGACATGCGCAGGCACCTGATCGCCGCCGCGGTGCTGCTGGCGGCGGCCGCCTCCGGCGGGTCCGACGCCCAGGCACGGCAGAGCGCCCCCCCGCGGCAGGGCGTCCCCGCGGCCGCGGCGCGGGACACGGCCACCTTCGCGGGCGGCTGCTTCTGGTGCGTGGAGGAGGCCTTCGACAAGGCCGCGGGGGTGGTGGAGACCACCTCCGGCTACACCGGCGGCCGGACGCGGAACCCCACCTACGAGCAGGTCTCGGCGGGCGGGACGGGGCACGCGGAGGCGGTGCGGGTCGTCTTCGACCCGCGGAAGACCAGCTACGCGAAGCTCCTGGACGTCTTCTGGCACAACGTGGACCCGCTCACGCCCAATCGGCAGTTCTGCGACGAGGGCGCGCAGTACCGCTCCGCGGTCTTCTATCACGACGCGGAGCAGCGGCGGCTGGCCGAGGCGTCCAGGCGGGCGCTGGACGGGCGCTTCTCCCGGCCGGTCGTGACCGAGATCGCCCCGGTGGGGGAGTTCTGGCCGGCGGAGGAGTACCACCAGGACTACCATCGCAAGAACCCGGTGCGCTACCGGTTCTACAAGTTCACCTGCGGCCGCGCCCAGCGCCTGGCGGAGGTCTGGGGGAGCTAGGCGCCCGCGGGGCGGGTCACGCGTCCGCCCGGAGCGCCTCCGTGGGCTGGATGCGCAGGCCGCGCCGCGCCGGGCCGAGCGCGGCGAGCAGCCCCACCGCCGCCATGGCCGCCGCGAGGGCGGGGAGGATCACGGCGCCCCGTCCGTCCATCAGCCCGCCGCCGGTGAGCCCCTCCAGCAGCGTCGCCACCGCGATCCCGGCCGCGAGCCCCAGCACCAGCTGCCACGCCGCGCGGGCGAACACGCTGCGCAGCACCTGGAGCGGGTGCGCGCCCAGCGCGGTGCGGATGCCGATCTCCCGGCGGCGCTGCGTCACCGCGAACGACATGAGCGCGTAGATGCCGGCCGCGGAAAGCAGGAAGACGCTCAGCAGCACCAGCGCGACCGCCACGCCGATGCCGCGGGAGGAGACCCGGTCCACCAGGCTCCCCTCGGCCATGGAGGCCACGGTGCCCACGCGGAGCGCCGGGTCCACCGACGCGGCGATCCCGCGCAGCCGGGTGGCGAGGTCCGGCGGGGTGGAGCCGCGCAGCCGCAGCACCAGGCTCACCTCCCGCGCCCGCCCGGGCGCCACGGGATAGTACACGCGCGGCCGCACCAGCTCCGGGTCCAGCGGGTTCGTCTCCAGGTCCGCCACCACCCCCACCACCTCGTACCAGCGCCCCGCCTCCGCCCCGCCCGCGCCCGCCGCCTCGCCGGGCACCACGTGGCGGATGCGCCGGCCGAGCGCGTCGCCGCCGCCCAGCACCCGCCGCACGAAGGCCTCGCTGACGACCACCGCGGCGCCCTCCTCCCCCAGGTCGCCGGGCTCGAAGCGCCGCCCGGCCAGCAGGCGCGCGCCGAACACGTCGAAGTAGCCCGGGTGGATCCCGTACGCACCCAGGCTGTGGCCCGAGGGCGACTCCGCCGGCGCCGGCACGCCCTCCACCTGCACCGTGCCGTCGCGGCCGGGGAGCTGCGCCCGGTAGGTAACGCCCGCGACGTCGGGGTCCGCCGCCAGCCGCCGCATCAGCTCCTCCAGCCGGTCCGCCGAGCGTGCCGTCCCCGCGTCGGGCGCGGAGTCCTCGTCCCCCTCCACCCGGGCGGTCAGGAAGCGCTCCGCCGGGAAGACCGGCCGGGTCGCGGCCGCGCGGATGGCGAACCAGCCCAGGCTCACCGCCGCGGGGAGCACCGCCACCGAGACGGCGACCTGCGCGACGATCAGCGCCGTCCACGTCCTCCCCAGCCGCGCCCCTCCTCCGCCGCCGCCCAGCTCGCCCGGCTGGGAGCGCAGCCGCCCCGTGACCTGGAGCGCGGGGAGCACGCCCACGATGGTCGCGGCGAGCACGGCGAGCCCCAGGGTGAAGAGCACGGCCGAGGGGCGCAGCCCGTAGTCCAGCCAGAACGGGGGCCGGGACGCGTCCAGCTCCGACACGTAGAACAGGCGCAGCCCCAGGCGCACGGCGTACTGCGCCAGCGCGAACCCGGCCGCCGCCGCCCCCAGGGAGAGGAGCAGCGCCTCCACGAAGAGCTGCGCCACGATGCGCCGGCGGCTGGCGCCGAGCGCGCTCCGCACCGCGATCTCCGTCCTGCGCATGGCGACCCGGGCGTACACCAGCACCGCCACGTTCAGCGCGACCACCAGCAGCAGCAGGCTGGTCATCAGCTGCATCTGCGCCAGGCTCCAGAACGGCACGCCGCCCTGCATGTCGGTGAGGGAGTGCGTGTACGGCATCACCATGGGCCGGAGCCGGGCGTGCGTCCGCGGCCAGGCGGCCGCCGCGCGCCGCCCGGCCGCGTCCAGCTCCGCCTGCGCCTCCCGCAGGGTCGCGCCGGGCGCCAGCCGCCCGAACACGAAGATCTCCGGCCCCGCCCGCCGCGCGTACCCGGCCGGGTCCGTCCGCAGCGCGGTCCACCAGCTCTGGCTCATGGGAAAGGCGAAGCCCTCCGGCATCACCCCCACCACCGTGTGGGCCACCCCGTCCAGGCGGACGTTCCGCCCCACCACGGCCGGGTCGCCCCCGAAGCGGCTGCGCCACACGTCGTGGCCGATCACCACCACCGGCGCCGCCCCGGTCCGCTCGTCCTCGTCCACCAGCCAGCGCCCCAGCAGCGGGGGAACGCGCGCGACCCGGAACCCGGAGGCGGTCATCTCGGCCACCTGTACCGGCTCGGGCGACCCGTCGCCGGCCGCCAGGTTGCGGTCCACGAAGCGGAAGGCGCCCAGCTCCCGCACCCGGCGCAGCTCCTCCCGCCAGGCCACGAAGTCGTGGAGCGACCGCCGCTCCTCGTCGTTCACCTCCAGGTCGCGGTTCTCCAGCGCGACGATGCGGTCGCCCTCGTCCAGCGGCAGCCGCGGGTACACCAGCGCGGCCGTCACGGAAAAGAAGGCGGCGCTGATCGCCACGCCCACCGCCAGCCCCAGCCCGCCCACCAGGGTGAGGGCCGGGTGCCTGACGAGCATCCGCACGCCCAGCTTGACGTCCAGCCAGGAGATCGCACCGCGCATGGGTCGGCTTCGGTCGGGAGGTCGGGTCGCACCACGGGAGCGTCCCGGCCGCACGCGCGCCCGGAACATCGCCCACCGGGGCATCCCCCGTGCCTTGCCCGGGCCACGCGGCATCTCACTGGGACGCTGTACGTTGCGCGTCCCGCAACGGCCGACGGCACGCGCGGGAGTGCCCGTTCCCGGGAATCCCCGTCCCACGACCGGACAGCAAGGCGCCCCCGCCCGGAGTCCCGGCGGGGGCGCTTCTCACCTGCTGCCTACCTCGCGCTCCGTACGGGAGGTCAGTTTCGCACTCCCGCACTCACGCACTTTCGCACTTCCCTACCCCTTCGCCACCGCCCGGAACCTGGCCACCTGCTCCCGGTCGCCCACCACCATCAGCGTGTCGCCGGCGGCGACGGTCGCGGAGGGGGCCGGGTTGGGCTGCGCGTTTCCGTCGCGGAGGATGGCGATGACGCTGGCGCCGGTGCGCCTGCGGATGGCCGACTCCTCGATGCTGCGGCCGGCCAGCGGGGAGTCCGCGTCCACGCGGAACCACTCCACCGCAAGCTGCCCCAGCACCATCTCCATGGACTCGGCCACGGGCGGCTGGAAGTAGGCGCCGCCCAGGATCGCGCCCAGCTTGCGGGCCTCCGCGTCGTCCAGGCGGATGGAGTGGAAGGGAAAGTCCTCCCCCCCGCGGAAGTGGTAGACCTCGCGGTCCCCCGAGTTGTGGATGATCACCGTCATCCGGTCGCCCTCCGCCGTGGCGAGGGCGAACTTCTTCCCCACGCCGGGGAGGTCGTGCTCGCGAACCTGCATGGGTCCTTTCTCCCGTCCGGAATTGAAAAGGAATCGCTCCCTCACGGCGCCCTCCGCCGGAACGGCCCCGCCGCGCGGCCCGCCAGCGCGAACACGCCGCGGTGCACGCGCTGCGACTCGCGGGTGAGCAGCGGGCCCGCGATGGCGAGCGTGAGGACGTAGAGCGCCGCGAAGGGCTGCAGCACCGGGAGCAGCCCGCCGGCCTCGGCCAGGCTGGCCACCACGATGGAGAACTCGCCGCGCGACACGATGGTGAGCCCGATGTTGGACGACGCGGCGGGCGACAGCCCCGCCGCGCGCCCGGCCAGCAGCCCCGCCGCGTAGTTGCCGGCGAGCGTGAGCAGCACCGCGCCGAGCGCCACCTTCCAGGCGCCGCCCAGCGCGAACGGGTCGATGGAAAGGCCGAAGCTGAAGAAGAACAGCGCCCCGAAGAAGTCGCGGAAGGGGATGACCAGGTGCTCGATCCGCTCCCGGTGCTCCGTCTCCGCCAGCACCAGCCCCAGCAGCAGCGCGCCGATGGCCTCGGCCACGTGCACCGTCTCCGCGAAGCCGGCCACCAGCAGCAGCGCCGCCGACACCACCAGCAGGAACACCTCGCCGGAGCCGATGCGCAGGCCCCGGTTCAGCCAGGGCACGGCGAGCCGCCCCACGACCAGCAGCCCGATCATGAAGGCGAACGCCCCCGCCGCCGACAGCGCGACGCCGCCCACCGAGGTGGCGCCGCTCAGCACCAGCCCCGACACCACCGACAGGTAGACGGCGAGGAACACGTCCTCGAACATGATGATCCCCAGGATCATCTCCGTCTCGGGGTGAGCGGTGCGCCGCAGGTCCACCAGCACCTTCGCGACGATGGCGCTGGAGGAGATGGTGGTGATGCCGGCCGCCACCAGCACCTCGCGCAGCGGCCACCCCTGGAGCGCGGCGTACGCCAGCCCCAGGGTGAAGTTGATGGCGATGTAGATGGTCCCGCCCACGGCGATGGAGCGCCCCGAGCGGACCAGCCGCCCCACGGAGAACTCCAGCCCCAGGTAGAACAGGAGGAACAGCACGCCCAGCCGCCCCATGAAGGCGATCAGCGGCTCGCTCTCGATGAAGCGGAAGTCGAGCAGCCACACCCGGGGGGCGTGCGGGCCCACGGCCATTCCGGCCAGGATGAGGAAGGGGACGGTGGAGAAGCGCAGCCGCCACGCCAGGAGCGCGGCGCCCGCGACCAGCGCCAGCGCCAGCCCGGCCTCCAGTACGATGTGATCCATGGACCCGGTGGTCAGGGCGCCGCCTGGCGGCGGTCCCGACCCTCCGGGGCGCCGTCCGCGGCGTCCCCGTCGCGGTACCGGGCCATGACGGACGGGCGGCTGCCCACCACGATCAGGCCGACGAACACGATGGCGATCACCGCGACGATGACGGTGCCCAGGCTGGTGGAGCGGGCGGCGAGCGCGACGGCGGCCGCCCCGCCGGGGACGGGCAGGGTCGAAAAAGAATGCATGGAGCTCCCTCCGGAGACGATTCGCGTGGTCACGCCGCGCCTCGCGGGCACGCGCCCGCCCGGGGGCACGGCCGCGGGACGCACGGGCGTGTCGTGTGAGCGCGGCCTCGCGGCCGCGGACGTGTCCTACGCGAGCGGGGGAGGTGGAACGCCGTTGCTGGCGGCGGAGACGGTGCCGTCCCGCGCCGCGGCGAGCGCGCGGCGGGCCGGACCGGAGGAAGCCCGGGGGAGGAAGACGGGGAGCGCGCCCGCCGGGGGCGGGAGCGCGCGGAGCGGGAG
>DASVQR010000094.1:0-1766 GCA_036389055.1 Longimicrobiaceae bacterium | reverse complement strand
CGGGACGACAGGCGCATTGCGCCGGGTGGCGCGCCAGGAGAGCGCGACGCCGTTCATGGCGCTGCTCGCCGCCTGGCAGACGCTGCTGGGGAGGTACGCGGGGCAGGAGGACGTGGTGGTGGGCACCCCCATCGCGGGGCGCACCCGCAGCGAGGTGGAGGGGCTGATCGGCTTCTTCACCAACAACCTGGTTCACCGGGCCGACCTGTCCGGGGCCCCCGGCTTCCGGGGGCTGCTGGGCCGGGTGCGGGAGGGGGTGCTGGGTGCCTTCGCCCACCAGGAGCTGCCGTTCGAGCGCCTGGTGGAGGAGCTGGCGCCGGAGCGCTCGCTCGGCTACACGCCGCTCTTCCAGGTGCTGTTCTCCCTCCAGCCGAGCGACACCGCGGGGTCGCGCCTGGGAGCGGCGGCGACCGAGCCGCTGGAGCGCGGGAGCGAGGTGGCCAAGTTCGACCTGGCGCTCTACCTGGAGGAGGCGGGCGAGCGCTACGCGGGCGCGCTCGTATACCGGACGGAGCTGTTCGAGGCGGCCACAATCGAGCGGATGACGGGCCACTTCGTCGCGCTCGTGGACGCCCTGGCCGCCGACCCGGACCGGCCCCTGCCGGAGGTGGAGATGCTGGGCGCCGCCGAGCGGCGGCAGCTGCTGGAGGGGTGGAACCGGACGGAGGCGGACTTTCCCCGCGAGCAGTGCCTCCACGAGCTGTTCGAGGCGCAGGCGGGGCGCACGCCGGGGGCGGTGGCGGTGGTCTTCGAGGAGGAGGCGCTGAGCTACGCGGAGCTGAACGCGCGGGCCAACCGGCTCGCGCACGCCCTGCGGCGCCGGGGCGTGGGTCCGGAGGTGCGCGTGGGCGTGTGCCTGGAGCGGAGCCTGGAGATGGTGGTCGCGCTGCTGGGCGTGCTCAAGGCCGGGGGAGCGTACGTGCCGCTGGACCCCGCCTACCCGGCGGAGCGACTGGCGTACATGCTGGCCGACTCCGGGGTGAGGGTGCTGCTGACGGGGGCGGCGGTGCGGGGCGCGCTGGCGGTGCCGGAGGGAGTGGAGGTGGTGGACGTGGCGGGCGCGGAGGCGGAGCTCGCCGGCGAGGCCGAGGAGAGCCCCGACAGCGGGGTCGCCCCGGCCAACCTGGCGTACGTGATCTACACCTCCGGCTCCACGGGACGGCCCAAGGGCGTGATGAACGCGCACCGCGGCATCGTCAACCGCCTGGCATGGATGCAGGCGGAGTACGGGCTGGGCGCGGACGACGTGGTGCTGCAGAAGACGCCGTTCAGCTTCGACGTCTCGGTATGGGAGTTCTTCTGGCCGCTGCAGCAGGGGGCCCGCCTGGTGATGGCGCGCCCACAGGGACACCTCGACCCGGCGTACCTGCGCGAGGAGATCGAGCGGCGGGGCGTGACGACGCTGCACTTCGTGCCCTCGATGCTTCAGGCGTTCGTCGAGACGGCCGGGGCGGAGCGCTGCGCGTCGCTGCGGCGGGTGATCTGCAGCGGGGAGGCGCTGGGCGCGGCGCTGGCGGAGCGCTTCCACGAGCGGTTCGCGCCGCCGGTGGCGCTGCACAACCTGTACGGGCCGACCGAAGCCGCGGTGGACGTGAGCTACTGGGCGTGCGAGCGGGAGTGGGCCGGGGCGGGGGTGCCGATCGGGCGGCCGGTGTGGAACACGCAGCTGTACGTGCTGGACCGCGCGCTGGGGCCGGTGCCGGTGGGCGTGGCGGGGGAGCTGTACATCGGGGGCGTGCAGGTGGCGCGGGGCTACCTCGGGCGGG
>DASVQR010000093.1:0-72744 GCA_036389055.1 Longimicrobiaceae bacterium | reverse complement strand
CTAAGCGAGCCGGGTGGGGGCCCACTCGCGGACGCCAGTTCCCCGTCTGCTTCGAGCACGAGAAAAGCCCCTCTCCCGCTTGCGGGGGAGGGGTTGGGGAGGGGGCCTGCGGTCCCGCTCGACACCTCCGCCTACCTCATCTACACTTCCGGCTCCACCGGCACCCCCAAGGGCGTCGTCGTCGAGCACCGCGGCCTGGCGAACACGCTGCTGGCCGCGCGCGAGGAGTTCGGCTTCAAGGCGTGCGACGTGGCGGCGGTGCTGGCCTCCTACGCGTTCGACATTTGGGCCTTCGAGGCGCTGGTGCCGCTGCTCGCGGGCGGGATGGTGCGCGTGGTGCCGCGCGACGACGTGGTGGACGTGCAGCGATTGGTCGCCGAGCTGGAGGGCGTCAGCGTGCTGCACGCCGTGCCCGCCCTGATGCGCCAGGTCGCCGCCGAGGTGCGCGCCTCCGGGCGGGGGACGCTGCCGCGCCTGCGCCTGGCCTTCGTCGGCGGCGACGCCGTGCCGCCCGACCTGCTGGCGGAGATGCGCGAGGTCTTCCCGGCCGCCGAGGTGCGCGTCCTCTACGGGCCCACCGAGGCCACCATCCTCGCGTCGAGCCACCGCCTGGACGAGGGCGAGCGCGTGGAGCGCAGCGTCCTGGGCGCGCCGCTGGGCAACGTGCGCGCGTACGTGCTGGACGCGCGCGGCGGGCCGACCCCGCTCGGCGTGGCGGGCGAGCTGTACGTGGGCGGGCGCGGCGTGGCGCGCGGCTACCTGGGCAGGCCGGAATTGACGGCGGAGAGGTTCGTCCCGGATCCCTTCGGCGGGGAGGCGGGGGCGCGGCTGTACCGCACGGGAGACCGCGCGCGGCGCCTGGCCGACGGGACGCTGGAGTTCCTGGGGAGGACGGACGCGCAGGTCAAGGTCCGCGGCTTCCGCATCGAGCCGGGCGAGGTGGAGGCCGCGCTCGCCGCGGCGCCCGGCGTGCGCGACGCGGTGGTGGTGGCGCGGGAGGACGCGCCCGGCGAGCGCCGGCTGGTGGGCTACGCCGTCCCCGCGGACGGCGGGACGACGGCGGCCGGGCTGCGGGCGCACCTGGCGGCGCGGCTCCCCGAGCACATGGTCCCCTCGGCCATCGTGCTGCTGGAGGCGATGCCGCTCACGCCCACGGGCAAGGCGGACCGCAGGGCGCTCCCCGCGCCGGACGGCGCGCACGCCGACGCGGCCCCAGCCGCGGCGCGCACCCCCACGGCGGAGGTGCTGGCGGGGATGTGGGGGGAGCTGCTGGGGCTGGAGCGCGTCGGGCCCGACGACGGCTTCTTCGAGCTGGGCGGGCACTCGCTGCTGGCGACGCAGCTCGCCTCCCGCGTGCGGCGGGCGTTCGGCGTGGAATTGCCGGTGCGCGCGGTGTTCGAGGCGCCCACGCCGGCCGCGCTGGCGGAGCGGGTGGACGCGGCGGTGCGCGCGGGACAGGGGATCGAGCTGCCGCCGCTGGAGCGGACGGTCCCCGAGGGCGCGGACGCGCCGCTGTCGTTCGCGCAGGAGCGCCTCTGGCTGCTCCAGCAGATGGACCCGGCGGGCGGCGCCTACAACATGTCGTTCGCGCTGCGCCTGCGCGGCGCGCTGGACGCCGCCGCCCTGCGCGCGGCGCTGGACGGGCTCGCCGCCCGCCACGCCTCGCTCCGCACCGTCTTCCCGGAGGCCGACGGCCGCCCCGTGCAGCGCGTCCTCCCGGCGGCGCCGGTGCCGCTCCCGGTGGAGGACCTGTCGGGCATCCCGGAAGCCGGGCGGGCCGGGCGCGCCCGCGCCCTCGCCGCGGCGGAAGCCCGGCGCCCGTTCGACCTGGTGCGCGGGCCGCTCTTCCGCGCCGCGCTGGTGCGCACGGCCGCGGACGAGCACCTGCTCCTCCTGTCGCTGCACCACGCCGTGGCCGACGGGTGGAGCATGGGCGTGCTCTTCCGCGACTTGGGCGCGCTCTACGCCGCCGGGGTGGAGGGCCGCGCGCCCGCGCTCCCGGAGCCGCGCATCGGCTACGCCGACTTTGCCGCGTGGCAGCGCGGCTGGCTGGCGGGCGAGACCCTGGAGCGGCAGGTGGCGTTCTGGCGGGAGCGGCTGGCCGGCGCGCCCCCGGTGCTGGAGCTGCCGCTGGACCGCCCCCGCCCGCCGGTGCAGGCCACGCGCGGCGCCGAGCACCCGTTCGTGCTCCCCGCGGAGCTGCGGCGCGCGCTGGAGGCGCTGTCCCGCGGGGAGGGCGCGACGCTGTTCATGACGCTGCTCGCCGCCTGGCAGCTGCTGCTGGCCAGGTACGCGGGCGAGGACGACGTCACGGTGGGCACCCCCATCGCGGGGCGCACCCACGAGGCCACGGAGGACGTGGTCGGCATGTTCGTCAACACGCTCGCGCTGCGGACCGACCTGTCGGGCGATCCCACCTTCCGCGAGCTGCTGGGCCGCGTGCGCCGGGGGACGCTGGACGCCTACGCGCACCAGGACCTGCCCTTCGAGAAGCTGGTGGAGGAGCTGGCGCCGGAGCGCAGCCTCAGCCACCACCCGCTCTTCCAGGTGTTCTTCGCGCTCCAGAACGCCCCCGCCGGCGGGCTGGAGCTCCCCGGCCTCGCCGCGGACGCGCTGGACACGGGCGCCGGGGTCACCAAGTTCGACCTGTCGCTGGGGATGGGCGAGGCCGGCGACGCCCTGGGCGGGGTGCTCACCTACGCCGTGGAGCTGTTCGACGCCGCGACCGTCGAGCGGATGGCCGGCCACTTCCGCGTGCTGCTGGAGCGCATCGCCGCCGCACCGGACGCGCGCGTCTCCGCACTCTCCCCGCTGGATGACGCCGAGGCCGCGGCGACCCTCCACGGCTGGAACGCGACGGAGCGCGAGCTGCCCCCGGCCCCGGTACACGAGCTGTTCGCCGCGCAGGCCGCCGCCACCCCGGAGGCGATCGCCGTCGCCTTCGGCTCCGGGACGGTCACCTACGCCGAGCTGAACGCCCGTGCGGACGACATCGCCGCCCGCCTGCGTGCCCTCGGCGCCGGCCCCGAGTCGCGCGTCGGCATCTGCCTGGAGCGCGGCCCCGCCATGCTGGCCGCCGTGCTCGGCGCGCTCAAGTCCGGCGCCGCCTACGTCCCGCTCGACCCCGCCTATCCCGCCGAGCGCATCCGCTTCGTCGCCGCAGACGCTGGCCTGGCCGTCCTGCTCACCGAGCAGGCGCTGGTCGAGTCCGTGCCGTCGGGTGATGCCGAGGTGGTGCTCGTGGACGGGGATGGCAGTACGGAGGCAGCCTTCAGTGCGTCGGACCGGGCCCTCACCCCCCGGCCCCCTCTCCCAATGCTGGGAGAGGGGGAGCACGACAGCGCGTCGGTCGAGCACTCTGCCGAGGGTCGGGAAACCCTCCCCCAGAATTGGGGGAGGGTGGCGAGCCTAAGCGAGCCGGGTGAGGGCCTACTTGCGGACGCCAGCTCGGTCTCCGCCGCCTACCTCATCTACACCTCCGGCTCGACGGGCACTCCCAAGGGCGTCGTCGTCGAGCACCGCGGCCTGGCGAACACCCTGCTGGCCGCGCGCGAGGAGTTCGGCTTCAAGGCCTGCGACGTGGCCGCGGTGCTCGCCTCCTACGCGTTCGACATCTGGGCGTTCGAGGCGCTGGTGCCGCTGCTGGCGGGCGGGATGGTGCGCGTGGTGCCGCGCGACGACGTGGTGGACGTGCAGCGACTGGTCGCCGAGTTGGAGGGCGTCAGCGTGCTGCACGCCGTGCCCGCCCTGATGCGCCAGGTCGCCGCCGAGGTGCGCGCCTCCGGGCGGGGGACGCTGCCGCGCCTGCGCCTGGCCTTCGTCGGGGGCGACGCGGTGCCGCCCGACCTGCTGGCGGAGATGCGCGAGGTCTTCCCGGCCGCCGAGGTGCGCGTCCTCTACGGGCCCACCGAGGCCACCATCCTGGCCTCCAGCCACCGCCTGGACGACGGCGAGCGCGTGGAGCGCAACGTCCTGGGCGCGCCGCTGGGCAACGTGCGCGCGTACGTGCTGGACGCGCGCGGGGAGCCGACCCCGCTCGGGGTGGCGGGCGAGCTGTACGTGGGCGGGCGCGGCGTGGCGCGCGGCTACCTGGGACGCCCGGAATTGACGGCCGAGCGCTTCGTCCCGGACCCGTACGGCGGGGAGGCGGGGGCGCGGCTGTACCGCACGGGGGACCGCGCGCGGCGCCTGGGCGACGGGACGCTGGAGTTCCTGGGGAGGACGGACGCGCAGGTCAAGATCCGCGGCTTCCGCATCGAGCCCGGCGAGGTGGAGGCCGTGCTGTCGGCGCACCCGTCGCTCCGGGAGGCCGCCGTGGTCGCGCGGGAGGACGCGCCCGGCGAGCGCCGGCTGGTGGGCTACGCGTCCGCCGACCCGGAGGCGCCGCCGGTGTCCGCGGGCGAGCTGCGCGCCTGGCTGCGCGAGCGCCTCCCCGAGCACATGGTCCCCGCCGAGGTGCTGCTGCTGGAGGCGCTGCCGCTCACCGCCACGGGCAAGGTGGACCGCCGGGCCCTCCCCGCGCCCGAGCGCCCGCTCGCCGAGCTGGCCGACGAGATGGGGCTGCACCGCACCCCCACCGAGGAGGTGGTGGCCGCCGTCTGGGCCGACGTGCTGCGGCTGCCGCGGGTGGGCGCGACGGACAACTTCTTCGCGCTGGGCGGGCACTCGCTGCTCGCCACCCAGGTGGCGTCGCGGCTGCGCGCCGCCTTCCGCGTGGACGTCCCGGTGCGCGCGGTCTTCGAGGCGCCCACGGTCGCCGAGCTGGCCGAGCGCGTGGACGCCGCGGTGCGGGCGGGGCAGGGGATCGAGCTGCCGCCGCTGGCGCGCGCCGGGCGCGACGGGCCGCTGCCGCTGTCGTTCGCGCAGGAGCGGCTCTGGGTGATCGACCGGATGGACCCGGGCGGCTCCGCCTACAACATGCCCTTCACCCTGCGGCTGCGCGGCGAGCTGGACGAGGACGCGCTGCGGGCCGCGCTGGACGCGCTGGTGGAGCGGCACGAGTCGCTCCGCACCGTGTTCCCGGCGGCGGAGGGGAGGCCCGTGCAGCTCGTCCGCCCGGCCGGCGGCGCCCCCTTCCGGCGCGAATCGCTGGACGGCGTCCCCGCCGAGGAGCGCGAGGCCCGCGCCCTGGCCGCCGCCGCCGAGGAGTCGTGGCGGCCGTTCGACCTGGCGGAGGGCCCGCTCTTCCGCGCCGCGCTGTTCCGCGTGGCCGCGGACGACCACGTGCTGGTGCTCGCCCAGCACCACGCGGTCACCGACGGCTGGAGCATGGGCGTGCTCTTCCGCGAGCTGAGCGCCCTGTACTCCGCGCTGGTCCGCGGCGAGCCGTCGCCGCTGGCGCCGCTCCCGCTGCAGTACGCCGACTTCGCCGTGTGGCAGCGCGGCTGGCTCGCGGGCGAGACGCTGGAGCGGCAGGTGGCGTTCTGGCGCCGGACGCTGGCCGGCGCCCCCCCGCTGCTGGAATTGCCCACGGACCGGCCGCGCCCCGCCGTGCAGACCACCCGCGGCGGAGCGCACCGGTTCCGGCTCCCGGCCGCCACCCTGGACGCCCTGCGCGCCGTCTCGCGCGCCGAGGGCGCGACGCTGTTCATGACCGCGCTCGCCGGCTTCCAGCTCCTGCTGGCCAGGTACTCCCGGCAGGACGACCTCGTCGTCGGCACCCCCATCGCGGGGCGCACGCACGAGGCGCTGGAGGGGATGGTGGGGATGTTCGTCAACACGCTGGCGCTGCGCGCGGAGCTGGGCGGCGACCCGGCGTTCCGCGAGCTGCTGGGCCGGGTGCGCGAGACGACGCTGGGCGCCTACGCGCACCAGGACCTCCCCTTCGAGAAGCTGGTGGACGAGCTGCAGCCGCGGCGCGAGACCGGGCACTCGCCGGTGTTCCAGGTGATGTTCTCGCTCGCCAACCTCCCGGCCGCCACGCTGCAGCTCCCCGGGCTCGTGCTGGAGCCGGTGCAGGCCGAGAGCGGAACCACCAAGTTCGACCTGTCGCTGTCGCTGGTGGACGCCGCCGACGGGCTGTTCGGCGCCCTGGAGTACAACGCCGAGCTGTTCGACGCCGGCACCGTGGAGCGGATGGGCGCTCACCTGGCCACGCTGCTGGAGGGGATCGCCGCGGACCCCGCCCGCCGCCTGTCGGAGCTGCCGCTGGCCGACGAGGCGGAGCGCCGCCGGCTCGCCGCCTGGAACGACACCGCGCGCGAGCTGCCGCCCGGGCTGGTGCACGAGCGCATCGCCGGGCACGCCCGCGCCCGTCCCGACGCCCCCGCCGTGTGCTTCGGCGACTCCGTCACCACCTTCGGCGAGCTGGACGCCCGCGCGGAGGAGCTGGCCGCCCGGCTCCGCGCCCTCGGCGTCGGCCCGGAGGTGCGCGTGGGGATCGCCGTCGAGCGCGGCCCCGGGGTGATCGCCGCCGCGCTCGCCGTGCTCAAGGCCGGCGGCGCCTACGTCCCCCTGGACCCCGAGTACCCGGCGGACCGCCTCGCCTTCATGCTGGAGGACTCCGCCGCCCCCGTGGTGCTCACCCAGTCCGCCCTGGCCGGCCGGCTGCCGGCGTTCGGCGGCGCGAAGGTGCTCCTGGACGCGGACGGCGCGGCGGCCGGGGACGCACTTTCGCACTCCCGCACTTTCGCACTCCCGCACCCGCCGTCCCCGGACAACGCGGCGTACGTCATCTACACCTCCGGCTCCACGGGGCGCCCCAAGGGCGTCGTCGTCCCGCACCGCGGCGCGGCGTCGTTCGCGGCGGTGGGGGCGGAGGAGTTCGCGATCGGGCCGGGCGACGTGGCGCTCTCGCAGGGCTCGTTCTCGTTCGACGTGTGGGTGCTGGAGGTGCTGCTCCCCCTCGCCGCGGGGGCGGCGGTGCGCCCGCTCCGCCACGAGCAGGTGCTGGACCTGGACGCGCAGATCCCCGAGCTGGAGCGGGTCACGGTGGTCTCCACCGTCCCCGCGCCCATGCGGATGCTGGCGGCCCGGCTGCGGGCGGCCGGCCGCACCCTGCCGGGCATCCGCCTCGCCTTCTGCGGCGCCGACGTAGTCCCCCCGGAGCTGCTGCGGGAGATGGGCGAGGTCTTCCCGGCCGCGGAGCTGCGCGTCCTGTACGGCCCCACCGAGTCCACCGTGGCGGGGAGCTGCCTGCGCGTGGGCGAGGTCCTCCCCGAGCGCAACGAGATCGGCCGTGCGCTGGGGAACGTGACGCTCCACGTGTGCGGGCCGGGCGGCGAGCCGCTCCCCACGGGGGTGCCGGGCGAGCTGTGGATGGGCGGCGCGCAGCTGGCGCGCGGCTACCTGGGCCGGCCCGAGCTGACCGCCGAGAAGTTCGTCCCCGACCCGTTCGGCGCGGAGCCGGGGGCGCGGCTGTACCGCACGGGCGACCTGGTTCGTCGGCACGCGGACGGCGGGCTGGAGTTCCTGGGGCGCATCGACAGCCAGGTCAAGGTCAGGGGCTTCCGCGTGGAGCTGGGCGAGATCGAGGCGGTGCTCGCCCGCCACCCGGCGGTGCGCGGGGCCGCGGCGCTGGTGCGCGAGGATCGCCCGGGCGACCGGCGCATCGTCGCGTACCTGGAGGCCGCCGCCGATTTCCCGGCCGAGGAGGCCCGGGACCTGGCGCGGGCGGCGCTCCCCGAGTACATGGTACCCGCCGCCGTGGTGGTGCTGGAATCCTTTCCGCTGAACCCCAGCGGCAAGCTGGACCGGAGGGCGCTCCCCGCGCCGGAGGCGGCGATGGACGACACGGAGGAGACGGCCCCGCGCACCGCGCTGGAGCGGGCGATCGCGGCGGCGTGGGAGGAGGTGCTCGGCGCCCCCGTGGTCGGGGTGCACCGCAGCTTCTTCGACCTGGGGGGCAACTCCCTGCTGGTGGTGCAGGCCGCCGCCCGGCTGGAGGCGGCGCTGGGGAGGAAGGTGCAGGTGCTGGAGCTGTTCCAGCACTCCACGGTGGCCGCCCTGGCGCGCCACCTGGCGGGCGGCGCGGAGGAGGCGGAGCCGGCCGCGGAAGGCCGGCAGGAAAAGCTGGCGGCGGGGAAGGGAAGATTGGGGCAGCTGCGCAGGCGTACCCGAGACACGGAACGGTAAGCAGATGAGCTGGACGCTCGATCCCGACTACGAGTCCACGCTGACGGGGGCGGAGGTCGCCATCGTGGGGATGGCCGGCCGCTTTCCCGGCGCGGAGGACCTGGATGCATTCTGGCGCAACCTGCTGGCGGGCGCCGACACGCTGACGCGCCTCTCGCGCGAGCAGCTGGAGCGGGCCGGCCTGTCGCCGGAGGCGATCGACGACCCGTCCTGGGTCCCCGTCGGCGGGGAGATCCCCTGGCCCGACCTGTTCGACGCCGCCTTCTTCGGCTTCACCGCGCGCGAAGCGGAGATCACCGACCCGCAGCACCGCATCCTGCTGGAGTGCTGCTGGGAAGCCATGGAGCGGGCGGGGTACGACCCGGCCCGCGTCCCCGGGCCGGTGGGCGTGTTCGCGGGCTCGGGGGGGAGCCAGTACCGCATGGTCAACCTGGCGACCAACCCGGAGCTGGTGGCGCTCGCCGGGCAGATGGAGGTCACCCTCGCCAACGAGTTCGACTTCCTCACCACGCGCGTGTCCTACAGCATGGACCTGCGCGGCCCCAGCGTGCCGGTGAGGACGGCCTGCTCCACCGGACTGGTGGCGACGCACCTGGCCTGCCGCGCGCTCCTGGGCGGCGAGTGCGACCTGGCGCTCGCCGGCGGCGTGTCCGTGTCGCACCCGGTGATCGGGTACCCGTACCAGGAGGGCGGGATCTCGTCGCCGGACGGCATCTGCCGCTCGTTCGACGCGGAGGCCCGCGGCTCCGTCGCCAGCTCCGGGGTGGGCGTGGTGGTACTCCGGCGGCTGGAGGACGCCCTCGCCGACGGCGACACGATCCTGGCCGTGATCCGGGGCTCCGCCGTGAACAACGACGGCGCCGGCAAGATCGGCTTCACCGCGCCCGGGATCGACGGGCAGGCGCGGGTGATCGCCGACGCCCTGGCCATGGCCGAGGTGGACCCCGCCACGGTGGGCTTCGTGGAGGGGCACGGCTCCGGGACGCCGCTGGGCGACCAGATCGAGATGACCGCGCTGCGAAAGGTGTTCGGGGACGCGGAGCGCGCGCCGGGGACGCTGGCCGTGGGCTCGGTCAAGAGCAACATCGGCCACTGCAACGCGGCCGCGGGCGCGGCCGGGCTGATCAAGACGGCGCTGGCGGTGAAGCACGGCACCATCCCGCCCACCGTGCACTTCCGGGGCTGCGACGAGCGGCTGGAGCTGGCCGGGACGCCGCTGTACGTCAGCGCCGCGCCCGAGCCCTGGAAGGTGGAGGGCCCCCGGCGCGCCGGCGTGTCCTCGTTCGGGCTGGGCGGCACCAACGCGCACGTGGTGCTGGAGGAGCCCCCCGCCGTCGCGCCCTCCGGCCCCGGCGCGGAGTGGCAGCTGCTGGTGCTGAGCGCCCGCACCGAGACGGCGCTGCGCGCCGCGCGCGACCGCCTGCGCGCCCACCTGGAGGCCGATCCCGGGGTCCCGCTCGCCGACGTCGCCTGGACGCTCCAGGCGGGGCGCGCCGAGTGGGAGCACCGCTTCGCCGCCGTGTGCGCGGACGCGGCCGGCGCCGTCCGCGCGCTGGCGGAGGGCGGCGACGGCGCCGCCTCCGGCTTCGTGCGCGGCGACGAGGCGGAGCCGCGCGCGGCGCGGCTCCCCCCGGCGGAGGCCCGCGGCGAGGCGCTGCGCGCCGCCCTCGCGGAGCTGGGCCGGGAGTGGACCGCCGGCGCGGCCGTGGACTGGGCCGCGCTGCACGCGGGCGAGCGCCGCATGCGCGTCCCGCTCCCCACCTACCCGTTCGAGCGGCGCCGCTACTGGGTGGAGGCGCGCCTGCCGCGCGCCTCGGCCGGGGAGCGCCCGGCCGCCGCGCCCGCGGCGGCCCGCCGCGGCCCGCGCCCCAACCTGCTCACCGAGCACGTGCCCCCCGCCGGCGACCTGGAGCTGAAGGTGGCGGAGGTGTGGGAGGAGCTGCTGGGGATCGAGGGGGTCGGCGCGTACGACAACTTCCTGGAGCTGGGCGGCCACTCGCTGCTGGGGATTCGCGTGCTCGCCCGGCTGCGCGAGCAGTTCCAGGTCGAGCTCCCGGCCGACGCGCTGTACACGGCCCCCACCGTGTCGGAGATGGCGGCGCTGATCGAGGCCGTGCTCCTGGCCGAGATCGAGTCGATGAGCGAGGAGGAGCTGCTCGGCCTCGGCTGAGCGATCCCTCCGGGCGGGGGAGTGTCGACAGGGGCACCCCCTGCCCGTAACTTTATACGTCAGCTTCCGCCCGTCCCGGGCGCGGCCCGCGCCGCGGGCCGTACGGAAGCGGACAGCAACAGCCCGAAAGGGGCCCGCCGGGCCCCGACCCACCACGCAGAGCGATGCCGGAGAACAACGCGGGATCGAAGGAGGCGGCGCTCGCCGCCGCGCGCCAGGCGCTGCTCCAGAAGCGCATCCAGGGGGTGACCGTCGCCGCCGCGCCCCGGGGGATCCCCCGGCGGCCGGACCGGGAGCGCGCGCCGGCGTCGTTCGCGCAGCAGCGCCTCTGGTTCATCGACCAGCTGGCGCCCGGCAACCCGTCGTACAACATCCCCACCGCCGTGCGGGTCCAGGGGCCGCTGGACACGGCGGCCCTGGAGCGCGCCGTGGGCGAGATGGTGCGGCGGCAGGACGCGCTGCGCACCACGCTCCGCCCCGACGAGGCCGGCACCCCGGTGCAGCACGTCGCCCCGGCGGGCGACTTCGCGCTCCCCGTCACCGACCTGGGCCCCGTCCCCGCGGCGGAGCTGGAGCGGCGGCTGGACGCCGAGGCGGCGCGCCCCTTCGACCTGGCCGCGGGGCCGCTCTTCCGCGCCGCGCTCTTCCGCCTGGCCCCCGACGACCACGTCCTGCTCCTGGTGGTGCACCACGTGGTGGGCGACGGGTACTCCACCCAGCTGATGGTGCGCGAGGTCGCCGCGCTGTACGGCGCGTTCTCCCGCGGGCTCCCCTCGCCGCTCCCCGAGCTGCGGGCGCAGTACGGCGACTTCGCCGTGTGGCAGCGCAACCGGCTGCAGGGCGCCGCCTTCGAGAAGCAGGTGGCGTACTGGACCGAGCGGCTCCGCGGCGCCCCCCCGCTGCTGGAGCTCCCCGCCGACCACCCGCGCCCGCCCATGCACGGCCACGCCGGCGGCTCCGAGCCGCTGCAGGTCGCCGCGGGCGTGGCCGACGGGCTCCGGGCGCTGGCCCGCGCCGAGGGCGCCACGCTGTTCAACGTCATGCTGGCCGCCCTCGCCGTGCACCTGGGCCGCTACGCGCGCCAGGACGACGTGGTCGTCGGGATCCCGGTGGACAGCCGCGGCCTCCCGGAGCTGGAGGAGATCGTCGGCATCTTCCTCAACACCCTGCCGGTGCGCACGCGGCTGGACGGCGAGCCCACCTTCCGCGAGGTGGTGCGCCGCGTCCGAGCCGAGACCGCCGGGGCCCTGGCGCACCAGGACGTGCAGTTCGAGAAGCTGGTGGACGAGCTGAAGGTGGAGCGGTCCTTGAGCCACACGCCCATCTTCCAGGTGATGTTCACCTTCCACGAGGCGCACGGCGGGGGCGGGGGAGCGGCGGAGGAGCCGGAGACCCGCTTCCGTGCGATGCCCGCCGACACGGGCAAGGTGTCCTTCGACCTGGGGCTGGTGGTGGGCGCGGACCCCGGGGGCGTCGGCGGCAAGTGGAGCTACAGCGCCGAGCTGTTCCGGCCGGAGACCGCCGCGCGGATGGCCCGCGCCTACGAGTCGCTCCTGGCCCGCGCCGCCGCCGACCCGGACCGGCCGATCGCCGAGCTTTCCCTGCTGGACGAAGCGGAGCGCGACCGTGTGCTCCGGGAGTGGAACGACACCGCCCGCCCGTTCCCCGACGCCCCCGTGCACCGCCTCCTGGAGGCCCGCGCGGCGGAGGCCCCCGGCGCGCCCGCGCTGGAGTGGGACGGCGGGCGCCTCACCCGCGGCGAGCTGCACGCGCGCGCCGACGCCCTGGCCGGGCGCCTCCGCGCCCGCGGCGTGGGACCCGAGACGCGGGTGGCCCTGTGCCTGGAGCGCTGCCCGGAGATGCCGGTGGCCGTGCTCGCGGTCCTCAAGGCGGGCGGCGCCTACGTCCCCGTGGACCCCGCCTACCCCGCCGCGCGCATCGCCCACATCCTGTCCGACTGCGGCGCGCCGGTCCTGCTCACCACCGCTGCCCTGCGCGACCGCCTGCCGGAGTTCGCGGGCGAGACCCTGCTGGTGGACGACCACGCGGAGGACGGTGGCTCGCCGTCCGCACTTTCGCACTCCCGCACTCCCGCACTCTCGCACTCGCGGTCCCTGGCCTACGTCGTCTACACGTCCGGCTCCACGGGGACCCCCAAGGGCGTGCTCGTGGAGCACCGCGCCCTCGCCAACCTGCTGCACGCGGCGGTGGCGGCGTTCGGCTTCCGGGACGGCGACGTGGTCCCGGCGCTCGCCTCGTACGCCTTCGACATCTGGGGCTTCGAGGTGCTCGCGCCGCTCCTCGCCGGGGCCACGGTGCGGCTGGTGCCCGCCGCGCGGGTGACCGAGCCGGAGGAGCTGCTGGACGCGCTGGCGGACGCCACCGCGCTGCACGCCGTCCCCGCGCTGATGCGCCAGGTGGTGGACGCCGCGCGCGGCCGCGGCGGGCTCCCCCGGCTGCGGCGCGCCTTCGTCGGCGGGGACTCGGTGCCCGCGGCGCTGCTGCCCGAGATGCGGGAGCTGTTCCCCGCCGCGGAGACCCGCGTCCTGTACGGCCCCACGGAGGCCACGGTGCTGGCCACCTCGTTCCCGGTGCCGGCCGACGGCCCGGTGGAGGGGCGCCCCATCGGCGCGCCGCTCCCCAACGTGCGGGTGTACCTGTGCGACGCCCGCGGCGGCCCGGTGCTGGCCGGGGTCCCGGGCGAACTGCTCATCGGCGGCGCCGGGGTGGCGCGGGGCTACCTGGGGCGGCCGGAGCTGACGGCCGAGCGGTTCGTCCCCGACACGTTCTCCGGCGAGCCCGGCGCGCGGCTGTACCGCACCGGCGACGTGGCCCGCTGGGTGGACGGGGGGGCGCTGGAGTTCCTGGGGCGGACGGACGCGCAGGTCAAGGTGCGCGGCTTCCGCATCGAGCCGGGCGAGGTCGAGGCGGCCCTCCTGCGCCGGCCCGCCGTGCGCGAGGCCGTGGTGGTGGCGCGCGAGGACCGGCCCGGCGACCGGCGGCTGGTGGCCTACTTCGTCCCCTCGCCCGAGGCGGGCGGCACGCTGGCCGACCTGCGCGCCGCGCTCCAGGCCGAGCTGCCGGAGCACATGGTCCCCTCCGCGTTCGTGGTGCTGGACGCCATCCCCCTCACGCCCAACGGCAAGGTGGACGCGCGCGCCCTCCCGGCGCCGGACGCCGGGGCGGAGCGGCGCGAGTACGTGGAGCCGCGGAGCGCGCTGGAGCGCGTCCTCGCCGGCATCTGGCGCGACGTGCTGGGCGTGGAGCGGGTGGGGATCGAGGACGACTTCTTCGCGCTGGGGGGCCACTCGCTGCTCGCCACCCAGGTGGCGACGCGCGCCAAGGTGCTCAAGACCCCGCTCCCGGTGCGGCTGATCTTCCAGCACCCCACCGTGGCCGACCTGGCCCGCGCCGTGGTCGCCGCCGAGCCCCGTCCCGGGCAGACCGAGAAGGTGGCGGCGCTGATCGAGAAGGTGCAGGGGCTCTCCGCCGAGGAGCGCGAGAGGATCCGGCAGGCGCGGCAGGGCGCGGGGGTGGACGGATGAGCGCCGCGACGCGCGCGGAGCGGGTGGCGGTGGCGGGCCTCGCCGGCGTGCCGGAGTGGAACCGCACGGAGATGGACTACCCACGCCACCTCTGCCTGCACCAGCTGGTGGAGGCCCAGGCCGCCGCCGCCCCGGACCGGGTGGCGGTGGAGGGCGGCGACGGCGCGCTCACCTACGCCGAGCTGGACCGGCGCGCCGGGGCGGTCGCCGCCGGGCTCCGCGCCCGCGGCATCGGCCCGGAGTCGCGGGTGGCGATCTTCGTGGACCGCTCCGCCGGGATGCTCGCGGCGCTGCTGGGCGTGCTCAAGGCGGGCGGCGCCTACCTCCCGCTCGACCCCGCGTACCCCGCCGACCGGATCGCCTACATCCTGGAGGACTCCGGCGCCCGCGCGGTGCTGACGGAGCGCGCCCTGGCCGGCGCCCTCCCGGCGTTCGCGGGCGAGGTCGTCCTGCTGGACGAGATCCCCGCCGGGGACGCCGGGGCGGCCGGCGCCCCCGTCGCGCCCGAGAACCTGGCCTACGTCATCTACACCTCCGGCTCCACCGGGAAGCCCAAGGGCGTCCAGGTCCCGCACCGTGCCGTGGTCAACTTCCTCCACGCCATGCGCGAGCGCCCCGGCCTGGCCGCGGACGACGTGCTGCTGGCGGTGACCACGCTCTCCTTCGACATCGCCGGGCTGGAGCTGTTCCTCCCGCTGGCGGTGGGGGCCCGGGTGGTGGTGGCGAGCCGCGAGGCCGCCGCCGACGCGCGCCTCCTCGCCGAGCGCATCGCCTCGTCCGGGGCCACGGCCATGCAGGCGACCCCGGCGACCTGGCGGATGCTGCTGGCGTCGGGGTGGGGCGGACACCCGGGGCTGCGCGCCCTGTGCGGGGGCGAGGCGCTGGACGGCGAGCTGGCGCGCCGGCTCCGCCCGCAGGTGGCCGAGCTGTGGAACCTGTACGGCCCCACCGAGACCACCATCTGGTCCACCGCGCAGCGGGTGGACGCCACGGACGGGCCCCCGCCCATCGGGCGGCCCATCGGCAACACGCGCGTGTACGTGCTGGACGACGCCCTGGACCCCGTGCCCCCGGGGGTGGAGGGCGAGCTGTGCATCGCGGGCGACGGCGTGGCGCGCGGCTACCTGCACCGCCCGGAGCTGACCGCGGAGCGCTTCGTCCCGGAGCCGGGGGGCGGCGGCGCCACCATGTACCGCACCGGCGACCTGGTCCGCGGCGGGGCCGAGATCCGCTACCTGGGCCGCATCGACCACCAGGTCAAGGTGCGCGGCTTCCGCATCGAGCTGGGCGAGATCGAGGCCGCCCTCGCCCGCCTCCCCGCCGTGCGGCAAGCGGTGGTCGCCGCCCGCGAGGACGGCACCGGCGAGCGCGCCCTGGCCGCCTACCTGGTCGCGGAGCCCGGCGGGCTCCCCCCCGTGGGCGAGCTGCGCGCCGCGCTCGCGGCCGAACTGCCGGAGTACATGGTCCCCTCCGCCTTCGTGGAGCTGGAGGCGCTGCCGCTGACGCCCAACGGCAAGACCGACCGGCGCGCCCTCCCCGCCCCCGGGGACGCCGCGCGCGTCCGCACCGGCGCCGAGTACCTGGCGCCGCGCACCTCGCTGGAGGAGGTGCTGTGCGCCACCTGGGCCGAGGTCCTGGGCGTGGAGCGCATCGGCGTGCGCGACAACGTCATCGACCTGGGCGCGCACTCCGTGATGGCCACGCAGGTCATCACCCGCCTGGAGCTGCTCCGGGTCCGGCTCTCCCTGCGCGCCGTGTTCGACGCGCCCACGCCGGAGGAGCTGGCCCGCACCATCCTTTCCCAAGAAGAGACCCCGGGACGAACCGAGATGATCGCCGGAATCCTGAAGAAGGTGAAGGGGATGTCGGCCGTGGAGCGCAGCGCCGCGCTCGGCGCCCGCCCGGCCGCGGGAGGCGCCCCGTGAGCGCCGGACCGACCGCCGCGGGCGGCCTGTCGGCGGAGGAGCTGGAGCTCCTCGCCATGCTGCTGGACGAGGCGGGGATCGAGGCCACCGAGCCGGAGGCGGTCCGCCCCCGCGACCCGGCGCGCCGCGTCCCGCTTACCTTCGGGCAGCGGCGCCTCTGGTTCCTGGAGCAGCTGGAGCCCGAGAACCGCATCTACAACGACGTCATGGCGATGCGCCTTGGCGGCGCCCTCGACGTCGGGGCGCTGCGCGGGGCCGTGGACGCCATCGTGGAGCGCCACGAGGTGCTGCGCACCGTCTTCCCGGAGGTGGACGGCGAGCCGGCGCAGGTGGTGGTCGCCGGGATGCGCATCCCCTTCGAGGAGCGCGACCTGTCGCACCTGCCGGCCGATGAGCTGCTCCCGGAGGTGCAGCGCATCTCCGACGCGCTCGCCCACGCCCCGTTCGACCTGGCGCGCGGGCCGCTGATGCGCGTGCTGCTCGCCCGCCTGGCGGACGACGACCACGCGCTGGTGATCCCCATCCACCACATCGTCAGCGACGGGTGGAGCATGGGGGTGTTCTTCCGCGAGCTGTCCACCCTGTACTCCGCCTTCCGCGAGGGCCGGCCCTCGCCGCTCCCGCCGCTCCCGGTGCAGTACGGCGACTTCGCCGTGTGGCAGGAGGACCACCTGGCCGGCGGCGCGCTGGAGCGGCAGATCGCCTACTGGAAGGAGCGGCTGCGCGGCGTCCCCGCGCTGCTGGAGCTGCCCACCGACCGCCCGCGCCCCGCCGAGCAGACGTACCGCGGCTCCTCGTACGACTTCATGCTCCCGCGCGACCTGTCGGCGCAGGTGCAGGCCCTGGCCCAGCGCGAGGGGGCCACGGTGTTCATGTTCCTGCTGGCGGCGATGGGCGCGCTCCTGGCCCGCTACACCGGCGAGGACGACATCGTGGTGGGCTCCCCCATTGCCAGCCGCACCCGGCCCGAGCTGGAGAACGTGATCGGGCTCTTCGCCAACACGCTCCCCCTGCGCGTGGACGTGTCCGGCGACCCCACCTTCCGCGAATTGCTGGCGCGGGTGCGTGAGGGAACGTTCGAGGACTACGCCAACCAGGACCTCCCCTTCGAGCGGCTGGTGGAGGAGCTGCGCATCGAGCGCAGCCTCTCGTACAACCCGCTCTACCAGGTGATGCTGGTCCTGCAGAACACGCCCATGGGCGACCCGCTCCCCGACCTCGCCATCCGCCCGCTCCGGACCACCCACGACACCGCAAAGCTCGACCTGTCGGCCACCATGATGGAGACCGCGCAGGGGATCTTCGGCGGGTGGGAGTACAGCACCGAGCTGTTCGACCGCGAGACCATCGCGCGGCTCACGGACCACTTCGCCACGCTGCTGCGCGGCATCGTGGAGGGGCCGGACCGCCGCCTCTCCGAGCTGCGGCTGATCGCGCCGGAGGAAAGGACACGCGTCCTGCGCACCTGGAACGAGTCGGTGGAGGACGTGTTCGCCGAGGTGCCGGTGCACGAGCAGTTCGAGGCCCAGGCCGAGCACCGCCCGGACGCCGTCGCCGTCTCGCACGGCGGCGAGACGCTGACCTACGCCGAGCTGGGCCGCCGCAGCAGCCGGCTCGCCAGCTTCCTCCGGGAGCGCGGCGTGGGCCCGGAGACGCGGGTGGGCGTGTGCGTGGAGCGCTCGCCGGAGATGATCGTGGCGCTGCTGGGCGTGCTCAAGGCGGGCGGCGCCTACGTGCCGCTGGATCCGCAGTACCCGCGCGAGCGCCTGGCCTTCCTGGTGGAGGACTCGGGGATCGCCGTGCTCCTCACCCAGGAGCGGCTCTTCGCCGCCCTGCCGGGGAGCGCCGCGGCCCAGGTGGTGTTCCTGGACGCCGACCGGGAGCGGATCGACGCCGCGCCGGACGCGGCGCCGGAGAGCGGGGTGCTCCCGGACAACGCCGCGTACCTGATCTACACCTCCGGCTCCACCGGCCGCCCCAAGGGCGTGGTGGTGCCGCACCGGGCGCTCGCCGGCTTCACCGGCATCGCCTGCGAGGCGTACGGCATCGGCCCGGACGACACGGTGCTCCAGTTCGCGTCCATCAACTTCGACGCGAGCGCCGAGGAGATCTGGCCGGCGCTGGTCTCCGGCGCGCGCCTGGCGCTGCGCACCGAGGAGATGCTGGACTCCGCGGCCGCGTTCCTGGGCGCCTGCCGCGAGCGGGGCGTCACCGTGCTGGACCTCCCCACCGCCTACTGGCACGAGCTGGCGGCCGAGGCGGCCGGCGGCGGGGTGGAGCTGCCGGAGGCGCTGCGGCTGGTGATCATCGGCGGGGAGCGGGCGCTCCCGGAGCGGCTGCGCGACTGGCGCGACGCCTTCGGCGACCGCGTGCGGCTGGTGAACAGCTACGGCCCCACCGAGGCCACGGTCGTCGCCACCCTCGCCGACCTGCGCGCCCCCGGCGACGAGGGCGGCGCGGCGTCCCCGCGGCACGTCCCCATCGGCAGGCCCATCCGCAACACCCGCGCGTACGTGCTGGACCCGCGCGGCGAGGCGGTCCCCATCGGCGTCCCCGGCGAGCTGTACCTGGGCGGCGGCGGCGTGGCCCGCGGCTACCTGGACCGGCCGGAGCTGACCGCCGCGGCCTTCCTGCCGGACCCCTTCGGGCCGGAGCCGGGGGCGCGCGTCTACCGCACCGGCGACCGCGTCCGGTTCCTCCCCGACGGCACGCTGGAGTTCGTGGGCCGGGTGGACCAGCAGGTCAAGGTCCGCGGCTTCCGCGTGGAGCTGGGCGAGATCGAGGCGGCGCTGGCCGCGCAGCCCGGCGTGGCCGAGGCGGTGGTGGCCGCGCGGGAGGAGTCGCCCGGCAGCGTCCGCCTGGTGGCGTACCTGGTGGCCGAGCCCGGCGCGGAATTGTCCGTCCCCGACCTGCGCGCCGCGCTCCGGGCCGAGCTCCCCGGCTACATGGTGCCCGCCGCCTTCGCCGTGCTCGACGCCTTCCCGCTCACCCGGAGCGGCAAGACGGACCGCCGCGCCCTGCCGGCCCCTGAATCGGTCGCGCGCGCCGAGGCGGGGGCCGCCCACGCGGCGCCGCAGAGCGACGTGGAGCGCGCCATCGCCGCCGCGTGGCAGGAGGTGCTGGGGGTGGAGGCGGTGGGGCTGGACGACAACTTCTTCGACCTGGGCGGGCACTCGCTCCTGCTGGCGCGGCTGCGCAGCCGGCTCGCGGGCAGCTTCCCGCGGGAGGTGTCGGTGGTGGTGCTGTTCCGCTACCCCACGGTGCGCTCGCTGGCCGAGTACCTGTCGCAGGGCGCGGCGGGGCCGGAGGCGCCGCCGGAGCAGGCGAGCGAGGAGGAGGTGGAGCATCGGCGCGCGGCCGTGCGGCGCCGTCGCGACCTCAAGAAGAACCTTGGCGGGTGAGACGATGTCCGACGTGAAGCAGCAGGCCGGGCCCGGCTGGGAGGACGCCGTGGCCGTGGTGGGGATGGCGGGGCGCTTCCCCGGCGCCGCCACCGTGGAGGAGTTCTGGGCCAACCTCCGCGCGGGGGTGGAGTCCATCGAGTTCTTTTCCGCCGAGGAGATGGAGGCGGAGGGCGCCCCCCCGGAGGCGGTGCGCGACCCGCGCTACGTGCGCGCCCACGGCACGGTGGAGCGCGCCGAGTGGTTCGACGCCGCGTTCTTCGGCTTCTCCCCGCGCGAGGCGGAGATCATGGACCCCCAGGTGAGGCTCTTCCTGGAGGTCGCGTGGGAGGCGCTGGAGCGCGCCGGGTACGACACCGAGCGCGTGGAGGTGCCCGTCGGCGTGTTCGGCGGCGGGACCATGAACCACTACCTGACGTACGCCGTCCAGTCCGACCCCTCGGTGATGGCGCGGGCCGGCGGGCTGCAGGCCGGCATCCTCAACCACAACTTCATCGCCACCTGGACGTCGTACAAGCTGGGGCTGCGCGGCCCCAGCGTGAACCTGCAGACGGCGTGCTCCACCTCGCTGGTCGCCATCCACCTGGCCGTGCAGAGCCTGCTCGCCGGCGAGTGCGGCATGGCGCTGGCCGGCGGCGCCTCCATCCAGGTGCCGCAGAAGCGCGGCTACCCCTGGGAGGAGGGCGGCATCCTCTCGCCCGACGGCCACTGCCGCGCCTTCGACGCGGAAGCGGCGGGAACGGTGGACGGGAGCGGCGTGGGCGTGGTGGTGCTCAAGCGGATGGAGGACGCGCTCGCCGACGGCGACGTGGTCCACGCCGTGATCCGCGCCTCCGCCGTCAACAACGACGGCTCCCTCAAGGCCGGCTTCACCGCGCCCTCGGTGCAGGGGCAGGCCGCGGTGATCTCCGAGGCGCTGGCGCTGTCGCGCGTGGACCCGGACACCATCGGCTACGTGGAGTGCCACGGCACCGCCACGCCGCTGGGCGACCCCATCGAGGCCACCGCGCTCACCCAGGCGTACCGCGCCCGGACGGAGCGCACCGGCTTCTGCGCGCTCGGCGGCGTCAAGACCAACATCGGGCACCTGGACGTCGCGGCGGGCGTCGCCGGCTTCATCAAGGCCGCGCAGTCGCTGAAGCACGGCGAGATCCCGCCGTCGCTGCACTTCCGCGCGCCCAACCCGGAGATCGACTTCGCCTCCTCGCCGTTCTTCGTCAACGCCGCGCTGCGGCCCTGGGAGACGGCGGGGCACCCGCGGCGCGCCGGCGTGTCCTCGTTCGGCATCGGCGGCACCAACGCGCACGTCATCCTGGAGGAGGCGCCCGCGCCGGAGCCCGCCGCCCCCGGCCGGCCCGTGCACGTGCTCGCCCTGTCGGCGCGCACCGGGACGGCGCTGGAGCGCGCCACCGCCGCCCTGGCGGACTGGCTGGAGGCGCACCCCGACGCCCCGCTGGCCGACGCCGCGTACACGCTGCAGGTGGGGCGCCGCGCCTTCCGCCAGCGCCGCGTGCTGCTGGCGCGCGACGCCGCGGACGCGCTCGCCGCCCTGCGCGAGCCGGGGACGCCGCGCGCCCTGACCCACTCCGGCGAGCCCGGCGCCCGCCCCGTGGCGATGGTCTTCCCGGGCGGCGGCGGGCCGGCCCCGGGCGCCTGCCGCGAGGCGTACGAGGCCGAGCCCGCCTTCCGCGAGGCGCTGGACGCCTGCGCGGAATTCCTGCTGCCGCGCCTGGGCGCCGACGTGCGGACGCCGCTCCTGGCGGCCGGCGAGGCCGCGGCCGGCATCGCCGCCGGGGAGTGCGCGCTCTTCGCGGCGGAGTTCGCCGCCGCCCGGCTGTGGGCCGCCTGGGGCGTGAAGCCCGAGGCGGTGACGGGGGAGGGGACCGGCGAGCTGGTGGCCGCGTGCGTGGCCGGGATCCTGTCGCTGGAGGACGCCCTGGCCTTCGCGCTCGCCCGCGCCCGGCTGCTGGAGGCGCGCGCCGCGGGCGCCGCCCCCGACGCCGAGATGCGCGCGCTGGTGCAGCAGGTCCGCGCGCAGGCGGTCTCGGCGCCGTCCGTCCCGTGCCTGTCCGCCGCGGTGGGCGGCGCCGTCACGGCCGAGGCCGCGCGGGACCCGAAGCACTGGCTGGCGCTCCTCGCGGAGCCCGCCCGCGCCGACGACGCGCTGCGCGCGCTGGTCGCCGGCACCGAGCGCGTGGTGGTGGAGGCGGGCCCCGGGCGCGGCACCGCCGACCGCCTTGCCGCCCTGGGAGAGCCGGAGCGCCCGGTGCTCCCCTCGCTCCCGGGCGCCGACGTCCCCGGCGCGGCCGCCGAGCTGCAGGCGGGCGCGCTCGCCTTCCTGTGGGCCGCGGGCGTCCGCGTGGACTGGGCCGCGTACCACGAGGGGTGGGGCCGCCGCCGCGTCGAGCTTCCCACCTATCCCTTCGAGCGGCAATTCTACTGGCTGGGCGCGAAGCCGGGGACGGCCCCGGCGCGGCCGGCTCCGCAGGTGCGCGCCGCGGCCCCGCCGCCCGCGGCGGAGGAAGTGCACGACCGCCCGCAGCTCCAGGTGGATTTTGTCGCCCCGCGCACGGAGCTGGAGGAGCGGATCGCCGGGGCGTGGCGCGACCTGTTCGGCGTGCGCGAGGTGGGCGTCTACGACTCGTTCTACGAGCTGGGCGGCACCTCGCTGATGGCGCCGCGGCTGGTCTTCGCGCTGCGCGAGCGACTGCGGGCCGAGGTGCCGCTGGACGCGCTCTACGACGCGCCCACCATCGCCGACCTGGCCGCGCTCCTGGGCGACGGCGCGCCCGCCGACGGCCCGGCCGCGCCCGCCGCGGCCGAGCCCGACCTGTGGGCCGAGGTGGCCCTCGACCCGGAGATCCGGCCCCGGGGCCCGGCCCGCGCGGGCGAGCCCCGCGCCGTGCTCCTCACCGGCGCCACCGGCTTCCTGGGCGCGTACCTGCTGCACGAGCTCCTGGAGCGCACCGCCGCGCGCGTCCACTGCCTGGTGCGCGCCGACGACCCCGCCGCCGGGGTGGAGCGCGTCCGCCGCAAGCTGGACTCGTACGGGCTGTGGCGCGAGGCGTACCGCGCCCGCATCGAGATCGTCCCCGGCGACCTGGCGCAGCCGCGGCTGGGGCTGCAGCCGGACGCCTTCGCCGCGCTGGCGGACGCGGTGGACGCCGTCTACCACAACGGCGCCCAGGTCAACCACACCTTCCCGTACGCCGCGCTCCGCGCCGCCAACGTGGGCGGCACGCAGGAGGTGCTGAGGCTGGCCTGCACCGGCGCCGCGAAGCCGGTGCACTTCCTGTCCAGCATCGCCGTGTACTCGCCCCCCGCGCCGGGCGAGCCCGTGGTGGACGTCCACTACGAGGCCGACCCGGTGGACGAGTGGCGCCGCCTCCCCGGCTACGCGCAGAGCAAGTGGGTAGCCGAGCACGTGGTCCGGCTCGCCGGCGGGCGCGGCCTCCCCGTGTCCATCTACCGCCCGGGGATCATCACCGGCGACTCGCGCAGCGGCATCTGCTCCACGCACGACTTCATCTGGCGCTTCACCCGGGCCAACGTGCAGATGGAGCAGGTCGCCATGCTGGACGGCGGCACCGACGTGGCCCCCATCGACTACGTCGCCGCCGCCATCGTGGAGCTGTCGCGGCGCCCGGAGTCGGCGGGGAGGACCTTCAACCTCACCCACCGGGACATCGTCCGCTGGAGCGACCTGTGGGAGTCGGCCCGGCGCTTCGGCTACCGGCTGGACCCGGTGACGCTGCGCCGCTGGCACGAGCGCATGCTCGCCGAGGCCGCCGCGGACGAGGACCACCCGCTGCGCCCCTTCCTCGGCAACTTCCCCCAGCTCCCGCCGGAGGATCCCGCCGTGGACGAGAACGTCGTCCTGGAGATGCCCGCGCCGCGCTTCGACTGCGCCGCCGTGCTTGCCGGGCTGGAGGGCACCGGCGTCGCCTGCCCGCCGGTGGACGACCGCCTGCTGCACCGCTACTTCGAGCACTTCGTGGGGATCGGCTTCCTCCCGGCCCCGCCCGCGGGGTGGACCGCCGCGGAGGCCGATCCGCTCGCCGGCGCCGCGGCCGCCCGATGAGCGCCGAGCGCGCGGCCGAGCCGGCCGCCGGCGGGGGCTTCCGCACCTTCCTCCTGATCTGGTTCGGCGGCACCGTCTCGTCGCTGGGGAGCGCGCTCACCGCCTTCGTGGTCGGCGTGTGGGCGTTCCAGCAGACCGGCTCCGCCACGCTGTACTCGCTGATCGCCGTGGCCGGCATCGTCCCGTCCATCCTCCTGTCCCCGGTCGCCGGGGCGCTGGCGGACCGCTGGGACCGGCGGCTGCTGATGGTGTGGTGCACGGTGGCCTCCATGGTGGTCACCGGCGCCACGGCCGCGCTGATGGCCGCGGACCGGCTGGAGGTGTGGCACCTGTACGTGACCGCGCTGGTCTCCGCGGTGGTCGGCGCGCTGATGCGGCCGGCCAGCATGGCCATCTCCACCTCGCTGATCCGCCCCGACCAGTTCGGGCGCGTCAACGGGCTGATGCAGTTCGGGTTCGCGGGGGTGAGGATCGTCTCGCCCATCCTGGCCGGCATCCTGCTGGCCCGCATCCACGCCACCGGCGTCCTGCTCCTGGACCTGGTGAGCTTCGTGGCGGTGCTGGCCGTCTTCCTGGCCGTGCGCGTCCCGCAGCCGCATCGCGCCGCGGCAGCCGGCCCGCGCCCCTCGCTCCTCGCCGACTCCGCCACCGGGTGGCGCTACGTCCGCGAGCGGCCGGGGATCTTCGGGCTGCTGCTGTACTTCTCCACCATCGGCATCGCGCCGGTGATCAGCATGATCCTGCTCACCCCGCTGGTGCTGCGCATCGCCGACGAGGTGGTGCTGGGCACGGTGATGTCCATGGCGGGGCTGGGGGCGCTGGCGGGCGGCTTCGTGATGAGCACCTGGGGCGGCCCCCGGCGCCGCTTCCACGGCATCGTCGCCGCCGGCCTGGTCCTCGGCGTCAGCGTCATCGTGGCCGGGGTGCGCTCCGACCCGGTGACCATCGCCGCGGGCGTGTTCGGCATCGCGTTCGGCGGGCCCATCATGACGGGGTGCTTCAACGCCCTGTGGCAGGTCAAGACGCCGCTGCGGATGCACGGCCGCGTGTTCGCCACCATCACCATGGTCGCCGAGTCGTCCATCCCCTTCGCCCTGGTGGCGGCGGGCCCGGCCACCGACTACCTGCTGGAGCCGCTCATGGCGCCGGGCGGGGCGCTGGCCGGGACCTTCGGGCCGTACCTGGGGGTGGGGCCGGGGCGGGGGATCGGGCTGCTGTACGTGGGGCTGGGGGTGTTCGTGCTGATCGCCACGGCGGTCGCGTCGCGGCTGCCTCGTCTGCGCTTCGCCGAGGACGAGCTAGACGACGAGGTGCAGCCGAAGCGTGCCGCGGGGTCCGGTCCGGCTCCTGTGGCTCCGGACGCGGAGCTGTCGCCGTCGGCCTGAACGGCTTTGGACGGCGGGTTCGGGCGTGCCCCCGGCTGCGCCGGGGTCGGGCTGCGGCTCCGTAACGCAGCAAACAACGCTGCGTAACGGAGGCGAGCCCCGCCAAACTGCCGGCGGGTCTCGCCGCTTCGCGCTCGCATCCCTCACGCGGGGCTCGCGCTGGCGTCCGCTGGCCCCCACCCGGCTCGCTTAGGCTCGCCACCCTCCCCCGTGCCGGGGGAGGGCTTCCCGGGAGGCGAGATCGGCGCGCCGTGGCAGGCCCCCTCCCCCCGGCCCCCTCCCCCGCAAGCGGGAGAGGGGGAGCACGGCAACTGCCGGGCTGTTGCCGTTCCTGCGATCTGCGCAGGGAGGTCGGGGGAGGCTGCGCAGGCGGTGCGTTTGTTCGAAGCCAGCGTGATCCGGCCGACGCAGGCGGAGCGCCGGCGAGTTTCGCACTGCCGGAGCAGACTCCCCCGGCCGACCACCAACACCGGAGCCCGCCGGAGCGGGTCCCCTCCAACACCGATGCCGACCTGGAGCCGATGACCGACAACACAGGCGCGCGCGAGGGCTGGGAGCTGCTCGCCGTCTCGGCCGAGACCGAGGCCGCCCTGGACGAAGCCACCGCGCGCCTCGCCGCCGAGCTGGAAGCGAGCGCCGACGCCTTGCTCGCGGCGCCCGCGCAGGCGCTTCGCGCCGCGCCCGCCGGGCCCTTCCGCCGCGTGCTGGTGGCGCGCGACCGCGACGACGCCGTGGCCGCGCTGCGCGCGCGGGATCCGCGGCGGGTGCTCACCGCGCGCGGGGTGCCGGACGGGCGGCCCGTGGCGTTCCTGTTCCCCGGGCTGGGCGAGCAGTACGTGGGGATGGGCCGCGGCCTGTACCGTGCCGAGCCCGTGTTCCGCGAGGAGATCGACCGCTGCGCCGCCGTGCTCCAGCCGCTGCTGGGCGTGGACCTGCGCGAGGTGCTGTACCCGCCGGAGGCCGCGGCGCCCGCGGCGCCGGCTCCCGCAGGCGGCGGCTTCGACCTGCGAAAGATGCTGGGGCGCGACGCGGCCGCCGCCGCGCCCGACCCCGCGGCGGACCGGCTGAACCGCACCGAGCTGGCGCAGCCGGTCGTGTTCGCGCTGGAGTGGGCCCTGTTCCGGCTGGTGACCGAGTGGGGGCTGCGGCCGCGCGCCGTGATCGGCCACTCGCTGGGCGAGTACGTCGCCGCCACGGTCGCGGGCGTGTGGACGCTGGAGGACGCGCTGGCGCTGGTCGCCGAGCGCGCCCGCCTGATCTCCGGGCTGCCGGCCGGAGCCATGCTCGGCCTGCCGTTCTCGGAGGCGGAGGCGCGGCCGTACCTGGGGGGCGAGCTGTCCGTGGGCGCGGTGAACTCCCCCACCACCTGCGTCGCATCCGGGCCCGTGGAGGCCGTCGCCGCGCTGGAGGCGCGCCTGGTCGCGGAGGGGCACGCGGCGCGGCGGCTCCCCACCACGCACGCCTTCCACTCGCGGATGATGGAGGCCATCGTCCCGCATTTCCGCGAGCGCCTGGCCGCCGTGAGCACCTCGGCGCCTCGCATCCCGGTGGTCTCCAACGTCACCGGCACCTGGCTCCGCCCCGAGGAGGCGGTCGACCCGGAGTACTGGGTGCGGCACCTCTGCCGGCCGGTGCGCTTCGCGGACGGCGTGCTGGAGCTGGCGCACGACCCGGACACGGTGCTGCTGGAGGTGGGCCCCGGCCAGACGCTCGGCGGCTTCGCCCGCCAGTCCGGCCTGGCGCGGCAGGTGATCCTCCCCTCCGTCCGCTACCGCTACGACCGCCAGTCCGACGAGGCCTTCCTGCTGGGGACGCTGGGCCGCCTCTGGCTCACCGGCGCCCCCATCGAGTGGAGCGCCGCCGCGGCGCCCGCCTGACCCCACGCCGCCGCAATCACAGCGGGGCCGCGCCCGAAGGCGCGGCCCCGCGTTGTTTTGCAGCAGCTGCGTGAGGGATGTCGGCCCGAAGGGGCGAGACCCGGCGGCAGTTTGCCGGGGCTCGACTCCGTTGAGCAGCGTTGTCTGCTGCTCTACGGAGCCGCAGCCCGACACCGGCGCCAGCCGGGGGCACGCCCAAAGCCGCCGTTCAAAGCCGTTCCGGTCAGTTCATGAACGCCGGGTTCACCCAGGTCTTCCCCCGCGCCAGCTTGTCCATGAACCACGACGTGTACACCCGGATCTGACGGCCGTGCTGGTACACCTCCACCCGCTCCACCTCCGACGGCTGCAGCGAGGCCAGGTGCTCCAGCGAGTGGATCGGCATCTCGTCCAGGTACACGGCCACCGGCTCGTACCTGCCGCGCGAGTACACGCACGCGTCCGCGAACGCCCTCCGGCAGCTCACGGCCGGCACCCCGCCGGGGCCGCGCACGAACGACTCCATGTTGATCGCCGCGCTGCGCCGGATCTGCTCCCGGTCGAACGCCCGCGACGAGACGGCTACCCGGTTCCGCCGCTGCTCCAGCACGTTGAGGTTCACCGTGAGCCCCTCCAGCACCACCGCGTCCGGCTCCAGCGCCACCGCGACGTCCGCCTGCCCCTGGGCCACCTGCACCGTCCGCTCCTGGTCCGCGTACCCCAGCAGGCTCACGGAGAGCGTGTGCTCGCCCGGGCGCACCCGCTTGAAGGAGAAGCGGCCGTTGTCGTCGGTGAGCGCCTCCAGCCGGGTGCCGGCCAGCTCCACGTAGGCGCCGGCGAGCGGCTGTCCCGTCCCGCGGTCGGTCACCTGTCCGCTCAGGGGGACGGGCGACGATTCCCGGGCCCCCTGCGCGAAGGCTGGGACGGCCGCGGCGAGGGCCGCGGCCAGCGCGACGGCGACGGCGCCAAGGCGTTTGCGGACAGGCACCTGCACGGGGGCGGAGCGGCGGGGCGGGGTGGGCATGGCGTGCTCCCTGGCGAGGGTGGCGGCGGTACGGCCGGTGCCGGCGGGCGCGCAATCCGCGTACCCGGCGCGAGCGGCGGCCGCGGCGGGTTGCCAGGGGTCCGCGCGCGCGCATACCTTTGCCGGCCCGCAGCGAACCGCGACCCGTTCCGGCCATGCCCATGAAGCTCCGCGTTTCCGGCGAAATCGCCGTCCCCGGGGACAAGTCCGTCACCCACCGCGCCCTGATGCTCGCGGCCGCGGCCCGCGGCGAGAGCCGCCTGCGGGGGCTGCTCCCGGGCGAGGACTGCCGCAGCACCGCCGCCGTGCTCCGCGCCCTGGGCTGCGACGTCCCCCACCTCCCGGCCGACGGCGGCGAGGTGCGGGTGCGGGGCGGGGGACTGGACGCCTGGCGCGCCCCGGCCGGCGTGCTGGACTGCGGCAACAGCGGCACCACCGCGCGGCTGATGATGGGGCTCCTGGCCGGGCGCCCCTTCTGCTCCACCCTCACCGGCGACGCTTCCCTGCGGCGCCGCCCCATGCGCCGCATCACCGAGCCGCTCTCCCGCATGGGCGCCGCCTTCCACGAGGAGGGCGAGGCCGAGGGGCGGCTCCCCATCCGCGTCTGCGGCGGCGGGCTGGCCCCGGCGGAGCACTTCTCGCCGCAGGCCAGCGCCCAGGTCAAGAGCGCCGTGCTCCTGGCCGGGCTCTCCGCCGGGGTGGGAGCCGTGGTGCACGAGCCCCTCCTGTCGCGCGACCACACCGAGCGGATGCTGCGCGGCCTCGGCGTCCCCGTCGCCGTCGAGGAGGTGGACGGGGGCTGGCGCGTCGAGCTCCCGGCGCACGGCGGCCCGCTCCCGCCGCTGGACCTGCGCGTCCCCGGCGACCCCTCCTCCGCCGCCTTCTTCGCCGCCCTCGCGCTCCTCGCCGGCGAGGGCGAGCTGCTCGTCCGGGGGGTGGGCGTGAACCCCACCCGCACCGGGATCTTCCGGGTGCTGGCGCGCATGGGCGGCTTCGTGGAGATGCACGGCGCCCGCGAGGAGGGCGGCGAGCCCGTGGCCGACCTGCTGGTGCGCCCCGCGCGCCTGCTCGCCACCGAGGTGGGCGGCGCCGAGATCCCCTGGCTGATCGACGAGGTGCCGGTGCTCGCCGTGCTGGCCGCCCGCGCCGAGGGGGAGACGCGCATCACCGGCGCCTCCGAGCTGCGCGTCAAGGAGAGCGACCGCATCGCGGTGCTGGTGGAGAACCTGCGCGCCCTGGGCGTGGAGGCCGAGGAGCTGCCCGACGGGCTCGCCGTCCGCGGGAGCGACCGCCCCCTGCGGGGCCGGGTGCGCACCGCCGGGGACCACCGCATCGCCATGGCCTTCGGGGTGCTCGCCGCGCTCCCCGACAGCGACGTGCAGGTGGACGACCCCGGCTGCGCCGACGTCAGCTTCCCCGGCTTCTGGAGCCTGCTCGGCGCCGCCGCCGGCGGCGGCGGCGGGCGGCCGCAGGGCGGGAGCGGACCCGCCCCGGCCCGCCGCCACCCGGACGGGATCGTCATCGCCATCGACGGGCCCGCCGGCTCCGGCAAGAGCTCCACCGCCAAGGCGGCGGCCGCCGCGCTGGGCTACCGGCACCTGGACTCCGGCGCCTTCTACCGCGCCATCACCCTGGCCGCCCTGCGCGCCGGGATCCCGGTGGAGCGCTGGCCCGCGCTCTCCGCCGAGGAGCTGGACGCCCTGGGGGTGGAGGGCGTCCCCGCCGACCCCGGCTTCCGCATGACCCTGGGCGGCGAGGACGTGAGCCAGGCGATCCGCGCGCCCGAGGTCAACGCCCACGTTTCGCACATGGCCGCCGTCCCCGCCGTGCGCGAGTGGCTGATGGGGGCGCTGCGCGACGCCGGCGCGCGCGGCGCCCTGGTGGCCGACGGACGCGACATCGGCACCGTGGTGTTCCCGGACGCCGAGCTCAAGGTGTTCCTGGTGTGCGCCCCCGAGGAGCGCGCCCGCCGCCGCCTGCGCGAGCAGGGCGCCGAGGACCTGTCGGACGATGCCGTGCGCGCCGAGGCCGGGCGGCTGGAGGGGCGCGACGCGATCGACTCCGGCCGCGCCGTGGCCCCGCTGCTCAAGGCTGCCGACGCGGTGCAGCTGGACACCACCGCCCTGGACTTCGGCGAGCAGGTGGAGGCCATCGTCAGGCTGGCCCGGGAGCGGGGCGGGGGTTGACCCCCACCGGCGCGGTTGCTAACTTTTCTTGCTTCGCCGGGAACGTCCCGGCTCACCTTTTTCACCCCAGCCTTCTGTTGCGCGCCGCGCCGCCTGGCCCGACGGCCCTTCAGGACGTGAGGAGCATCCCTTTTAATGTTTGAGAACACCCCCGCGGACCAGCTCGGCAACGAATCCGACGACTTCTCCGGCGGCGGCACCGCCGTGGCCGAGAAGGGCATGGGAAGCGAGCTGACGACCCGCCAGCTGGCAGAGCGCGCGCGCGCCGTGAACATCCGGGCCGACCTCTTCGACGAAGACGAGTACACCTCCGAGGAGTACGAGGAGCTGCTCGCCATGTACGAGGACACCCTCTCGAACATCGAGGAGGGTGAGATCGTCAAGGCCAAGGTGCTCCGCGTCACCGAGAAGGCCGTCATCCTCGACCTGGGCTTCAAGAGCGAGGGCTCGGTCGCCCGGGACGAGTTCAAGGACCCCGAGGGGCTCCAGATCGGCGACGAGGTCGAGGTCTTCCTGGAGAACCTGGAGGACGAGGACGGCGTCGTCGTCCTGTCCAAGAAGAAGGCCGACTTCCTCCGCGTCTGGGAGAAGATCAAGGAAGCCTACGAGAACGAAGCCCCGGTCGCGGGCATGCTCACCCGCAAGATCAAGGGCGGCGTCACCGTCGACCTCATGGGCGTGGACGCGTTCCTGCCGGGCTCGCAGATCGCGCTGCGCCGGGTCCCGAACATCGAGGACCTGATCGGCGAGACGTACGACTTCAAGATCATCAAGCTCAACAAGCGCCGCCGCAACATCGTGGTGTCGCGCCGCGTGCTCCTCGAGGCCGACCGCGAGATCAAGCGCGACAAGCTCAAGAAGGAGCTCGAGGTGGGCCAGGTGCGCCACGGCGTCGTCAAGAACATCACCGACTTCGGTGCGTTCATCGACCTGGGCGGCATGGACGGCCTGCTGCACATCACCGACATGAGCTGGGGCCGCGTCGGCCATCCCAGCGAGGTGGTGAGCATCGGCGCCGAGCTGGACGTCAAGGTGCTGGACATCGACTGGGAGCGCGAGCGCCTGTCGCTGGGCCTCAAGCAGCTCCAGGAGTACCCCTGGAAGGACGTCGAGAAGAAGTACCCGGTGGGCGCCCGCGTCCGTGGCCGCGTGGTCTCCATCACCAACTACGGCGCCTTCGTGGAGCTGGAGAAGGGCGTCGAGGGCCTGGTGCACATCTCCGAGATGAGCTGGACCCGCAACGTCCGGCACCCCTCCAAGATCGTCACGCTGGGCGACGAGATCGAAGCCGTGATCCTGAAGGTGGATCCGGAGGGCGAGAAGATCTCGCTCGGCATGAAGCAGATCGAGGAGGACCCGTGGCACGCCCTGCCGCTCAAGTACCCGGTGGGCACCCGCCTCACGGGCAAGGTCCGCAACCTGACCTCCTTCGGCGCCTTCGTGGAGATCGAGCCGGGCATCGACGGCCTGGTGCACATCTCCGACATGAGCTGGACCAAGCGGATCCAGCACCCGTCCGAGGTCGTCCGCAAGGGTGACGAGGTCGAGGTGGTGATCCTGGCGGTGGACGCCGAGAACAAGCGGATCTCGCTGGGCCTGAAGCAGACCCAGGACGACCCGTGGGACGACCTGGCGCAGGGCTACGCGGTGGGCCAGGAGATCAACGGCAAGATCACCCGCCTGCAGGACAAGGGCGTGGCGGTCGACCTGGGGCAGGACATGGAGGGTTTCGTCCCCGTGTCGCAGCTGGGCGTCACCGGCCTGCAGAACCCGGCCGACGTGTTCAAGGAGGGCGACGACCTCGAGATGTACATCACCGAGATCGACCTCTCCAACCGCCGCATCGTGCTGGCGGTGAGCCGCGTGCCCAAGTTCGAGGAGGGCGAGGCCCCGACGCTCCCGGTCGCCGGCGACGCCGATGCCGATGCCGGCGTGGCCGCGGGCGACACCGACCCGGAGGAGGGCGGCGAGGAAGCCTGAGCCTCCCGCCTGCCTGGATGAAAGGAGGGCCCGGAGCCGCACGGCTCCGGGCCCTTCTTCTTTTTGTCTGCTGTGGATTTGAGCCGCGGTGTGCGCCCGCCGGCCGCGCGGCTACTTCAGCGTGGGACGGTGCGGCGTGCCGCCGACCCAGCGCCGCAGCCTCCGGCGATTCGCCCGGTCCCTTTCGATCTGCATGAAGTGCCGGCGGGCCATCTCCACCTGCTCCAGGATGCGCTCCCGCAGCTCCTGCATCTCCGCCTGGAGCCGGCGGAACCGCTCTTCCTGGCTTTCAAAGTCCAGCATCGACATGAGATTACAGCAGGCGGGTGGGGTTCACTCGCACGGTGTCCGGGGCGCTCCATCAGGCTTTCGCGCAACTCCGGCCGTACGCTCGACGCCCGGCATAAAGCAGGACCCGTTCCTTTCGGCACGGGACACCGCCCTGTTCGCCGACCATCGAAAACGCCTGTTCCCATGCGCATTTTCGGTATGTGGCAATTCATGCAAACCCTTATTGCACTTTCTCTTGCGTCCACTTGGAAGGACAGGGTGCGAGCGTGCTGGATGACAAGATCCACTTCACGTGAGGGTTGCGGGGGTATGTCTGGCCCCTGGCGAGCTTCACGCCGGGACCGGTGCCACGCGCCGACGGCGGCGGCACCACAGCGTGATCGGGAAAATCGAACTTGCAGTACTTGACGGCTTATAAGCGCTACGATTACGATTGAGCCCCCGCGTGTCCCACTCCAGACCTTCTATTCACATCCCGCTGAACGAATGATCATGAGCAAAATGAAGATCGCACCCTTTCTGGCTTCACTCGCACTGTTTTCCGCCACGACGTTGTATCATGGCGGCGTCGATCTCTCCAGTGCCTTCGCACAGTCCAGCTGGTGCGGCCAGTATGACGGGGGGCACTGTGGCGACCAGACCTACTGCAAGGTGCCTGGCGGCCTGACCGGATGCCTGCAGTGGGGGATCCGCCCGGTCTATCACCCGAAGACGATCAAGCAGTGCACGGTCCCGGGCACCAACACGGGCGAAGATCTCCAGACGGACCCTTCCGGCGATTGCGTCAACTGAGCTGAGTGGCCACAGGGCACTTTGCCCTGGAGCGTGGGGCACGCGACCACCATGCTTCGATCAAGAGTGAACAATCGCAGAACTGGAGAGCCGATGGCTGACGCGCGACGGCAGACCGGTTTCGTACTCGGCGCATCGCTCCTCGTAGTGCTCTGCACGGGAGTTCTGGTCTGGGCGCCTGGACCTCAGCTGGCGAGCAGCCTGCCCGTGTCCAGCTCGCAGGATGCCCCATACCAAGCGTTCGTCGTCTTCCGTAGCGCCGACTGCGACGGAAACCTGTCGTTTGCACACGTATTCGAGCGCCCCCGTTACAGGTCCTCGTTCCGCCTGACGGGGATCGTGCTCGATGCTGAACCCGGGGATGCGGGTCTCCGTTCGAAGCTGAGGCACGCCGGGGTGAGGATGAGGCTGGTCGGAGCAAATCGTGACTTGCGCCGATCCATAGCCGCCGTGAGCAAGGAGCCGGGTCCGCTATTGGTCATTGTCGACGGAGTGGGGCAATTGCGAACCGTCACCGTGACTCCCAAGACGCCTGCCGAAATGCGCCAGTTCCTCGCACTACTCAACTCGCATACGACCGCGCCGCAATGAACAAGGGTTCCATTCGCAAGCGCCGCACGGCGATCTCCTCCCTCTTCGTCGTCGTTGCCGTGGCCGCCTGCGCGGCGACCACGGCGGCATGCGGGGTGGACGTGTCTCGTGGTCCCGGTGAGTCTGCCGACGGACAGCGGTTCTCGGCGAGTTCTCGCCCACGGCGGTTCAGGGAAGTCGAGTGGCGGGTCCTGTGGGAGCGAGGGGGCACCGAAAGCGATTCCGTCTTTTTGATGCCGTCGGAGCTGAGCACCGATGGTCGCCATGTCTACGTGTACGACATGGCTACAGACCATCTTCTTGCACTCCGGGCAGCCGACGGCTCGTTGGCCTGGAAAGCGGGGCGAAGGGGAAGTGGGCCCCAGGAGTTCAGGAAAGCGGAGGACGTTGCGTTCGGAGCGACGGGAGATCTCATGGTGGCAGATCCAAACAACAACCGGATCTCCCTCTTGAATCCGGAGGGGAAGGTCTCCAGCCAGATTCCTCTCGACGCAGTCCCGTACGCCGTCTCTACCTGTTCGCTTGCCGACGGCCAGGTGCTCGTTTCCACCCTGGGATCTCTAACCCCACCGATCATCCGCCTCTCGGCGGACGGCAAGGTCTTGGCCCAGTCCCATCTGCCCTGGCCGGACCTGAAGAACAGTCCGGGAATCGTCCAGCAGGGCTTCTTCGTTCGTACACGCGACGGCAAGTGCATCTACATGCTCGCGCTCGGTCGAGGATTCACGGTGTACGACGGCGCCGGGTTCCAACCAGCCATGCCGTATGTCGAGTCGTTCGACCTGCCACCCGTCGAGCTTACGCCCGGAGAGAAGGGCGCACCACCGTCGACGCGCATTCTGGACCGGACGGAGGCTGCCGTGGGTGCCGGGGCTGATGAAGGGACCCTGGCGGTCGGGTTCTGGGGCAAAACAAAGGACCAAGGTGAGTTGATCGACCTGTATTCTCTCGACCGTGGGGAATACCTGCATTCCTTTCTCGCTCCGGTCGTGTTCACGCGGCTGGCGCGGGCAGGAAGCGTCTACTTCTTCGAGAGCCGGCGAGACGGATACCCGGTCCTCATCGCCGCGGAGCTACGGGAAAAACAGCCGGGCCGATGACCCTTCACCGGCAAGCGCGCTGAGAGACGGGCCCCTGCTGCGGCGGGGGCCCCTGTCGCATCTGCCTGCCAGGGTGCGGGAATTCGACACCCGTGCTAGATTGCCGCCCTTCTGTGTTCGGGTGACGAATCCACCACGCGAGAACGGGCGACGCGCGATGTCGATGCGGGAGAAGCTGGAGAAGCTGGAGGCGCTCCGCCGCGAAGCGGAGCTGGGCGGCGGCGAGAAGCGCATCAAGCAGCAGCACGAGCGCGGCAAGCTGACCGCGCGCGAGCGGCTGGACGTGCTCCTGGACGAGGGCTCGTTCGTGGAGCTGGACCGCTTCGTGGTGCACCGCGCCACCGACTTCGGCCTGGACCGGGAAAAGTACCTGGGCGACGGCGTGGTCACCGGCTACGGCGCCATCCACGGCCGCCTGGTCTACGTGTTCTCCCAGGACTTCACCGTCTTCGGCGGCTCGCTCTCCGAGGCGCACGCCGAGAAGATCGTCAAGATCATGGACCTGGCGCTCAAGAATGGCGCGCCCGTGGTCGGTCTGAACGACTCCGGCGGCGCGCGCATCCAGGAGGGCGTGGTCTCGCTGGGCGGCTACGCGGACATCTTCCTGCGCAACACGCTGGCCTCCGGCGTGGTGCCGCAGATCTCGGCGATCCTGGGGCCGTGCGCGGGCGGCGCGGTGTACAGCCCGGCGATCACCGACTTCATCTACATGGTGCAGGGCTCCAGCTACATGTTCGTCACCGGGCCCAACGTGGTGAAGACGGTGACGCACGAGGACGTCAGCATGGAGGAGCTGGGGGGCGCCGCCACCCACGCGGCCAAGTCGGGCGTCGCCCACTTCGCGGTGAAGACCGAGGTGGAGTGCCTGCACGGCATCCGCAAGTTGTTCGAGTACGTCCCCCAGAACAACGCCGAGGACCCGCCCTTCCGCCCCACGGACGACCCCTTCGACCGGGCCGACGAGGAGCTGCTGGACATCGTTCCCGACAACCCCAACAAGCCGTACGACATGCGCGACGTCATCCGGCGCGTGGTGGACGACGGCGACTTCTACGAGGTGCACGCCGACTACGCCGGCAACATCCTCTGCGGCTTCGCCCACGTGGGCGGCCACTCGGTGGGGATCGTGGCCAACCAGCCGGCGGTGCTTGCCGGGGTGCTGGACATCGACGCGTCGGTCAAGGCGGCGCGCTTCGTCCGGTTCTGCGACTGCTTCAACGTCCCGCTGCTGACCTTCGAGGACGTTCCCGGCTTCCTCCCCGGGGTGACGCAGGAGCACGGCGGCATCATCCGCCACGGCGCCAAGCTGCTCTTCGCCTACTGCGAGGCCACCGTCCCCAAGGTGACCATCATCACCCGCAAGGCGTACGGCGGGGCGTACGACGTCATGTCGTCCAAGCACATCCGCGGCGACGTCAACTACGCCTGGCCCTCCGCCGAGATCGCGGTGATGGGCGCCAAGGGCGCCGTGGAGATCCTGTACCGCCGCGAGATCTCCGGCGCCGAGGACCCCGCCGCCGCGGCCGCCGCACGCCAGCAGGAGTACGCCGACCGCTTCGCCAACCCGTACGCCGCCGCCGCGCGCGGCTACGTGGACGACGTGATCGACCCGCGCGAGACCCGCGCGCGCGTCATCAGCGCGCTGGACATGCTCCGCAACAAGCGGGACTCCAACCCGCCCAAGAAGCACGCGAACATCCCGTTATAGTCGAGGCGAAAGCAGCTTGCCACTAAACCCGACCGTCTGTACGTTCGATTGTACAGAAGAACGCACAACGCGGAGGGTTCGATGCGCAGGCCCAATCTCGACGAGGACGTCCAGCCGGTATCGGAGTTCCGCGCGAACGCGGCCAAGTTCGTGCAGCGCGTTCGCGAGACACGGCGGCCGCTGGTGCTGACGCAGCACGGCAAGAGTGCCGCTGTGCTCATGGACGTGGGGGAGTACGAGCGGATGCTCGACACGATCGAGCTTCTCCAGGCAATTCAGGAGGGCGAGGCGGAACTGGACGCTGGGCTCGGCATTCCCCACGAAGAGGCTATGGCCCAGCTGCTCGAGAAGTACAGGGGCAGGTGAAGGTCCGCTGGTCTCCGCGAGCGCTCCGCGACGCGGACGAAGCCGCGGCGTATATCGCGGAGGACCGCCCCGGAGCTGCAGAGCGGTGGCTGGACGGCCTGTTCGAGGCGGTTCAGCGCCTGGAGCGATTTCCGCTCAGCGGCAGGATCGTGCCGCTTTCGGGGGCCAAGCAATGCCGGGAAGTGCTGTATGGCTCGTATCGCATCATCTACAGGGCGGGCCGGCAGGGTGTGGAGATCGTTACGGTCATGCACGTGCGCCGGCTGCTCGGCCCGCAGCACCTTTGACGATCTCCGGGAGGGCCGATCCGCCTGCATTCGCGTTCCGGTGAGTGAAACATGGCCGAGCCGACGATCGACGACCTCCTGCTGAGTCACTCCCCCGAGGTGCGGGAGCTGACGCTGCGAGCCTGTCACCTGGTGCGCAGCGTGCTCCCGGACGCGCGGGAAAAGGTGCACCTGGGGTGGAAGAACATCGTGTTCGGCTCGGGTCCGAAGATGGGCGACATGATCTTCGCGGTGGCGCCGCTCAAGGAGCGGGTAAACATCCACCTCGCGGGCGCCGACCTGGACGACCCGATGGGGCTGCTGGAGGGCTCGGGGAAGGCGGGGCGCCACGTGAAGATCCGCTCCGTGGAGGAGCTGGAGAACCCGGCCCTGTTCGGGCTGATGGAGCAGGCGGTGGAGGCGCACGCCGTCCCCGCGGCGGAGCGCACGGCGAAAGCCGGGCGGCCGGTGGAGGGCTACCGCGCATACGGCAGCAAGACGGTGAGCGTGCCGGTGGACCGGCTCTTCCGCGCCTGGACCGACGACGCGGACCGCGCCGGGTGGCTCGGCGAGGGCAAGCTCACCATCCGCGGGACGACCGAGAACAAGTCGCTGCGCGCGCGCTGGGAGGATGGCACGGCCGTCGACGTGCGGTTCACCGCCAAGGGCGAGGCGAAGAGCGAGGTGGTCGTGGACCACCGCGGGATCGCCGAGGAGGCGGCCGCCGCGGCGCAGAAGGCCGTGTGGAAGCAAGCGCTGGAAGGTCTCAAGGTTGCACTGGAGCGCGAGGGCTAACCGACAGGAGAGCGAAGATGTCTCACAGTTACAGGGCAATCCTGCGCGGCGACCGGCTGGAATGGCTGGAGGCCGCGCCTGCGGCGGACCCTCCGCTCCCGGTGGACGTCATCGTGCAGGACTCGCCGGCCCTCGGGGCGGAGCGAAGCGACGGCGCCCGCATGGCGCAGGCGCTGGAGGAGGTCGCTGCCGCACCGGTCTACCGGCGCGTCGACGACCCGTCGCGGTGGCAGCGGATGGTGCGCGAGGACCGGCCGCTTCCGGGGCGCGACTGAGCGGTGCTGCTGGACAGCAACATCATCATCTACGCGCTGCTGCCGGAGCACGGGGCGCTGCGGTCGCTGATCGCGGAGCACGCGCCGAGCGTCTCCGCGGTGTCGTACGTGGAGGTGCTGGGATACCACGGCCTCACGGCCGGCGAGCGGGCTGCGTTCGAGAAGTTCTTCGCCGCCGCGCGGGTCCTGCCCATCGGCAACGACGTGCTCCTCCGGGCCACGCAGCTGCGGCAGGCGAGGAAGATGTCGCTGGGCGACGCGCTCATCGCGGCGACGGCGCTGGAGTTCGGGCTGAGGCTGGTGACGCACAACGTGCGGGACTACCGCTGGATCGCGGGGCTGGAGCTGCTGGACCCGCTCGCGGAGCGAGCGGACACCGACTGATCGGGAGCGAAAGGGAAGCGACGCCGTGTTCAAGAAGATCCTAGTAGCCAACCGGGGCGAGATCGCCCTCCGCGTCATCCGCGCCGCCCACGAGCTGGGCGTGCAGGCCGTGGCCGTGTACTCGGAAGCCGACCGCCTGGCGCCACACGTGCTCGCCGCGGACGAGGCGTACCTGATCGGTCCGGCGCCGAGCGCGCAGAGCTACCTCAAGGTGGAGACGCTGATCGAGGTGGCGAAGCGCTCGGGCGCCGAAGCGATCCACCCCGGATACGGCTTCCTGTCGGAGCGGGCGCACTTCATCCGCGCGGTCCGCGAGGCGGGGCTGGTGTTCATCGGCCCATCGGCGGAGTCGGTGGAGGCGATGGGCGACAAGACCGCCGCCCGCAAGCGCGTGATCGCCGCGGGGGTGCCGGTGGTCCCCGGGACGGAGGACGCGCTCTCGGACGCCGCCGAGGCGCGCCGGGTGGCTGCCGAGGTGGGCTACCCGGTGCTCCTCAAGGCGGCGGCGGGCGGGGGCGGCAAGGGGATGCGCGTGGTCCGCGGCGAGGACGAGATCGAGCGCGCGTTCGAAGCGGCGGGGAACGAGGCGCAGTCCGCGTTCGGCGACCGCTCCGTGTACATCGAGAAGTTCCTGGAGGGCCCGCGCCACATCGAGATCCAGCTCCTCGCGGACCGGCACGGCAACACGCTGCACCTGGGCGAGCGCGAGTGCTCCATCCAGCGCCGCCACCAGAAGCTGATCGAGGAGGCCCCCAGCGCCGTGCTCACCCCGGAAGAGCGCGCCGCCATGGGCGCCACCGCGGTCGCGGCGGCGCAGGCGGTGAACTACGAGGGCGCGGGGACGGTGGAGTTCCTGTACCAGGACGGGCGCTTCTACTTCCTGGAGATGAACACCCGCATCCAGGTGGAGCACCCGGTCACCGAGCTGGTCACGGGAATCGACCTGGTGCAGTGGCAGATCCGCGTGGCGGCCGGCGAGGCGCTCCCCTTCCGGCAGGAGGACATCGGCTGGACAGGGCACGCCATCGAGTGCCGCATCACCTCCGAGGACCCGGGCAACGGCTTCCTCCCGTCCACCGGGCGGATCCAGATGCTGGAGATCCCCTCGGGGCCCGGCGTGCGCTGGGACGGCGGGATCACGCCGGGCTACGAGGTGGGGCTCTTCTACGACCCCATGCTGGCCAAGCTGATCGTGCACGGCTCCACCCGCGAGCAGGCCATCGACCGGATGAAGCGGGCGCTGGGCGAGCTGCGCGTGGTGGGCGTGGACACCAGCGTCCCCTTCCACCTGCGGGTGATGGACGAGCCGGACTTCCGCGCCGGGCGGCTGGACATCAAGTACCTGGACAAGCACGAGGCCGAGCTGCTGGACGGCGCGCAGGACGAGGAGCGCATCCGCGTGGCCGCGCTTGCCGCCGCGCTGCTGGAGGAGGAGACCCGCGGCCGCCGGACCGCGCAGCGCGCCCAGCCGGGCGCCGCCGCCGCGGGGGGCGGGAGCCGCTGGCGCGGCCGGAGCTGGAGATAGCGGGTGGCCGATCGCAGAGGGGGCAGGGGACGTCCGGGGGGAGCGGGGCGCCGCCCGGGACCGGAGCGCAGGCCGCCGCAGGCGACGGTGCGCATCGACTCCATCGCGGCGGGGGGCGAGGGCGTGGGGCGGCTCCCGGATGGGCGGGTGGTGTTCGTGCACCGCACCGCCCCCGGGGACCTGGCGGAGGTGGCGCTCACGGAGCGGCGCGACCGCTGGGCGCGCGGGCGGCTGCTGCGCGTGCTTGAGCCCTCGCCCGAGCGGCGGGAGCCGCCATGCCCGTTCTACGCCGAGTGCGGCGGGTGCACGCTGGAGCACATGACGTACGAGGCCCAGCTCCGCGCCAAGGGGCGCATCGTCGCCGACGCGCTCACCCGCATCGGCGGGGTGGCGACGGAGCCGCCGGAGGTGGTCCCCTCGCCCGCGGAGCACCGCTACCGCAACCGCGTGTCCTTTGCGCTGCGGCGCACGGGGCGCGGCGGGGTGGTCGCCGGCTTCCACGCGCTGGGCGACCCGGAGCGGATCGTGGACCTGGACGGCCGCTGTCTCCTCCCCGAGGAGCCCATCGCCCGGGTGTGGGACGCCATCCGCGCGAGCTGGGGCCTGGAAGCGTTCCGCCTCCCCTCCGGCGACCGGCTGCGGCTGACGCTGCGGGCCAGCGCCGGCGGCGAGGTGTCGCTGCTGGTGGAGGGCGGCTACTCGCCGGGCCGCCCGGAGGAGCTGCTGGACGCGGTCCCCGGGCTTGTGGCCATCTGGCACCGGCCGGGCGCGGCGCCGCCCTCGCTGATCGGCGGTGCGCCGGGGCTGCCGGAGACCTGGGGCGACGAGACGGTGGAGCTGAGCGGCGCCGCCTTCCTGCAGGTGAACCGCGGGGCGGCCGCGCTGCTGGAGTCGCACGTCATGGAGCGCATCGGCGACGCGGCCGGGCTGCGGGTGGTGGACGCCTACTCCGGCGTGGGGCTGCACGCCCGGCGACTTGCGCGCGCGGGTGCACGGGTCGTCGGGATCGAGCTGGACCCGGAGGCGGTGGCCGAGGCGCGCCGCAGCGCCCCCGAGGGCACGGAGTTCGTGGAGGGCCCGGTGGAGGCCCACCTCCCCGCCCACCTCCCGGCTGACCTGGTGATCCTGAACCCGCCGCGCGCCGGGGTGGGCGCGGAGGTGGCGGACGCGCTGGCGGCCTCGCCGCCGCGGCGCATCGTGTACGTGTCGTGCAACCCCGCGACGCTCGCGCGCGACCTGAAGCGGCTGGGCGGGGGCTTCCGCCTGGAGAGCGTCCGCTCGTTCGACCTGTTCCCCCAGACGGCGCACGTGGAGACCGTCGTGGTGCTGTCCTCACAGGAAACCTGAATCGTCCAGATGCGCTACTTCGTCACCATCGCCGGCCGCGAGGTCGAGGTCGACCTCACCGGAGCCACGCCCGTGGTGGACGGCACGCCGGTGCACGCCGAGCTGGCCGCCCTCCCCGGCACCCCCGTCCGCACCCTGCTGGTGGACGGCCGCTCGCACCAGTTCACGGCCCACGCCGGCGAGCGCCGCGGCCGCTGGGAGATCAGCATGGGCGGCAGCCGCCTGGTCGCCGACGCCGTGGACGAGCGCACCCGCGCCATCCGCGAGATGACCGGCGGCGCCGAAGCGGAGACGGAAAAGACGGTCGCCGCGCCGATGCCCGGCCTGGTGGTGCGCGTGGAAGTGGAGGTGGGCCAGCAGGTGAGGGCGGGGCAGGGGGTGGTGATCGTGGAAGCGATGAAGATGGAGAACGAGCTCAAGGCCCCCGCCGACGGCGTGGTCGCCCGCATCGAGGTGCAGCCCGGCCAGACCGTGGACAAGGGCGCCACGCTGATCGTGCTGGAATAGCCGGCCGACACGCGAGGTAGGCCCGAGCGCCGGCGGATCCCGACAGGGGTCCGCCGGCGCCGTCGTTGCTGCCGTGCGAACGGCCCGTCGCACCTGAATGACAATTTTCTTGACGGGCATCGGTGCACCCCGCATCCATTCCAATGCACTCGGTCGCGCTTAACCGCCTGTCAGGAGGTGCCCCATGGAAAGCGGCAACGGAATCCGTCCCCCGGAACCTGTGACGCGGCTCGAGGCCCCCGCACCCGCCCAGGCGGTGCCCGGGGAGACCGGAGCGCGAAAGCAGGTGTGGCTCGGGGACCTGGGCGGCAACCTCGGAGGCGCGACTGGAAAGGACGGCAGGGGCGCCCGGTTCCGCGAGTGGCTGACGAGGTTCCGGTCGATCCGCTGGCTGGTGGCCCCTGGGGAGCACAGGGACTGGGTCAAGCCGGGGGTGACCCCGCCCGTGCCCTCGTTCGACATCGCCACGGAAAGCCGGATCGACGTGCTGATCGCAGTCCACAACGCGGTGCGCGACAGCATCCACCGCTGGGAGGACCGGCTGTACCAGGGCTCGCTCACGTCGTCCGGGGCGATCCTGCTGGCATTGGGGTTCTTCCTCCAGCACCCCAACCTGGCCGCACACAGGATCGCGGTGGCCGGCGCCCTCCTGCTCTTCGGCGGGCTTGGGGGGATATACCTGGTGCTCGCCGCACGCGCGAGCGCCGAGAACGGCGCGTTCCTCACCAAGATCGAGGCGGCAATGGGCCTGTGCGAGCCGAACGCCTATTTGGTCGGGTGCAGGTTCGTGGGCTACTCGGGCCAGTGGATGCGGAACTGGAGGGCGATCCCGCTGCTGGTCGCCCACATGATGATCACCTTCTTCTGCGTGGCCGTCGTGCTCGCCTTCCCGACGCTCGCCCCCTTGCTCTGAGCGCAGCGGCGAAAACAAGCGCCGACGGAGCCCTCGGGCCCGCCGGCGCTCGTTCGTTTCTACCCGTAGCATCCCAGGAGCACGAAGCCACATCTCCAAAGTTGTATCTCAAGATATATCTTGACTGGCGATATATCGCGAGTTATATCAGAGACAGCGGTGCTGGAGAGGGAACCAGAGCCAAACGGAGGGAGCGATGTTCGGTGCGTACGGCTGCGGCCCGCGGGGCCGCCGGGGACCCTGGGGCGCCTTCGGCTTCGACCCGGGCGCGATGGGCGGCTTCGGCTTCGCGGGCGGACCGGGCGGGGGACCGGGGCGCGGCCGCGTGTTCGGCCACGGCGACCTGAAGCTGGTGATCCTCAGCCTGCTGGCGGAGAAGCCGCGCCACGGCTACGAGATCATCAAGGAGCTGGAGGACCGGGTGGGCGGCACGTACTCACCCAGCCCCGGCACGGTGTACCCGACGCTCTCGCTGCTGGAAGACATGGGCTACGCCCGAGCCCGGACGGAGGAGGGAAACCGCAAGGTCTACGAGATCACGGACGAGGGGCGGAAGCACCTGGAGCAGAACCGCTCGGCGGTGGACGACATCTTCGGCCGGGTGGACGAGTTCGCCTCGTTCTTCTTCGGGCCGGCGATGTCCGGGCTGGGGCGCGCCTTCGGCAACCTGGGCCGCGCCACCTTCCGTGCCGGGATGCGCCACCAGGGCGACGAGCAGTGGGTGCAGCGGGTGCGCGAGATCCTGGAGCGCGCCGCCCGCGACATCGACGGCCTCAACTAGCCGAGGGTTGGTCATAAATAGAAAGCCGCGCCGGGACTGGCCCGAGCGCGGCTTGCCTTCGAGAATGGGTGGTGTCGAAGCACGCCGTTCTCGGAGGCACTCCCATGATAGCCGAAGATGGGCTTCTGGTGCAACTGGTTCGGCTCGTGGACCGCATTCCCGAGCCGCCCCCGCCGGTGCGCGGGCGAGGTCGTCCGCTGGTCTACTCGGAGAAGCTCTTCCTGAAGGTCCTGCTGATCATGATTGTGCGCCGCCTGCACAAGGTGCACGAGTTGCTCTCGGTCCTGCAGGAGCCCACGCCAGAGATGGCGCGCCTGCGCGGATTGCTCTGCGAAGGAGGGCGCTTTCCCAGTCGTCGCACCTTCGAGCGACGGCTCCACCGACTGCCTGAGCGCCTGCCCGCGCAGATTGCTGTGCTGGGAACACACCTGGTGAATTTGCTGCGCCCGTGGGATCACTGCGGACGGGCCGTTGCTCTGGACAGCACCGCGTTGCGCGCCTCGGGAGGGGAGTGGCATCGCAAGCACCGCGAAGCCGGCGTGGTCCCCCACACCTCGATCGACACGCAGGCCGGGTGGACGAAGTCGGGCTGGCACGGCTGGGTCTACGGCTGGAAGCTCCACCTGGCCACCACGGTGGCTGCGGTCTGGATTCCGCTTGCGGCGCGACTGACACCTGCTAACGTCGGGGATAACCTGATCGCCCCCGAACTGATCGAGGATCTGCCGCCGGAGGCGCACTTCGTCCTGGGAGACTTGCACTACAACGCCCCGAACGTGCGCGAGGTCTGCGAGCCCAAGCGCCTGCTGGTGACCACACGACGCGGATCGTATCCGCATACGGACGACGGGGTGGAGGTGCGCCGCATCTTCCACAAGCTGCGCAGCGTCTCCATCGAGAACTTCAACGAGCACTTCAAGGCCATCTTCGACGTGCATCGCCCGGTCCCCACGAAGGGGCATGCAGCGACGGCGCGCTTCGCCCTCGGCGCCGTGCTCGTCTACCAGATCGCTTTGCTGTACCGACACGAGCACGGCCTCGCGTTGAACGCGGGTCTGAAGTCCTTCCTCAGGGCAGCCTGAGGATTTATGACCAACCCTCAACTAGCCCGTCGACGACGGCTCGACCTGGAAGGCAGGGACGCCGACGGACCGCCCGGTCCGTCGGCGTCTTTGCGTGCTTGCTCGCCCGTGCGGCCCCGCTCTACATTCGTCGGACGGTCACCGTCGCCGGCGTCCCTCGACCCGCTCCAGGACAGACCCATGCCCCGCATCACCCCGCTCGACTACGCGGACGCCCCGCCGGAGGCGCGCGCCGCCCATGACGAGCACCTGAAGACGGCGCGCATCACCAACATGAAGCGCACGCTGCTGCACTCGGTGCCGGCGTTCCGGGCGCTGATGACCTGGTACGACCTGCGCGACGCGGTGCAGCCGTTCCTGGGCGAGCGCCTCACCACGCTGTTCGCCCACGCCGTCTCGTCGGAGACGGACTGTCTGATCTGCTCCACCTTCTTCCGCCGCATCCTGATCGACTCGGGCGAGGACCCGGACCGGCTGGAGCTGGACGACCGCGAAGCCGCCGTGGTGGCCTTCGGACGGGCGCTGGCCGTCACGCCGCACCGCGTGCCGGACGACGTGTACGCGCGCGCAACGGAGCACTTCAGCGACGAGCAGACCGTGGCGCTGGTGGCGTTCGGCGCGCTGATGGTGGCGACCAACGTGGTGAACAACGCGCTGGGCGTGCCGCTGGACGACTACCTGCAGCCGTACCGCCGGTCGCCCGCGCCCGCCGCGGAGGAGGTCGCCGCGCATGGGTGAGCTCTCGGGGCGCGTCGCCTTCGTCACCGGCGCGGCGCACGGGCAGGGCAGGGCGACCGCGCTGGCGCTCGCCAAGGAGGGCGCCGCGATCGCGGCCTTCGACGTGGCGCGGCCGCTGGCGTACCCGGCCTACGGGATGGGCACCGGGGCGGAGATGGACTCGCTGGTGGCCGAGGGCGAAGCGCTGGGGAGCAGCTGCCTTGCGTTCGCCGGCGACGTGCGGGACGACGCGGCGATCACGGGGGCGGTCGGTGAGACCGTGGAGCGGCTGGGGAGCATCGACGTCCTCTTCAACAACGCCGGCATCTGCGCCTACGGAATGGCGCACGAGCTGACGGAGGAGGAGTGGGACGCGATGATCGACATCAACCTCAAGGGCCCCTGGATGGTGGCGCGCCGGGTGATCCCCGTGATGATCGCGCAGAAGCGCGGGGTGATCGTCAACAACTCCTCGGTGGCGGGGCTGCGAGGGATGAACCGCCTCAGCCACTACGCCGCGTCCAAGCACGGGCTGGTGGGCCTCACCAAGTCGTGGGCGCTGGAGCTGGCGCCGCACGGCATCCGCGTGGTCGCCATCCACCCCACCGGCGTCAACACGCCGATGAACGACGGCCTGGCCTGGATGGAGGGAAAGACGCCGCAGGAGATCGCCGAGGCCTCGGCCGGCAACCTGCTCCCGGTGCCCTGGATCGAGCCGGAGGACGTCGCCCAGGCCGTTCTCTACCTCGCGTCCGACCGCGCCCGCTTCGTCACCGGCTCCTCGTTCGTGCTGGACGCGGGCCTGCTCGTCCGCTGAGCCGGCCCGCAAGCGCGCAAAACGCCGACGGATGCCGAGTGCGTCCGTCGGCGTTATCTTGTCCCGCGGCACGGCGGACGGGGGCGGCAGCACTTTCGCACTCCCGCACTTTCGCACTCTCGCACTGTCTTCTTGAGATATGAGCGACACGCAGGTGGTGGCCAACATCGGCGAGGACTCCGGGTCCACGGGGCCGGCGAACGACGGCAAGGCGGCGTGGACGGAGCGCGCCGTCGCGCCCGCGCTGGCGAAGCACCCGGAGCGCCGCGAGCGCTTCGAGACCACCAGCGGGGTGGAGGTGGAGCGCCTGTACACGCCGGACGACACGGCGGCGCTGGACTACGGGCGCGACCTGGGCTATCCGGGCGAGTTCCCCTTCACCCGCGGCATCCAGCCGACGATGTACCGCGGGCGCTTCTGGACCATGCGCCAGTACGCGGGCTTCGGCACGGCGGAGGAGACCAACACGCGCTTCAAGCTGCTGCTGGAAGCCGGGCAGACCGGGCTCTCCACCGCGTTCGACCTGCCCACGCAGATGGGGTACGACTCCGACCACGCCATGGCGCAGGGCGAGGTGGGGCGCGTGGGCGTGGCCATCGACACGCTGGGCGACATGCGCCGGCTGCTGGACGGAATCCCGCTGGACCGGGTCTCCACGTCGATGACCATCAACGCCACGGCGAGCACGCTGCTGGCGCTGTACATCGCGGTGGCCGACGAGCGGGGGATCCCGCGCGGCAAGCTGTCGGGGACCATCCAGAACGACATCCTCAAGGAGTACATCGCCCGCGGGACGTACATCTACCCGCCGGAGCCCAGCCTGCGCCTGATCACCGACATCTTCGCGTTCTGCAACGCGGAGGTGCCCAGGTGGAACACCATCTCCATCTCCGGCTACCACATCCGCGAGGCAGGGTCCACGGCGGCGCAGGAGATCGCCTTCACCTTCGCGGACGCGGTGGAGTACGTGAAGCGCGCGCTGGAGGCCGGGCTGGAGGTGGACCGCTTCGCGCCGCGCCTCTCCTTCTTCTTCGCCTCGCACAACGACCTGTTCGAGGAGGTCGCCAAGTTCCGCGCGGCGCGCCGGCTGTGGGCGCGGGTGATGAAGGAGCGCTTCGGCGCCTCGGACGAGTCGGCGAAGCTGCGCTTCCACACGCAGACCGGCGGGGTGACGCTGCAGGCGCAGCAGCCGCTCAACAACGTGGTGCGGGTGACGGTGCAGGCGCTCGCGGCGGTGCTGGGCGGCACCCAGTCGCTGCACACCAACGGCTACGACGAGGCGCTGTCGCTCCCCACCGCCGAGGCGGCCACGCTGGCGCTCCGCACGCAGCAGGTGCTGGCCTACGAGTCCGGCGCGGGCGACACGGTGGACCCGCTGGCCGGCTCGTACTTCGTGGAGGCGCTGACCACGGCGGTGGAGGAGAAGGCGCGCGAGTACCTGGAGAAGATCGACGAGATGGGCGGCGCGGCGGAGGCGATCGCCTACATGCAGGAGGAGATCCACCGCGCGGCGTACGCGCACCAGATCGCGGTGGAGGAGGGCGACAAGGTGGTCGTCGGTGTCAACAAGTTCCAGACGGAGGAGGCGCCGGTGGACCTGGGCCAGCCGGACTTCTCGTCGCTGGAGCGCTCGCAGCGCGCGCAGCTGGCCGAAGTCCGCGCGAGCCGCGACGACGCGGAGGTGGCGGCCCGGCTGGAAGCGATCCGCTCCGCCGCGCGCGGCACCGAGAACCTGATGCCGCGCATCATCGACGCGGTGAAGACCAGCTGCACGCTGGGCGAGATCAGCGACGCGCTCCAGGCGGAGTGGGGCGTGTACCGGCCGGCGTAATCACTAGGGATACGGAACAAGGATGAAGGGAGAACTCCCGCTCCAAAGTTTCGAGGTGGAGGGCTTTCGAGGGATCCGCGAATTGTCACTTCCGCTGCTGGGGCGAGTCAACCTCCTCGTCGGCAAGAACAACGCGGGAAAAACGTCACTCCTCGAAGCCGTAAGGCTCTACCTCTACCGTAACGAGCGCTCGCTGCGCTTGGTGCTGTTCGAGATCCTGCGCGACCACTCGGGCTTCCGGCAGCCCGGCTTCTCGCGTCAGGGGACAGAGCCACACGTCGAAGAATTAGAAGCTGCGGCAGATGCCGCGGAGGCACTCTTCTTTGGGAGCTTCGGAGAGGAGCTGGTCGGGCCGATCCGCCTGCGGCCGGAGCCGATGCCTTCGACAGGGTTGACGATCCGTCTGCCTTGGCTCAAGGAAAAGGGATTTGAGACGGCGGAGCTGGACCAGAGTTCCCGCGCATTATTCCTTGCGCCTGATACTGCCATTCTAGAAATGGAGAGCGAACAGGTCTCGACAGAATTCCCTGTTGACTGGTTTATTCGAAAGACTCCGATTTACCGGCCTGGAGCTCACGATCCGGCTTTGATGATCCCGGCCTCCGGATTGGAACCCTTTCAAGTCAGGAGGATGTGGGACCGGGTAGCTGTTTCTGGACAGGAAGGACTAGTGGAGGAGGCGGTACGGACGATCGTGCCGAACCTCGACCGAATCCTGCTTGTCGGTGAATCCGGCCGCCGCTCTGTTCTATTCAAGCTTTCAGGAGTCGCGCGGCCCGTGCCGATAGAGAGCATGGGCGACGGAGTAAACCGTGTTTTCGCAATCGCAGTCGCAATGGTTTTGGCGAAGAACGGGGCACTTCTGGTGGACGAGATCGACAACGGGCTGCACTTCACGGTGCAGGATGAAGTCTGGCAGGCCATCTTTTCTCTGGCGACGCAGTTTGACGTGCAGGTCTTCGCGACGAGCCACAGTTGGGATACGCTGGTGGGGTTCCAATATGCCGCCAACCAGAGCCCGGCGACTGGAATTCTTTACCGTCTGGAGCGCCGGCCTCAGGGGCGAGTTGATGCGATACTCTTCTCCGAAGAGGAGGTGGAGATCGCAGCCGAGCAACAGATCGAAATCCGCTGATGCGGCCCGCACCGCAGGGATTGCGCGCACCCCGTCACCTGCTTTGGGTCGAGGGTAAGGATGACAGTGCGGTCGTCCAGAGCCTTTGTGCCCAGCACGAGTTCCCCCAGGTATTCAGAGTCAAACAGAAAGCGGGTATAGGCGAGATCTTCCGAGGCTTGCCAGTCGAACTCCGGGCGACGGCATTGGAACGGTTTGGAGTCGTGATCGATGCGGATGATGATGCCCGGGCCCGGTGGGACGCTGTGCGTGACACCCTCTTGCGAGTCGGATATACCGATGCGCCGGCGCGATTGGACCCTGAGGGCGTAGTCGTCGGCGGCGCTGGCAAGCTCCCGCGCTTCGGGGCTTGGATCATGCCCGACAATGAGGCGCCTGGAGTGCTGGAAACCTTCGCCGCCTCGCTGGTTCCACCGGATGACGTTCTCTGGACGAACGCCGACGCCGTGCTGGACGAAATTCCTGATGAGCACCGACGCTTCCGGGAGGTGGAGCGACCGAAGGCGCACATCCATACCTGGCTCGCATGGCAGGAGGGGCCGGGCTCTCCAATGGGGCAGGCGATCACCAAGGGCGACTTGGACGCCAACGCACCCGCTGCGCGACACTTTGTAGCCTGGCTGCGGCGGCTCTTCGTGGACTGACTCACCCGTATCCTCACGAGCGTCCCCGCTCTCTCCTCGGGTTCTGATGTACTCCACCTGCATCTTCTGCCACGCGCGGCTGGGCTCCAACCAGGCCCTCGAGGAGTTCCCGGTGGGGCGGCGCCTCGCCTTCGACGCCGCGAAGGGGCGGCTCTGGGCGGTGTGCCGGGCGTGCGGGCGGTGGAACCTGTCGCCGCTGGAGACACGCTGGGAAGCGGTGGAGGCGTGCGAGAGGAGCTTCCGCGACACGCGCGTGCGGGTCTCCACGGAGAACATCGGGCTGGCGCGGCTGGCGGAGGGAACGGAGTTGGTGAGGATCGGTGCGCCGCTGCGGCCCGAGTTCGCGGCGTGGCGCTACGGCGACCAGTTCGGTCGGAGGCGGCGGGGGCTGGTCCTGGGCGGGGCGGCCGCGGCCGCGCTGGCGGGGGTGGGAGGCGTGCTGGCGGCGTCCGCCCCCCTGGTGCTCGTCGCCGCGCCCGTGGCGCTGGCCTGGGGCGCGGGGCTGGCCTTCGTGGCCAGGGGATCCGGGCCGAGAACGCCGGGCGGGGCGGAGCGGTCGCTGCTGGACAACGAGGGAGAGCCGGTGCTCGCGGGGAGCAGCCGCGCCTTCTGGCGAGCCCGCATCCGCACCGGAACCGACTTCCCGGAGGGATGGTGGCTGGAGACGGAGACGGCCCGCTGGGACCAGACGACCAACGAGGTCGTCCCGCAGGAGGTGCGGAGGCACCGGCTGCACGGAGGAGCGGCACGGCAGGCGGTGTCCGTCTTCGTCGCGCGCGCCAACGCGTGGGGCGGCAGCACCGGCGAGGTGCGCTCCGCCGTGGGCATGCTGGAGCGTGCCGGGGAGGCGGAGCGGTACTTCACGCTCGCGGAGGCCGACGCGAGGAAGCAGGGCTGGGGCTACCAGGACGTCTGGAACATGCCCGGCGAGGTGCGCCTCGCGCTGGAGATGGCCGCCCACGAGGACACGGAGCGCCGCGCGCTGGAGGGCGAGCTCGCGGAGCTGGAACGACAGTGGCGCGCCGCCGAGGAGATCGCCGCCATCGCGGACTCCCTCGCTGTGCCGGCGGAGGTGGAGCGCAGGCTCCGGCGGATGCGGTCGGAGCATCCGTAAGCCCCTGAACACCGACGATCGACCCTGCGCCATGTACTCCACCTGCATCTTCTGCAATTCGCAGCTCGGGGCCAACGAGGCGATCGAAGAGTTCCCGGTCGGCCGGCGGCTCGCCTTCGACGCGGCCAGGGGGCGGCTCTGGGCGGTGTGCCGCGCCTGCGGGCGGTGGAACCTGTCGCCGCTGGAAACCCGCTGGGAGGCGGTGGAGGCGTGCGAGCGAAGCTTCCGCGACACGCGCGTCCGCGTGTCGACGGAGAACGTGGGGCTGGCGAGGCTGGCGGAGGGGACGGAGCTGGTGAGGATCGGCAGCCCGCTGCGCCCGGAGTTCGCCGCGTGGCGCTACGGCAGCCGGTTCGCCGCGCGCGCCCGGAGGGAACAGGCGACGCGGTTCGCCGCGGGCGGGATCGGGATCGCCGCGGCAGCGGGCGCCGCGCTCTTCGCGTTGCCGGCGCTGCTCCTGGGCGTCCCCGCGGCGCTCGCGCTGGCCGTGCTGCCCTGGCAGGCGCCGCCCGCGGAGGCGGGCGACGCGGCGCAGCGCGCGCTGGTGAACAACCGGGGCGAGCCGCTGGTCTCCGACCGCGGGGAGAAGATCTGCACCGCGCTCCTCCACCCCCAGCCGCGGGGCGGCTCCCGCTGGTGGCTGGAGGTGGAGACGGTGTGGACGGAAGAGCGCTACAAGGTCATGGGACGCAAGCACAAGCTCACGGGAGGCCCGGCCCTGGAGGCCGCGGCCGTGATCCTGGCCGGGGCGAACGCGTTCGGCGGTTCCCGGCGCGAGGTGCAGGGCGCCGTGGAGCGCATCGAGCGGGTGGGCGACCCGGACCGGTACCTCAAGGAGGCGGAGCGGGAAGCCCGCCGGACGGGCCGCGGCCACCGGGACCTGCGGCTGATGCCCAGGGAGGTCCGCCTGGCAATGGAGATGGCCGCCCACGAGGACTCGGAGCGCCGCGCGATGGAGGGCGAGCTGGCGGAGCTGGAGCGCCGCTGGCGCGCCGCCGAGGAGATCGCGGCGATCGCGGACCGCCTGACGATCCCGGCCGAGGTGGAGAGCCGCCTGGACCGGATGAAGCGCCGCGTCTCCAAGGCGTAGCGCGATCCCCGCGTGAGGGATTTCGGCCCGAAGGGGCGAGACCCGCGCGGCGGTTTGCGCGGGGCTCGACTCCGTCGCAGACGGTCGTTTCGTCTGCTACGGAGCCGAAGCCCGACCCCGGCGCAGCCGGGGGCACGCCCGAACCCGCGGTCCGCAGCAGTTCCAAAATCGCCAGAAACAAGCTCGAAACCCGATCCGCCCGGCGTTGCCCCGATGGGAGCGCCGGGTTATTTTACGCGGGTTTGCCACCAGAATGCAGCACTGAATCCGGATCGCAGCACACGCATCGTATGCCTACGTACGAATACCGCTGTCCGTCCTGCGGAAACGAGTTCGAGAAGTTCCAGCGGATGTCCGACGAGCCCGTGGCCGAGTGCCCGAGCTGCGGCGCCAGCTCCCAGCGCAGGCTCTCCGCCGGGGCCGGCCTGCTCTTCAAGGGGTCGGGCTTCTACATCACGGACTACCGCAGCGACAGCTACAAGAAGGCCGCCTCGTCCGAGGGCGGCGGCTCGTCGTCGTCCGGCGGCGGCGAGTCCAAGCCGTCGTCCTCCTCCGACGGCAAGCCGGCGGGCGGCGGCTCCTCGTCCAAGGCGGCCGACTAGATGCCGGTCGAGAAGCTGCGCCGCGAGATCGCCCGCGTCCTGGCGGGGATGGGCGTCGAGGACGCCCAGGTGGGCCTCGACCGCCCGCGCAACCCCGAGCACGGCGACTGGGCCAGCAACGTCGCCCTGACGCTGGCGAAGCCGCTCGGCCGGCCGCCCCGGCAGATCGCCGAGGAGATCGTGCAGCGGCTCGACACGGCCGCCGCAGGGGTGAGCGCCACCGAGGTGGCCGGGCCCGGCTTCATCAACTTCCGCCTGGCGCAGGACTACCTGCACCGCGGCCTGGCGGAGATCGTCGCGCGGGGCGACGACTTCGGCAGGGGCGAGGCGGGAGCGGGCAGGGCCGTCAACGTGGAGTTCGTTTCCGCAAACCCCACCGGGCCGCTGCACATCGGCCACGGGAGGCAGGCCGCGCTCGGCGACGCCGTGGCCGAGCTGATGGCGTGGGCCGGGTGGAAGGTGCACCGCGAGTACTACTACAACGACGCCGGCGAGCAGATCATGCGGCTCGCCCGCAGTGTGTGGGCGCGCTACCAGGAGCACCTGGGCGAGTCCGTGGTGTTCCCGGACGACGGCTACCACGGCGGCTACGTGCGTGAGATCGCCGCGCAGCTCGCCGCCGAGCACGGCGACCGCTTCCGCGGCGACGCCGGCGAGGAGGCGCTGGACGCCATGCGCCGCTACGCCGTGCGGACCCTGCGCGAGGAGCAGAACCGCGACCTGGCCGACTTCCGCGTCCGCTTCGACGAGTACTTCCTGGAGTCGTCGCTGTACGACTCCGGCCGCGTGGAGGACACCATCGCGCGGCTGCGCGAGACGGGCCTCGCCTACGACAAGGAAGGCGCCGTCTGGCTGCGGACCACGGAGTTCGGGGACGACAAGGACCGGGTGATGGTCAAGGGGACCGGCCACCCCACCTACTTCCTCCCCGACGTGGCCTACCACATGACCAAGTGGGAGCGGGGCTTCCGGCGCGCGATCAACGTGCAGGGCTCCGACCACCACGGCACCGTGGCGCGGGTGCGCGCCGGGCTGCAGGCGCTGGGGCTCCCCGCCGGCTACCCGGAGTACGTGCTGCACCAGATGGTGCTGGTGATGCGCGGCGGCCACGAGGTCAAGTTCTCCAAGCGGGCCGGCGACTACGTCACCCTGCGCGACCTGTACGACGAGGCCGGCGTGGACGTGACCCGCTACTTCTTCTTGATGCGCCGGCCGGAGTCGCAGCTCACCTTCGACCTGGACCTGGCGCTGGAGCAGTCGGACCGCAACCCGGTCTACAAGGTCCAGTACGCCCACGCCCGCATGTCGTCCATCTTCCGACGCGCGGAGGTGGAAGCCTCTTCCATCTCCGCCGAGGGCGCCGACCTGGCGCTGCTGGCGCACCCCACGGAGATCGATCTGGTCAAGCTGCTGCTGCGCTTCCCGGAGACCTTGGAGGCCGCGGCGGAGCAGCACGCCCCGCACGCCGTCACCGAGTTCCTGGAGGAGGTGGCGGGGGCGGTCAACTCGTGGTACCACGCCGGGAACCGCGACCCGCAGCTGCGCGTGGTCGGCGTCCCCGCCGAGCTTTCCCGCGCCCGGCTGGTGCTGGCGCGCGCCATACAGGTGGTGCTCCGCAACGGGCTCGCCGTGCTGGGGATCGACGCCCCGGAGCGGATGGAGCGCGCGGAGACGGAAGAATCGCAGGAATCCACCCTCGTTCCCTGACAACCGGTTTCCCCATGTCCCTTCTCGTTGTGGGCAGCGTGGCGCTCGACACCGTCGAGACGCCCTTCGGCCGCGCGGACGACGCCCTCGGCGGCTCCGCCACCTTCTTTTCCGCCGCGGCGTCGCTGTTCTGCCCCGTCCAGCTCGTCGGCGTGGTCGGCGACGACTACCCCACGGAGGCGCTGGGCTTCCTCGCCGACCGCGGGGTGGACCTGCGCGGGCTGGAGACGGCCGAGGGGGAGAGCTTCCGCTGGTCCGGCGTCTACAGCTACGACCTGAACAGCCGGGAGACGCTGGAGACGCGCCTGGGCGTGTTCGCCGACTTCGCCCCCAAGATCCCGGCGGAGTTCCGCGACGCGGAGTGGGTGTTCCTGGGGAACATCGACCCGGAGCTGCAGCTCGGGGTGCTGGACCAGGTGAAGAGCCCCCGGTTCGTGGCGTGCGACACCATGAACCTGTGGATCGAGATCAAGCGCGACCGCCTGCTGGACCTGCTCAAGCGCGTGGACCTGCTGTGCGTCAACGACGCCGAGGCGCGCCAGCTCGCCGGCACCCACAACCTGGCCCGCGCCGCCCGCTGGATCCAGTCGCAGGGGCCGCGCTACCTGATCATCAAGAAGGGCGAGCACGGGGCCATCCTGTTCACCCCCAACTCCACCTTCTTCGCGCCGGGCTACCCGCTGGAGGAGGTGTTCGACCCCACCGGCGCCGGCGACTGCTTCGCGGGCGGCTTCATGGGGCACCTGGCCGGCTGCGGCCGCACCGACGACAGCGACCTGCGCCGCGCGGTGATCTACGGCTCGGTGCTGGGCTCCTTCGCCTGCGAGCGCTTCTCGGTGGAGCGCCTCAAGGACCTGACGCCGGAGGAGGTCGAGGAGCGGGTGAGGCACTTCCGCGAGATGACCATGTTCGAGCTGCCGGTGGAGGCGGGCGCCGGTGTCTGAAGCCGGGCTGTCGTACCGCGACGCCGGCGTCGACATCGACGCCGCGCACCGCGCCATGCGCGGCGTCGCGGAGCTGGTGAGGTCCACCGCCACGCCCGACACCCTGTCGGAGCTGGGCTCCTTCGGCGGGCTGTACCGCGTCCCCGGCGACGTCAGGCGCCCGGTGCTGGTGGCCAGCACCGACGGCGTGGGGACCAAGCTCAAGATCGCCTTCCTGGCCGGCCGCCACGATTCCGTGGGCGAGGACCTGGTCAACCACTGCGTCAACGACATCCTGGTGCAGGGCGCCCGGCCGCTCTTCTTCCTGGACTACGTGGGCGTGGGGCGGCTGGAGCCGGGGACGGTGGAGGCGGTGGTGGAGGGCGTCGCCCGCGGGTGCCGCGCCAACGGGTGCGCGCTCCTGGGCGGCGAGACGGCGGAGATGCCGGACTTCTACGCCGCGGGCGAGTACGACATCGCCGGGACCATCGTGGGCGTGGTGGAGGAGGACGGGGTGATCGACGGCTCCGGGATCCGGGCGGGCGACGCCCTGGTGGCGCTCGCCTCCACCGGGCTGCACACCAACGGCTACTCCCTGGCCCGCCGCGTGGTGTTCGAGCGGATGGGGCTCACGGTGGACTCCGAGTTCCCCGGCGAGGGCGGCCGGAGCGTGGCCGACGTGCTGCTGCGCCCGCACCGCTCGTACCTTCGCCCGCTGATGCCGCCCATCTCGCGGGGCGAGGTCCGCGGGCTGGCGCACATTACGGGCGGCGGGCTGGTGGACAACGTGCCGCGCGTGCTCCCGGCCGGGCTGGACGCCCGCTTCGACACCGCCTCGTGGGAGGTGCCCAACCTGTTCCGCGTCCTGCAGCGGGAGGGCGGGGTGGAGCGCGGGGAGATGTTCCGCGCCTTCAACATGGGTGTCGGGATGGTGGCGGTGGTCGCCGCGGAGCGCGCGGACGCGCTCGTGCGCGAGCTGCGGGAGGCGGGGGAGGAGGCGTGGATCGCCGGGGAGATCGTCCCCGGCGAGGGCAGGACCGTCCTGGATTGATGCGAAGCGAGATGACCAAGGCTTTCGGCTGGACCGCGGCGGCGCTCGCGCTGTCCGCCGCCCCCGCGCTGGCGCAGGGAGCGGCGGCCCCCTGCGCGGAGTTCTCGGACCCCTCCATCAGCTCCACCTGCTACACGGTGGCGCAGGCGGTGGAGTCGGCGCAGCCGCAGCTGGGGATCGTCCTCACCGGCGGCAACCCCACCCTGGGCACGGCGAGCACCGGCGGGATCCGGCTGGGGCTCCTGCCGCGGGTGAGCGCCACGGCGAAGGCGAACCTGGTGTTCGTGCGGCTGCCGGACATCCTGGCGGAGGGCGCCGGCGAGGCGGCGCAGACCCTCAACGACGCCACCGGGATCCCCGTCCCTGCGCTGTCGGGGGCCGCGTCCATCGGCGTGTTCCCCGGGATCAGCCTGGCGCCCACCGTGGGCGGCGTGGGCGCGGTGGACCTGCTGGGGAGCGCCACCTGGCTCCCGCTGGGGACCTTCGACGTGGAGGGCTTCTCCGACGACACGCCGGACTTCTCCTACGGGCTGGGGGCGCGGCTCGGGCTGCTGCGCGAGTCGTTCACCATGCCGGGGGTCTCCGTGTCGCTGATGTACCACCGGCTGGGCACCGTCTCCTACGGCGACGTGTGCGACGAGCCGCTGCTGGGCGGCATCTCCCAGGAGCGAAACGGCTACACCGTGACCGCCGGGCCCTGCCTGAACAACGAGGGCGACCCCGGCGAGTTCGCCGTGGACCTGAGCAACTGGAGCACCCGCGCGGCGATCAGCAAACGGCTGCTGGGGCTGGGGCTCACGGCGGGAGTGGGGTACGACCGGTTCTCCAGCGACGCGGCGTTCGGCTTCCGCGCCCGCTGCCCCGTGGTCGGCCAGGTCGACTGCTATGCGCGCGTGTCCGACCTGGAGGTGGACAACGGCCGCTGGTCCGGCTTCGTGGACGGCTCGTTCTCGCTGCTGATGGCCACCTTCGCCGCCGAGATCGGCTGGCTGCAGGGCGACGACCCCATCCAGGGCTTCCCCTCGTCCAGCGACTTCGACCCGCGGAGCGGCACCTTCTTCGGGAGCCTGGGCTTCCGGCTGGCGCTGTAGGGAGCGGGTGGCGCCGGACGCGGGGAGGCCGGAGGACGGGGAGCACATGCGGCGGGCGCTGGAGCTCGCCGCCCGGGGGTGGGGCCGCGTGGCCCCCAACCCGCTGGTGGGCTCGGTGGTGGTCCGGGACGGAAAGGTGGTGGGCGAGGGGTGGCACACGGAGTACGGCCGCCCCCACGCCGAGGTGGAGGCGCTGCGCGCGGCCGGCGAGGCGGCGCGCGGCGCCACCCTGTACGTGACGCTGGAGCCCTGCGCGCACCACGGAAAGACGCCGCCGTGCACCGACGCGATCCTCGCGGCCGGTGTGCGGCGCGTGGTCTTTGCGGCCTCCGATCCCAACCCCAGGGCGGCGGGCGGGGGCGCCGTGCTGGAGGCGGCGGGGGTGGAGGTGTCGCGCGGCGTGGAGATGCGGGCGGCGCTGGACCTGAACGCCCCCTTCTTCCACGGCATCGCCGGGCCGGAGCGCCCCTGGACCGAGCTCAAGCTCGCCCTGTCGCTGGACGCCCGCGTGGCCGACCGCGACGGCATCTCAGGCTGGATCACCGGCGAGGAGGCCCGCGCCGAGGTGCACCGAATGCGCGCCGGCTTCGGCGCGGTGGCGGTGGGGATCGGCACGGCGCTCGCGGACGACCCGCGGCTGACCGTGCGCGGCCCCGTGGAGCCGCGCGTCCCGCCCGTGCGCGTGGTCTTCGACCGGCGGCTGCGGCTGCCGACGGACGGCGGGCTGGCGCGGACCGCGCGCGAGGTGCCCGTCTGGCTGGTGGCGGCGCCGGACGCCCCCGCGGAGCGCCGCGCAGCGCTGGAAGCGCTGGGCGTGCGGGTGCTGGTGGCGGCGACGCTGTGGGACGGGCTGAGGGAGCTGCGCCGGGCCGGGATCACGTCCATGTTCTGCGAGGGCGGCGCGGTGCTGGGCGGGGCGCTGCTCCGCGCGGAGTGCGTGGACCGGCTCCACCTGTTCCACGCCCCGCTCTTCCTGGGGCCGGAGGGCGCCGCCCCTTTCGCGGCGCTGGACAGCCCGCCCATCGGCGAGGCGGAGCGCTGGCGCCGGCTGCGGACGGAAGCGTTCGGGCCGGACACGCTGGTCACCCTGGCGAAGGAGTAGCGCGTGTTCACGGGGATCGTGGAGGAGGTCGGCGTGGTCGCCGCGGTGCGCGAGGTGGGCGGCGGGGTGGAGATGGACGTGCGCGCCCGCACGGTGCTGGAGGGGATCGCCCTGGGCGACAGCATCGCCATGGACGGTGTGTGCCTCACGGCCACGGCGTTCGACGCCGGGGGCTACACCGTGCAGGCGGTGGCGACCACGCTGGGGCGCACCACGCTGGGCGAGTTCGCGCCCGGGCGCCGCGTCAACCTGGAGCGCGCCGCCGCGCTGGGCGCGCGGCTGGGCGGGCACCTGGTGCAGGGGCACGTGGACGGCGTGGGCGAGGTGGTGTCCGTGACGCCGCGCGGCGAGCTGGTGCTCATCGACTTCACCCTGCCGCCCGAGGTGGACGAGGTCACCGTCCTGCACGGCTCCATCACCCTGAACGGGGTCAGCCTCACCGTCAACGGCCTCCCCGCGCCGGGGACCGCGCAGGTGTCCATCATCCCCTTCACCTGGGAGCACACCAACCTGGCCGACCTGCGGCCGGGCTCCCGGGTGAACCTGGAGGGGGACCTGATCGGCAAGTACGTGCGGCGCCTGCTGGACCGCCCGCGCGAGGCCGGGGGCGCCGGGGGAGGGGCGGGGGACCCGCGCGACTCATCGGGGTACTAGTTGCGAGCCGCCGGGGGACCTATCTTCCCGGCGGCCCTTTCTTTTTTCAGCGGCGACACCATGGCTTTCGATCGCGTCGAAGACGCATTACAGGACATCCGCGACGGCAAGATGGTCATCGTCGCGGACGACGAGGACCGGGAGAACGAGGGCGACCTCGTCTGCGCCGCGTCGGCGGTGACCCCGGAGATCATCAACTTCATGGCGGTGCACGGCCGCGGGCTGGTCTGCGTGGCGCTCACGCAGGAGCGCGCCGACGAGCTGGACCTGCGCCCCATGAGCGAGTTCAACACCGAGGCGCAGGGCACCGCGTTCACCGTGTCGGTGGACGCCGCGGCCAAGTTCGGGGTGACCACCGGGATCAGCGCCGCGGACCGGGCGAAGACCATCCAGGTGTGCATCGACCCGGAGGCGAAGCCGTCCGACCTGCGGCGCCCCGGGCACGTGTTCCCGCTGCGCGCCCGCCCCGGCGGCGTGCTGCGCCGCGTGGGGCAGACGGAGGCGTCGGTGGACCTGGCGCGGCTCGCGGGCCTCCCCCCGGCCGGGGTGATCTGCGAGATCCTCAACGACGACGGCAGCATGGCGCGCCGCCCGGAGCTGGAGGTGTTCGCGCAGAAGCACGGGCTCAAGTTCATCACCGTCGCCGACATCGTCGCCTACCGGCTCCAGAGCGAGCGGCTGGTGCGCCGCGAGGCCGAGGCCGTGATCCCCACGCCGCACGGCGACTGGAAGATCATCGCCTACCGCAACGAGCTGGACCAGTTCGAGCACGTCGCCATGGTCAAGGGCGAGGTGGCGGGCGAGCCGGACGTGCTGGTGCGGATGCACTCCGAGTGCCTCACCGGCGACGTGTTCCACTCGCTGCGCTGCGACTGCGGCGAGCAGCTGGACGCCGCCATGCAGGCCATCGACCGGGAAGGGCGCGGCGCCATCGTGTACCTGCGCCAGGAAGGGCGGGGGATCGGGCTGGTGCACAAGCTGCGGGCCTACGCCCTGCAGGACGAGGGGCTGGACACGGTGCAGGCCAACGAGGCGCTCGGCTTCCGGCCCGACCTGCGCGACTACGGCATCGGCGCGCAGATCCTGCTGGACCTGGGGCTGTCGTCCATCCGCATCCTGACCAACAACCCCAAGAAGATCGTGGGGATGGACGGGTACGGACTTTCCGTCACGGGGCAGGTGCCGCTTCGCGTGGAGCCGAACCCGCACAACGAGTCGTACCTGGCGACCAAGCGGGACAAGCTGGGGCATCTGCTGCCGGCGTGACGGGTTCAGGTGGAACGGCTTTGTTGAACTGCGGGTTTGGGCGTGCCCCCGGCTGACGCCGGGGTCGGGCTTCGCGCGGAGTAACGCACGATACTACTGTGCGTAACTCCGGCGAGCCCCCGCAAACTGCCGCGGGGTCTCGCCCCTCCGGGCGCGAATCCCTCACGCAGGGGTGGCGCTGGCGTCCTCAAGTGTGGCCCCCCTCACCCCCCGGCCCCCTCTCCCCCGCAAGCGGGGGAAAGGGGGAGAACGGCGGACGGCAGGGTGCCCGCAGGGGACGGCAGGGTGCTCGCAGGGAGGGTGCGGGGGTGGTCGGAGGAAAGAGTTTGGGGAGCGGCCGGGGCGGGGTGGCATGGACTCTTTCCGGAGAGCACCGCCGCGCCCGACCCCACGCGCAGGACCCCGACCGTCGGTCTCGCGGGGGTGGAAGGAAAGTGGCGGTTGCGGGATAGACTTTTTCGGGAGCGAAGATGATCGAGCACTCCGGGATGCTGCGGGGCGAGGGACGGCGGTTCGGGATCGTCATCGGCAGGTTCAACGAGCTGGTGACGCGGCAGCTGCTCATGGGGGCGCGCGACTGCCTGCTGCGCCACGGCGTGGCCGACGACGACATCGAGGCGGTGTGGGTCCCCGGGGCGTTCGAGATCCCCTCGGCGCTGCGGCGGCTGGCGCGCCTGGAGCGCTTCGACGCGCTGATCGCGCTGGGCGCGGTGATCCGCGGCGGCACGCCGCACTTCGACTACGTGGCGGGGCAGGCGGCCGCCGGCGTGTCGGCCGTGGGCGCAGCCACGGACGTGCCGGTGGTGTTCGGGGTGCTCACCACCGACAGCATCGAGCAGGCGATCGAGCGGGCGGGGACCAAGGCCGGCAACAAGGGGTGGGACGCGGCGATGACGGCGCTGGAGATGACTGACCTGTTCGCGCGGCTGGAGGGGCGCCCGTGAGGTCGCGCAGCCGGGCCCGCGGCTGGGCGCTGCAGGCGCTCTACGCCTGGGAGGCGCGCGGTGCCGACCCGGAGGCCGCCATGCGCACCGTGCAGGAATTGTTCGCCAACCTGCGCGTCTCGCCGCAGAACCGGCCCTACGCCGAGGTGCTGGTGCGGCTGGTGGCCGTGAACCAGCAGCGCATCGACAAGCTGCTGCAGGACTCGCTCACCAACTGGCGCCTCAACCGGCTGTCGGTGATCGACCGCAACGTCCTGCGGCTGGGCGTGGCCGAGATGCTGTACGTGGACGACGTCCCGCCGCGCCTCTCCATCCGCGAGATGGTGAAGCTGGCGGAGAAGTACAGCACGCACGAGAGCCCGCGCTTCGTCAACGGCGTGCTGGACGCCGTGATGCGCGCCGTCCTGCCGGGGGAGGCGACGGACGGGCGGTGAAGCTGCTCGTCCTGAACTGGCAGGACCGGCTCAACCCGCAGTCCGGGGGCGCCGAGATCCACGTCCACGAGACCTTCGGGCGCCTCGTGGAGCGCGGCCACCGGGTGACGCTGCTGGTCTCCGGCTTCGCGGGGGCGGCGCAGCGCGAGCGGCTGGACGGGATGGAGGTGCACCGGGTAGGGGGGCGCCACAGCTACAACGCCCTCGCCCCCGGCTACTACCGGCGGCACCTGGCGGCGGAGCGCTTCGACGCGGTGGTGGAGGCGCTCAACAAGGTGCCGGTGTTCTCCCCGCTCTGGGCGGGGCGGCCGGTCGTGCTGCTGGTGCACCACCTGTTCGGCGCCACAGCGTTCCGGGAAGCCTCCTTTCCCGTGGCCGCCGCCACCTGGCTGCTGGAGCGCCCCATCGGCCCGGTGTACCGCCGCGTGCCGGCCCAGGCGATCTCGCGCAGCACCGCCGAGGACATGGTGGACCGCGGCCTGCACCCGGGCGAGATCCGGGTGATCTACCCCGGCGTGGACCTGGGCTTCTTCACGCCGGACCCGGGCGCGGCGCGGCTCCCCGAGCCGACCTTTTTGTACCTGGGCCGGCTGCGGCGCTACAAGGGGATCCAGTTCGTGCTCCGCGCGGCGGCCGTGCTGCGCGACCGCGGCACGCACGTGCGCCTGCTGGTGGGCGGCAAGGGCGAGCACGAGCCGGAGCTGCGCAGGCTGGCCGCCGAGCTGCGCCTGGACGACCGTGTGGATTTCCTGGGGTTCGTCAGCGAGGAGCGCAAGCGCGAGCTGTTCCGGACCGTGTGGGCGAACGTGTTCCCCTCGCCCAAGGAGGGCTGGGGGATCACCAACCTGGAAGCCGCCGCCTGCGGCACCCCCACCGTCGCCAGCGACTCGCCCGGCCTGCGCGAGTCCGTGATGGACGGCCGCACCGGCACCCTGGTCCCCCACGGCGACGTACCCGCCCTCGCCGCGGCGCTGGAAGCGCTGGCGAAGGCGCCGGAGCGGGTGGAGGCGCTGGGTCGGGAGGCGCTGGACTTCGCGAGCCAGTTCACCTGGCAGCGCACCGCCGACGAGACGGAGGGGCACCTGCTGGCGGTGACGGCGGAATAGGGGAACGGCAGGGGACAGGTTACAGGGGACAGGGGACAGCCTGCACCGGCGGGCCCTCACCCCCCGGCCCCCTCTCCCACAAGGGGAGAGGGGGAGCACGACACGGTGACGGTGGGGATCGCAGCGTGGAGATGCCCCTCCCCCGGAACGGGGGAGGGTGGCGAGCCTAAGCGAGCCGGGTGGGGGCCCCCGCGGACGCCAGCGCGGAGCCCGCGTGAGGGATGCGAGCGCGAAGCGGCGAGACCGCACAGCAGTATCGTGCGGGCTCGCCTCCGTTGCAGACGGTCGTATCGTCTGCTACGGAGCCGCAGCCCGACCCCGGCGCAGCCGGGGGCACGCCCGAACCGCAGTCCCGAGCAGTTCATGCCGACACTAGAGGACGGCACACGATGACCAGCCACGGGAAACCATGCGTCCGTTGACGGTCGAGGAGCTGCTCCGCCTGAAAAAAGAGCCGCTCGCCCTGGAGCTGCTGACGGACGAGCGCGGCCTGGAGCGCACCATCGGCGGCCCCGACATCTCCAGCCCCGGCCTGGTGCTCACCGGCTACACCGAGCGCTTCCCCGCCGAGCGCATGCAGGTGCTGGGGGAGACCGAGGTGGCGTTCCTGGAGTCGCTGGACGAGGAGCGCCGCCGGCAGGCCATCGAGGTGTTCTTTTCCTTCAACCTGCCGGTGGTGTTCGTCACCAAGGGGCAGGTCCCGCCGGAGCCGCTGCTCGACATCGCGAACGACCGCGGCACCCCGGTGATCCTCACCCACCTCAAGACCGCCGACTTCTACTCCCGCATCAAGCCGTTCCTGGAGGACCGCTTCGCCCCCACCACCACCATGCACGGCTCGCTGGCCGACGTGTACGGCGTGGGGCTGCTGTTCGTGGGGCGCAGCGGCATCGGCAAGAGCGAGACGGTGCTGGACCTGGTGGAGCGCGGGCACCGGCTGGTTGCCGACGACATGGTCATCATCTCGCGGCGCGGCAACGAGGTGCTCATCGGCCGCGGGCACGAGCTGCAGCGGCACCACATGGAGATCCGGGGGGTAGGCATCATCGACGTCCGGGAGCTCTTCGGCATCCGCGCCATCCGCCAGCAGAAGCGGGTGGAGGTGGTGGTGCAGCTGGAGGTGTGGGACGAGAAGGCCCACTACGACCGGACGGGGCTGGAGCCGCAGTCGCTGGACATCCTGGGGGTCTCCATCCCCCGGGTGGTGGTGCCGCTGGTGCCGGGCAAGAACATCACGGTCGTGGCCGAGGTGGTCGCCATGAACCACCTCCTCAAGTACTCCGGAGTGGACTCCGCGGCGCTGTTCAACCGGCGCCTGCAGGACCGCATGCAAGTGTCCTCGGACTACCTGGAAGAAGACTATGAGTGAAGAGGTCCGCGGGCTGATCGTGGCGCACTCCAGCCTCGCCGACGGGATGGTGGCCGCGGTGCGGCAGATCTCGGGCGTGGGGGAGGAGGCGCTGCGTTCCCTGACCAACGAGGGCAAGGGGCCGGAGGGGCTGATGGAAGCGGTGGACCGGGAGCTCGGCGACGCCCCCGCGGTGATCTTCACCGACCTCCCCAGCGGCAGCTGCGCCTTCGCGGCGCGCAAGCTGTCGCTGACGCGGCCGGCGACGGGGCTGGTGTGCGGCGTGAACCTGGCCATCCTGCTGGACTTCGTCTTCCACCGCGACATGCCCCTGCCGCAGCTGGTGGAGCGGCTGGTGGAGAAGGGGCGCGCGGGGATCAACGGCACGTACAAGGAAGGGGCCGCGCATGCCGATCGTGCTCTTTCGCGTTGACGAGCGCCTGATCCACGGGCAGGTGGTGGTGGGGTGGGGCGGCCCCCTGAACGCCGACCGCATCGTGGTGGTGGACGACGACATCGCCGACAGCGCCTGGGAGCAGGAGCTGTACTGCCTGGGCGTCCCGCCGGAGATGGAGGCGTCGTTCGTGGGCGTTCCCGAGGCGCGCCGGCTGCTGGCCGGGTGGCGCGGCGACCCGCGGCGCATCGTGGTGCTGGTGCGCGGCGTGGCGACGATCGCCAAGCTGGCCGAGGACGGCCTGCTCCAGGGCGAGGAGGTCAACCTGGGGGGGATCCACCACGCCGTGGGGCGCGACCGGGTCCTCCCCTACCTGTTCCTGAACCCCGGGGAGAAGGAGCAGCTGCGCGCCCTCGCCGACCGGGACGGGGTGCGCCTTTCCGCGCGCGACCTCCCCGGGTCGCGGCGGGTCCCGCTGGACGAGCTGCTGGCGGCCGGGTAGATGATCCCGGACGCGGTCCCCCTGGTCCTGCTGGTCCTGTTCGGCGGGGTGGCGGCCGTGGACGGCACCTCGCTGGGGCAGTTCATGCTGTCGCGCCCCGTGGTCGCGGCCACGCTGGCCGGGTGGATCGCCGGCTCCCCGGAGCACGGCGCCCTGCTGGGGCTGATGCTGGAGGCCTTCCACCTCACCGTGCTCCCCGTGGGCGCGGCCCGCTACCCGGAGGGCGGCCCCGCCGCGGTCGCGGCCGGCGGCGCCTACGCCGGCACCTCGCACTCCTACTCCGCGCTGCTGGTGGTGCTGATCTTCGCCCTGCTCTGGGAGCGGCTGGGCGGCGCGAGCGTGGACCGGCTCCGCCAGTTCAACGTGCGGCTGTGCCCCCCGCCGGGGCGCACCAGCATCCGCTCCGGCCGGCTGGAGCGGCGGCACCTGCTCGCCCTGGGGGTGGACTTCGCGCGCGGCATGGCGCTCGCCGGCTCCGGGACGCTGCTGCTGGGGTGGGTGCTGCAGGAGGGCTTCTTCCTGCTCCCGCACGGCGGCGTGGCGCGCCTGGCGCTGGGCGCCGCGCTGGCCGGCTCGCTGGGGGCGGCGTTCCGCCTGTTCGGGCGGGAGCGGCTGCCGCTGCTCGCCGCGGGGGCGGCGGTGGGCGTCCTCGCGCTGGTGCTCCTGGGGTGAGCGAGCTCCCGCCGGGGACCCGCCGCTCCCTGCTGCTGCGGAGCTTCGCCATCCAGGGGTCGTGGAACTACCAGACCCTGATCGGCACGGGTTTCGCGTTCGTGCTCCTGCCGGTTCTCCGCCGCCTGCACCGCGGGGACGAGGAGGCGCTCCGCGAGGCCGTGGCGCGCCATGCCGAGCTGTTCAACAGCCACCCGTACATGGTCACGCTGGCCGCGGGGGCCGTGGCCCGGCTGGAGGCGGAGGGAGTCGCGCCGGAGACGGTGAGCCGCTTCAAGAGCGCGCTGCGCGGCTCCCTGGGCGCAATCGGCGACCGGCTGGTGTGGCAGGCGTGGCGCCCGGCGTGCGCCCTGCTCGCCATCGTGCTCCTCCTGCTGGGCGCGCCGTGGTGGGCCGCCGTCGGCGTCTTCCTGCTGGCGTACAACGCGCTCCACCTGTGGCTGCGGGCCTGGGGGCTGCGCGTGGGGCTGCGGGACGGGCTCGCGGTGGGCAGGGCGCTCCGCGAGGCCCCCTTCGACCGCGTGGGCGAGCGCGCCTCCGACGCGGGGGCCTTCCTCGCCGGGCTCGCCGGGATCCTGGCCGTGGGCGACGCCTCGCGCGGGCCGGCCGAGTACGCGCTGCTCACGGCGGCGCTCGCCGCCGGCCTGTGGCTGGGGCTGCGCATCCGCTGGGCGGTGTGGGCGGTCCTGGTGGTGGTCTGGGCCGTCGACACCCTCGTAGTCGCCACCTCATGAACCGATCCGGGATGGAAACCAGCACGCAGGTCACGATCCTCAACAAGTACGGCCTCCACGCCCGCCCGGCGGCGGAGTTCGTGAAGCTCGCCAACAAGTTCCAGTCCGAGGTGTGGGTGGCCAAGGACCAGGTGGAGGTCAACGGCAAGAGCATCATGGGGGTGATGATGCTGGCCGCCGAGCGCGGCTCCACGGTGGACATCCGCGCCAGCGGCGGCGACGCCGAGGCGGCGGTGGCCGCGCTGGCGCAGCTGGTGGCCGACCGGTTCGGCGAGGAGTGAGCCGGTGAGCCTGGTCCGCGACGGGATCCCGGCCTCGCCGGGGATCGTGATCGCCCCCGCGCGCGTCCTCCGCTGGGAGGTGCCGCGCGTTCCGCACGGGGGGGTGGTCGCCGCGGGCCAGGTGGAGCGCGAGGTGGAGCGCTTCCGCGAGGCGTGCGAGTGGGCCAAGGAGCGCATCCGCGAGCTGCAGGCGCGCACCGAGGAGGTGATGGGGCGGGTGGAGGCGCAGATCTTCGAGCCGCAGATCCTGATGCTCGAGGACTCCGACCTGATCGACGGCACCATCGCCTACATCCGCGAGAACCACCTCACGGCGGAGCGCGCCTTCGAGTGGCGGGTGCTGGAGTGGGAGTCGCAGTGGTCGCACACCGCGCACCCCATGGTGCTGGACAAGCTCAACGACCTGGCCGACGTGCAGAACCGGGTGCTGCGGCGGCTGCTGGGGATGCAGGACCCCGAGCTGCGCCCGCGCGCCGGCGACGACAAGGTGATCCTGGTCGCGCACGACCTCACCCCCAGCCTCACCGTGCAGCTGGACCCGCGGCAGGTGGTGGGGATCGCCACCGACTCGGGGACGCGCGCCTCGCACAACTCCATCCTGGCGCGCTCGCTGGACATCCCCGCCGTGGTGAGCCTGGGCGACCTGTCCGAGCACGTCCGCGACGGCGACGAGGTGATCCTGGACGGCCGGGCCGGGCGGGTGATCATCGGCCCCACGGAGGAGGACAAGCACGCGTACCGCGAGCGCGACTTCCAGATCCGCGAGTGGGAGCAGGAGCTGCTCCTGCTGGCGCACCTGGAGTCGGTGACGCGCGACGGCCACCGGGTGCAGCTCCGCGCCAACATCGACCTCCCCGGCGAGGCGGCCTCGGCGCGGGCGCACGGCGCCGAGGGGGTGGGGCTGTTCCGGACCGAGTTCCTGGTGGTGGGGCGCGGCGCGGCGCCGGGCGAGGAGGAGCAGTTCCGGGCCTACACCCAGGTGGCCGGCGTCTTCCCGCGGCAGCCGGTGATCATCCGCACCTACGACCTGGGCGGCGACAAGTTCCCGGCGTTCCTCCACATGGCCGCGGAGGAGAACCCCTTCCTGGGGTGGCGGGCCATCCGCGTGTGCCTGGACGAGCCGGCCATGTTCCGGGGGCAGCTGCGCGCCCTGCTGCGGGCCGCCGCGCACGCCGACGTGCGCATCATGATCCCGCTGGTCAACGAGGTCTCCGAGGTGCTGGAGACCCGCCGCCACGTGGAGGAGTGCCTGGCCGAGCTGCGCGCCGAGGGGCACGCGGTCCCCGACGGCTACTCGCTGGGCGCGATGATCGAGACGCCGGCGGCGGCGATGTCGGCGCCGGAGCTGGCGCGGCACGTGGACTTCTTTTCCATCGGCACCAACGACCTGACGCAGTACACCCTGGCGGTGGACCGCGGCAACTCGCGCCTTTCCAAGCTCTACAACCCGTTCCACCCGGCGGTGGTGCGGCTGATGGGGATGGTGGCCGAGGCCGGCCGCGCGGCGGGGATCGAGGTGGGGGTGTGCGGCGAGCTCGCGGCGCACCCGCTGGGCGCCTTCCTGCTCATCGGGCTGGGCGTGCACTCGCTCAGCGTGGGCCCCTCGGCGCTCGCCGAGATCAAGAAGGTGATCCGCTCCGTGTCGCGCGAGGAGGCCGCCGTCGCGGCCCGCGCGGCGCTCGCCGCGGGCACGCCGAACGAGGTGATCGAGGCCCTCGGCAGGCACGCCGAGGACTGGATCGACCTGACCCGCTTCATGGCTGCCTGGAACTTGTCGGCCACCGCGTAGGGTGGTATCTTCGACGCTTCGAACGCCTTACGGCCAGAAACGAACGTACCAGCAAGGAGCCCGCGTGGCCCAGCGCCAGCTCTTCACTTCCGAGTCGGTCACCGAAGGCCATCCCGACAAGATCGCCGACCAGATCTCCGACTCCGTCCTGGACGCGATCCTGGCGGAGGACCCCACCGGCCGCGTCGCCTGCGAGACGCTGGTGACCACCGGCGTGGCGGTGGTGGCGGGGGAGATCACCACCGGCACCTACGTGGACATCCCGGCCATCGTCCGGGGGACGCTCAAGTCCATCGGCTACACGGACGCGCAGTACGGCATCGACGGCCACACCTGCGCGGTGATGACCACCATCGACCAGCAGTCGCCGGACATCGCCATGGGCGTGGACACCGGCGGCGCGGGCGACCAGGGGATGATGTTCGGCTACGCCTCGGACGAGAACGAGGCGCTGATGCCGACGCCGATCCTGCTGGCGCACCGCCTGGCCGAGCGGCTGGCGGCCGTGCGCAAGAACGGCAAGCTCTCCTGGCTGCGCCCGGACGGCAAGACGCAGGTGTCGATGGAGTACGACGGCGACCGCCCGGTGCGGGTGGACACGGTGGTGGTCTCCACCCAGCACGACCCCGGGGCCACCAACGAGCAGATCCGCGCCGAGGTGATCGAGCACGTGGTGCAGCCGGTGCTGGAGCCGGCCGGGTTCTTCGACCCGGAGGCGACCACGTTCCACATCAACCCCACGGGCCGCTTCGTGATCGGCGGGCCGCACGGCGACGCGGGGCTCACCGGCCGCAAGATCATCGTGGACACCTACGGCGGCATGGGCCGCCACGGCGGCGGCGCCTTCTCGGGCAAGGACCCGACCAAGGTGGACCGCTCCGCGGCGTACGCCGCCCGCTGGGCCGCGAAGCACGTGGTCGCCGCCGGGCTCGCCCGGCGCTGCGAGATCCAGCTGGCCTACGCCATCGGCGTGCGGGAGCCGGTCTCGGTGCGGGTGGACACCTTCGGCACCGCCACGGTGCCCGAGGGCGCGATCGAGCGGGCGCTGCGCGACGTGTTCGACTTCACCCCCAAGGGGATCATCGAGGCGCTGCAGCTCCGCAACCCCATCTATCGCCCCACGGCGGCGTACGGCCACTTCGGCCGGCCGTCCGAGGAGGTGACCGACGGGCGCAGGCTGCTCCTCTTCCCCTGGGAGCGGACCGACCGGGCGGAGGAGCTGCGCGCGGCGGCCAGCGCGTAGGCACGGATCCGGCGGGGCGCGTGCTCCCCTCCGGCGCGGCGTGAGTCATCGCGGAGGTGGAGGCGCCGGGGGCGAGGGGTCCCCGGTGCCGTCCACCTTCGTTCATGAAGGCAGGGAACCATGATCCAGGTACGTGTCCAGAGTCTGGGGCTCGACCAGACTTCCAAGACCCCGGTGGTGATCCTCCAGGAGGTGGACGGGTCGCGCATCCTCCCCATCTGGATCGGCCCGGCGGAGGCGAGCGCCATCGCCATGGAGCTGGCGGGGATGAAGTTCTCGCGCCCGCTCACCCACGACCTCTTCCCCTCGCTGATCCGGGGGCTGGGGGGGACGCTGACGCGCGTGCTGATCACCCGCGTGCAGGACAACACCTACTACGCCGAGATGGTGATCCGCCGCGGCGACGAGGTGTTCACGCTGGACGCCCGCCCCTCGGACTCCATCGCCATCGCGCTGCGCCTGCAGGCCGAGCTGTACACCAGCGACGACCTGCTCTCCGGCACCACCGTGCAGTTCGCGGAGACCGAGGAGGGGGAGCCGGAGGGGCTGCTGGGGGAGATGCCCACCGAGGAAAAGTCCCCGGAGAGCGGGATGACGCCGGAGCAGCTCAAGGAGCACCTCCGCAAGATGAACCCCGAGGACCTGGGCCGGTTCAACCCTTGAGCACTCCGCCATTCCGCGGCGTCCTGCGCGCCGCGCTGCTCGCGCTCCTGCTGGCCGCCGCCGCGTCGCCCGCTCTCGCTCAGCAGCGCATGCAGGGGCGCGTGGTCCTGGGCGGCGCGCCCGTGGCCGGGGTGCCGGTGACGCTGCACCGCGTCACCTCCGACTCGTCCGGCCCGGTGGGCACCGGGAGCACCGCCGCCGACGGCTCCTTCACGCTCACGCTCCCCCCCGCGGACACGGCGGCGGGCTTCAGCGTGTTCTTCGCCACGGCGGAGTTCCGCGGCGTCCGCTACTTCGGCCCGCCGCTCCACCCGGGCGACGCGGGAACCGGATACGCGGTCGAGGTGTTCGACACGGCTTCCGCTTCCCGGACCCCCGGCGCGGTGCAGGTGTCCCGGCGCGACGTGATCGTGCTGCCGGAGGAGGACGGGAGCGCCGAGGTCAACGAGATCGTCCGCATCCGCAACTCCGGCAAGGCCGCGCTGGTGGTGGGCTCCGGCGCCTCCACCTGGGAGTTCCGCCTGCCCAAGGGGGTGGTCGCCTTCGAGGTGGGCGACGGGCAGATCGCCCCGGACGCGGTGGTGAGGAAGGGCGAGCGGGTGCTGGTGACGGCCACCCTGCCGCCGGGCGAGCAGGAGCTGTTCGTCCGCTACCGGCTGGCGCGCGGCACCACCCGCACCGAGCTGCCGGTGACCGCGGCCACCGACTCCATGAGCCTGTTCCTGCGCCAGCCGGCGCCGGAGGCGCGGGTGGACGGGCTGGCCGCCCCCGTGGCGGTGCAGGCCGAGGGCGACAGCTTCCTGCGCTACAACGGCGCGGGGCTGGGCCCCCGCTCCTCGGTGGTGCTGGAGTGGGACAACCCCGGCGTGCCGCCGGTGGACCCGCGCTGGGCCGCGGGCGCCGTCACCGCGCTGGTGCTGGCGGCGGGGGCGGGGCTGGCGCTCCGCCGCAGGCCGCGCCCGGCGTGACGGGCGCTCCGTGCCGCTCGTCGTCGCGCAGTCGCTGGTGCTGCAGTCGTTTCCGTACAGCGAGACGAGCAAGATCCTGCGCCTGTTCACGCGCGAGGTGGGGCTCCGCTCGGTGATCGCAAAGGGCGCCCTGCGCCCGCGGAGCCGCTTCGGCGGGGTGCTGGAGCCCTTCACGGAGGGGACCGCGCACTTCTACCTCAAGGAAGGGCGCGACCTGCACACGCTGAACGGCTTCGACCTGCTGCGCAGCCGCCAGGGGCTGGGGCGCGACCTCACGGCCTTCGCCGGGGCCTCGCTGGTGGCCGAGCTGGTGCTCCGCTTCGCCACCGAGGAGCCGCACGAGGCGCTCTACGACGCCGTGGAGGAGGCGCTGGACGCGATCCTGGCGGCGGAGGGGGAGGGGACCGAGCTCGCCTCGCTGGCGGCGGCCTGGCGGGTGGTGGCGCTGCTGGGCTTCGCGCCGCAGACGGAGATGTGCGTGGCGTGCGGCCGCACTCTGGAACCCGACGAGCCGGTGCGGTTCGACGCCGAGGGCGGCGGCACCACCTGCCGCGAGTGCCGCCCCAGCGGCCGCATCCTGGACGCCGCCACGCGCCGCGAGCTGCGCGACATGCTCGTGGGCCCGGCGCCCGGGGAGGCGCGCGGCGACCGCTCGGCGCACCGCGCGCTGCTGCGGACGTACCTGCCGGCGCAGTTCCAGCACGAGCGCCCGCTGCGCTCGCTGGAATTGTTCCTCCAGCAGCTGGCCTGAACACCGAACACGCGACCACCGGACCGCCCTCCCGCGCGGTCCCTTCCACACCGGAGGCCCCCGTGCCCTGAACCCACCCGAACGGCGAGGCGCAGATGCGACGCGCACCTCCTGTTCTGCTCGTCCTGCTGGTGATCCGCGGTTTCCTCTCCCCCCCGGACCTGCGCGCGCAGGACCCGGTGGAGCTGCCGGTGGTCGCGCGGCAGGCGACAGGATTCCGCCTGGAGCAGAACGATCCCAACCCGTTCACGCGGGGAACGTACATCCCTTTCACGCTGGAGGAGAGCCTTTTCCGGGACGGCCGGCCGCACCTGGTCACCATCCAGATCTTCAACGTGCTGAACCAGCTGGTCGCGGTGCCGCGCGCGCCCGACCACCCCCGTGGCAAGAACCTCCCGGTGCAGCAGCTCGCGTACACCGAGCCCGGCCGCAAGCTGGCGTTCTGGGACGGTACGGACACGCGCGGGCGACGGGTGACGCCGGGGGTCTACTACTGTCAGCTGGTGGTGGACCGGCAGCAGCCGAAGATGGTCAAGATGATCGTGACGAGCGAAAGGCGACGATCCCGGATTCAAATTCCCTGGTTTGGACGTGACAGAGGCCGGCCCGAATGACGTTTCTTCGTCTTGGGCCGGCCTCTTCGTTTTGTTGAACTGCATGGTTTGGGCGTGCCCCCGGCTGGCGCCGGGGTCGGGCTTCGGCTCCGTAGCAGGCGAAACTACCGCCTGCAACGGAGTCGAGCCCCCAACGATACTGCCGTTGGGGTCTCGCCCCTCCGGGCCGACATCCCTCACGCGACCGCCGACGCGCCCGCAACGTCCC
>DASVQR010000092.1:0-33026 GCA_036389055.1 Longimicrobiaceae bacterium | reverse complement strand
CTCGACCGCGAAAAGCGGATGCGGATCAAGAGCCGCGGCGTGAAGCTCACCGACATCTCCAAGATGCTGCAGAAGGGCGAGACCGCCCAGCTCAGCCTGGTGATCAAGGGCGACGTGGACGGCTCGGTGCAGGCGCTGTCGGACTCGCTGGAGCAGCTCGCCACCTCCGAGGTGGGGGTGCAGGTGATCCACCGCGGCGTGGGCGCGATCAACGAGTCGGACGTGCTGCTCGCGTCCACCTCGGGCGCCATCGTCATCGGCTTCCACGTGCGGCCCACGGGCGAGGCGAGGAACGTCGCCGAGCGCGAGGACGTGGACATCCGGATGTACAACATCATCTACGAGGCGGTGGAAGAGGTCCGGGCGGCGATGGAGGGGATGCTCTCCCCCGAGGAGAAGGAGGTCCTCCTGGGCACCGCCGAGGTCCGGCAGCTCTTCAAGGTCCCGCGCGTGGGGACGGTGGCCGGGTGCATGGTCACGCACGGCGAGCTCCAGCGGCGCGGCCGGATCCGCGTGATCCGCGACGCGGTGCAGGTGTACGAGGGCGAGCTGGGGAGCCTGAAGCGCTTCAAGGACGACGTCAAGGAAGTGCGCGAGGGCTTCGAGTGCGGCCTCAACGTCAACAACTTCAACGACATCAAGGTCGGCGACATCATCGAGTGCTACCGCGTGGAGGAGGTTGCGCGCACGCTGGCGAGCACGACCGAGGAGCGCTAGCCCTGGCTGTGGGGCGGGGTGCGGCACGTCGCCGCACCCCGCCCGTTTTTTTCCGGGAGATCCCAAACGGGCGGAGGGAGATGGTCGTCGGCCTGGTCGTCTGGGAGCTGCACCTTCCCGGCTGCGCCTCCCTCAAGGAGAAGCGGCAGGTGGTGAAGAGCCTCAAGGACCGGCTCCACAACCGCTTCAACGTGTCCGTGGCGGAGACGGGGCACCAGGACGCGCACCAGCGCGCCGAGCTGGCCGCCTGCCTGGTGTCGGGCGACCGGCGCCACGCACAGTCGGTGCTCTCCTCGGTGGACCGGATGGTGGAAGAGGAGTCGGAAGCACGCATCGTCGACTCCTACACGACGTTCTACTAGGGGACAGGGAACAGGGTACAGGTCGCAGCCCGACAACTGCACGGTTGTTGCTCGCTGTCCCCTGTTCCCTGTAACCTGTTCCCTTTTTTAAGGGGCTTATGGCGCGCTATCAACGTACCGACCGCATCAACGAGCAGCTCCGCCAGGAAGTCTCCATCCTGGTGCGCGACGCGGTCCGCGACCCCCGCGTGGGGCTGGTGACCATCACCGCCGTGGAGACCTCGCCGGAGCTGGACCACGCCAAGGTGTACGTGTCCGTGATGGGCGACGACGCCGAGAAGGAGGCCGCGCTCCAGGGGCTGCAGAGCGCCGCGCCCTTCATCCGCAGCCAGCTCAGCAAGGAGCTGCACATGCGGCGGGTGCCGGAGCTGCACTTCAAGTACGACCGCGTGCTGGCGGAGGCCAGCCGCATCGAGTCGCTGCTGCGCGAGGTGCTCCCCCCGGAGCCGCCCGCGGAGGAGGACGGGAAGACGGACGCGGAGGGCGACGCCGGCGAGCGGGAGAACGGGTGACCCGACCGCCCGCTCCCGCGGTGCCCCCGGAGGTCGCGGCGCTCGCCGCGCGCGGCGGCGTCCTCCCGGTGGACAAGCCGGTGGGGCCCACCTCGCACGACGCGGTGGCCGCGGTGCGCCGCGCGCTGCGTACGCGCCAGGTGGGGCACACGGGGACGCTGGACCCGTTCGCCTCGGGGCTGCTGCTGGTCTGCTTCGGGCCGGCGACGCGGCTGGCCGAGTACCTGACCCCGCTGCCCAAGACCTACCGCGCCGTGATGCGCCTGGGCGAGGCGACCGACACCGACGACCGCACCGGCGAGACCGTCTCCCGCAGCGACGCCTGGGCGTCGTTGACGGAGGAGCGGGTCCGCGCCGCGCTCGCCGCGCAGGTCGGCGAGATTGAGCAGCTCCCCCCGCGCTACTCCGCTAAGAAGGTGGCCGGCGAGCGGATGTACGCCGCCGCCCGCCGCGGCGAGGAGGTGGAGCGCACGCCCGTCCGCGTGACGATCCACCGGATCGACGTGCTGGAGGTGCGCCTCCCCGAGGTGGAATTCGAGGTGGAGTGCGGGAGCGGCACCTACATCCGCGCCATCGCCCGGGACGCCGGCGAGGCGCTGGGCGTGGGCGGGCACCTGGCGGAATTGCGCCGCACCGGCTCGGGCGGGATCTCCGTGGAGGGCGCGGTGCCGCTGGACGCGCTCGGCGACGCGGAGCGCGTCGCGGACGCCGTGCTCTCGCCGGCCCGGGCGGTGGCGCACCTGCCGCGCGTGGAGGTGGACGAGGCGGGCGCGGCGGCGCTCGGCCACGGCCGGGCGGTTCCCTGCCCCGCCGGGCTGCCCGCCGGCGTGCCGGTTGCGCTGGTGGCCGCGGACGGGACGCTCCTCGCCGTGGGCGAGCGGTCGGGCGACCGGGTGCAGCCGCGCAAGGTGCTGGCGTGACGTCGGGCAAGGAAGGGCCCGGGCCGGACGCGTTCGCCGTGGACCCCGCGCTCCCGCCGCCGATCCCGGCGGACGGGCGCGGCTCCATCGTCACGGTGGGCACCTTCGACGGGGTGCACCGCGGCCACTGGGAGGTGCTGCGCGAGATCGTGCGCCGCGCGGAAAGCACCGGGCGCCGCAGCGTGCTCGCCACCTTCCACCCGCACCCGCTGCGCGTGGTGCGCCCGCAGGACGCCCCGCCGCTGCTCACCACCCCCGCCGAGAAGCGCGAGGTGCTCGCCGAGTCGGGGCTCCAGTACGCCGTGTTCCTCCCCTTCACCCCGGTGCTGCGCGAGTACCCGGCGCGCCGCTTCGTGGAGGAGATCCTGGTCGGGCGGCTGCGCATGGAGGAGCTGGTGATCGGCTACGACCACGGCTTCGGGCGCGGGCGCGAGGGCGGGGTGGACACGCTGCGCGGGATCGGGGCGGAGCTGGGCTTCGCGGTGGACGTGGTGGAGGCGGTGGGCGGCGACGCGGACGGGGAGCCGATCTCCTCGTCGCGCATCCGCCGTGCGCTGGCCGCGGGGGACGTGCTCGCCGCCGCGCGCGGGCTGGGCCGCCCGTACTCCGTGGAGGGCCTGGTGGTGCACGGCGAGAAGCTGGGGCGCACGCTGGGCTTCCCCACCGCGAACCTGGCCGTCGGCGACGCGGAGAAGATGCTCCCCGCGGAGGGGATCTACGCGGTGCGCGGGTGGGTGGGCGGCGAGCCGCTCCCCGGGCTCCTTCACCTGGGCCCCCGCCCCACCTTCGGGAGCGGCGAGCAGCGGGTGGAGCTGTACCTGATGGACTGGAGCGGCGACCTGTACGGCCGGCGGGTGCGGGTGGAGTTCTGCGCGCGCATCCGCGGCGTGCTGGCCTTCGACTCCGTGGACGCGCTGGTGGGGCGGATGAGGCAGGACGAGGCCGAGGGGCGGGCGCTCCTGGCCGGCGAAGCGGGGCCCACGGCTTGTGCGCACAGCGGCGCGGGGTTATTATGAAGGCTTGTGCAATTTGATCCCCCGAGAGGTTTCAGGCAGCTCGAAGGATCGGTTCACTTCCCGACCAGCATAGACTCTTCTGGAGGTACCGACTCGCATGGCGAACATCGATCGCGACGCAATCATCACCAAGTACCGGACCCACGAGACCGACCGTGGCTCCACGCGGCTGCAGATCGCGCTCCTCACGGCGCGCATCAACCACCTGACCGGGCACTTCCGGGCGCACAAGAAGGACCACCACTCGCGCCAGGGGCTCCTCAAGATGGTGGGCCAGCGCCGCCGGCTGCTGACGTACATGAAGAAGAACGACCTCGAGGGCTACCGCGCGCTGATCGCGGACCTGGGCCTTCGTCACTGATGCAGCAACGGCCCGCGAGCGGAACAGTCGTATACACGCCGGCCGTCTGATCGTCGCGAGCGCCGCACGGGCATGTTCCGTGCGGCGCTCGCGTGTTTTTTGATTTTCGAAAGAAAAAAGCCGGAATGCCCGGCAGAGCAACGGCCCGCGTGCGTGGGGGAGCGCGGGCCCCTGTGCGGCCCCCCAGCAACCCGAAGACGGAAGAGAGAGCAAAGAGAATGGCAAGAATCGAGAGACAGTTCGCGGGACGGACGCTCGCCATCGAGACGGGCCGGATGGCCCGCCAGGCGGACGGCTCCTGTGTGGTGCAGTTCGGCGAGACGATGGTGCTGTGCACGGCGACGGCGCAGGACAACCCCACCCACCTCCCCTTCTTCCCCCTGACGGTGGAGTACCGGGAGCGCACCTACGCGGCGGGGAAGATCCCGGGCGGCTTCATCAAGCGTGAGGGCCGCCCCTCGGACAAGGAGATCCTGAGCGCCCGCCTGATCGACCGCCCGCTGCGGCCGCTCTTCCCCGACGGGTTCGCCAACGAGACGCAGATCTTCGTCTACGTCATCTCCGCCGACCAGGAGAACGACGCCGACGTCATCGCCCTGACCGGCGCGTCGTTCGCGCTCAACGCCAGCCGCATCCCGTTCGCCGAGACGGTGGCGGCGGTGCGCATCGGGCGCATCCAGGGCCAGTGGGTGCTGAATCCCACCTTCCAGCAGCTGGAGTACTCCGACCTGGACATCGTGGTCTCGGGCTCCGAGAGCGCGATCACCATGGTGGAGGGCGGCGCCCTCGAGGTCCCGGAAGAGGAGATCGCCGAGGGGCTGCTGGTTGCGCACGACGGAATCCGCGAGCTGATCCGCATCCAGAAGGAGCTGCTGGCGGAGATCGAGATCCCCGCCACCATGGCGTGGACGCCCAAGCAGACCGACCCGGAGGTCCGCCAGCGGATCGAGGGCGCGGCCGGCTCCCGCGTGGAGGAGGCCATGCGCATCGCCGACAAGGCGGAGCGCAACACGGCGCTGGAGACGGTCCGCTCCGAGGTGACGGCGCAGCTGGTCGCCGAGATCGAGGGGATCGAGTCGTCGGTGGGCTCGGTGTTCAAGGACCTGGAGAAGCGCGCCATGCGCGAGATGATCCTGAGCACCGGCAAGCGCTCGGACGGCCGCGGGCTGGACGAGGTGCGCCCCATCACCATCGACGTAGGCGTCCTGCCGCGCGCCCACGGCTCGGCGCTCTTCACCCGCGGGCAGACGCAGGCGCTGGGCGTGGCGACGCTGGGGACGCAGGGCGACGAGCAGCGCGTGGAGAGCATCGACTCGCCCACGGAGCAGACCAAGTCGTTCATGCTGCACTACAACTTCCCGCCCTTCTCCACGGGCGAGGTGAAGCCCATGCGCGGCACCAGCCGCCGCGAGATCGGGCACGGCGCGCTGGCCGAGCGGGCGCTGGAGCCGCTCCTCCCGCCGTACGAGGAGTTCCCGTACACCATCCGCATCGTCTCCGACATCATGGAGTCCAACGGCTCCTCGTCCATGGCGACGGTGTGCTCGGGCTCGCTGGCGCTGATGGACGCGGGCGTGCCGATGCGCGCCGCGGTGGCCGGCGTGGCGATGGGGCTGATCAAGGAGGGCGATCGGGTCGCGGTGCTCACCGACATCCTGGGGATGGAGGACGCGCTCGGCGACATGGACTTCAAGGTGGCGGGCACCCGCGAGGGCGTGACCTCGATCCAGATGGACATCAAGATCGAGGGGCTCACCGTGGAGCTGATGCGCGACGCGCTGCAGAAGGCGAACCGCGCGCGGATGCACATCCTGGACGAGATGGAGAAGGCGCTCCCGGAGGCCCGCCCGGAGCTGTCGCGCTACGCGCCGCGGATCATCACCATCAAGATCAACCCGGCCAAGATCGGCGAGATCATCGGGCCCAAGGGCAAGACGATCCGCGGCATCCAGGAGGCCACCGGCGCCACCATCAACGTGGACGACGACGGTACCGTCACCATCGCCTCGGTCTCGGGCGAGGGCGGGGAGCGCGCGCGCAAGATGATCGCCGCGATCACCGAGGAGCCGGAGGTCGGCCGCGTGTACGAGGGCGTGGTCAAGAGCACCACCACCTTCGGCGCCTTCGTGGAGATCCTCCCCGGCACGGAGGGGCTGGTGCACATCTCCGAGCTGCAGGAAGGCCGGGTGGAGAAGACGGAGGACGTGGTCAAGAAGGGCGACGTCGTCCACGTCAAGCTGCTCTCCATCGACGAGAAGGGCCGCCTGCGCCTTTCCCGCAAGGTCGCGCTGGCCGAGATGGCCGCCGGCACCGCCGCCGGCAGCTGACCCGCCGACGGTCCGGAGGGTGAAAAAAGGGCGGGCGTGCCGAGGTGGCACGCCCGCCCTTTTTTGTCGTTGGCCGAGATCGGCGGCGGTGCGCTTCGACTGTGCGCCGGTGTAGGTGGTCGGCCGGGGGATGCTGCTCCGGGGGAGCCGAACTCGCCCACCGCCGGAGTAGGGGCCGGATCACGCTGGCTTCGAACATGACGTTCCCCCTGCGCAGCCTCCCCCGACCTCCCTGCGCAGATCGCAGGAACTGCAACAGCAACAGCAGTTCTCCCCCTCTCCCGCTTGCGGGGGAGGGGGCCGGGGGGAGGGGGCCCGCCGTCGCGTGAGGGATTTCGGCCCGAAGGGGCGAGACCGCGCGGCTGTTTGCGCGGGCTCGACTCCGTTACGCACAGTTTTATCGTGCGTTACGGAGCCGAAGCCCGACCCCGGCGCCAGCCGGGGGCACGCCCAAACCGGCAGTTGGATCGTTACACAACACCCGCTCTCGCGCAACGTGGACGCGCGTGCCATATTGTTGCCCGTCCGTCCGAAATCTGCGCATCGGGCGATTCCCTCAATCACTAGACGCGTACCAGTCCTATGCTTATCGGCGTTCCGAAGGAGATCAAGACCAACGAGAACCGCATCGCCCTCGTTCCGGCGGGCGCGGAGGCTCTGGTCAAGGCCGGCCACACCGTGTTCGTGGAAAAGAGCGCGGGCGAGGGGAGCGGCTTCACCGACGACCAGTACACGGCCGTCGGGGCGCAGATCCTGGACGACGTGGAGGAGGTCTGGCGCCGCGCCGAGATGATCATGAAGGTCAAGGAGCCCATCGCGGTGGAGTACCCGCGCATCCGCGAGAACCAGGTGCTCTTCACCTACTTCCACTTCGCGGCGGACGAGGCGCTGACGCAGGCGCTCATCAAGTCCAACGCGGTGGCGATCGCCTACGAGACGGTGCAGCTCCCCAACGGCGAGCTGCCGCTGCTGACGCCCATGAGCGAGGTGGCGGGGCGCATGGCGATCCAGGCGGGCGCCAAGTACCTGGAGAAGTACTACGGCGGCCGCGGCATGCTGCTGGGCGGCGTCCCGGGCGTGGCCCCGGCGCAGGTGCTCATCATCGGCGGCGGCGTGGTGGGGACCAACGCGGCCAAGATGGCGGCGGGCTTCGGCGCCCGGGTCACCATCATGGACCTGTCGCTGGACCGCCTGCGCTACCTGTCGGACGTGATGCCGGCCAACGTGGAGCTGATCTACTCCAACCGGCACAACATCCTGGAGAAGCTGGAGGTGGCGGACCTGGTGGTGGGCGCGGTGCTCCTCCCCGGCGCAAAGGCCCCCAAGCTGGTGCTGCGCGAGGACCTGAAGCGGATGAAGAACGGCTCGGTGATCGTGGACGTGGCGGTGGACCAGGGCGGCTGCGTGGAGACGATCCGCCCGACCACCCACGAGAACCCGATCTACGAGATCGACGGCGTGATCCACTACGGCGTGGCGAACATGCCGGGCGGGGTGCCGCGCACCTCCACGCTGGCGCTCACCAACGCCACGTTCCCGTACGCGATGCGGCTGGCGAACCAGGGGTGGCAGGCGGCGGTGGCCGCGGACCGGTCGCTGCTGCTGGGGCTGAACATCGTGGGCGGCAAGGTGGTGTATCCGGGTGTCGCGGAGGCGTTCGGGCTGGAGTACACCGAGGTGGAGCAGGTGCTGTCGGCGTAAGCGCGTCTTCGTACGGACCGCTACGGAGCCCGGCGGTACTGCTGCCGGTCTCCTCCGCGGGCTCCGGGAGCCAGCCGAAACTGCCCGGCTGTCTCCCTCCGCCGGGGGGGGCCTCGCCAAACAGCCGGCGAGTCTCCCCCCGTACAGCTTGTGGGAACGATGGGAACGGCAACGGCGAACGGCCCGGCTGCGACGCTCTGCCGTTTGCCGTTCAGCGTACTTCGTACTCCGTACATTCTGTCCCATGATCGTCCGCTTCCAGCGTCTGCCGCACAACCCCGACCTCCCCCTCCCCGCGCGCCAGACCTCCGGCTCGGCCGGGTACGACGTGGCGTCGGCGGAGCCGGACTTCGTGCTGGCGGCCGGGGAGCGGCGGCTGGTCGCGACGGGGCTGGCGATGGAGCTGCCGGAGGGCGTCGAGTGCCAGGTGCGGCCGCGCTCGGGGCTGGCACTGCGGCACGGCATCACGCTGCCCAACTCGCCGGCCACCATCGACCCCGACTATCGCGGGGAGCTCAAGGTCATCGTGTGGAACTCCGGGAGCGAGCCGGTGCCGATCCCGCGGGGGACGCGGATCGCGCAGCTGGTGTTCGCGCGCTTCGTCGCCCCGGAGGTCGTGGAGACGGAGGAGGTGGGCGCCACGGAGCGCGGGACCGGGGGGTTCGGCTCGACGGGGCGCTGACGCGCCCGCAGGAGCCCAGGACAAATCGAAGCGCCGCCGCGGCCCCCCTGCCGCGGCGGCGTTTCGTCGTCGTGGCCTCTCGGGACGCGGCTGTCGCGGAGCACGGCGGCGGCGCGGGAGGGAGGGAGGGGCGGCTGGAATGGAATGAAGGCTCTATTCGTAGACCCCGGGCTCCACCGCGAGGCGCTTCACGCGGAGCCGCGATCCTCCCAAGCTGCTGCTGCCCAACGTGATACGCGTGCGCGGGCGCGAGGTACGCCCGTTGCTCTGTGCGGGTGCGAGCCGGGAAGCAATCCCCCGAGTGCGGCCCGCCCGGGCCGACGTCCGCACCAGGCGCCCCACCACCATGCAAACCCAGCAGATCAGCGAAGCGGGCCAGCGCGGGAGCGCTGCACCGCTCGCGCGCCGACCCTCCCCCGCGGCCAAAGCGCGTGTCGCGCTGGTCAACATGCCGTTCGGGATGGCGGATCGGCCCTCCATCCAGTGCGGGCTGCTGAAGGCCGCGCTCACCCGGCGCGGGCACGAGGTGGACGTCTTCTACCTCAACCTGGAGTTCGCCGCCGAGTTCGGCGGGACCCTGTACCGGAAGCTCAGCGCGGTGCGTACGGACGTCCTCGCCGGCGACTGGCTCTTTTCCGTGGCGGCCTTCGGGTACCGGCCGGACGAGGAGGCGTACCGCCGCTCCTGCCCCTCCATCGAGGAGCTCTGCCGCGAGACCGAGCTGGACTTCGACAAGCTGTGCGAGTTCCGCAACGAGATCCTCCCCGCGTGGATCGGGCGCTGGGCCCGGGCGGTGGAGTGGGACCGCTACCCCGTCATCGGGTTCACCAGCACGTTTGAGCAGAACAACGCCGGGTTCGGTCTCGCGCACGCCATCAAGGAGTCCACCCCCGCGGTCAGCATCGTCTTCGGCGGCGCGAACTTCGACGGGGACATGGGCAGGGAGTACGTCCGGGCGCTGCCGTTCATCGACTACGCGGTGATCGGAGAGGGCGACCGGGCCTTCCCCGCGCTGGTGGAGCAGCTCGTGGCGGGGGACAGCCCGCTCGGGGTGCCCGGGGTCGTGGGAAGGATGGACGGCCTGGCGCTGGGACACACCCCGCCGGACCGGGTCCACGACATGGACGACCTGCCGGACCCGGACTACGACGACTACTTCGGCACCCTGTTCCGCCTGGGGCCGGACCGGATCCTCTCCAGGCACGAGGCGCCCCTTCTCCTGATCGAAACCGCCCGGGGCTGCTGGTGGGGCCAGCGGCACCACTGCACGTTCTGCGGGCTCAACGCGAACGGGATGCAGTTCCGCGCCAAGTCGCCGGACGCGGCGCTCGCGCAGGTCCACCGACTCGCCGACCGCTACAAGATCAACAACTTCTCGGCGGTCGACAACATCATGGACTACAAGTACCTGGAGCAGGTGTGCGGCCCGCTGGGGGAGGAGCACTTCGACTACAGGTTCTTCTACGAGGTCAAGGCCAACCTGAAGCGGGCGCAGCTCCGCGGCATGGCGCGGGCCGGCGTCAGGCACATCCAGCCCGGCATCGAGAGCCTGAGCTCCCACGTGCTCAAGCTGATGAACAAGGGGATCTCGATGCTGCACAACGTGCGGTGCATGAAGTGGGCGCACTACTACGGCATGCGGGTGTCCTGGAACATCCTCACCGGATTCCCGGGCGAGACGGACGAGGACTACGACGAGCAGCTCCGCGTGATCCCGCTCCTGCGGCACCTCCAGCCGCCCGCGGGGTGGGGCCGCATCTGGCTGGAGCGCTTCAGCCCCTACTTCACGGACCGCCCCCCGCAGGTGGAGAACGTCCGGCCGCTGGACGCATACCGCTTCATCTACCCGGAGGAGCGGCTGAACCTGGAGGAGATCGCCTACTTCTTCGCCTACGAGATGCGCGACACGCTCCCGGACAGCCGCCACGACGAGATGGGACGGCTGATCGCGGCGTGGAAGGCCGCCTGGAAGGCCCGGCCCCGGCCGGAGCTCGTCTACCAGCGCACGCCCGGCTGGATCCAGGTCGTCGACCGCCGGAACCCGGAGCCCGCGGCCCACGCCTTCAACGGCCTGCCGGCCGCCGTCTACGAGTGCTGCAGCGAGACCGACCACAGCGTGGCGCACCTCTGCGAGGCGCTCGGCGAAGACGGGGGAGGAAACGCCGCGCGCGACGAGGTGGAGGCGGCGCTCGGCCGCTTCGTGGAGCTGGGGCTGATGCTCCACGAGAACGGCCGCTACCTCAGCCTCGCCCTGCCCAGGAACGCTCACTGGTAACCCGAACCGGGAGTGCGACATGTCTCACCTGGACCTGGAGCGCCCGGAGTCCCGCCCCGGGCTCGTGCCGCTGACGCGGCTGCGCGCGGGAGCGCCTGCCGAGGCGTGGGACGAGGAGCGGCTGCGCGTGCTGGAGGGGCACCTCGCCGCCTTCGAGTCGCAGCTCTCGGAGGGCGAGCGCACCGCGTTCGGGGCGCTCTTCGGCGCCCGCACGACCGCGCTGACCGCCCTGGGCGCCGTGCCCCCGGAGGAGATCCTCGACGCGGAGGAGAGGGAGCTGGTGGCGCGGCTCGCGGCCGAGCCGCGGCCGATCCGCACCGGGCTGCCGCGCTCGCTCGCCCTGGTGATGAAGGGGACCCGCCTCTGTAACCTGCGCTGCACCTACTGCAGCTCGTGGAGCGACGACCGCAACCAGGTGATGACGTTTCCCGTGCTGGCCCGCGCCACCCGCGACGCGCTCGCCGGGCCCGGGATCCGGGACGTGCAGTTCGTCTGGCACGGCGGCGAGACCACCCTCCGGCCGCTCTCCTTCTACCGCAAGGCGCTCTGGCTGCAGGAGCGCTTCCGGCGGCCGGGGCAGCGGGTGACCAACTCGGTCCAGACCAACGGGACCCACCTGACGCCCGAGTGGCTGGACTTTCTCAAGCGCTACCGGGTGAGCACGGCGGTCAGCCTGGACGGCCCGCCCGAGATCCACGACCGCAGGCGCGTGGACACCCGCGGCCGCCCGACCTCCGAGCGGGCGCGGGCGGGGCTGCGCAAGCTCCAGGAGCACGGGATCTCGCACAACATCCTGATGGTGGTCGACCAGGACGTGGTCCAGCTGGGTGCCGAGCGCCTGCTGGAGTACCTCCTTTCCATCGACGTGCGCGTGGTCGGGCTTCTCAACGTGGCGCCGGAGGGCGACCCCTCCCGGCCGTCGGAGGACGAGCCGTACATGGATTTCGGCGAGTACGTGGAGTTCCTGCGCGCCCTGTTCCGGCTGTGGTACCCGCGCTGGGTGGACCGGATCTCGTTCCACGAGCTCTCCGGCCTGCTGAGCAAGGTGGGAGGTGGGCCGGGATCCAGCTGCACCCACAACGGCAACTGCGTGGGCACCGTCTTCACCGTGGAGCCCCAGGGGGACGTCTACCACTGCGACAAGTACCAGAACTGCCCGGAGTTCAGGTTCGGAAACGTCCTGGAGGGAAGCCTGCTCGACGCATTCTCCGCCCCGCCGCTGCTGCATGCCCGCGGCTACACCCAGTTCGGGATCGACCTCGCCCGGGGCTGCCGGTGGTCGCACGTCTGCCGCGGGGGGTGCCCGTACGACCGCTACGTGCGCGTCGTCCGCAAGGGGGGCGTGCAGGACGAGCGCTGCTGCGGCCTTGCTCCGCTGCTCTCCGACATGGAGGAAGCGCTGGGCGCGGCGGCCCCCGGGCGGCGCGAGGCGGAAGCGGCGATCGGATGAATCGGGGTCGGCACGACGCGCCGACGCCACTGCGGGCGCCCGCCCGCATGTCCTGCTCGGAGGTGGCCCGCCGATCTTCGAGCGCAACCGGAGGAGGGAGTCATGGCCAGGATCAACCAGAACGACGTGGACGCGGTCCAGAAGAAGCTGCAGGCCTTCTCCAAGGATCTGCCCGAGCAGGAGCAGAACGTGCTCGCCTGGATCCTGACGCGGTCCAACGAGGCGGAGCTCACCGACGCGGAGCTCGAGGACGTGGCCGGCGGCGACGAGGTCACCGTCAGCTGGAAGAAGACCCTCAACGACATGTAGTCGGACGCGTGACGGGGCGCCCGGACCGGGCGCCCCGTCACGCTTTCCGCGGAGCCACCGGGGTCAGCGGATCCCCAGCACCCCCATCTGGCGGGCGCGGGAGCCGCCGCGGTGCGAGAAGAAGCTCCCCGGCCCGCAGCGCGTGCAGTGCGCCGACACCGTGATGCGCTCCCACGGGACGCCGCGCCCCACGGCCCGCTCCGCGATCGCCGCGCGCAGGTCGATGGGGGTGGGCGCGTCGGGCGGCGCGCAGCCGGGGCGGACGCCGGCGTGCACCTCCGGTCCCACCTCGTAGCACTCGCCGCAGATGGCCGGGCCGCAGTGCAGCCACAGATCCTCCACGCGCGCGCCGTGCTCCTCGTGGAGCACGTCCATGGCGCGCTCCACGATCCCCCCCGCCGTTCCGCGCCAGCCCGCGTGCACCAGCGCCACGGAGCGCGTCTCCGGGTCCACCAGCGACACCGGGACGCAGTCCGCCACGCCCACGGTGAGCAGCAGCCCGGGGAGCGCGGCGGCGTGGCCGTCGTAGCCGTCCATCACCGCGATCCCGGGGGCGCCGCGCTCGCGGTGCGCGTACACGTCCGCGGCGTGCACCTGGCGCGCGTGCACCACGGTGGCCGCCCCCGCGGCGGCGCGCAGCGCGCGCCAGCGGTCCAGCGCGGGGCCCACCGGCTGCGACCCCGCCAGCCCCAGGTCGAACGGCGCCTCCGCCGGGCCCGCGCCGGTGGTCCCCTGCGCCAGCCAGGGGAAGCGCTCCGCCCACTCGGGATGCACCCAGAGCGGCACGCCGCCGCCGGATTCCATCTCGGCGACGACGCGCGCGGATCCCCGGGCCGCTTCGACGGTGCCCACTACGGATCGATGATGATGCCGCTGGCGTCGGGGCCGGCGCCGCGCTCCTCCACCCGCTCCACCCCGCCCAGGCGGGTGCGCAGCTCCGCCACCTCGGCCCGCAGCGCGTCCAGCTCCGCGCGCAGCTCGTCGAATTCGCGGCGGGGGACGGTGTCCAGCCGCTCGCGCACCTCGTCGAAGGTGCCCTGGGCGCGGCGCACCGCCTCCTGCACCGCCGCCTTGGCGCGGTCCGGCTTCATGTCGCCGCGCTCCACGGCCTCCTGGAAGGTCTCCTCCACCGCCTCCTTGAAGGCCGAGAGGATCCCGATCCCCGCCTTGATCCCCTCGCCGATCCCCGGCATCCGCCTCTGCTCGTCCGCCATGTCGCTCCTCCGCGGTGTGGGCTAGCCCTCGCGCGAGTCGGCGCGCTCGATCTCCGCGCCCAGCGCGCGCAGCCGCTCGTCGATCCGCTCGTAGCCGCGCTCGATCTGCCCGACGTTGAGGATGTGGCTCTCGCCCCGGGCGCCCAGCGCGGCGATCAGCAGCCCCATCCCCGCGCGGATGTCCGGGCTCTCCACCAGGGCGCCGCTCAGCTTGGAGGGCCCGATCACCAGCACCCGGTGCGGGTCGCAGAGCACCAGCCGCGCGCCCATGGAGACCAGCTTGTCCGCGAAGAACATGCGGGACTCGAACATCTTCTCGTGGACCAGGATGGTCCCCTCGCACTGCGTGGCGGTGACCAGCGCGATGGAGGTGAGGTCCGCCGGGAAGGCGGGCCAGGGGCCGTCGTCCACCTTGGGGATGTGGCCGCCCATGTCCATCTGCACCCGCATGTCCTGGTTCCCCGGAACGAACAGGTCCTTCCCTCGCACCTCCACCCGCACCCCCAGCCGCCCGAAGCCGATCAGCGTGGAGTCCAGGTGCTCCGGCGCCGCGTCGGAGATGGTGAGCTCGCTGCGGGTGACGGCCGCGAGGCCGATGAACGACCCCACCTCGATGTGGTCGGAGGTGATGCGGAAGCGGCCGCCGCCCAGCTTGTCGCGCCCCTCGACCAGCAGCGTCCCCGTGCCGATCCCGTCGATGCCGGCGCCCATCCCCACCAGCATGTTGCACAGGTCCTGGACGTGCGGCTCGGCGGCGGCGTTGCGGATGCGGGTGGTCCCCCGGGCGAGGGAGGCGGCCATGACCGCGTTCTCGGTGGCGGTGACGCTGGGCTCGTCCAGGAACATGTCCGCCCCCCTGAGCCCGCCCTTGGAGCGGAGCTGGAACACGTCGCCCTCGTACACCATCTCCGCGCCGAGCGCCTGCAGGGCGAGGAAGTGGGTGTCCACGCGCCGCCGGCCGATCACGTCGCCGCCCGGGGGCGGCAGGTGCATCCCGCCGGTGCGGGCCACCATGGGCCCGGCCAGGAGGATGGAGGCGCGGATGCGCGCCGCCATGGCCTCGTCCAGCTGCTTCTCGCCGATGTCGCGGGCGCGCACCGTCACCTCGTTGTCGCCGGACCAGTCGGCCTCGGCCCCGAGCTCGCGCAGCAGGTCCATCAGGGTGAGGACGTCCTTGATGCGGGGGACGTTCTCCAGCACCACCTCCTCCTCGGTGAGGAGGGTGGCGGCGAGCATCGGCAGGGCCGCGTTCTTGTTGCCGGCGGGCCGCACCGTGCCGTGGAGCGGACGGCCACCCTGGACGATGAACTTGGGCACTGGGGATCTCCGGTTCCGGGAATGCGATCACCCGTCCCCCCGGCCGCGGGCGGCGGGGGCGGGGCTTGGTTCGGGCTTCGGTGCCCGCCCCCGGCGCAAGGATCGTGCGAACCCCGTCGGAAACCCCGGAGTTTCCTTGACACCCGTTCGCGGCGCGGGGTATGATACGACCCGACGGCGGGGCCGCGACGGCCGCGCCCGCCCCGATTCTCCACCGGCCCCGGGACGCGCGTGCAACTGCTGATCGCGGTGATCAACGAGGAAGAGAAGCTGGACGAGATCCTCTCGGGCTTCGTGGAGCTGGGCGTAACGGGCGCCACGCTGATCAACAGCGAGGGGATGGGCCGCTTCCTGGTGCACGACGTCCCCATCTTCGCCGGCCTGGCCGACCTGGCCTCCCGCTCGCGGCCCCGCAACTACACCATCCTCAGCGTGATCCGCGAGGAGGAAAAGGTGGACCGGGTGATCGACCTGCTCCAGAAGATCTGCGGCAGCCTGGAGGACCCGGCCACGGGGATCGTCTTCACCGTCCCGGTCACCCGCGCGGTCGGGCTTTCCCCGGAGCTGGGCAGCGACGGGTGAGCGGCGCCGAGTGGAGCGCGGGGCGGCTGCGCCTGCGCGTGGAGCAGCTGGCGCCGACCCTGGGCGAGCCGGAGACCAACCTGCGCCAGGTGGCGGCCGCGCAGGCCGCCGCCGCGCGCGACGGGGTGGACCTGCTGGTGACGCCGGAGCTTTCGCTCACCGGCTACGACCTGCGCGACCGGACGCACGCCCTGGCCGTCCCGGTGGACGAGGCACCCTTCCCCGCCCTGGCGGACGGGCCCGACGTGGTGCTGGGGATGGTGGAGCTGGGCCGGGACCACGTCCCCTACAACACGGCGCTCCACCTGCGCCGCGGCCGGGTCCTGCACCGGCACCGCAAGCTCTACCTCCCCACCTACGGGATGTTCGACGAGGGCCGCTGGTTCGGCGCGGGCGACCGGGTGCGCGCCTACGACGCCGGCGGCGGCTGGCGCGTGGGGCTGCTGGTGTGCGAGGACCTGTGGCACCCCTCGCTCGCCTACCTGCACGCCGCCGCGGGCGCCAACCTGATCGTGTGCCAGTCGGCGGCGGCGGGGCGCGGCTCGTGGGAGGGCGGCGCCGAGGGCGCGCGCTTCGCCTCGTGGAAGGCGTGGGAGCACCTGGCGGTCGCGGCGGCCACGGCCTACGCGGTGTACGTGGTGGTCGCAAACCGGGTGGGCGTGGAGGGCGGGGCGGTGTTCGCGGGGGGCTCGCTGATCGTGGGGCCGGACGGCGCGGTGCTGGCCCGCGGCGGCGACCTGCACCGCGACCGCGTCACCGCGGACCTGTCTCTGGAGGAGGTGGCGCGCGCCCGGCGTCCCTATGCGCACGCGCGCGACGAGGACCCGCGCCTGGTGCTGCGCGAGCTGGCGCGCATCGTGGCGGAGGAGGAGGCGCGGTGAGGGAGGCGCGGCTGGGGGAGCTGGTGAGCGCGGTGGCGCGGCAGGCGCTGGCGGACGCGGGCGCGGCGCGCGTGGCGCTGGCGGACGACGGCTCGCCGGAGGCGGGGCTGGCGGCGCGGCTGCTGGAGGGGCTGGGCCCGGACGCGCTGGTGCGGCGGGGCGCGGACGCCCCGGGGGTGGAACCACTCTTGCACGCCCTGCGCGGTCTGGGCGCCGGAGAGCGGGCGGTGCGCGAGGCGGCGGGGCTGGCGGCGCGGCTGGAGCCGGACGCCCTCCCCGCCGCGCCCGAGAACAAGACCGTGCTCCTGCTGTCGGGCGCGCTCCCGCCGGAGCCCTTCCTGCCGCTGGGCGACCTGTACGCCGGCGAGGTGGCGGAGCTGTGCGGCGGGTGGTCGGCGCCGGAGGCGCTGCGCTCGCTGGCCGATGCCGCGGGCGGGATCGCCCGGCTGGACGGCGCCCTGCGCGCCTGGCTGGACCGCCGCGACCCGTCGGCGCTGGACCGGCTCCCCGCGGGGGTGGCGGAGGAGGTCCGCCTCCGCTTCGCCCGCGGACGCCCCTCGCGCTTCGCCGTGCGCCTGGTGCCCAAGGTGGGGTACCGCACGCTCGGCGTGGACCTGTTCGAATGAAGGGATCCCCTTCCCTCTTCCCGGAGGACCTCGTTTGATCTCCCTCGAGATGCTTTCCCCGGCGGCCCTCCCCCTGCTGCTGGCGCAGGCGGGCCCCGCAATCGCCGACACGGTCGTCACGGTGCAGGCGGGCTCGCGCGGGCTCCAGTACTGGGTGGACCTGCTGCAGAGCATCGCCAGCATCATCATCGCGCTGGCCCTGATCGCGATCGCCATCCCGCTGATCCCTGCGGCGTGGAACTCGCGCAAGTTCTACCAGAAGCTCAACCAGGTGGTGGAGCGCGTCCGGGACGACATCAACCCCATCGTCCGGCACGCCTCGGCCGTGGCCGACAACGTGGACTACATCTCCACCTCCATCCGCGCGGACGTGCAGCTGCTCAACCAGACGGTGGCGAGCGCGAACCAGCGGGTGAACCGGGCCGCGGCGATGGCGGAGCAGCGGGTCAACGAGCTGAACGCGCTGCTGCAGGTGGTGCAGGAGGAGGCGGAGGGGCTGTTCATCGAGACCGCGTCCACCGTGCGCGGGGTGCGGGTGGGGGCGGAGACCTTCCGCCGCTTCCAGGAGGACGGGGAGGCGGGGCTGCTGGACGACGTCTACGACGACGACGTGCCGGGCGGCCCCGGCGACCGGCTGGACATCAACATCGAGCGCCGGGTCTGACCCCGCGCCGCAACCGACCGAACCGGAGAGACCTATGCCTCGCCAGGACACCGTCGACTTCCTGACCGCCTTCGCCGTGGGCACCGTCCTCGGCATCGGCGCGACCCTGCTGCTCCAGCCCGAGAAGCCCTCGCCGCGCGAGCGGATCGTCAAGCAGCTGAAGCCGTACCGCCGCCGCATGGAGCGCAGCTACGGCCAGCTCCGCGGCGGGCTGAGCGACGGCGCAGACGCCACCTCGGAGCTGACCGGCGAGGTGATCCACGCGGGCCGCGAGCTGCTCTCGGAGTTCCGCGACGAGGTGGCCGAGATCGTGGGGAACGCGCGCAGCGAGCTCCAGGAGCTGGCGCAGGGACAGGTGCGCGGCGTGGCCCGCCAGGCGAAGCGCACGCGCCGGAAGCTCGGGATGTGAAGCGGTGACGCTCGCGGTCTCCCTCGCAGTCGCCGTCGTCGCGCTCCTGCTCTTCCCGGACCCTGCCTGGGCGTGGGGTCCGGCCACGCACGTGTACCTGGGGGTGGGGGTGCTGGACGCCCTGCACCTGGTCCCCCCGGCGGTGCGCACGCTGCTCGCCGCCTACCCGCACGACTTCCTCTACGGCTCGGTCGCCGCGGACATCTCGCTCGCCAAGAAGTACGTGCCGGAGGGGCGCCACTGCCACCACTGGCACATCGGCGAGGAGATCTTCGCGGAGGCCCGGACGGACCGGCTGCGCGCCATGGGGCTGGGGTACCTGGCCCACCTGGCGGCGGACACCATCGCCCACAACACCTACGTCCCCCGGCAGCTCCTGCTCACCTCGTCCACCAAGGGGCTGGGGCACTCGTACTGGGAGCACCGCATGGACGTGCAACTGCCGGAGCGCTACACGCAGCTGGCGCGGCACGTGGTGATGGACCACGACCACTCGGAGGCGGACGCGCTCTTCGACCGGGTGCTCTCGGCCACGCTCTTCTCCTTCCAGACCAACCGGCGGATCTTCCGCGGGATGATCCGCTTCCAGGACAACGACCGCTGGCACTCCATCTTCGGGTCGGTGCTCCAGAACTCGCGCTGGACGCTGGACGACGCCGTCATCGAGGCGTACGTGGTCCGGTCGTTCGACTACGTGGTGGACTACCTGTCGCGGCGGGGCGAGGCGATCGCGGCGGGGCTGGATCCCATCGGGGAAAAGAACCTGCTGCTCAGCAAGCAGGTGCGGCGGATGGCGCTCAAGGAGGGCAAGGAGAACGCGCCGTCGGTGCTGGCGGCGCTGGCGGACGACTTCTTTCCGATGCCGGAGGTGCCGTTCGGGCATTGGGGGAAGAAGGCTGGAGCGAACGGAGGAACACAACGCTGAGGACACCAGTCCGCTCTGCTGTTGTCGGGCTGGGCACGATTTCGGTGAGACGCGATCTATCGCCGTCGTACCAGTCGTCTGCTTGCCCCTGTGCACACCTGTACATACAATACAGATGCAGTTCGAGTGGGACCCTGCAAAGGCGGCGGCGAACGAGGACAAGCACGGGGTTCGCTTTGCAGATGCCATCGCTGTTTTCGAGGACGAGCTTGCGCTCACGCTCGACGATCCGCACCCCGAAGAGGAGCGCTTCGTCACCATCGGGATGGATGCTTTCGCGCGCGTGGTCGTGGTCGTTTACACCTGGCGGGGCGATACCGTCCGGCTCATCTCGGCCCGGAAAGCGTCGCGCCCTGAACGGGCGCACTATGCGGAAGGAGGACCATGAGGGATGAATACGACTTCAGCAACGGACGCCGGGGTGCCATCGACCCGCTCCCTCCAGGCAAGACCCGCATCACCATCCGTCTGGACGACGAGGTGATCGAGTGGTTCCGCAGCCGCGTAGAGGAGGCAGGTGGAGGGAATTACCAGACGCTGATCAATGCAGCACTGTGCGACCACATCCGGCAGCAGAAGGAGCCGCTGGAAGATACTCTGCGACGGGTGCTCCGGGAGGAGTTGAAGCGCACCGCCTGACCCGGCTCAACTCCGCCCTGCCCCTCGCATCTCCGAGCCGGCGAACACCGACGCGGACCGCTCCCCCGGCGGTGAGCCGTCCTGCGCCGGCTTCGGCTCCGCGTCCGCGCGCGGCAGCGTGAAGTAGAACGTGGTCCCCTCCCCCGGCGCGCTCTCCACCCAGATCCGCCCCCCGTGGGCCTCCACGATCCCCTGCGCGATGGAGAGCCCCAGCCCGATCCCCCGCGAATCCGCGTCGCTCGCCTGCCAGTAGCGCCCGAACAGGTGCGGCAGCTGCTCCGGCGAGATCCCCGGCCCCGTGTCGGACACGGCGAGCCGCACCTCCCGCTCCGCGGCCCTGGCGCGCACCACGATCCGCCCCTCCTCCGGCGTGAACTTGATGGCGTTCCCCACCAGGTTGGAGATCACCTGGAGCACCCGGGTGCCGTCCATCACCACCGCGGGCAGCTCCGGGTCGACATCCCGGTCCAGCGCGATCGAGCGCGCGGCGGCGAGCGGGCGCAGCATCCCCACGGCCTCGGCGAGCAGCGGGCCGATCCGCTCCGTCTTGAGATCCAGGCTCAGCTTCCCCCGCTCGATGCGCGTGACCTCCAGCAGGTCCTGGATCAGCCGGTTGGCGCGGTCGGCGGAGCGGTGGATGATCTCGGCGGGGCGGCGCTGCGGAGGCGCCAGCGAGTCCAGCAGCACCTCCGCCGCCATGCGGATGGTGGAGAGCGGGTTGCGCAGGTCGTGCGCGACCACCGCCAGCACGTCGTCCCGGGCCCGCATCGCCTCCTTGGCGTCCCGGAAGAGCTCCGCGTTCTCGATGGCCAGCGTGGCGCGCCGGGCCAGCTCCTCCGCGACCGCCAGCTCCTCCGCGCCGTAGCGCCGCCCCGACTCCGACATCACCAGCGTCAGCGACCCCAGCACGTGCCCGCCGGTCACCAGCGGGATGCTCAGCAGCGAGCGCGGGGCGAGCAGCGCCGCGGCTGCCCGGTCGTCTGGGGAGGCGCCGCCGGCCAGCATGGCGGCCTCTACTTCCTCCAGCAGCACGAACTGCCCCCGGGTGAGCCCGCGCAGCACCGGGTGGTCGCGGGGGATCGCGCCGCCCCAGAGGCCGGCGGCGTCGGCAAGGAGCCGCTCGCGGTCCGGGTCCACGTGCGCGGCGCCCACCCGCTCGGGGGCGCCGTCGGCGCCCTGCACGTCGATCACGCAGTAGTCGGCCAGCTCCGGCACCACCATCCGGGCCAGCGTCGCGAGCGTGGTGTGGTGGTCCAGCGACGCCGCCAGCACCCGGCCGGAGTCGGACAGGAAGCGGGCGCGGCGCTCGCCGGCCTCGGCGCGGGCCCGCGCCGCCTGCTGCCCCAGGTACAGGAGCCGCGTCTCCAGCAGGTTGCGGATGCGCAGCCCCACCTCCACCGTGTCCAGCGGCTTGGTGAGGAAGTCCTTTGCGCCGCCGGCCAGCGCCCGCAGCTTCACCTCGGGGGTGGCGTCCGCGGTGAGGACCAGGATGGGGACGAAGTCCTCCGGCGCGAGGTGCTCCCGCAGGCGCGCCATCACGGTGAAGCCGTCCTCGTGCGGCATGTGCAGGTCCAGCAGAACCAGGTCGGGGCGCACCGAGTCGAACAGGGGCAGCACCCGGCGCGGGTCGCGCGTCGTCGTCACCCGCAGGTACCCCTCGTCCGCCAGCACCATCTCCAGCAGGTCCAGGTTGGGCTGCTCGTCGTCCACCACCAGGATGGAGGCCCGGGCCAGGTCGGCGGGGAGCACGCTCACCTATCCCGCGCGGCGAGGGCCCGCTCCACCGTCTCCAGGAACAGGTCCAGCTCGATGGGCTTGGTCAGGAAGGCGAAGGCGCCCTCCGCCAGCAGGCGCTGCACGCGGTTGGGCATGGCGTCGGCGCTGATCACCACCACCGGCACGTCCCGGGTGCGCGGGTCGGCGCGGAGGCGGCGCAGCACCTCGTCGCCCGGGATGTCGGGGAGGTGCAGGTCCAGGAGGATCAGGTCCGGCGCGTGCTCCAGCGCCAGCTCCACCCCCAGCCTCCCCTGCAGCGCGGGGACCAGGGTGACGCCGGGGCTGGCCGCGAACACCGTCTCCAGCAGCGACAGGTTGGCGAGGTTGTCCTCGATGTAGAGCACGGTCGCCGCGGGGGCGGTGGAGACCGCCGCCGTCCCGCCTGCGCCCTCCGGGCCGGCCCGCCGCAGCCGCTCCAGGGGGCTGTCCACCACCCGCAGCTCCACCGCGAACGTCGAGCCCTCCCCCACGCGGCTCTCCACCGCCAGCCGCCCCCCCATCGCCTCGGTGAGCCGCTGCGACAGGGCGAGCCCCAGCCCCGTTCCCTCCACGTCGCTCTGCTCGGCGCCCAGCCGGGCGAAGGGGACGAACAGCTCGCCCATCCGCTCCGCGGGGATCCCCGGGCCGGTGTCGCGCACCTCCAGGCGCAGGCGCTCGCCGCCCTCCTCCACCCGGCAGACCATCTCCACGCTGCCGCCGGGGCGGTTGTACTTGACCGCGTTGGAAAGGAGGTTGAGGAGCACCTGGGCGAGCCGCTGGCGGTCCGCCTGCACGTGCCGGCCGCACCCGTCGTAGCGCGCGTGCAGCGTGACGGAGCGCTGCGCGGCGACCGGGCGGATCAGGGCGAGCGCCTCCTCCACCACGGCGTCCGCGTCCACCGCCTCCAGCGAGAGCGGCTGCCGGTTCGCCTCGATGCGGGCGATGTCCAGCACCTCGTTAATGAGGTTGAGCAGGTGGCGCCCGGCCTTGAGGATGTGCTCCACCGCGCGCTGCTGGTCCTCCGGGAGCCCGCGCCGCGCCAGCACCTGCGCGAAGCCCAGGATGCTGTTCATGGGGGTGCGCAGCTCGTGGCTCATGCGCGACAGGAACTCGCTCTTTGCCCGGTTGGCCTGCTCGGCCTCCTCCTTGGCCTGCTGCAGCGCCGCCTCCGCCCGCCGCCGCTCGGTGACGTCGCGCGACGTCACCACCAGCCCCGCCGCGGCGGAGGTGGGCGACAGGGTCCGGCCCACCGCCTCCACGATGCGCCACTCGCCGTCCCGGTGCAGCCAGCGGAACTCCGTACGCTGCGCCGTTCCCGGGGCGGCCACCACGCCGGCCAGCCGCTCCATCGTCGGGACCACGTCGTCCGGGTGCACGTACTGGAAGGCGTTCTCGCCCACCAGCTCGTCCTGCGTGTAGCCGAAGAGCGGCTCCACCGCGGGGCTCTGGTAGCGGATGGTGCCGTCGGGCTCCAGGATGGTGATCAGGTCGGAGGCGTTCTCGATCAGGGCGCGGAACCTCTCCTCGCTGCGGCGCAGCGCCTCCTCGGCCACCCGGCGCTCGGTGACGTCGCGCCCGTTGATGACCACCCCCGCATCGGCCGAGTCGGGGAGGAGGGTGCGGCCCAGCGCCTCCACCACCCGCCACGACCCGTCCTTGTGCCGGTAGCGGAACTCCACCTGCTTCACCGTCCCCGGCTCGGTGAAGATGGCGCGCAGCACCGCGGCCGCGGCAGGCGCGTCCTCCGGGTGGATGCGGTCGAAGGCGCTGGTCCCCAGCATCTCCTCGGCCGTGTAGCCGAAGACGCGCTCCACCGAGGGGCTCTGGTAGGTGCTCACCCCGCGCGGGTCCAGCACGGTCGCCACGTCGGACGAGTTCTCGATCAGGCGGCGGAAGTGCTGCTCGCTCTCCTGCAGCGCGCGCTCGGCCTCCTTCTGCTCGCTGACGTCGCGGACCACGGCGATCACCTGGTCCTCCGCCAGCGGGAGGAAGCGGGCCTCGAAGTCGCGCCGCCCCCGGGGCACGCGGAGCGGGTACTCCACGCACACCAGCTCGCCGGTGCGGACCACCGTGTCCAGCCCGTCCTGGAACTCGCGCGCGGCGTCCTCCGGCAGCAGCTCCTGCATCCGCCGCCCCAGGAACTCCTCGGGGCCGAGGAGGAGACCGGAGGCGTTCCCGGCCTGGTAGTCCAGGATGGTGCCGTCCGGGGCCATGCGGAAGTACAGGTCGGGGAGGGCGCGGAAGACGGCCTCCAGCTCGGACGACTTGGCGCGCAGCTCCTCCTCGGCGCGCATCCGCTCGGCGATCTCCTCCTCCAGCGCCAGGTTGGCCTCGGCCAGCTCGGCGGTGCGCGCCTCCACCCGGTCCTCCAGCTCGTCGTGCGCCCGCCGCAGCGCCTCGCGCGCGGCGCGGGGCGCGCCGAACAGGCGGATGTTCTCCAGCGCGGTGGCCGCCAGCGAGGCCAGCACCTCCAGCACCTCCACGTCCTCGCCCGTGTACAGCCCCGGGGTGTAGCTCTGCACCGCGATGATCCCCAGCACCCCGTCGCCGCCCAGGATGGGCGTGCGGATCACCGACTCGGAGCGGCGCCCCGTGCCGATGACCGTGGCGCCCCGGCCCTCCGCGTCCGCGGAGCTGAGCGTCACCAGGGAGCGGCGCTCGCGCACCACCCGCTCCCCCGGCGTCCCGGCGGCGGAGACCACGTCGGGCGGGGTGTAGACGCCGGCGTCCTCCCCGCCGAAGCCGTGGAAGGTGTGGGCGTCGGGGTCGTAGGCCATGATGAAGAAGGCGTCGAAGGGGACGACGCCCCGGCACGCCTCCTCCAGTACGCGGCGTAGCGCCTCCCGCGTGGGGGCGCCCACCACCCCCGCGGCCGCCGCGGCCACGGCCTTCATCCGCGCGGCGGTGCGCCGGGCCTCCCGCTCGGCGGCGTCGCGCTCCTCCGCCTCCAGCGCCAGGGAGACCAGGTCGGACACGGAAGCGGCGAAGTCCTGCTCCTCGATGCTCCACTCCCGCCGCGGGCCCACGTGCTCGTGGCACACCACGCCCACCATCTCCCCGCGCCGCCACACGGGGATGTCCAGCATGGAGGCGATCCCCAGCGGGCGCAGGTAGTCCGCGGCGAACTCGTGCGTGGCCGGGTCGGTGGCGGCGTCGGCCGTCGCCAGCACCCGACGCTCGCGGAGCGCGCGGAAGTAGTCGGGGAGGTCGGCGGCCCGCAGCGACGCCCCGGAGGCGTACCCGTCCCCGGAGCGGGTGTGGAGCACGCGGCAGCGCAGCTCGGCGCCGTCCGAGTCGAAGAGCCAGACGCCGACGCGCTCCACGCCCAGCGTGTCGGCGTCCACCCGCACGATGCGGCGCAGCGCCTCGTCCAGCTCGGCGCCCCCGGAGCGCGCCAGCTCCATCAGCGCCGCCTGGAAGCGGGCCGCCCGCTCCGCCCTGGCCTCCAGCTCCCGCTCGGCGCGCCGCCGCTCGGTCACGTCGCGGAAGCTCCACACCCGGCCCACCACCTCGCTCCCCATCCGCTGCGGCTGCGAGTAGCGCTCGAACACCCGCCCGTCGCGCAGCTCCAGCACGTCGTGGCTCTCCCGCTCGGGCCGGGCCGCGATCTCGCGGATGCGCGCAAGGAACGCCTCCGGCTCGTGCACCCGGGGGAGAACCGCCTCCATCACCGGGCCCGCGTCGCCGGCCTCCAGCAGGGCAGCGGGGACGCCCCACATCTCCGCCAGCCGGCGGTTGGAGCCCACGATGCGGTCGGAGCCGTCCACCACCAGGATCCCGTCGGCGGTGGACTCCAGGGTGGCGCGGAGCAGCGAGAGGGAGCGCTCCACCTCGGCGCGGGCGCGCCGCATCCCGGTCACGTCGATGGCGGCGCCGGTGGCGCCCACCACGGCGCCGGACCCGTCGCGCACGGGGGAGTAGCGCACCTCGAAGGCGGCGCCGCCCAGCTCCACGGACGAGGTGAGGTCCTCGCCGGCGAGCGCCCGGCGCACGTCGTCCAGCACCTGCGGGACGTCGGCGTACGCCTCGAAGATCGAGCGCCCCACCACCTCGCCGGGGCGGAGCCCGAGCGACTCCAGCCCCCGGCCGTCGGAAAAGGTGAACACGCCGGCGGCATCGACCGACCAGAGCACGATCGGCGCGCTGTCCACGACGGAGTGGACACGCGCCCCGCTCTCGCGGAGGGCCTGCTGCGTGGGGGTGAGAACCGGGAGTCGGAGCTCCGGGACCCGGACGTGGTCGCTCATCTGCGCTGCCCCGGGGAACCGGGCGACATGGGTGGCGGGCGGGCGCCGCTGCGGCGCGGCCGCGGGAGGGTGGGGAGCCCCATGGGGGGGGAGCTCCCGGAGACCGGTCGGGGCGGATGCCTGGGTCGCAGCGGACCGGCTGGGCGCGGCAAGACGCGTGCTCTCCGTCCACGGCCGCGTGGAATGCGGGAGTAGTTCAGGACAGCTCGGCGGGGAGCGGCTCCCCTCCGCCGCGGACGCCGGGAGGGCCCGCCGCGCGGGGCCGTCCGCGGACCCGCGCCGCGGGGACGCTGGACGCCGCTGCCGGGGCACGTGCGGCCCCGGCCGGGTGCAACGATCTGCGGGCGGAGTGGCGGCGGGCGTGCCGGGGCGGCGGCTCAGTCGGGGAAGCGGCCCTGGTCCAGGAACGCGTCCACCAGGCGGCGCACGTCGCGCCGGTTCATGATGAAGGTGTGCGCCGCGGGGACCACCACGCTGGCGGCGGCGCCCGCGAGTCGCGTCTCCTCGACGCTGACCTTGCCGTCGTACCGGCCGGCGATCACCCCCACCTCCACCCCCTCCGGGAGCGGGATCTCCCGCGCGATCCCCTCGCCCTCCGTGCGCAGCTCCGGCAGCGGCTTCAGCAGCCACCCCAGCCAGGGCGCGTAGCGGTCGGCGGAGTGCGAGCCCTGGTTGGGCGGCGCGAGCATCACCACCCGGCCCACGCCCTCGGGCGGATCGTTGGCGAGCACCCAGCGGACGATGATGTTGCCCAGGCTGTGGCCCACGAAGTGGACGCGCTCCGGGGGCGCCCCGGGCCGCCCCTCCAGCTCGGCGGCGAGCTGCCGGCCCAGCTCGGGGACGGTGCGGGTGTAGCTGGAGTAGCCCCAGTTCATCACCTGGTACCCCTCGCGCTCCAGCGCCCACGCCAGCGGCGCCATCGACAGCTTGGTCCGGCCGAGCCCGTGCACCAGGACGACCAGCTCGCCGCTCTTGTCCGCCGCCCCCGGCGCCTCCGCGGCCGCCGACAGGGCGGGCGGCAGGCACTCCGGCGCGCAGCCGGCGAACGGCGCCATGCCGGTGCTCGCCAGCCCCGCGGCCAGCACCCCGCCGAACAGCCACCGCCTCGCGCGCTCCCGCGTCATCGGATCTCCAGCCTCGCCGTGATCGCGGCGGCCGCCTGCTGCGGGTCCGCCGTGCCGCCGGAGCGGCGCATGAGCTGCCCTACGAAGAAGTCCAGCAGCCGGGTTTCACCGGCGCGGAGGCGCGCGGCCTCGTCCGGGTGGTCGCGCAGCACCTCGTCGGCCAGGGCGCCCAGCGCGTCCGCGTCGTCCACCCGCTGCCACCCCTCCTCGCCCACGATCTGCGCCGCCGGCTTCCCCGTCGCCGCCATCCGCGCGAACACCTGCCTGGCGACGGGGCGCGAGACGATCCCCGCCGCCAGCAGCTCGATCAGCCCGGACAGGTCCGCGGGGCGAACGGGGAAGCGGTCCAGGTCGCCGCCGGCCGCGTTGGCGGCGGCCAGGAAGTCGCCCATCACCCAGGCGGCGGCCTCGCGCGGATCGGTGCGCCGCGCCACCGACTCGTAGAAGTCGGCGACCTCGCGCGTGCCGGTGAGAACCTCCGCGTGCCCGGGGTCCACCCCGTAGTCCCTGACGAAGCGCGCGGCGCGGGCATCCGGCATCTCCGGGACCGCCTGCTTCAGGCGCCGCATCCGCTCCTCGGAAAGCACCAGCGGCGGCAGGTCCGGCTCGGGCAGCCAGCGGTAGTCGGCGCCCGCCTCCTTGGCGCGGAGGGGACGCGCCTCGCCGCGCTGCGCGTCCCAGAGCAGCGTCGCGGCTTCCACCCGGCCGCCGGCCGCGAGCACCCCCTCCTGCCGCTCGATCTCCCAGCGCAGCGCCCGCTCTACCCCGGAGAACGAGCTCAGGTTCTTGATCTCGGTGCGCGTGCCGAGCGTGCTCGTCCCCGCCGGGCGGAGCGACACGTTGGCGTCCACCCGCAGGCTCCCCTCCTCCATGTCGCACTCGCCGGCGCCCACGTACTGGAGGGTCTGCCTGAGCCGCGACAGGAAGGCGCGCGCCTGCGCCGGGGTGCGCAGGTCCGGCTCGGTGACGATCTCCACCAGCGGCACGCCCGCGCGGTTCAGGTCGATTGCGGTGGCCCCGGCGACCCGGTCGTGCAGCGACTTCCCCGAGTCCTCCTCCAGGTGGACGCCGCGGATGCGGATCGCCGTGGGCTTGCCGCCGTCCGCGTCGGGGAGCAGCAGGTAGCCGCCGGTCGCGAGCGGCTGCCCGTGCTGGGTGACCTGGTACCCCTTGGGCAGGTCGGGATAGAAGTAGTGCTTCCGCGCGAAGGCCGACCTCTCCTGCACCGTGGAGCTGAGGCCCAGCGCCGCCAGCACGGCCATGTCCACCGCCTGCTCGTTGAGCGCCGGCAGGGCGCCGGGGAGCCCCATGCAGACGGGGCAGACGTGCGTGTTCGGCGGCGCGCCGAACTCGGCCAGGTCGCCGCAGAGCAGCTTGGTGGTGGTGCGCAGCCGGGCGTGCACCTCCAGCCCGATCGCGACCTCGTAGCGGGACGCGGCCACGGCGCTCACCTCGCCGCCGGGGGTGCGGCCGCCGGCGCGTCCAGCGGCGACGCGAGCAGCGACTGCTCCAGCGCGTGCGCCGCCCGCACCACCTCTGCCTCGCCCCAGGCGCGCCCCACCAGCTGCCCGCCCACGGGGAGCCCGCCCGCCGTGCCCAGCGGGAGCGACAGCGCCGGGAGCCCCGCCAGCGCGGGCCCCACGGTGAACGCGTCCGACAGGTACGAGGCGTAGGGGGCGGCCGTCGCGCCCAGGCGGGGGGCCGTCGTCGGCGTGGTGGGGGTGAACACGGCGTCCACGCCCGAGTCGAAGGCCCAGCGGAAGTCCAGCGCCACCAGCCCCCGCACCCGCAATGCTTGCCCGTAGAGCTCGTCGTGGTGCCCGGCGGAGAGCACGTAGGTGCCCAGCAGGATCCGCCGCTTGGCCTCGGCGCCGAACAGGGCGCGCGTCCCCTCCCACACCTCCTCGACGGAGCGGGCGCCGGGGACCGCGGCGCCGAACCGCACCCCGTCGAAGCGCGCCAGGTTGGACGACGCCTCCGCCGAGGCGAGCACGGAGTACGCGGCCACCGCGTACGCGGTGTGCGGCAGCGAGATCTCCCGCACCTCGGCGCCCAGCTCCTCCAGCCGGCGCAGCGCCGCGCTGCACAGGGCGCGCACCCCCGGGTCCAGCGAGTCCGGCATGTATTCCGAGGGGACGCCGATGGTCATCCCCGCCACGCCCTCGCCCAGGTTCACGGACACGTTGGCCACGGGGACGTCGGCGCTGGTGGCGTCCAGCGGGTCGCGCCCGGCGATCACTTGGAGCAGGTACGCCGCCTCGTAGGTCGAGCGCCCCAGGGTGCCCACCTGGTCCAGCGACGGCGCGAAGCCCACCAGCCCGTAGCGCGACACCCGCCCGTACGTGGGCCGGAAGCCCACCAGGCCGCAGAACGCCGCCGGCTGCCGCACGGATCCCCCGGTGTCCGACCCCAGCGCCAGCGGCACCACCCCCGCCGCCACCGCCGCCGCCGAGCCCCCGGAGCTGCCCCCCGCCACGCGCGAGCGGTCCCATGGGTTGCGGGTGGGGCCCCACGCCGAGTGCTCCGTGGACGAGCCCATGGCGAACTCGTCCAGGTTGGTCTTGCCCAGCACCACGGCGCCCGCGTCGCGCAGCCGCCGCACGGCGGTGGCCTCGTAGGGCGACACGTACCCCGCCAGCACCCGCGAGCCGCAGGTGGTGGGGAAGTCCGTGGTGCACAGGTTGTCCTTGACGGCCACCGGGATCCCGGCGAGCGCCGGGAGCGCCTTGCCGTCGCGCAGCTCCGCCTCGATCTCCAGCGCCCGCTTGAAGGCGCGCTCCAGGTCGAAGGAGATGAACAGGTTGAGCGGCTCGGGCCCGGACTCCGCCGCCGCGAGCGCCGTCGCCGCCTGTTCCACCAGCGAGGTGGGCGAGACGCGGCGCTTGCGGATCCCCTCCGCCAGCTCCGGGAGCGGCAGCGTCCAGAGCGCCTCGCTCACGGCGCCCCGCCCTCCGCGCGCCGCGCGTCCGCGTCCAGCGCGGGGAGACGCGGCACCACGAAGAACCCGTCCTCCCACGCCGGCGCGATCATGTCCGGCGAGCGGTGCAGCAGGTCCGCGCCGTACGCGTCCGCCCGCAGCGGCAGCGTGCGCTCCTCCGCGCCCCCGGGCACCTCCTCCCTGCCGTCCGCGCGCTGGAGGACGCGCACCTGCTCCAGGATGGCCCCCAGCTCCCCGGCCATCGCCGCGGCCTCGGCGTCGTCCAGCCGGAGCCGCGCGAGCGCCGCGACGCGCCGTACCTCCTCGGGTGTGATCGGCATGAACGAGAGGTTACAGGGGACAGGGGACAGGTTACAGCCGACAACTGCACGCAAATGGCAGGCTCGCAGGCCGTGGCAGGCTGTTCCCTGTCCCCTGTAACCTGTCCCCTGCCGTCCTCAGTCCCAGTCCGGCTCCAGGTTCGCGTAGCGCAGCACCACCTTCTTCCGCCCCACGGAGTCGAAGTCGATGGTCACCCGCACGTCCGCGCCCACGCCGGACAGCTCCGCCACCGTGCCGCCCCCGAACTGCGGGTGCCGCACGCGGGCCCCCTTGACCAGCCGCGGCGTCTCCTGCGAATCGGAGTAGTCCACCTGGTACGAGTCGTCGTCGCCCGCGGACTTCGGAGCCGCCCGCCCCGAGCCGGACGGCGCCGAGGACGCCGCGTACCCCAGGTCGCCGAAGTCGCCGAAGCCCAGCCGGTCCCGGCGCGTGCGCATCCCCCCCGCCCCGCCCTGCTGCCGCCAGGAGCGGTACGTTCCCTCCTGCTCCACGACCCGGGGCGTCTTGCGCGTCTCCACGAGCTCCTTGGGCACCGACTCCAGGAACGACGAGGCCACCGACTCCATCCACTGGCCGTTCCGCTGCCGCCGCCGGGCGTGGGTCAGGTACAGCTTCCGCTCCGCGCGCGTGATCCCCACGTAGAACAGCCGCCGCTCCTCCTCCAGCGCGCCCGGCTCGTCGTGGGCGCGCGTGAGCGGGAACAGCCCCTCCTCCAGCCCGGCGATGAAGACGAAGGGAAATTCCAGCCCCTTGGCGTTGTGGAGCGTCATCAGGGAGACCGTGTCCGCGCCCGGGTCGTGCTGGTCGATGTCGGCCACCAGGGCCACGTGGGCGAGGAACACGTCGATCGCGCGGGGCGGCGGGTCGTCTTCCGCCAGGTCCTGCAGCAGCTCGGGGTCGCCCTCGGCCAGGCGCGTCTGGATCTCCGTCGCGCCCGCGATCAGCTCGTCCAGGTTGCCGATGCGCTCCTCGCCCTCCGGTCCCTCCTCCTTGAGCGATTCCACCAGCCCGGACTCCACCACCAGGTCGCGGAGCAGCTCGCCCAACTCGATCCCGCGGTCCGCGAAGGCCGCGTGCTTTCCCATCAGCCCGGCCAGGTCCGCGAGCGCGCCCGTGGCGGCTCCCCTCAGCCCCGGCACGCTCTCGGCGAGCGAGGCGGCCTCGAGGAGGGACATCCGCTCTTCCGGGTTGCGCCTGGACCGCTGCGTCCCGGCCCACTCCGCCAGGCGCCCCAGGGTGGTGTCGCCGATCCCGCGCTTGGGAACGTTGACGATCCTGCGGAACGCCTCGTCCGCGGTGGGGTTGGCGGCCAGGCGCAGGTACGCCATGGCGTCCTTGACCTCGCGCCGCTCGTAGAAGCGGGTCCCGCCCACGATCCGGTAGGGCAGCCCCTCGCGGATCAGCGATTCCTCCAGCCGCCGGGACTGGGAGTTGGTCCGGTACAGGACCACGAGCTGGCGCGGGCCCAGCTCCGGGTTGTCGCTCATGCGCGCCACCATCTCGGCGACGATCCACTCGGCCTCGTCCGTCTCGTCCGCGCACTCCACCAGGGTGATCCGCTCGCCCGCCGCGTTGTCCGTGCGGAGCGTCTTCCCCTTGCGGTTGACGTTCTCCGCGATCACCCGGTTGGCCGCGTCCAGGATGGTCTGCGAGGAGCGGTAGTTCTGCTCCAGGCGGATCAGCCGCGCGTCGGGGAAGTCCTTTTCGAAGTCCAGGATGTTGCGGATGTCCGCGCCGCGCCAGCCGTAGATGGACTGGTCGTCGTCGCCCACCACGAACAGGTTGCCGTGCTCCTCCGCCAGCAGGCGCAGGAACACGTACTGCGCGCGGTTGGTGTCCTGGTACTCGTCCACCAGCACGAAGCGGAAGCGGTCGCGGTACGCCGCCAGCACGTCGGGCCAGCCGCGCAGCAATTCCACCGGCTTCACCAGCAGGTCGTCGAAGTCGAAGGCGTTGGCGTCGCGCAGCGCCCGCTGGTAGCGCTCGTACGCCTGCCCCACCTTCTGCGCGAAGGGGTCGAGCGCCGCCTCCTGGTACGCCTGCACCCCGGTCAGCTCGTTCTTGGCCGCCGAGATCGCCGCCTGGAACGCCTTCGGGCTCCAGCGCTTGGGGTCCAGCTGCAGCTCGTCCTTGACGATGCGGCGCACCAGCCCCTCCGCGTCCGCCGCGTCGTAGATCACGAAGCTGGGCGTCCACCCCAGCCGCGTGGCGTTCCGCCGCAGGATCCGCGCGCCGATGGCATGGAAGGTCCCCATCCACATCCCCGCCGGGTCGCGCCCCAGCAGGTCGCGGATGCGGTCGCGCATCTGCGCGGCGGCCTTGTTGGTGAAGGTGAGCGCCAGGATGCTCGCCGGGTCCACCCCGAACTCCTCCACCAGGTTGGCGATGCGGTGGGTGAGCACGCGGGTCTTGCCCGAGCCGGCGCCCGCGAGCACGAGCAGAGGCCGCTCGAAGTGCTCGGCGGCCTCGCGCTGCTCCGGGTTCAGGTGCGACAGGTCCAGCGCCATCGTGTCTATTCTGAAAAGATGTAAACTGCCTGTTTGGGCGTGCCCCCGGCTCCGCCGGGGTCGGGCTGCGCGCGCTGTAGGGGAGCAAACAACGCTCCCCAACAGCGCCGAGCCCCCGCCAAACTGCCGGCGGGTCTCGGCCCTCCGGGCGCGCATCCCTCACGCGGGTCTCGCGCTGGCGTCCGCGGGGGCCCCCACCCGGCTCGCTTGAGGCTCGCCACCCTCCCCCGTGCCGGGGGAGGGCT
>DASVQR010000091.1:0-84502 GCA_036389055.1 Longimicrobiaceae bacterium | reverse complement strand
CGGCCGCCCCCGACGCGCCCGCGGCCCCCGTGCGCGACATCCACTCGTTCGCCCAGCCGGAGGTGGCCCGCGTCACGCACGTGGAGCTGGACCTGCGCACCGACTTCGCGGCCAAGCGGCTGTCCGGCACCGCGGCGCTGGACGTGGAGGCCGCCCCCGGCGCCGGCCGCATCGTCCTGGACACCCGCGACCTGGACGTGCAGGGGGTCGCCGACGCCTCCGGCCGCGCCCTCCAGTGGTCGTTCGGCCAGGCCGACTCCATCCTGGGCACCCCGCTGGCCGTGCAGCTCCCCGCGGGGACCCGGCGCATCGTGGTGAGCTACGCCACCCGGCCGGGGGCGAGCGCGCTCCAGTGGCTCTCCCCCGCGCAGACCGCCGGCAAGCGGCACCCGTACCTGTTCTCGCAGGGGCAGGCGATCCTCACCCGCACCTGGATCCCCACGCAGGACTCGCCGGGGATCCGCCAGACCTACGCCGCGCGCATCACCGTGCCGGCCGAGCTCAAGGCGGTGATGAGCGCCGAGATGCTCACCCCCGCGGGCGAGCCCGTGGCCGGCGGCCGCGCCTTCCGCTTCAAGCTGGACAACCCGGTGCCGCCGTACCTGATCGCCCTGGCCGTGGGCGACATCGCCTTCCGGCCGCTGGGGCCGCGCACGGGGGTGTACACGGAGCCGTCCATGCTGGAGCGCTCGGCCAGCGAGCTCGCCGACGTGGAGAAGATGGTGACCGCCGCGGAGAGCCTGTACGGGCCCTACCGCTGGGGCCGCTACGACCTGCTGGTGCTCCCCCCGTCGTTCCCCTTCGGCGGGATGGAGAACCCGCGGCTCACCTTCGCCACCCCCACCATCCTGGCGGGCGACCGCTCGCTGGTGTCGCTGGTGGCGCACGAGCTGGCGCACTCCTGGTCGGGCAACCTGGTGACCAACGCCACCTGGGCCGACTTCTGGCTCAACGAGGGGTTCACCACCTACTTCGAGAACCGCATCATGGAGGCGCTCTACGGCCGCGAGCGCGCCGCCATGCTGGCGAACCTGGGGTGGCAGGAGCTGCAGGACGAGGTGGAGAGCGTGGGCGGGCCCAATTCGCCGGACTCGCGCCTGCACATCGACTTGGAGGGGCGCGACCCGGACGCGGGGATGACGGAGATCGCCTACGAGAAGGGCGCCACCTTCCTGCGCACCATCGAGGCGGCGGTCGGGCGGGAGCGCTGGGACGCGTACCTGCGCTCGTACTTCGACCGGCACGCCTTCCAGCCCATGACCACGGAGCGCTTCCTGGCCGACCTGCGCGCCAACCTGATCCGCGGCGACGCGGCCCTGGAGCAGCGCCTGCAGATCGACCGCTGGGTGTTCCAGCCGGGCATCCCGGAGAACGCCGTGTACGCCCGGTCCGACGCCTTCGCGCGCGTGGAGGCGGAGGCGCGCCGCTTCGCGGGCGGCACCGCCGCGGCGCAGCTGAAGACGCAGGGGTGGACCACGCAGGAGTGGCAGCACTTCCTGGGCGCCCTGCCGCAGAAGCTGACCGCCGCGCAGCTCGGCGACCTGGACCGCGCCTTCAAGCTGTCGCAGCAAGGGAACAGCGAGATCCTCTTCGCCTGGCTCCAGACCGCGGTCCGGAACCGCTACCAGCCGGCGGTGCCCGCCGTGGAGCAGTTCCTCACCAGCCAGGGCCGCCGCAAGTTCGTGGCGCCGCTCTTCACCAGCCTGATGGCGCAGGGCGAGTGGGGCCGGCCCATCGCCCGCCGCATCTACGCGAAGGCGCGCCCGCTGTACCACCCGGTCACCAGCGGCACGGTGGACACCATCGTGAAGTGACCGAAGTACGGCAGTGCGAAAGTGCGTGAGTGCGGAACAGCGCCCCCGCCGGGATCTCCCGGCGGGGGCGCCGTTGCATGAGGGATGTCGGCCCGAAGGGGCGAGACCCGGCGCAGTTTGCCGGGGCTCGACTCCGTTGGCGAGCGTAGTTTGCTCGCCAACGGAGCCGCAGCCCGACCCCGGCGCCAGCCGGGGTCATGCCCGAACCCGCAGCTCAGGGCAGTTCCGGATCCAGGAGACGCCGCACCTCGGCCACCACCTGGCGCGGCTCGATGGGCTTCACCAGGTACCCTTCGCACCCCACCTCCAGCGCGCGGGCACGGTCCTCCTCGAACGCGTGGGCGGTGAGCGCGACCACCGGGATTCGCGCGGTGGCGGGGTCGGACTTGAGGACGCGCGTGGCCTCCCAGCCGTCGATGAAGGGGATGGAGATGTCCATCAGCACCAGGTCCGGCAGCTCGTCGCGGACGGCGCGGATCCCCTCGGGCCCGTCGCGGGCCTCCAGCACCCGGAAGCCGGAGTGCTCCAGGATGGTGCGGTAGACGGTGATGTTGTCCTCGTTGTCCTCCACCAGGAGGATGGTGTGCGTCATGGACGGTTCCTGTGGACGGGCGGATCGGGGCGCGGCGCTCAGCGCTCCGGCATGTCGGGGTCGGCGGCGGCCACCAGCAGCGCCAGCTTGAGCTGAAGCGCGCCCTCCAGGGCGCGCGGGTCCAGCCCGGTGACGGCGAAGACGCGCTCCAGGTGGTTGCGCACGGTGTGGCGGTGCAGCCCCAGGCCGGCGGCGGTGGCCGCCACCGACATGTCGCAGGCCAGGTACGCGCGCAGGGTGGCGAGCACCATGGGGTGGCCCCGCAGCGGCTCCAGGACCAGGGCGGCCAGGTTGCGGCGGCTGGGGCTGCTGGGCGCGAAGAAGGCGGCGGATCCCAGCGAGCGCAGCTCGTGCACCCCCGCCCCGCCCCGGAAGCGCGGGCCAAGGCGGGCGGCGTAGAGGGCCTCGCGGTACGAGCGGCGCACCGCGAGCACGGGGCTCGCCCGCGGGTGGGGCTCGCCGATCCCCACGTCCGCGTCGTAGCCGGCGGGGCCCAGCGCGGCGCGGATGCGCTCGGCCAGCTCGCGCACCTGCCGGCGCCCGTCCCGCGGCGCGTGCTCGGGGAGGAGCACCCACTGCGACTCGTCGATCTGGCCGAAAGGGGTGGCGCGGGCGGCGGGGCCCAGCAGGTGCCGCAGCACCTCCAGCGGGTCGGCGCCCGTGGGGGCGCCGGGCGGGACCAGCACCGCCACCGCGATGCGCGGCACGTACAGGTTCCACCCGTACACGGCGGCCACCACCCGCGCGTGCTGCGCCTCGTGCCGCGACCCCCGGAGCAGGCGGTACAGGAGCCACCCCGGGTCGACGCTGTCGCACCCCAGGGTGGAGGCGGCCTCCGCGAAGTCCAGCGCCAGCCCGAGCGACACGCCCGCCACCCTCGCCACGGTCCCCACCGCGCTCCCTTCCCCGTGGGCGATCAGCACCCCGGCCAGGCGCCCCGTGAGGCGCACCGGCACGCACGCCTCGCCCCCGTCCCCGGCGTCCGCCGCCCCGCCCCCTTCCAGCGCCGCCACGGCGCGGGGGACCACGCGCCCGGCGGGGTGGCCGCCGGTGGACGCCACCACCGCGCCGTGCAGGTCGGTGAGGGTGAGCCCGATCCCCAGCTCCGCCGAGAGACGGTCGAGCATGTCGCACGCGGGTGCGGGCAGGATCGCCCCCCTGCGCGCCCCCGGCGCCCCCCCTGAAGAGATGTCCATGTGCCCGTCCCGGTCTCGACCCCTCCGTTCCCCGCGGCGCCGCCCTCGCGGCCCGCCCGCGGCCCTGCCCTCCCGGGGCGCGCTCCGCGCCCGCCGGTGCGGCGCTTCCCTCCGACCCGCGTCTTCGGCATGGGCGAGAAGTATCGCCGGGCCGGGCCGGCTGCAATGGCCCGCGTGGCGATGCCCGCCGCCCCCCGGGCCGCCCCCAGGGCGAACGCCCGGGGCGGCGCGCGGGCTTGTCAGGCGCGGAGCGGGGGCTTACCCTGCTGCGCCCCCTCACCCCCGACCCCGGAGCCGCATGCACCGATCCGCCGCCGCGCTCGCCGCCCTGCTCCTGCTCGCCTCCCGCGCCGCCCCCGCCCAGGAGCCCGCCGCATGGGGCGAGCCGCTGCGCTTCAGCACCTTTTCCATCGCGGCGACCGACTCCGCCACCGGCGAGACCGGGGTGGCGGTGACCACCCGCGTCCCCTGCGTGGGCAACGCCGTGCCGCACGTGCGCGCCGGGGTGGGCGCCCTGGCGACGCAGGCGTTCACCCGGGTGGAGTACGGGCCGGAGGTGCTGGAGCTGCTGGCCCGCGGCGTGGCGCCGGAGGAGGCGCTGCGCCGCGCCCTGGCCGCCGACACGCTGGCCGCGCAGCGGCAGGTGGGGGTGATCGCCCTGGACGGCCGCTCCGCGCAGCACACCGGCGCCGGCACCAACCCGTGGGCGGGGCACCGCGCCGGCCGCCGCTACGTGACGCAGGGCAACCTGCTGGCGGGGCCGCAGGTGCTGGAGGCGGTGGCCCGCAGCTTCGAGGGCAGCGAGGGGAGCGGCCGCCACCTGGCGGACCGGCTGATCGAGGCGCTGGCGGCGGGGCACGCCGCCGGGGGCGACGCGCGCAAGGGGCGCACCCAGTCGGCCGCCGTGGTGGTGGCGGACCCGCGCCCCGGGCGCTCGCGCCGGCCGGACCGCGTCACGGCGGACATCAACGTGTGCGAGCACCCGGAGCCGGTGGCCGAGCTGCGCCGCGTGTACGACACCATCTCGGAGACGCTGGGCTTCCGGGTCCTCCAGCAGTTCAGCGGCGGCGACGTGTGGCAGCTCAAGCTGATGCTCCACGCCCTGGGCCGCTTCCGCCCGGAGCAGCGGGAGCTGGCGCGCGACGCCACGGCAAACGTGTACACGCCGGACGCCGTAGCCGCAGTGGACGCCTTCCGGGCCGCCGAGGGGCTCGCCACGCCGGAGGCGGGGTCGCCGCCGGGGTTGGTGGACGCGGACACCATCGCCCGGCTGTGGGCGGCGCTGGAGCGCGCGGGCAGGGCCGAGGAGGTGCGGCGGCAGATCCGGGAGCTGACCGCGGTGCGGCGGTAGCGGGGACGCAGCGCACATGGAAAGGCGCACTTTTAGCTGGTAAATGCCCTTTTCTGCGGCTATATTCGACCGACGAGCGGTCGCTTTACTCCAGGTGAGAGCCCATGTCTACCAGCACGCTCTACAACGGTCGCGACCCGCGCGAGCTCCCTGCCTACGGCGTCGCGGATGCGGCGCGCATCCTGGACGTTCCGTCTGCGACCCTGCGGTCGTGGGTGGCCGGTCGTACGTATCCGCGCCAGGACGGGGTAGGCTCGTTCGAGCCGATCATCACCCCCGCAGATCCCCAGGGCATCCGGCTTTCGTTCTACAACCTGGTGGAAGCCCACGTGCTGCGGGCTCTGCGAACCACGCATGCGGTGCCGCTCCGCCAGATCCGTCCGGCGATCGCCTTCGCGGAAAGGTCGCTCGGAATCCGCCGGCTGCTCCTGAGCGAGGAGCTGCTGACGGCGGGCGGGGACCTTTTCATCGAGCACCTGGAACATCTCGTAAACCTGAGCAAGTCCGGGCAGCTCTTCGTCAAGCAGCTGCTCGCAGCCTACCTGCGGCGCGTCGAGAGGGACGACCACGCCATCCCTGTCCGTCTGTACCCGTTCGTCAGCATCGCGTCCGAGCCGGATTCCAGGGCCGTGGTCATCGATCCCCGCGTGTCCTTCGGGCGCCCGACGGTCAGCGGCTCCGGCATTCTCACCTCCGTTCTCGTCCAGCGGATCGACGCCGGAGAGAGCGTCGCGGCTCTCGCGGAGGATTACGGGCTCAGGGAGGGCCAGATCAATGCCGCGGTCCTCTTCGAGCGGGCGGCATAGCCTTGGAGTTCTTTGCCGACCGCAACCTCGGCACGCGCGTCTTCCCCCTGATCCTCCGCGAAGCAGGCGTCGTCGTCCATCTCCACCAGGACTATTTCCCTCAGGACGCGCCCGACGTCGAATGGGTTCCCGAAGTCGCCGGGCGAGGATGGCCGATCATCAGTCCGGACCTGAAGATCTCCCAGCATCGCCTGGAGGTCGCCGCCGTGATGACTTCCGGTGCGGCGATGTTTTGCCTGTCGGGCGGGCACTACATGGGCGAGGCGCAGGCTCGGAACTTCCTGCGGTGCCTTCCTTCCATCCTCAAGATCCTGGATACGACCGAGCGTCCCTTCATCGCAAAGGTCTACCAGCCTAATCCCGACGATCCCGCCGACACGAAGACGAAGCGTGTGGAGGTGAAGCTGAGGCTGGCGGAGTGGGAAAGACGTTTCCGGCGCGGTTTCGATTAGCGGCGCGGCTCTTCGGAGCCGCGCCGCCGGTTTTCATGGAGTCGTCATCCCGCCTGCCCCTGCATGCTCCGCCCCTCCGGCCCCACCTCGCGCGGGTCCTTGTCGTCGCGGACGCCCAGGAACACCGGCTGCCGCAGCCGCCCGTCCGCCGTCCACTCGGCGAACTTGAGCTCCACCACGACCTCGGGCCTCACCCAGTGCGCCGGCGTGCGCGTCCGGGGCGGCTGGGCGAAGGGCGACGACTCCGCGGCGAGCGCGTCCAGGCGCGCGCGCATCTCCCGCAGCCCCGCCACGTCGAAGCCCGTCCCCACCCCGCCCGCGAAGACCAGCTCCCCGTCGCGGTAGTACCCGACCAGCAGCGACCCCAGGTGCTTGCGGCTGCGCTGCGGGTCCGTCCACCCGCCCACCACGAACTCCTGCCGGAACTCCACCTTGAGCTTGAGCCAGTCGCCCGAGCGCCGGCCCGGGTGGTAGCGCGCGTCCGCGCGCTTTGCGATCACCCCCTCCCATCCCGCCGCGCGCGCCCGCTGCACCGCCCGCTCGCCCGGGCCGCGCACCACCTCCGAGACGCGCAGGTGCGCCGAGCCCTCCCCCAGCCGCGCTTCCAGCCGCTCGCGCCGCGCCGTCCAGGGCAGCTCCAGCAGCGTCTCGTCCCCCTCCGCCAGCAGGTCGAACGCCACCAGCGCCGCGGGGTCGCCGGCCACCCGCCTGGCGATCTCCGCCTCGTCCGCCAGGTGCACCCGGTCCTGGATCTCCTGGAAGCGCGCCGGCTTCCCCCGCACCAGCGCCACCAGCTCGCCGTCCAGCACCAGCGGCCGCCCCGCCGCGCGCGCCGCCTCCCGCAGCGCCTCCACCACCTCCGGGAACTGCGCCGTCTTCTCGCGGCCGTTGCGGGTCACCAGCCGCGCCCCCTCCGCCGTGGCGTGCGCCACCACCCGGACGCCGTCGTACTTGACCTCGTAGACCCAGCCGCCGCCCTCCGGCACCCCGGTCCCCAGCGAGGCCTTCATGGGCTCCAGCTCCAGCGGCAGCGGCGAGGTCGGGGCGGCGGGCATCGGGCCTCCGGGTCCGGGGGTGAACGGGCGTTCCGTACGGGCCAGGGAGGGGCAAGACGGGTGCCGCCCGGGGGAGGCAGGGGAACGGATCCTGCCCGCCGGCGGGGCCATGCCCGAGCCGGCCCGCGACCCCGCCCCCGCCTCCCTGCGCCCCCTGCTCCGCTGGATCGGGGCGCACGTCCGCGGCTTCCACGCCGCGGTGGGCGTGTTCCTGTCCGCGGGGCTGGCGCTGGCCCTGGGGGCGGTGCTCGCCTTTGCCGGGATCGCGCGGCTGGTGGGCCGCGGCGCCACCCAGGCCGCGGACGAGGCCGCGCTGCGCTGGATCGCGGCGCGCCACACCCCGGCGCTGGACACCGTCGCCCTGCAGCTCACCTACCTGGGCGCCACCTCCGTGGTGGCCATGACGCTGCTGGTCGCCAGCACCCTGCTGTGGATCTCGCGGCACCGGTGGTCCGTGGCGCTGCTGTGGACGGCGGTGCTGGGGAACGCGGTGCTGAACACCGCGCTCAAGCTCCTCTTCGCCCGCCCCCGCCCCGAGGTGTTCCCGTACCGGATCGCCGGCATCGGCGAGTCCGCCTCGTCCTTTCCCTCCGGGCACGCCATGAGCTCGGTGGTGGTCTACGGTACCCTGGCGTACCTGGCCGCCCGGCTGGAGCCCACCCGCCGCATGCGCCGCGCGACGCTCGCCTCGGCCGTCGCGCTGGTGCTGCTCATCGGGGCGTCGCGCCTGTACCTGGGCGTCCACTACCCGTCCGACGTGCTCGCCGGCTACGTGGCCGGCTTCGCCTGGGCCGCCACCTGCGCGCTGGGCGTGGAGGCCGTCCGCTGGTTCCGCGGCCGCAGGCCGGCCGTGGACACGGAGGAGGCCGGCCTGGACGCCACCCCCGACGCCACCGGCACCTCCGCGCCGCAGGGCTGACCCGCCCTCCGGCCACTCCGGGGCGGACTGCTGGACAAACTCTTGACAAACATTGGACGCCGCCCATATCATCCATCGTATGATACAGAGCGCCGAGACCCGCGTCCCCCGCCACCCCATCCGCGTGGTCGCCGACCGCACGGGGCTGTCGCTGGACGTGCTGCGGGTGTGGGAGCGGCGCTACGCCGTGGTGGCGCCGGAGCGGGCGGAGGACGGGCAGCGGCTGTACAGCGACGCGGACGTGGCCCGGCTGCGGCTGCTGCGCCGCGCCACCGACGCCGGGCGCAGCATCGGGCGGGTGGCCCGGCTGGACGACGAGGCGCTGGCGGAGCTGGTGCGCGAGGACGAGGCCGCGCGCGGCGTGGCGCCTCCCGCCGCCTCCCGCGAGGCCCACGGGCACCTGGACCGGGCCATGGCGGCCGTACGGGAGATGGACCCGGCCAAGCTGGAGGCCGGGCTGCGGCGGGCGGTGGTGGCGCTGAGCGCCGCCGAGTTCGTGGACGGGGTGGCGGCGCCGCTGCTGGCGGGGATCGGCCAGGGGTGGCGGGAGGGGAAGCTGGGGGTGGCGCACGAGCACGCGGCCTCCGCGGTGCTGCGCCGGGTGCTGGGCTTCATGACCGAGGCGGCCGCGGTGCCGGGGAGCGCCCCGGGGATGGTGGTGGCGACCCCCGCCGGGCAGGTGCACGAGTTCGGGGCGCTGCTGGCCGCCGCCTCCGCCACCGCGGAGGGGTGGCGGGTCACCTACCTGGGCGCCGACCTGCCGGCCGCGGAGATCGCCTCCGCCGTGCGGCAGCGCGGCGCGGCGCGGCTGGCGCTCAGCCTGGTGTACCCGGCCGACGACCCTCGCCTCCCGGAGGAGCTGCGCAGCCTGCGCGCCGCGCTCCCCCCGGGGACCGAGGTGGTGGTGGGCGGCGCCGCGGCCGAGCGGCACCGCGCCCTGCTGGAAGAGATCGGCGCGGCGTGCGTCCCGTCGCTGGCCGATTTCCGCGCCCTGCTGCACCAGTCCCCGCCCCGTGCGGGGAGCTGAGCCGCCGGGCGGGAGCGGCGAAAAGACAGATCCGTTCGCGAGCGCGGACCGTATGGTTCGTCGTACCGAAAGATGTAGAATCCGAGCCACGGAGCGACCATCGTGACAATGCGCCTCAACCTCACGTATCCCACGGCCCTGGTGCTCCGCGCCCTTTCCGAGGGCTACGGCTACGGCTTCGACATCATGGACGCCAGCGGGCTTCCCAGCGGCACGGTGTACCCGGCGCTCCGCCGCCTGGAGCGCGCCGGGTGCGTGGCCTCCACCTGGGAGGAGGAGGCCGCCGCCCGCCGCGAGGGCCGCCCCGCCCGCCGCTACTACCAGATCACCCGCGACGGCATGGCGCTGCTGGCCCGTGCCCGGGAGCGGTTCGCGGGATTGGACCATGGCCTTCACACGGCCGCGGGTCCGGAGCCGAGCGTGGCGTGATTCGACAACTGCTTTTTTGACGGCGGGTTTGGGCGTGCCCCCGCTGGCGCGGGGTCGGGCTGCGGCTCCGTAGGCGAGCAAACAACGCTCGCCAACGGAAGCGAACCCCAACGGTACTGCTGTTGGGTTTCGCCGCTTCGCGCTCGCATCCCTCACGCGGGGCGGGTGCTGGCGTCCTCGGGGGCCCCCACCCGGCGGCCTGAGAGCCGCCACCCTCCCCCGTGCCGGGGGAGGGCCTCCCGGGAGGCGAGATCCGCGTGCCGTGGCATGCCCCCTCCCCCCGGCCCCCTCCCCCGCAAGCGGGAGAGGGGGAGAACTGCCGGTTTGTTGCATTTCCTGCGATCTGCGCAGGGAGGTCGGGGGAGGCTGCGCAGGCGGTGCGTTTGTTCGAAGCCAGCGTGATCTCACCGACGCAGGCGGAGCGTCGGCGAGTTTCGCACTGCCCGAGCAGACTCACCCGGCCGACCACCACCTCCGGAGCCCGGTCGAAGCGCTCCGGGTGAGGCCCACGAACGACGAGCGGCCCGGGGAGGATCCCCGGGCCGCTCGTCGTTTGTCGTCCGCAGTTCACGCCGTCGCGTGAGGGATGCGCGCCCGGAGGGCCGAGACCCCGCGGGGCACCTCAGTTCAGAGGTGCCGCGCGGGGTCTCGGCTGCGTTGGCGAGCGTTGTTTGCTCGCCTACGCAGCGCGCAGCCCGACCCGAGCGTCAGCGAGGGGCACGCCCAAGCCCGCAGTCGCCGTCAGCCGTAAAAGCTATCGCTGGGAAACCGCCATCCACTCCTCGGTGCGCTTGATGTTCCGGTCCGCCGCCGCCTCGTTGCCCAGCATCCCCTCCGCCTGCGCCAGCGCCAGGTGCGCGTTGGCGTAGTAGGTGGGGAAGCCGCGGGTGGCGTCGTCCGGCCAGGCGGGACGGTGGATCAGGTCGCCGTACTGGAAGGTGTTCCACACCAGCTGGCGGTGCCGGTCCACGTCCACGTACGCGCCCAGGATGGGGTAGTACTGGTTGTCCTTGGGCATCGCCAGGAAGCGCGTGGCCTCCTGCGGGGTGGTGAGGCGGTACGCCAGGCCGGTGCGCGTCACGAACGGCGCAAGCCCCAGCTGCCGGTGCGCGTCGCCGGTGGAGGCGAAGAAGATGGGACGGTCGCCCCACGCTTCCTTGATGATGGTGAGCATCAGCTGGTCCGCCGGCGTCAGGTAGCGCTGGCCGGGGATGGTGGCCTGCATCCCCCGCGCCTCGAAGACCACGTCCTCGGCCAGCGGCACCATGCTCACCATGACGGCGTCGATCTGCGCGTCGGTGAGCGGGATGATGGACCTGGTGGGCTTCGGCGGGTTGCCGTAGAACGCCGGGGCCCCCCTGGGGTCGAACGGGCGCTGGCAGATGATGCGCGTGGGGTCCTGCGCCCAGGCGTCCGGCGTGGGGCACGGGCTGGTGAGGCCGCGCAGCTGCTTGGCGTACCAGTCGGTGTTCAGGTAGGTGCCCACGATCACCGTCACGTCGCGGCGCACCCCCTCCACCTCCTGCAGGTACCAGAGCGGGAAGGTGTCGTTGTCGCCGTTGGTGAAGAGCACCCCGTACGGCTCCACCGACTGGAGCAGGTTGTACGCGAGGTTGCGCGCCGCGTCGTCCTCGGAGCGGTCCGCGTACTTCCAGTTCAGCGCGAGCGGCAGCAGCGCCACGATGGCGGCGAAGCCCGCGAGGAGCAGCCGCATCGAATGGCCTGCTCCCTCCTGGAGGCGCAGCCACAGCGCGACCAGCCCCAGCCCGGCCCACAGCCCCCAAAGCGAGAACGAGATCAAAAAGAAGTAGTCGCGCTCGCGGACCTCGGCGAGGTTGAAGTCGATCCCCTGCGCCTGCACCTGCCCGAAGCCGTACTTGAAGTTCATGTAGTAGACCAGCCCCAGCGACAGCGTGCCGAAGAGGGTGGCCAGGTACGCGAAGCTCTTGCGGTCGCGCCGGTAGTGCTGCATGGCGCCGAAGATCCCCAGCCCCAGGAAGAGCAGGGTGACCAGGAGCCGCTGCGGGGCGAAGTAGCCCTGCACCCCGCCCAGGGCGCGCGACCACTGCCAGTCGAAGTACTGGAAGTAGTTGGCCAGCTGGGCGCCGAGGGGTGCCATGCGCTCGGTGACCGGCGGCTTGCCGTACTGCTCGCGGTTCAGCGCCGCCGACAGGGCGTCGCACCCGGACTGGCCGAAGGTGAAGATGCTCTGCAGCGCCGAGCCCACGCCGTCGGGGCAGACCGGCTGCGCCTCGTTGATGATGGGATTGAGCGCCGAGCGGATGGGGAGGAACAGCTGCACCGACACGGCCACCAGGATGGCCGCCAGGCTCCAGGCGTACAGCTTCCAGTTCAGCAGCGAGCGGAGCTTGACCATGGCGATGAACACGAACAGCGCCGGGGCCGCCAGCAGCGCCATGCGGTGGTTCCCCTCGGACGAGAGGAAGGTCACGAAGACCATGAACACCAGCACGTTGTCGTCCTTCCAGCGGGAGCCGGCGGCGGCCCCCACGTGCTCCTCCACGTGGTCGCGCCACAAAAAGGCCATCCACGAGACCACGGCCACGGTGAGGAAGCTGACCGTGTACACCTTCTCGTTGACGTTGGACTGGCTCCACACCGTGAACGCCGTGGCCGAGATCGCCACGCAGGCGGCGGCCCCCAGCCGGCGGACGGTCTGGTTCGGGGTGAAGAAGCCGATCACCCGGTGCATCACCAGGAACCAGAGCGCGTGCGACGCGGCGCTCATGAACGCCGAGAACAGGTTCACCCGCACCGCCACGGACAGCCCGGGGACGACGCCCAGCAGCGTCTCCCACACGTGCGCCATGAGCACGAAGAGCGGGTTCCCGGGCGGGTGGGGGATCCCCAGGATGTGGGCCGTGGCGATGTACTCGCTGGTGTCCCACGTGGCGGTGGTGCGCGCCAGGGTGACGGCGTACAGGGCGAACACGGCGATCCCGGCCAGCACCGCCCACAGGTAGGGCGGACGCTCGTGGACGACCTCGGCGGCCGTGGCGGTGCGCGTCGTGGGGACGGTTTCCGCGAAAGTGCTCATGCGTTGACCAGCGGCGGATTCGGTGGCGTACCGGAAGCGGACGGGAACCAGGGAAGGTAAGACCCCGCAGGCACCTTGTCGATCCCGTCCCGTCCACTCCCGCCCGGCCGCGCCTACCGGAGGTAGAAGGCGAGCCCCGCCGACAGGTAGTTGGGCGCGTCGTCGTCCAGCCCGAGCCCGAACTCGGCGAGGAAGTCCAGGTTGCGGCTGATGCCGTACTCCAGCCCCGGCACCAGGTACAGGGCGCCGTCGTCGTCCAGCGGCTCGTCCAGCAGGGTGTGCGTGTAGTCCAGCGCCGCCAGCAGCTCGGCGCGCGGGGTCAGGCGGAAGCTGGTGAGCGCGGCCAGGTCCAGCCCGGTGGCGTCGTCGCCCTCGCGCTGCGCCAGGTGCACCCCGCCCCGCACCGACAGGTTCAGCGCCGAGGTTCCCGGCGCGGCGCGGAGCAGCCAGTACTCGGCGTTCGCCCCCAGGAACGTCGCGCCGTCGTAGAAGGCGGCCCCGATCTCCAGGTCCAGGCGGTCGGTGAAGCCGTAGCCCCCCCGCACCACCACCCCCAGCGTGTTGTCGGCGTCACCCTCGCCCAGCACCAGCACGGGGTAGCCCACCAGCTTGAAGTTGCCGCGCTGGATGGTCTCGGCGGACTCCATCACGCCGAAGTCCTGGGCCCCCGCCGAAGCGGCACCGAGCAGGCCGAGCGCGAGCGCGGCCGCGAACGCACGAACCATCATCGTCCTGTCTCCTCCGAATGCTGTGGAACTCCGCACGAAAGCCGACCGCCGCGGCTTCCCGGCAAGAAGGGTGCGCACCGGCCGCGGGACTTGTGGAACGGAAGAAGCCGCATATACATCCATCCCCGCGCCGACCTCCGCGCCGGGGAATCGCCGCGTCCGCGGCGCGGGTCCACCCCACCCTCCATCCCGGGATCGATCCTCATGACGGAACGCACGGCAGACCTGCCGCGGGTGGTCTCGCGGGATGAATGGCTCGCCGCACGCACGGAGCTCCTGGCGCGGGAAAAGGAGCTGACCCGGCTGCGCGACGCGCTGGTGGCCGACCGGCGCCGGCTGCCGATGGTGGAGATCCGCAAGGACTACGTGTTCGAGGGGCCGGAGGGCAGGGTGGGGCTGGTGGAGCTGTTCCACGGCCGTAGCCAGCTGATCGTGGGCCACTTCATGTTCCACCCGGACTGGGACGCGGGCTGCCCCAGCTGCTCCGCGGGCGCCGACGAGATGTCGCCCGGGCACCTGGAGCACGTGAACCGGCGCGACACCACCTTCGTGTACGTGTCCCGCGCGCCGCTGGCCAAGATCGAGGCCTACAGGGCGCTCAGGGGGTGGACGTTCCCGTGGTACTCGTCGTACGGCAGCGACTTCAACTACGACTTGGGCGTCACCCTGGACGACTCCGTCACCCCCATCGTCTACAACTACCGCACCCGGGCGGAGTACGAACAAATGGGCGAGGGGTTCGAGGGGGAGCAGCCCCTGGAGCGGCCGGGCCGCAGCAGCTTCCTCCGCGTGGGGGACGCGGTGTTCCACACGTATTCCGTGTACGCGCGCGGCCTGGAGACCATCGGCGGCTCGTACTACATGCTGGACGAGACGGCGCTCGGCAGGCAGGAGGACTGGGAGGAGCCCAGGGGCCGGGCCCGGGCCGCGCGCGGCGCCGTCCCCGACTTCGCCACGTGACGCCGCTCCGCGGCGCGCCGGGTGCCTGGCGCGCCGGGCGCCGAACGCGTAGTCATAGGAGTACGAAGGCGATGACGACCTCCGCGCCGGCCTCACCCTGCACCCCGTCCGGGAACCCTTGAGCCAGGCAGCCACACCCGCCGTGCCCCCGGCCGCGGCCACGCCGGCCGTGCCGGGAGCGCGGCGCTACGACCGCTCCATCATCGAGGGGCCGCTGCGCCCGGCGGTGTGGAAGCTGGCCTGGCCCACCATGCTCACAAACGTGATCGGCGGGCTCCAGGGGATGGTGGACCACGTGCTGGTGGGGCACCTGGTGGGGTTCCAGGCGAACGCGGCCATCGGGGTGGCCTGGCAGATCTTTTTGGTGGTGATCGCCTTCATCAGCTCGCTGTTCACCGGGATGAGCGTGCTGGTGGCCCGCTTCGCCGGGGCGGGCGACGACGAAAAGGTGGACCGGGTCGTCTACCAGGCCTTCCTCACGGCCATCGGGATCTCGCTGGGGATCATGGCGCCGGTGGGGTGGTTCCTGTCGCCCATGCTGCTGCAGCTGGTCAACGCCGCGCCCGCGGTGCAGGCGGAGGCGCTGCCCTTCCTGCGGGTGATGTTCATGTTCAGCAGCGGGATGCTGGTGTTCTTCATGCTGGGCGGCGCGCTGCGCTCGGCGGGGGACGCGCGCACCCCCATGGTGCTGGGGATCGCGCTGACCGTGCTCAACCTGCTGCTCAACGTGGTGCTGATCCGCGGGCTGGGGCCCATCCCGGCCTTCGGCACCGTGGGCTCGGCCATGGGGACGTGCATCGCCTCCGGCCTGGTGGCGGTGTACGCCGCCTTCAAGCTGTGGGGCGGCGGCTGGGTGGTGTCGTTCCAGCGGCGGCACGGCCTCGCGCCCGACTGGGCGGTGATCCGCTCGCTGTTCCGCTTCGGCCTCCCCACCGGCATCCAGGGGATCGCCATGAACGTGGGCGGGGTGCTGATGCTCGCCTTCATCGGCTCGCTGGCGCAGAGCGCCGCGGCGCAGGCGGCGTTCGCCGTGGGGTACTCGCAGCTGTTCTCGCTGGTCACCTGGACGGCGATGGGGCTGATGGGGGCCGCGGCGGCGGTGGCGGGGCAGAACCTGGGCGCGGGGCGGCCGGACCGCGCCGCCGAAGGGGTCGCCCTGGCGGCGCGCATCGGGCTGGGCGGGGCGGCGCTGCTGGGGACGATGTTCTTTCTGTTCCCGCGGCAGCTGCTCGCGGCGTTCGGGATGAACGAGCCGGAGGTGGTGGAGATCGGGGTGCAGCTGCTGCGCGTGCTCAGCGTGTCCGGGCTGTTCATCGCCGTCGCGCTCACCTACACCGGCGGCCTCCAGGGCACCGGGGACACCCGCAGCCCGCTGTACATCTCGGTCCTGTCGCAGGTGGTGGTGCCGCTGGGGATCTGCTTCTTCATCCAGCGCACCGGCACGCTGGACCCCATCGACATCTGGCTGGCCGTGCTGGCGGGCCACGTGGCGCGCTGCGTGCTCAGCGTGCTCCGCTTCAACCAGGGCCGCTGGCGGGGGATCGTGGTGGACCTCGGCGCGCCGGCGCGCTAGGCGCGCCGCACGGGGAAGCGAAGAGGCCCGGCGGGGAGCGATCTCCCGCCGGGCCTCTCGTTCATCTCGCGGCCTGCGCCTCAGCCGTTGGAGCCCCCGTTGATCCACGGGTCCGAGCTCTTCCAGCTCTTTTCCAGCGGCGAGAACAGGAACACCAGCCCGCCGTTTGCGATCTTGGGGAGCAGCTCCCGGGCGCGGCCCGGCTCGATGGCCGGGCACCCCTCGCTCCGCCCCGCGCGGGCGGCGGTCACGTACGGCGCCCCGTGGGCCACGACGCCGCGGGCGCGCGCCGCGCTGTTGAACCTGCCCGAGAGCCCCTTGAGCCGCAGCCCCACGGACCTGTACTGCTTGCCGCCCGACTTGCCCGAGAAGGCGTAGGTCTCCTGCGCCAGGAACAGCCCCAGCGAGGTGGCGTTGCTCCCCTCCCGGTTGGAGAACTTCGTGGGGACGTCCTGCCCCCGGGGCGCCGAGCCCCGCCCGTGCGCCACGGTGAAGGGCCCGTCCACCACCTTGAGCCTGTCCATGTCGAACACGTAGCCGCGCGGGGTGCGGGCGTCCAGCCCGTAGTCCACGTAGTACAGGTACGGCTTGCGGACCTGCTCCGGGTGCTCGTCCTTGTAGTTGTAGTACGCCCTGAACGCCGTGCGCAGCGCGTCCGGGTCGCTCTGCTTCCCCACCTGCTTGCCCAGGGCGGCCAGCGCGGTCCGCAGCCGGACCTCGCCGGCGCTGCTCTCCAGCCCCACGCCGTCCAGCACGGCGCGCGCGGCCTGGAGCGCCGGGGCAGGCACCGGCGTGGCGGCGGCCGGGGCCGCCGCGGAGTCGCGGACGGGCTGCTCGGCCACGCTCACGGCGGCCGCGGGCCGCCCGGGCTCGCGCGCCAGCCCCAGGGCGGTGCCCAGCCCCACCGCGGCGGCCAGGTAGACCAGCGAACTGCGACGCGTGTCGAATCGGTTCTTCACGAGCTCCTCCGGAAAAGACGGGCGTCGGGACCCGGGATCTGCGGCGGACCCAAGCGAAGCGCCCCCATATCGATGAACGGTACGGGAGCGCCGGATTGTCGGTGGGACACGGCGGGGGCGTGTTCGAAGCACGATACGGTGCGTATCGGTGGGTGGCCTCCCCGCCGCTTCGGCGATGCTCGCGGGCGAGCTCCGCTTCCACTGCGGGACCGGTCCCCTGCTTCGAGTCGATCGGCTCGAACGCGAACCCCCTGCCCTGTCGGGTGCAATCAATCTATCAGACGCCTAAACTCTTGTCAATCCGCCACATGCGTCGCAAACATGCATTTCCGCGACTCCGGCCCGGCGCGCGTGCGGCGGGGAACCTGGCCCGCGCTGCGGGGTGCGAAGGGGCCGCCGGACGCCGCGCCACCCCACCCCACCCGCCCGAGGAGAGCCGCATGACCGCGCGCTGGACCCTGATTGCACTGCTCGCGCTCGCCGGCTGGGGGTGCGGCCCCGGCCGCGCCGCCCCGCCGGACGCGCCCGCTCCGGCCCCGGAGGCGGAAGCCGCGCTGGACACGACCGTCACCACGCCGTCGCCGGCCCGGCCCACGGGCCGCTACACCGGGCACTTCACGTACGACTGGGAGAAGCAGGTGTTCCGGCCCTGCGGCGGCCGCGAGGAGTGGTGGGCCTGGGGGATGCCCGCCGAGCTGCAGAAGCGCTGGGGGCAGCGCACCTGGGTGGTGGTGGAGGGGGAACTGAGCGGCCGCGGCGAGTTCGGGCACATGGGCCGCTACCGGCGGCAGATCCGCGTCACCTCCGTGATCCGGCAGGAGCCCGGCGAGGGGCGGGGGTGCTCGTCGTCGGCCGTTGCGTAGGCGGCGCGGGTCCGGCGGCCGCGGAAACGGCGAAGCCCCCGCTCCCCGGTGGAGCGGGGGCTTCGCCGCGCACGGGCCCGCGTCAGCAGCCGCCTGCGGCGAGCTGCTTCCAGCGCGCCAGCTGCGCGGAGCGGTCGGAGTAGCCCATGGAGAAGCGGGCCTGGAGCTGCGCGATCTTGGGAGCGAAGGAGAAGGCGCTCCCCGACAGCCGCGACAGCCCCTGCACGCCGGCCGCGGAGCCGGTGAGCATGCAGGACGAGGACCCCAGGCTGAGCTCCCCGTTGGTGGGGGTCAGCCCCACCTGCACCCCCGGGCCCATTCCGAAGCCGGGCGCGCACCCGGCGAGCGAAAGGCCGGCCGCCACCGCGCCGAACCGGAGCAGTCTCTGGACGGGACGCATACACCCTCCTGCGTTGCGGTCTCGCCCGCCCCGGCGCGCGGGGGCGGAGAACCAAGGTTGCCGGGACCCCGCGGCGCGCTCCCCGGACGGCCTCCACCCACAACGTGCGGGCGGGGCGGCCCGGCGCGCAAGCATCGCAATTTCCGCGCGAAGGGTGGGCCCGGACGCGCGAAGGGGCGGCCGCCCGCGAGAGCGCCCGCCCCTTCCCAATCGTCTTTCCCGCGAGCGGGGCCGACGGGACTCGAACCCGCGACCTCCGGAGTGACAGTCCGGCACTCTAACCGACTGAGCTACGGCCCCATGCCCGCCGGGTCGGCGGGCCGCGAAGGATAGCGCAGCCCCCCGGTTTTCTCAAGGCCCGGCGCCGGGCTACGCCGTCTCCGGCCCGGCCCCGATGCGGGCCTCCAGCTCCACGTGGGCGAGGAGCACCCCCGCGTCGCGCTGGCGGACGCGCTCGTAGCGCTCCGCGTCCTCGCCGGCGGGCCTCACCAGCGCCTGGATGCGCTCCACGTAGGCGCGGGCCTCGGCGTCGGGGAGCGGCTCGCCGGTGGCGAGCCGCTCGTCCACCTCCACGATCAGCCCGGAGAAGGGGCGGAGCCAGGCGAAGAACGGGTCCTCGATGAGCGCCTGCAGAAAGCGCCCGTTGGAGACCGGGCCCACGTCGCGCTCCCACGCGGCCCGCTCGGCGTCGATCAGCGCCTTGTGGAGGCGCAGCAGCCCGCGCCGGACCTCCTTGAGGTGGTCCCGCACCGGGTCCGGGGAGCGGTCGCGCCGGGGAAGGGGGGGAGTCATGGCACCTCCTCTCGGTGGAAAGCATCGATTCCGCCCGCTCCTTTGAAAGAAGCGCGCCAGCCGTCCGCCGCGCCGCGTCCCTTGACTCGCGCCCGAACCGCAACTATCCTGGTTGCAATTGAACCGGGGAGCGCGAACATGTCGACGATGAGCAGCCGGGTGGCGGTGGCGGTGCACGTGCTGGCGATCCTCACCTGGAAGCGGGGGGAGCCGGTGAGCTCGCAGCAGCTCGCGCACAGCGTCAACACCAACCCCGTGGTGGTGAGGCGCATCGTCGGCGCGCTGCGGCGGGCGGGGCTGGTGGAGGTGCAGCCGGGGGCGGCCGGCGGCGCGCTGCTGGCGCGCGGCCCGGAGCAGATCACGCTGCTGGAGGTGTACCGCTCGGTGGAGGACGGCGAGGAATTGTTCGCCATGCACCCGCAGCTCCCCTGCCAGGACTGCGGCGTGGGCGCCAACATCCAGGGCGCGCTCGCCGAGGTGTTCGGCGACGCGCGCACGGCGATGGAGGCGGTGCTGGACCGGGTGACGGTGGCCGACGTGTGGACGACGGTGCACGCCCGCATGGGCCGCCGCGAGGGGTGCTGCGGCGAGGCGCGCCGCGCGGGGTAGGACCGGGAGCCGGCGCGGGTCGGCCGGCCCCGGAACGGCAACCGCAACAGGCACGATTCCAGATCCGGCCGGGCGGCTCGGCCCGCCGGGGGGAGGGGAGAGATGAGGGCAGACATCCGGCTGGACAGGGCTTCGCGCCCGGTGATCCTGCTGCTGGCGCTGGCGGCCGCGCTGCTGCTGGCGGGGTTCCGGGGGGTGCAGGACACCGGGCGGATCGTGGGCCGGGTCACCGACCCGGCCGGCAACCCGCTGGCGGGGGCCGCGGTGAGCGCCCGGCACGCGGACCCGGACGCGCTGGGCCGCGCCACCCGCGCCGGCGACACCGGCGGCTTCCAGCTCACCGGACTGCGGCCCGGACGCTACGCGGTGCGGGCCGAGCGCGACGGCTTCGCCCCCGCCGAGCAGACGGTGGAGCTGGCCGACGGCGGGCGGGAATCGATCATCCTCCGCCTGCGCCCGCTGCGCAGGTAGAGGCGCGGAGCGGGGCGGGGCGGCGGGACTCCCGCGCCTCTATATGTAACTACACAGGTTGCAGTTCAGCACGTCTCGGCGGGTGCGCGGGCGCACCCGCACCACGGACACGACCCGGAGAAACGACCCATGAGCGACGTAGCGGCTCCCACGCTGTTCACCCCGGTGCGCCTGGCGCGCCACACCCTGCCCAACCGGGTGGTCATGGCCCCCATGACGCGCAACCGCGCCGGCGCGGGCAACGCCCCCGTGGCGCTGAACGCGCTGTACTACGCCCAGCGCGCCTCGGCCGGGCTCCTGGTGACGGAGGGCTCGCAGGTGTCGCCGCGCGGGGTGGGGTACCCGGACACGCCCGGGATCCACACCGACGCGCAGGTGGAGGGGTGGCGCCGGGTGACCGACGCGGTGCACCGCGAGGGCGGGCGCATCTTCCTCCAGCTGTGGCACGTGGGGCGGGTGTCGCACCCCGCGGTGCAGGCGGACGGCGGCCTGCCGGTGGCGCCCTCGGCGCTGGCGGCGGAGGGCGCTCTGTACACCGCGGCCGGCCCCCTCCCCTACCCCGTGCCCCGCGCGCTGGAGACGGACGAGATCCCCGGGATCGTGGAGGAGTTCGCGGAGGGCGCCCGGAACGCGCTGCGCGCCGGCTTCGACGGGGTGGAGCTGCACGGGGCCAACGGGTACCTGATCGACCAGTTCCTGCGCGACGGGAGCAACCGGCGCACCGACCGCTACGGCGGCCCGGTGGAGAACCGCGCGCGCTTCCTCCTGCAGGTGGCCGCGGCCGCGGCGGACGTGTGGGGCGGCGACAGGGTGGGGGTGCGCTTCTCCCCCGTGAGCCCGTACAACGGGATGCGCGACTCCGATCCCAAGGGCACCTTCGGCTGGGCGGCGCAGGCGCTGAACCGCTTCGGCCTGGCGTACCTGCACCTTTCCGAGCCGGTGGGGACGCCGGAGAGCCAGCGCGTGGCCCCGCTGGTCCGCCAGGTGTTCCGCGGCCCGCTGGTGCTGAACGGCGGCTACGACCGCGCCGCCGCCGACGCGGCGATCGCCTCCGGCGCCGCGGACCTGGTGGCCTTCGGCACGGCGTTCATCGCCAACCCGGACCTCCCCGCGCGCCTGGAGGAGGGCGCCCCGCTGGGCACTCCCGACCGCGCCACCTTCTACGGCGGCGACGCGCGCGGCTACACCGACTACCCGTTCCGCGACGGCTCCATCGCCGCCCACGCCCCCCGCGGCGCCGGCGCCGCCGCCGCGAGCCTGTAGGAGCACCCCCTACCGCCCCCACCCGGCGGCCTGAGAGCCGCCACCCTCCCCCGTGCCGGGGGAGGGCTGTCCGGGGTTCACCCTGGTCGCGCCCCCTTTCCCCTCGCGGGAGAGTAGGCCGGGGACGAGGGGCGCCGTTAGCAGTTCCCGCTGTACCCCCCAAAGTCTGTTCGGAGGGAGACCCGCCGGCAGTTTGGCGGGGCTCCCTCCGGCGCAGCGAGACCCCGCAGCGTCGGCACAGCCGTTCCGTGCCGACCGAGGAGGCTCGCGGAGCCCGCGCAGGAGACGGACGGCAGTATCGTCCGGCTCCGGAGCGGCCCCCCGCCTCCAAAGCCTGTCCCGACAACCACGGCTCCGCGTTTGCAGCACCCGACGCCGCACGTAGATTGCTCGACAGGACGGGGACGGACGAGAAGAGCCACGAGCGAGACGGGACGGCACACCATGAGCGGCAGCGGCTACGAGGAACCCTACGTCCCCCGCGTGGTGATCGTGGGCGGCGGATTCGGCGGGCTGTACGCGGCGCGCGCCCTGAAGCACGCCCCCGTGCGGGTGACCATCATCGACCGCCACAACTACCACCTCTTCCAGCCGCTGCTGTACCAGGTGGCCACCGCCACCCTGTCCCCCGCCGACATCGCCCGCCCCATCCGCCAGGTGGTCCGCCGCCAGCGCAACACCGAGGTGCTGCTGGCCGAGGTGACGGAGATCGACACGGAGCGCCGCGCGCTGACGCTGGCCGACGGCCGCACCCTCCGCTACGACTTCCTGATCCTGGCCGCGGGCGCGGTGGACCAGTACTTCGGCCACGCCGAGTGGGCCCCCGTGGCGCCGGGGATGAAGACCATCGACGACGCCACGGAGATCCGGCGGCGCTTCCTGCTCGCCTTCGAGCACGCGGAGCAGACCGACGACCCGGAGCTGCAGCGCGCGCTGCTCACCTTCGTGGTGATCGGCGGCGGGCCCACGGGGGTGGAGATGGCGGGCGCCTTCGCGGAGATCGCCCGCCACACGCTGAGCCGCGACTTCCGCAACTTCGACCCGCGTGCGGCGCGCATCCTCCTGATCGAGGGCGGGCCGCGCCTGCTCTCCGCATACGACGAGGAGCTGTCGCGCAGCGCGCTGGAGCAGCTGGAGGCGCTGGGGGTGGAGGTGCGGCTGAACTCCATCGTCACGCGCATCGAGCTGGGGGCCGTGTACATCGGCGAGGAGCGCATCCCCACCTACCCGGTGGTGTGGGCCGCGGGGGTGGCCGCGTCGCCGCTGGGCAAGGGGCTGGGCGTGCCCACGGACCGGATGGGGCGGGTGGAGGTGCTGCCGGACCTGTCCATCCCCGGGCACCCGGAGGTGTTCGCCATCGGCGACATGGCCTCGTTCCCGCACCAGACGGGGAAGCCGCTGCCCGGGGTGGCGCAGGTGGCGATGCAGGGCGGCCAGGCGGCGGCCCGCAACATCCGCCGCACCCTGGCCCGCGAGCCGCGGGAGCGCTTCCGCTACCGCGACAAGGGGAGCATGGCCACCATCGGCCGCGCCAAGGCGATCGCGCAGATCGGCCGGCTCCAGCTGACGGGGTTCATCGCCTGGCTGGCCTGGCTCTTCATCCACGTCCTGTTCCTGATCGGCTTCCGCAACCGCGTGGCGGTGTTCATGGAGTGGGCGTGGAGCTACCTGACCTGGCAGCGCGGCGCCCGGCTGATCACCGGCGAGGTCCGCCCGGACAACGCCCTGCGCAAGCTGGGGCTCGCGCCCCCCGCGGAGGGGGGGAGCGAGACGGAGGCCGAGAAGGCGGTCACGGCGCCCGCGCCGGGCGGGGGCGGCGGGTGGATGGAGGGCGACTCGGAGCAGGCCCGCGCCGCGGTCCGCCCGGCGGGGGGATGAGGGCGCCGGCGCACCACCGCGGGGCGGAGCGCTGGCTGCGCGCCTCCGGCTTCGGCTGGGAGCGCGTCCGCTACGCGCGCCCGGAGGCCGGCGGCGAGGTGGCGGGGTTCCGCCTGCTGCCGCGGGGCGAGCCGGTGGGCCGGGTGGTGGCGGCGCACGGCGCCTGCGACGACGCGCTCTTTCCGCTGGTGGCGCTGTACGCGGCGCTGCTGGGACGCGGGTTCGAGGTGTTCGCCTTCGACCTGGACGGCAACGGCTGGGAGAGCACCACTCGCTTCTCGGCGGAGGGGATCCGCGGCGCCGTGGCGGCGGCGGTGCGGGAGGCGGAGCGCGGCCGGCCGGCGCTGCCGCTGCACCTGCTGGGGCACAGCCTGGGCGGGGCGCTCGTCCTGGACGCGCTCGCCCGCGGCGAGGCGGCGGCGGAATCCGCCGTGGTGGTGGCGACGCCGCTGGAGGTCCGCGTCACCGCGCGCACCGCGCTGGCGGAGCTGGGCTCGTTCTTCCGGCCGGCGACGCTGCGGCAGTGCGCCTACTACGGCCTGGCCGGCGTCGTGCCGGCGTTCGGGCCGGTGAAGCGCGGCGCCTACCCGTTCCGCGGCGACGCGCGCACCGGCAACTTCGACTACGTGGCCGTGTTCGACGCGCTCCTGCGCGCGACGGATCTCCGACGCGGCGCCGGGCGGGTGCGCGTGCCCGTGCTGCTGGTGTACGGCGGGCGCGACGGGATCGCCCCGGCGGCGCACGGCGCGGAGCTGGCGCGGCTGCTCCCGGACGCGGAGCTGGTGACGGTGCCGGGCGCGACGCACTTCTCGACCGCCTCGTCGCCCCTGGCGACGGAGCGGGCGGCGGCGTGGCTGGCGGCCCGCGCGGGGGTGCCCGCCGCGTGAGCGCGCCGCTGAAGATCGACGTGCACGTGCACCTGGCCGGGGTGGGGACGGGGGGCTCGGGGTGCTGGCTCTCGCCGCGCTTCGCCGGGCGCTACACCTTCCGCATCCTGCGCCGCTGGTACGGGATCACCGACGCGCAGATGCGCGAGTCGGTGGACCAGGAGTGGGCGGCGGCCATCGCGGAGCGGGTGCGCGGCAGCGAGCTGGACCGGGCGGTGGCGCTGGGGTTCGACGGGGTGTACGACGCGCGCGGCGAGCTGGACCCGAATCTCTCGCAGATGGTGGTGCCGCCCTCGTGGACGCTGGAGGCGGCGCGCCGGCACCCGGAGCTGCTCCCCGGCCCCTCGGTGAACCCCTGCCGCCGGGACGCGCTGGAGCGGCTGGAGGAGTGCATCGAGGGCAGCGCCGTGCTGCTCAAGTGGCTCCCCTCGGCCATGGGGATCGACCCGGCGGACCCGCGGCACCGGCCGTTCTACCGGCGCATGGCGGACGCGGGGCTGCCGCTGCTCTCCCACTCCGGCGGCAGCGAGAAGACCTTCGCGGAGGTGGCGCCGGAGTACATGGACCTGCGCCGGCTGCGGCTGCCGCTGGAGATGGGGGTGCCGGTGATCGTGGCCCACAACGGCGTCCCCGTCCACCTGTCGCGCGACCCGGACCAGCTGCCGCTGCTGCGCGAGTGGCTGCGCGAGTTCCCGCAGCTGTGGGTGGACAACTCCGGCATCTCCAACCCCTCCCGCTTCGCCCACCTCCCCCGGCTGGCGCGCGACGGGGAGTTCACGGAGCGGACGCTGTACGGGAGCGACTACCCGGTGCCGTCACTCGCCGCCTACTACGTGCGGGAGCTGGGGCTGGCGCGGGTCCGCTCGCTCCAAGCGGAAAAGAACCCGTTCCAGCGGGACGTGGCGCTGAAGCGGGCCCTCGGGTACCCGGACGAGACTCTGGTTCGCGCATCTCAGGTGCTTCCGACGCTGCAACGGCTCTGAACTGCTCGGACGGCGGGTTCGGGCGTGCCCCTCGCTGACGCTCGGGTCGGGCTTCGGCTCCGTAACGCACGATACAACCGTGCGTAACGGAGTCGAGCCCCGCCAAACTGCCGGCGGGTCTCGCCCCTTCGGGCCGAAATCCCTCACGCGGGGATCACGCTGGCGCCCGCTGGTGAACGGCTCGCGTGCCCGAGCCGATCGTCCCCACCTCCGCTCTCCGGCTTCTCGCGACTCCGTTTTCGCGTCTTCCCCGATTCGAGGGCGTCCCGGTCCATCGTGCCGCCGCCGGGCGCAGCGGTCCCGCGGAGCGCTGCACTTGCCCGCGCCGCCCCCGAACCGTGAAGTTTGGCCGCCGCCCGCCGGGAGCGCCGGTCTCCCGCGCTCCACTTCGCGTACGCCGACCCGGAACATGCACGTGCTCCGACTCCTCCCCTTCTGCATCGCCGCCGTTGCGGTTCCGCTGCTCTCCGCTCCGCGCGCCGAGGCGCAGCTCCGGCCGCTGGACCCGGCGGAATGGCGGGTGTGGGAGGACGGGCGCACGGTGGTGGCGGGGGTCGGCGGCGGTGGGTTCGCGGACCAGCGGGCCTCGCTGGCGGGCACGGAGGGGCGGCTGCTGGAGGCGGGGAATTTCTCGGTGGCGCTGCGGACGGGGCGGGTGGCGTTCGCGGCGGGGGGGACGACCCAGCGCTTCTTCCGCGAGGAGCGCGCGTTCGCGGCGCCCCTGGGCGACGCGCGGCCGGACCCGGACGGGCGGCGGCACGACTCGGGCGACTACCGCATCGCCACCGTGGTGCGGCTGACGCCGGAGACGGCCCCCGTGCTGGGCGTGCTGCGCTTCGGGACGCGGCTCCCCACCACCGACAACCGGGTGGGGCTGGACCGCGACGCCACGGACTTCTTCGCGCTGCTGGGCGGGCGGGTGCGGCGGGGCGCGCTGGCGGCGAGCGCCGAGGCGGGCGTCGGCATCCACGGCACGCGCGACCCGGAGTTCGAGCAGCGGGACGTGCTGGTGTACGCGCTGGCGGCGGAGTACGCGGTCCGGCCGGCGCTGGTCCCCACGCTGTCGCTGGTGGGCAACGTGCCCGGCCTGCCCTCGCGCACCGTCCGCGGCAACGAGGACCTGGGCGAGGCGCGGCTGGGGCTGCGCGCGGGCGGGCGCCGCTGGGCGCGGGTGGAGCTGGTGCGGGGCTTCACGGAGTTCAGCCCGTCCGCGGGGGTGATCGTCGCCGCGGGGATCGCCCGCTGATCAGGCACCGGGCGTGGGGAGGAGCCGCGCCAGCATCCACAGCACCAGCATCCCGCGCAGCGTCCACGCCACCGTGCGCACCCAGTTGCCGGCCACCAGCGAGCGGTGCGCGGCCGCGTCCCAGCCGCCCCCCAGCACGCGGTGCCGCGGCACCTGGAGCAGCCCGGTGGAGGCCCACACCACCGCCACCAGCGCGAGCCCGGCCCATGTCGCCGCGGGCGGGATCCCCGGCGGCGGGCGGAGCGCCAGCAGCACGCTGGTGGCCAGCTCCAGCAGCATGGGCGGGCCCACCACCAGCGTGGTGCGCCGCCCGTGCGCGGCGGCGTAGGCGGTCCACCCCGGGCTCCCCACCCCGCCGAAGAGCGGGTAATGGACCACCTGCACGAACCAGATCACCCCGATCATCACGCCCGTGGACGCCAGGTTCAGCAGCAGCACCCACTCCATCGCACCCTCCTCCTCGCTGTGCCGTTCGCGCCGCTGAAACTTCCCCGCGGCCGCCCCCGTACCATGCCCCATGCCGGCGGCGGACGCCGCCGGGCACGATGCACCACGTATACCGTACCGCGGGGAGCGAGGCGACATGAACGGCGACGAGATGACACGGGGAGTGCTGGTGCGGGACCTGGTCCTCTTCCAGATCAAGCTGGTCCTGGACTCCCTCAAGGGAATCGCCCTGTTCCAGGCCTCCATCGTGGCCGCGGTCGTCGACGTGATCTTCATGCCCATCACCCGCGGGCGGCTCTTCTACGGGGTGCTGCGGTTCAGCGAGCGGGTGGACCTGTGGCTCAACCTGTACGGCGCCTCCGAGGGCGCGCAGGGCGACGCGGACGGCCTGTTCGGCAGGAGCCGCGCGGGCGCCCCCACCTTCCTGGGCAAGCTGGAGCAGGTGGTCCGCGAAAAGGAGCGCGAGTTCGTCCGCACCGGCTTCCGCGGAGCGCGGCGCGTCGCCTGACCCGGCCGGCCGAACCCGCAGGCAGGACGACGCGCCGCCCGGGCAACCCCGCCCGGGCGGCGCTTCGTCGTGTAAGCCGACGCATTAGCCACGCCGGGCCCGCGAGTGGAGGATGGCGGCCATCGGGGCGAGGCCCGACGCCGTGTACGGGAAAACCACTCCGGCCGTCCATCTCATTGTTCATGCGGCCACACGCTGTTCAGCTGCCGGAGGGCGGGGCTCGAAGAACCATCCACGGCCTGAACGCTCCACTCAGACCCGTCGCATCGGCGCGGAATGCGGGAGATTCATGGACAGGGCCGCCCGAACCAAACAACCGGAGGGAAGCATGAATCGGCGCACGATACGGATGGCCGCCATCGCTGCCATGCTGAGCGCGGGAATGGCGGACACGCTCATCGCACAGGATCGTCCCGGCATCTCCATGCACACGGCCGCCCCGCTCATCCTGAGTCCGGACGTGACCGACTACGTGGTCCCACTTGGCTTCCAGGGGTTCAACGCGATTCCGGTTGCTCAGGTGAAGCTCTCCGAGGTCCCGTCCGGGACTCCGCTTCGGACCGACCCGTCAGAGCCCATCCGGGTCGTTGCGAGCGTCGATCAGCCGACCTCGGGCCCCTACGCCGGGCAGAAGGTTACCGTGCTGAGGATCGAAGCGGCGAGGGTGGTGCCACGGACCGTGGGCATGGACCTGATGGATGCGCAGGGAGCTGTGCTTGCCCTGGTCCGCATCCCCTTGGCTGCCCCCGTACCCCAGGTGAGCAGGGTCGAGTATGAGGAGGGTGGTGTGGCGGCAAATCACCTTGCCGTGCGCCCCCAGGAGCAGGTCCGGACGCGCCTGCGCCTGCGCGGCGGCCCCTTTCTGCCGGGGGCCCGGATCGAGCTGCCCAGGCCCTTCGTGGTGACCATGGACCCCGTCACCGATCCCGCCACGCTCACCGCCACGGTGCTGCAGCCGGCCCGTCCGCTATACGAGATCCCGGTCGGGGAGCTTCCGCTCAAGCTCGCGAACGAGGTGGGCGGCGAGGCACGCACGCTCGTCCGCGTGCAGGGTCCCCAGCCACGCATCCTGCAGCCGACCGACGCGGTGACGGTGTCCGACCAGAGCATCGAGACGTTCAAGTTCGACATCCCCGGCCTGGCCGACAGTGCGCGCATCGAGCTGTCTCCCGCGGCTGGAGCCGCGTTCCCCCCGGTCAGCGTGCAGCTGGGGGACGTGTCTGGTGAGACCGTCACCTTCAGCGCTGACCTGCCGGCGCGGGCGGGTGCGTCTGTGCTGGCGAGGGTGGTGAATCCCGACAACAACACGGGCGAGACCGTGGTCCGCCTCCTCCCCGCGCAGGCCGCGACCCTGAAGATCCAGGGGACCGACAGGCTCGTCCCCGGCGTCCCGGCTGCGCTTTCGTTCGAGCCGCAGAACCCCGCCCAGTTCCAGTTCACCGGATCGGGCGGAGAGTACGCGCTTTCCGTGGGCAGTCAGTCGGTGACCCTGCTGGAGCCTGTGATCGACCCGAGGAAGACGGTGCTCCGCGCCACCGTGGTCCTGCCGCAGACACTCGCGTCGGAAGCTGGCGACGTGGTCCGCGCGGTCCGCCTCACCGGCGACGGGCTCGCCAGGGGGGGACTGGACGGGCTGGTGACCGTCGGCGCACTCCCGATGATTGAGTCGCCGAGGGTGGTGCGGCTGCGACCGGGCGAGAGCCGAACCGTTCCCGTGCTGGGAAAACGCCTGGCGAACGTGGAATTCCGGGGGACCGACGCGGTGCGTGTTGCCCGGCAGGAGCTGAAGCAGGAAACAGGTAGCGTGACGATGGAGGCGGTGCGTACCGCCAGGGTGGGCGCCGAGGAGCGCGTTGAAGGCTTCCAGGGCGTGCCCGGCGCCGGAATCGTAGTACGGGTCGTTCCCTGGCTCGACCACCCGGTGCTGGAATCCAATACCCGGTTCCGCTCCGGCCCCGATGAAGCGTTTCGGAAATTCGCCCCCGGCGATACCCTCTCTGTGAGCCCGGGACGGGAGCTGCGCTTCCAGGTGGACGCGATCTCCGACCTCTCGGACGAAGGAGAGCTGGTTCGCGCCCAGATCCAGAAGGAAGGCGCCGTCGTGTGGCAGGACTCGGTGCTCGCCCTGCCGGACAAGCCCACCCTCTTCCAGCGCGGCTTCGTGCCGGGGACCGTGTTTGAGCCGGGCCAGGAGTTCTCGCTGACACTCACCAGTCAGGGTGGCGCGTTCGTGCAGCAGCGCTTCCGCACGCGATACGAGCGGGGGCTGGTATGTCTGCGCTGCGCAAAGGTCCACACCGGGCTGGCGGCGGTGCAGATGCCGGTGGGCGGGCGGGCCCGAGACCGCTTCTCGGACGGGGTGTTCAACGGAGTGACCGTGGGACTCAGCCTCCCGTGGGATGCGGTCGCGAACCGGTTCAAGGGCGACTACGTGCAATGGATGCTCCTGCTGAGCGCATCGGATCCTCCCTCCATCGCCGACGACCAAAGCGAGGAAGGCGAGGAAGGTGAAGAGGGCGGGGCGGCGGTCGGGAGTGCGCGGTTCTCCCGTGCCGCACAGGACGAGGACGAGGCAGAACGCCTCGCCTTCGGCATGGGGTTAGGCTTCCTGTTCTTCGATGGGGTCTTCCTCACCCTCGGCTGGGACGACCGCGGCGACGGGTTCCAGGAGGGGTTGCACCTGTCGTTCGGGGGGTCGATGGACCTGACCTCGATCCCCGGGCTCCTGCGGCGGCGCTGAGTCACGGGAGGCGGGAAGGGCGGAAGGAGACCGCCGTGCCCACACACGAAGCGCCGCCCGGGCTGGGATGCCAGGGCGGCGCTTCGTCGTCGCGGCAGACGCGTGGGAGCACGTCAGGGATGGCTGATCCCGGCCGCCGCCATGGCCCTGCCGACGTACTCCATCACGTCGGGTGTGGGAATGGAATCGCCGTGCTGCTCGCGAAGGCTGGCGTGCTGCTCCGTGTTGAGGCGCTGCGCGGCCCGCGCGATCTCCGGGTCGCCGCCGGTGAACTCCCTCACCAGCCCCATCCAGCGGCGCGCCAGCTCCTGCACCCGGGGGTCGGCGGGGTCGGTGCCCCGCCCCATCTCGGCGCGCACCTCAGCGATCAGGCGCGGCCACTCCGCCTCCACCTCGCGGATGCGCTCCTCGCCCACGGTCTCGCGCCGCTGCTTCAGCTCCTCGAGCTGCTCGGGCGTGTAGTATCTCTCGTACATGGTCATCATCTCGATGGTCCTGAGTAGATCCCCCGCGGAGACCTCCTCCGCGCGGTCCAGGCTGGCCGCGATCGCCTCCAGCCGCTCGCACAGCCTGCGCTGCATGTCGATCTGCTCCCGCAATCGCTCCACGTGCATCCGCACCACCCGCCGGGGCGAGGCGTCCGGGCGCTCCAGGAACTCCCGCACCTCGTCCAGCGAGAAGCCCAGCTCCCGCAGCGAGCGGATCTGCTGCAGGCGGGCGACGTCCGCGGCCACGTACAGCCGGTGCCCGGACGCGGTGCGGCCCGACGGCGAAAGCAGCCCCACCTGGTCGTAGTGGTGGAGGGTGCGGACGGTGAGCCCGGTGCTCCGGGCCAGCTCGCCCACCTTCCACGTGTCCTCGCGCATGCGCTCCTCCTTCCGATCTCCCGGGTCCTCCGTGGCCACGCGACCATGATAAGACCTGACGCTGCGTCAGGATCAAGGGGCACGTGCGAGGCGGCGAAAAAAGCACCCCCCGGAAGCGGTCTCCGGGGGGTGCTCGCGGGTGGGGGGGCGGAAAAGCCGCTGCCGCCCGGCGGCCTACAGCGACTTGACCTCGGACACCAGCCGCTCCAGCGACTTCTTTGCGTCGCCGAAGAGCATCTGGTTGTTGGGGAGGTAGAACAGCTCGTTCTCCACCCCGGCGTACCCCGCGGCCATGCTGCGCTTCATCACGATCACGTTGCGGGCGTGGTCCACGTTCAGGATGGGCATCCCGTAGATGGGGCTCGCCGGGTCGCTGCGGGCGGCGGGGTTGACCACGTCGTTCGCCCCGATCACCAGCGCGACGTCGGTCTGCGCGAACTGGTCGTTGATCTCGTCCATCTCGAACAGCTGGTCGTACGGCACGTTGGCCTCGGCCAGGAGCACGTTCATGTGCCCCGGCATGCGCCCGGCCACCGGGTGGATGGCGTACGACACCGCGGCGCCGCGCGCCTGGAGCAGCGAGGCAAGCTCGCGCACCGCGTGCTGCGCCTGCGCCACCGCCAGCCCGTAGCCGGGGACGATCACCACCCGGTCGGCGTAGGCGAGCAGCACCGCCGCGTCGTCCGCGCTGGTCTCGCGGATGGAGCGCCCGCCCGCGTCGGCCGCGGGGCCCCCGGCCGCCGCCCCGCCGCCGAAGCCGCCCAGCAGCACGTTCAGCAGCGAGCGGTTCATGGCGTCGCACATGATCTTGCTGAGGATGATCCCCGACGCCCCCACCAGCGCCCCGCTCACGATCAGCGCGTAGTTCTGCAGCACGAACCCGGTGGCCGCGGCGGCCAGCCCGGAGTACGAGTTGAGCAGCGACACCACCACCGGCATGTCCGCCCCGCCGATGGGGATCACCAGCAGCACCCCCAGCACCAGCGCCAGCACGGTGAGCGCCCACGCGGCCAGCCAGAGCGGGCCGGCGTCGAAGCGCGAGTCGCCCAGCGCCACCAGGGGGTACGCCAGGGCCGCGAGCGACACCAGCCCCAGGAGCACCGTGAGGGCGCGCATCCCGGGAAAGGCCAGCGGCTTGCCGGAGATGCGGCCGTTGAGCTTGCCGTAGGCCACGAACGAGCCGGAAAAGGTGACGGCGCCGATGAGCACCGACAGCAGCACGGTGACGACGGTGGTGGCGTTCAGCGGCTCCAGCCCGTGCCGCGCGAAGCCCGCGCCGGCAAGCCCCTCCCGCTGCGCCTCCAGGTAGCGCGCCACCTCGGCGATCGCCACCAGCACGGAGGCCCCGCCGCCGAAGCCGTTGAGCGCGGCCACCATCTCCGGCATGGACGTCATCTGCACGCGGGCCGCCAGCAGCGCGCCCAGCGCCGTGCCCACCGCCAGCCCGCCCACGATCATCCAGGGGTCGAGGATCTCGCGCTGGAGCAGCGTGGCGACCACGGCGATCAGCATCCCCACGGCGGAGAGCTGGTTGCCGCCGCGCGCGGTGGCGGGCGAGTTCATCCGCTTCATCCCCAGGATGAAGAGGATGGAGGCGAGGAGGTACGCGAAGTTGACCAGGGTCTGCATGCGCCGGCCTCCTCAGCGCCCGCCGTCGGCGGAGGGCGCGGGGCGCGCCGGCTCCTTCTTCCTGAACATCTGCAGCATGCGGTCGGTGACCAGGTAGCCGCCCACCACGTTGACGGTGGCCAGCACCAGCGCCACGAAGCCGAGCCACTGCGCCCAGCGCGAGTCCACCATCCCGGCCACCACCAGCGCGCCGACGACGGTGATGCCGCTGATTGCGTTGGAGCCGGACATCAGCGGGGTGTGGAGCGTCGCGGGGACCTTGCTGATCACCTCGAAGCCGACGAACGAGGCGAGGACGAAGACGATCAGGAGCGTTTCGAGCATGGGCCGGCGGTCTCCGGGCAGGCGTGGCGGTGAACCCGGTCGGGAAGCCGGGGCAGGGTGGGGACGGGAAAGAGGAGAGGGGCCGCGGGGAAGAGTAATCCCCGCGGCCCCCCGCATCAACATCCGCCGCGCGCGGCCTCACTCCGGCGGCAGCTTGTCCGGGTTCACCACCAGGAACACGCTGCGGATGCGGCCGTCCTCCACCTGGATGGCGAGCACCCCGTGCGGATGCCCCTCCACCATCCCCACCATCCCGGTGCGGCCGTTGACCGGCACCAGGCGCGCCTCCCACTCGGCCCCGCCCTTGCTCCGGATCCCCAGGAAGAAGCGCGCGACCTTGTCGGCGCCGAAGATGGGGTTCCGCGCCGCGAGCACCTTGCCGCCGCCGTCGGAGTACGCGGTCGCGTCCTCGGCCAGCACCTCCAGCAGCCCCTCCATGTCGCCGTCCCGCACCGCGGTGAGGAACTGCCCCAGCAGCCGGTCGTGCTCCGCCGGGTCGGCGGGGACGGGGCGCTTCGCCTCCGCCAGGCGCTGGCGGGCGCGCCGCTCGATCTGCCGGCAGTTGTCCTCGCTCTTGCCCACCACCCCGGCCACCTCGCGGTGGCTGAAGCCGAACGACTCGCGCAGCAGGAACACGGCCCGCTCCACCGGGGTGAGCCGCTCCAGCATGAGCAGGAAGGCGAGCGACAGGTCCTCCGCCAGCTCGTGCACCGCGGCCGGGTCGTCGTCCGCGGCGCCCACCAGCGGCTCCGGGAGCCACACGCCGTAGTACTCGGTCCGCCGCGCGTGGGCGGACTTGAGCGCGTCCAGGCAGAGCCGGGTCACCATCTGCGCCAGGTACGCCGGGGCGTGCGCCACCGCCGCGTGGTCCACGCCGTGCCAGCGCACGTACGCGTCCTGGAGCACGTCCTCGGCCTCGCGGACGGAGCCGAGCATGCGGTACGCGATGCCGAACAACCGCCCCCGCTCGCGCTGGAAGGCGGCAAGCGCGGCGGGGGAATCGCCCGGCTCCTCGTGGACCGCGTCGTCGGCGAGGCGCATCACCGCCCCCCCTGCAGCGCCAGCCCCGCCGCCTCCCGCGCCGCCGGCGTCCGGCCCGGGCCCGGCCAGCGGTACAGCGGCAGCCCGGCGCCCACCTCGCTCCGCACCACGAACAGCGTCGCGCGGCAGATCGCCTCCTTGGTGAGCACCGCGCCCCTCCCGCTCCACACCCGGCCGCGCGGGGCGTCGTCCGGCGCGACCCACTGCACCACCGCCCCGCGCCGCCCCAGGCTGACGCAGCGCGCCACGAAGCCGAAGCGGAAGGGCTCCGCCTCCGCCCCGCGCAGCAGCCGCGCCACGTTGGCCCCCGCGTGCGCGCCGGTGGGGAGCGCGCTCGCGCACGCCATGCGCAGCGCGCGCCCGTCCGCCCCCGCGACCGCGGCCGCGTCGCCCGCGGCGAGCACCCGCGGGTGCCCGGGCACGCGCAGCGCCGCGTCGGTCCTCACCCGCCCGCACGCGTCCGTGGCGAAGCCGGCGTCCCACGCCAGCGCGGGCGCCTGGAGCCCGCCGCACCACAGGCACAGCCCGAAGTCCTCCGCCGAGCCGTCGTCCAGCCAGGCGCGCCCGGCCTCCACCTCGCGCACCGCGGCGTGCTCGCGCACCTCCACCCCCAGCGCGGCCAGCCGCGCGCGCAGGTGCGCCGCGGCGGCCGGGGCGTACCCCTCGTCCAGCGAGCCCGCGGTGGCGAGCGCCACCCGCAGCCCGGGGAAGCGCTCCGCCAGCTCCGCCGCGCTCTCCACGCCGGTGAGCCCGCCGCCCACCACCAGCACGCGCCCGCCGGAGGCCGCCAGCTCCCCCACGCGCGCCGCGGCCACCCGCACCTCCGCCGGGTCGTCCAGGCGCACGGCGTGCTCCGCCGCGCCGGGCACCCCATCGGCGGTGCGGCTCCCCAGCGCCAGCACCAGCCAGTCGTAGCCCAGCTCCAGCCGCGCGCCGTCCGCCGTCCGTCCGGTGACGGCGGCGCGGGCCGGGTCCAGCCGCTCCGCGCGGCCCTGCACGAAGCGGATCCCCCGCCGGCCCAGCAGCGGCGCGTAGCGGGGCGCGTCCGGCTCCGAGCCGGCCAGCATCTCGTGCAGGCGGATGCGCTGCGTGAAGCGGTCGCGCGCGTCCAGCAGGGTCACCTCCGCGCGTCCGCCGCGCGAGGCCCGCGCCGCGGCCAACATCCCCGCGTACCCGCCCCCCAGCACCAGCACGCGCGGCAATGTTCGAAGATGCGTCATGGTCGTTCTCCCTGGTCGTCGTCCGGAACGGCCCGGCATTCCGGGCCTCCGCAGCTGAGACGAGACAGGGGGTGCGAAGCGTGACAAGGTTTCGTAACTGATTTGTTGACTGCGGATTTGGGCGTGCCCCCGGCTGGCACCGGGGTCGGGCTTCGGCTCCGTAGCAGACGATACAACCGTCTGCAACGGAGTCGAGCCCCCAACGATACTGCTGTTGGGGTCTCGCCCCTCCGGGCCGAAATCCCTCACGCGGGGCTGGTGCTGGCGTCCTCGGGCCCCCTCCCCCCGGCCCCCTCCCCCGCAAGCGGGAGAGGGGGAGCACGACAAAAGCATGAACCCCGGACAGCCCTCCCCCGGCACGGGGGAGGGTGGCGGCTCTCAGGCCGCCGGGTGGGGGCCCCGCGGACGCCAGCGCGAAGCCGCGTGAGGGATGCGCGCCCGGCAGGGCCGAGACCCCGCGGGGCAGTTTCCGCGGGGGCTCGGCGGAGTTACGCACGGTAGTTTCGTGCGTTACTCCGCGCGCAGCCCGACCCGAGCGACAGCGAGGGGCACGCCCACCCCCGCAGTTCAAAGCCGTTCAAAATGGACGATCAGACGATCTCCACCAGCTGCACGTCGAAAGTCAAATCCTTGCCGGCGAGCGGGTGGTTGGCGTCCAGCGTGACCTCGCGCTCGGAGACGCCGATGATGGTGACGATGGCGACCTGGCCGTCCTGGCTCATCTGCAGCTGCTGCCCCACCTCGGGGCGGATCTCGTCGGGGAACTGGTCGCGGCCCACCGTGAGCACCATCTCCTCGCGGCGCGGGCCGTACGCCCGGTCGGCGGGGATGTCGACGGTGCGCGCCTCGCCGGGGCTGAGCCCGTCCACCGCCTCCTCGAAGCCGGGGATCACCTGCTGCGCGCCCAGCACGAACTCCAGCGGCTCGCGCCCCTCCGACGAGTCGAACACGCTGCCGTCGTCCAGCCTGCCGGTGTAGTGCACGCGCACCGTGTCGCCGCTCTTGGCCTGCGCCATCTTCGCCTCCCCGGTTGCGGTCCGTTCCGGCGAGGTCGGCTGCGCCGGAAGGGCGCGGCGACGCAAGATGCCGGCCCTCACCCCTCCCGCACGCGCAGCAGCCCCTCCTGCGCCGTGGAGGCCACCAGCCGCCCGTCGCGGGTGAAGATGCTCCCCCGCGTGAAGCCGCGCGCGCCCGAGGCGCTGGGCGCGTCCGTGGAGTACAGCAGCCACTCGTCCGCGCGGAAGGGGCGGTGCAGCCACAGGGCGTGGTCCAGCGTGGCCGCCTGGAGCTTCCTCATCTGGAAGGAAAGGCCGTGCGGCAGCAGCGCGGTGCCCAGCAGGCCGTAGTCGGAGGCGTAGGCCAGCGTCGCCTGGTGCGACAGCGCGTCGTCCGGCACCGCGCCGTCGGCGCGGAACCACACGTGCTTCGCCGGGGCGCGCCGCTCCGGCTGGAAGGGGTCCACCGGCGCCACCGGGCGGAAGTCGATGGGCCGGTCCTGCGTGTACACGGCGCGCAACGGCTCGGGGATGCGGTCGGCCATGCCGCGGATCAGGTCCAGCTCGCGCGGCAGCTCCTCGGGCGGGGGGACGTCCGGCATCTCCGCCTGGTGGTCGGGGCCGTCGTCCTCGGCCACCTGGAACGAGGCGGACATGTTGAAGATGGCGCGCCCGTGCTGGATCGCCGTCACCTGCCGCGTGGTGAAGCTCTTGCCGTCGCGCAGGCGGTCCACGAAGTACACGATGGGCGCGTGGATGTCGCCCGGGAGGATGAAGTAGCCGTGCAGCGAGTGCGCCGTGCGCTCCTCCTCGATGGTGCGCCGCGCGGCCACCAGCGCCTGCGCCAGCACCTGCCCGCCGTACACGCGCCCGGAGCCGATGTCGCGGTTCTGCCCGCGGTAGATGTTGTGCTCCAGCGGCTCCAGGTCCAGAAGCGCGAGCAGGTCGTCGAGGGCGTAGCTCATGGGCGGTGTCGGCTCCGGCGGGGGTGAGCCGCGAATCTAGCCTCACTCCAGCGTCAATTCCACCGTCCGGGCCTCGCCGGGCGCCAGCACCACCCCCGCCTCGGCCTGCACCGCCCTGCCGCCGATGCTCCCCGCCACCCGCACCGTGTGCGCGCCGGGCCACAGCCCGGCCACGGCGGCGGACCGGCTGTGGCGCGGGCCGCCGCGGGCCACCCCGCCCACCGACAGCGTCCACCCCGCCTCCGCCAGCTCGCCGTTGGGGACGGCGACGGTGAGCGCCGGGGCGCGCAGCTCGGCGGCCCGCGCCTGCACCGACTCGTCCACCTGGCGCAGGCTGGCCTGGAACTCCTGGGTCCAGACGGCGGTCTCCTCGCGCACCACCGTGTTCACCTGCGCAGCGAAGGCGCGGCAGGCGGCGAGCAGCGCCGCGGTCCGCTCGGGGGTGAGCGGCCCGGCGGCGGAGGCGGCCCGCAGCCCCTGCCACTCCAGCTCGAAGTCGTCCAGCGCCTGCCGCAGCCGGCTCTGGGCATCCATGTAGCGGATCCACGCGGTGGAGTAGCCGAAGAAGCGGTCCAGCCCCACCAGCGCGGCGGCCACCACCAGCAGCACGGAGGCCCACGCCGGGTGCGTCCACCAGTCGTCCACGCGGTCCGCGCCGGTGCGCAGGTAGGCAAGGCGGATCTGCGCCAGCAGCGGGAGCAGCGCGGCCATGGCCACCAGGACGATGGCGCCCAGCCGGGTGTAGCGCGCCATGTCCTTTTTGAGCCCGCGCTCGCCCAGGTACCAGCCGATGGCGTCGCGCGCGGCGCCGGTGACGTGCTCGTACACCCTGCGGAGCGACTCCGGGGCCTCGGCCTCGGTCCAGGGGAGACTCCCCAGCGCGGAGGGCTCCAGGTCCGCGCTCCCCCCCTGCGACGCCTCCGACACCCGCGTCGCGGCCCAGAAGCAGAGCGCCGACCCCAGGATCTCGGCCAGCGCGAACCAGTACATCAGCGGGGCGACGGGGCCCACGGCCAGCGTGACGCCCAGGCGCACGGCGCCCAGCCCGCCCAGCGCGAAGCCGCCCAGCTGGAGCCCCGGCCGCAGCCGGGCGCCCCCGAAGAAGGCGCACAGCGCCAGGAACGCGGCCACCCCCAGCTCCAGCCCGCTGTACATGGCGGCCAGCTCCACGCGCGCCGTCGGCGTGGTGGGCGCGAGGTCCACCAGCGCGGCCAGCTGCGGCCGGGCCAGCAGGGCCACGGCCATGACGAAGAACACCAGGGCGGTGAGGCCGAGGACGATGCGTGCGATGCGCATGGCCGGGGCGGGATCGGAAGAGGTGGGAAGGAGTCCCGCGGCGGAAGGGCGGGGAGCGGAAGCGGCGGAGGTCGGCTACTCGCGGGGCGTGCGCGCCAGGCCGCCGCCGCACCACGGGTCGTAGTCGAACATCTCCGGGCGGGCCATCAGCGCGCGGGAGCGCTCCGCCCACAGCGCCAGGTCAGGGTGCCCGGTCGCCAGGGCGCGCTCCAGAAGCTCCTCGACGTGCTCGCGCCCCTCCCTCCGGTAGCCTGTCCTCACCGCGTCGCCGACGAGCAGGTACAGGACCTCGAGGAAGAAGCCGCGGTTCGGGCAGGCGTGATCCGCCACGAGGTCCAGGTACAGCTCGTCATAGCCGTTCCCGGGGAGCGCCAGGTGCCAGTCCTCCTCGCACATCGCGTGCGGCTGGTAGGCCCAGGCGCGGACCTCGGCCTCGGTGGGATTCCAGGGATCGCGCACGAGCGAATTCAGCGTTGGTCTACAAAGGCGTTTGAACCCGCCCTGCCTACCAGATCCTCTGAATGGGATATGGATCCAATGCAGAGTCGGCACTCACGAGTTGCAGGTGCTCCGCGATCGCCTGTGCGACGAGCAGACGGTCGAACGGATCCCGATGGTGCAGCGGAAGTGGGTCGAGGGCCAGGACATGCTCAATCGTCATGTCCAGCACCTCCAGGTTGTTCTCATTGACGCTTTCCCACCAGAGGTCGGCGAATGGCCGGCCGAGCGCAAGTTTTCCGGTTCTGATCTTGATGACGATCTCCCAGGCGGTGACGACGCTCACGACGACCCGGGTGTCAGCATCACCGATTCGCTCGGAAGCAAACGGGCTCAGCCTCGGATCATCGTTGATGAACCAGAGGAACGTGTGCGTGTCGAGCAGAAGTTCCACGGTTCACAAGTAGTCGTTGAAGTCTTCGGGCGTTGCGTCGAAGTCTTCGGCCATGTGGACTAGTCCGCGTGCGCTTCCCGGGCGGCGCGGTGCACGTGGGTGTCGGAGGGGTACGACCTTCGCGACCACCTCGCCACCACGGGTAAGTACGACTTCGCCTGAGCGCGTCGCTTCCTCCACGATCTCACGCAGCTCGGTAGAGGCCTGGTTCAGGTCGACTGCCGGAATACCCATTGCTGTCACCTCCTGATGTAGGGGCGTCGCGGCTCTGAAAGATAGCTATCGGCAAGCACCGTGCACACGGACTTTTCCGTCAGGCGCAGACGACCGCGATGTCCCCCACGGTGGCGAACACCTCCGCCGCGCCGTGCAACCGGAGCGAGTCGGCGTGGGTGAAGCCCCAGGACACGGCGCCGAACGCGATCCCCTCGGCGTGGGCGGCCTCCAGGTCGCGGATCTCGTCGCCGATGCAGATGGCCTGCTCGCGGGGGACGCCGCTCCTGCGCAGCACCCTGCGGAAGCCGGCCCGCTTGCCGAAGATGGACATGCCGCACTCGAAGTAGCGGAACCGCGCCGCGTTCTCCGGGCCCAGGATGCGCACGGCGTTGTCGTACGAGTTGGAGGTGACCAGCGCCAGCTCCACCCCGCGCTCCGCAAGGCTCCGCAGCAGGTCGTCAACCCCGGCGAAGAGCGCGATCTGCCGGACGTCGTCCGCCTTCATCTTCCGCATCATCCGCACGACCAGCGGCAGCTTCCAGGAGGGCACCGCCAGGTGCTTCATCATCTGCCGGGCGCTGTAGCCGCGCAGCGTGTCGAGGTCGGCCTCCTCGATGCGCTTGAAGCGATACCGCGCGGCCGCCTCGTTGACCACCCGCATGAACCAGGGGAACGAGTCGGCGAGCGTGCCGTCGAAGTCGAAGATGACCAGCCTGTACTTCCGCGCGTTGTCCCGCTCTGTCACGATCACGGTCCGTTCCACTGCCCTCGATGTCCCACGATGCCGCGCGGAGAACCGGGCGCATGCCCCGGCCGCCGCGCACTCCGCTGGAAACGTAGCCGTCTCCCCGGGGCCGCGCACCCCCGCGCCGGCGCGGGTCGTCCGGCAGCTATGGCTTCTTCGGGTGGCGGATGAACTCCTCCAGGTCGCGGGCGAAGCGCTCCGGGCGCTCCCAGTGCAGCGCGTGCCCGGTCTCCGGGTAGACCACGAGCCGCGCGTCCGGGATGGTCTCCACCAGCAGCTCCTGCTCGGCACGGGGGAAGATGCCGTCGCGGTCGCCCCAGAGCACCAGGGTGGGCGCGCGGATGCCGGCGAGCCGGCCCGCGTGGTCGGCGCCCATCAGGCCGTGGAGGGCGTCGCGCCAGACGCGGGCGGGGAGCTTGCCGCTCTCGTCCACCACGGCGTCCAGGAAGCCGGGCGGGACGGGAGCGTGGATGGTGCTGGCCTGGAACTCGTGCACGAACTCGCGGGGGACGGGGGCGACGAGCGTCTGCACGTAGGCGTTCAGGCCGATGATCCCCTCGTTGACGGCGTGGACCGCCGAGCCGACCAGCACCAGCCGCTCCACCCGCTCCGGGTGGTCCACGGCGATCCGCTGGGCGATGAAGCTCCCCATGCTGTGCCCCACCACCGTGGCCCTGCGGACGTCCAGCGCGTCGAGCAGCGCCACCGCATCCGCCGCGAAGTCACCGAGGCCGTAGCAGCACTCCGGGCGCTCCGAGTCGCCGTGGCCGCGCTGGCTGGGGGCGACGCAGCGCAGGGCGGGCCCCAGGTGCGGGAGCACCAGGGAGTACGAGAGCCACGAATCGGTGTAGCCGTGCAGCAGGAGCACGGCGGGGGCACCGGGCGCCCCGCTCCCCGCGTACTGCAGGCGGAGGCCGGTGGAGAGCGCCGCGTCGGCGAGGCGCGGCTGGACGGTGGCAGAGTTCATGGATGTCGGCGGCTCCGGGAGGTTCGTGCGAGCGCGGCACGTGCCGCGGCGCGAACGATGCCGCCCCGACGCGCGGGAGGCCAGGGACGAATTGCCCATATCGCCATGGCACGCGGGCGGAGCCGGGCTCGCCGCCACCCCGGGATCAGCCGGCGGGAACGCCCGGCTCCATCCGGTGCGTGGCATCCGCCTCCGGCAGGCGACAGCCGGGCGAGGAGCCCGGCTGTCCGTCACGCCGAAGGCATGTTCAGCGCCCGCTGGAACCCGGCCAGGGTCGCGGCGTTGCGAAGGTCCCCGGCCGCGGCGGAACGCAGGTCCGCGGGCGTGGTTTTCCTCAGCATCTCGAACGCCTCCCCCAGCTCGTCACGGCAGAAGTCGAGGAAGTGGGTGTCGCGCACCCCGTTCGTGCGCAGTCCATCGGCTTTGGCCAGGACACGGCCGTACAGCTCTCCGACCCGGTCGGCAAGGGCGCTCCCGAGCCCGGCGACCGCCAGCTGCGCGTACTGCGATTCGTCGGAGGCGTAGAACTTCGGCTTGAGCAGGTTCCACGCACCGCCGTATTTGTGATCCGGGAGCAGGAACACCAGGCGCTTCACCCGGGACACCAGCGAGCTGCTCGCGCACATCGGACAGGGCTCCAGCGTCGTATACAGCGTGGCTCCGACGTCGAGGAAGTCGGCCGGCGTCGTGCCCTTCCCCATGAACATGGACGAGCGATAGTAGCCCTCGATCGCCTGTGCCGGCTGCCTCGGACGCTTCACGGCCACGCGCGCGATCGCCGTGCGGAGGGCCCGCTGCTCGCCGTGCTGGAGCGGGCTGCCGTCGGCGTGGATGGTGTTGCGCTCCAGCGCCAGGACCTCGCCGTCCGCGCTGTCGACCATCGCGGCGTGGATGTTCAGCCCCAGCACGTGGCTGGGGGCACTCTCCCCGGGGTACTCGACGGGGACGTCGAAGCGGGCGTAGGCGTGCGCGAGGAGGCCGAGGCAGGCGAGGGCGTCGCGCTCCGCCTGGATCAGGGCGATGCTCATGGAGTCGCCTCCGGGTGTGGGGTGGAGGGAAGAGGCGGGCCGGGGGACGCTCCCGGCCCCACCATCCGGAGCGCCGCAGCGCTCCAGCCGCAGCTCGATCGGCCCGCCGTTCAGCGCGCCGAGCACCATGCGGTGCGTGGCGTGGGGCGACGAGACCGGCGCGAACCCCTGTGCCTCGTAGAACCGCGCAGCCGCCTCGGTGTCGGTGCGCAGCCGGAGCACGTCGAAGTGCGGCCGCGCCGCCTCGACCAGCGCGGCGACGAGCACCCGGCCGATTCCGGCTTTCCGGTGCGCGGCGCCCACGTACAGGTGGCGCAGGCGGCCTACGCGCGGCTCCCGCGAGTACGGGTCGCGGTTGAGGCCGCCCACCGCCACCAGTTCCGCGCCGCGCCGGCAGCCGAGCAGCGCCTCACCCGGCGCGTCGAAGCGGTTGCCGCCGTCCAGGAACTCGCGGCGCAGGCGCACCAGGAAGCCGAAGCCCTCCCGCTTGCTCTCCTCCACGAGCGGCGCCAGCTCCGGCCAGGGCGGAGGCAGCAGCGAGCAGACCGCGAGCACGCCGGTCATGCCGGCGCTCACCTCGCCCCGTTGCGCAGCAGCTGCGCGTAGAACCGCACCGCCGCCGCGTAGTCCGCCACCGACACCCGCTCGTCGGTGCCGTGCATCCGCGCCAGGTCGCGGGCGGTGACGCGCACCGGGACGAAGCGGTACACGTGCTCGCTCAGCCCGTGGAAGTGGCGCGCGTCCGTGGCGCCCACCACCAGGTACGGCGCCACCACCGCGTCCGGAAAGGTCTGCCGGATGCTGCGCTGGATGGTCCTGAACCCGGCCGTCTCCACGCCCGACACCGGCGACGGCTCGCTGGCGAATCCCAGCGTCCGCACCCGCACGCGCGGGTCGTCCACCACGTCGCGGACGTGCGCCAGCACCCCGGCGATGCTGTCGCCGGGGAGGATGCGGAAGTTGACGACGGCGCGGGCCAGGGAGGGGAGCACGTTGTCCTGCGTGCCGCCCTGGAACACCGTGGCCGCGGTGGTGGTGCGCAGCGTGGCGTCGGTGGAGGGCGCGGCGGCCAGCTGCCGCTCCACCAGCGGCCCGAAGAGCCAGCGGTTGGCGAACACCAGCCGCATCCCGAAGGGCATCTCCGGCCCCGCGTGGTCGAAGAGCAGCTCCGTGGCGCCGCGGATCCCGCCCGGCACGGGGCGCTCCTCCAGCCGCGACACCGCCCGGGCCAGCACGCCCACAGCCGTGCTCCGCGGCGGCATGGACGAGTGCCCGCCCTCGCCGCGCACCGCGAGCTCCACCGACACGAACCCCTTCTCCGCCACCCCCACCAGCGCCACCGGGCCCTCGATCCCCGGCATCATCCCGCGGGTGACCGCGCCGCCCTCGTCCAGCACCCACTCCGGCCGCACCCCGCGCGAGCGCAGCAGCGCCGCGATCCGGGCCGCGCCCCGGCGTCCCCCCACCTCCTCGTCCGCCCCGAAGGCCAGCAGCACGGTACGCCGCGGCCGGAACCCCTCGGCGAGCAGCCCCTCCGCCGCCTCCAGCGTCCCCAGCACCCCCAGCTTGTCGTCCAGCGCGCCGCGCCCCCACACGAAGCCGTCCGTCACCACCCCGCCGAAGGGCGGGCGCGTCCAGGCGCGCTCCGTCCCCGGCTCCACCGGCACCACGTCCAGGTGCCCCATCAGCAGCACCGGGCGCAGCCGCGCGTCCGCCCCCGGCCAGGTGAAGAGCAGCGCGTCGCCCACCCGCTCCAGGCGGAGCGCCGCGTGCACCCGCGGGTACGCCGCGCGCAGGTAGGCGTGCATCTCCGCCCACCCGGGCCCGCCCGGCGCCGCCGTGTCGGACGAGACGGTCCTGATGCGCAGCGCCCCGGCCAGCCGCCCCGCCGCCGCGGCGGAGTCCAGCGCGAACGGCGCCGCGGGCTCCGCCGGCACCTGCCGCGACCGGAAGCCGAACGCGCGCGCCACCAGCACGCCCGCCAGCAGCAGCACGGCGAGCAGCAGGCCCAGGCCGAAGGTGACCAGGTAGCGCTTCATCGGGGAGGGAAGAGGAGGAGGTGCCGCGGGCCGGGGCGGCGGGGAGCCGCCCCGGCGGCCGGGGATCAGGCGGTCGCCGGGGCGCGCGGCTCCAGCAGGGCGCGCACCCGCTCGTTGACGATCTCGCCGCCGTGGGCCACGCAGGCGCCGCGGAAGATCTCGTCGTCGAAGTCCGGGGTGAAGGTGCCCTCCTTCACGAACTCGCCGATCATGGCGGCCACCGTGCGCGAGTACATCTGGCTGGCGTGCATGGGCATCTCCGCGGCCAGGTTGAGCGGCCCCAGGACGCGGACCCCCTGCCCCACGAGCACCGTCTCCCCGGGCCGGGTGAGCGCGCAGTTGCCCCCGTTGGGCGCCGCCACGTCCACCACCACCGAGCCGGGCGCCATCTCGCGCACCGCGTGCTCCGTCACCAGCAGCGGCGCGCGCATCCCCGGCACCAGCGCCGTGGTGACCACCACGTCCGCCGCGGCCACGTGCGGCGTCAGCAGCTCCACCTGCCGGCGCTGGCGCTCCTCGTCCAGGGCGCGCGCGTAGCCGCCCGAGGTTTCCGCGTCGCCGGTCTCCAGCGCCAGCTCCACGAAGCGGGCACCCACGCTCTCCACCTGCTCGCGCGCGGCGGCGCGCACGTCGTACGCGGAGGTCACGGCCCCCAGCCGCCGCGCGGTGGCCAGCGCCTGCAGCCCGACCACCCCGGCGCCCAGCACCAGCACCTTCGCCGGGCGGATGGTGCCCGCCGCGGTGGTGAGCAGCGGGAAGAGCTTGGGCGACGCCTCCGCCGCCAGGATCACGGCGCGGTACCCGGCCACCGTGCCCATGGCCGAGAGCGCGTCCATCTTCTGCGCGCGGGTGGTGCGCGGCACCATCTCCATGCTGAGCGCCGTCACCCCGGCCGCCGCCAGGCGCGCGGTCTCGCCGGGAGCGTCCAGCGGGCGCAGGAAGCCCACCACCACGCTCCCGGGGCGCAGCAGCGGCAGCTCCGTCTCGGCGGGGGGCTGCACCCGCGCCTGCACGTCCACGTCGTACGCCGTGGTGCGCTCCACCAGCTGCGCGCCCGCGGCCTCGTACGCCCCGTCCGGGAAGAAGGCGGCCTCGCCGGCGCCGTGCTCCACCACCACCTGCGCGCCGCCCTGCACCAGGCGCGCGACCGTCTCCGGCACCAGCGCGACGCGGCGCTCCAGCGGCGCGACCTCCTTGGGGACACCGATGACCAGGGGCATGGCGGACGGGGGCTGGCGTGGGAAGTACCGGCGGCCGGGGACGACGAGGCTGTCCCGGGAAGATGAATCGGCCCTCCCGGCGCCACAAGGGGACGGCGCGGGACCCAATGCGCTACGGCTTTGCAGGAGGGGGGGAGTCGTTGGTCGGATCCAGCGCTGAAGCCAACAGCTGCGCAATGTCCTGCAAGTCCGCAGGGGAGTGTTCCAAAAGCCATTCAGTCAGCGCCAGCGAATGCCTGGTCTTTTCAAAGGAAACCCTGTGTTCGGAAAGCTCCTCGAACAGGTCCTTCAAGACCTTTGCGCCGTGTACCTCTTGCATCCAGAACTCATCGGTCCGGTCGGTGGACTGGACTTGGAACCCAAAGTATTTCTGCTCCCACCGATGATGATCAATCCATTGGGTTATCTCAGCCTCCAGTACGGGGCTCTCCCGGAAATCTTCGATACCTGAGATCACGGCTGCGACAGCTGCCGGCCGAAGCAGATAGTTCTCGTACATCCGCCTGGGCGTGAAGTAGGTCCGTTCCCCGCTCATCCGCGACAGGTCCCGCATCTCCTTGTCGCTGCGCTGCTCCCGGTCGAGAATGAACCCGATCGCCGGTGGCAGCAGACCTCGCCCCTGGCTGAGCCGCCGGTAGATCTCCAGGGACGAGCGGGCATGCCTGCTCTCAAGATCCCCGGTACTCAGGATCGCCAGTATCTCCGTCCCGAACAGGGGCCTGTTCAGCAGCTTCCGCACGACCAATGGAAAGCAAAGCTCCTCCGTCTGACCCTCCACCCACAGGATATTGTCGGCTCCAAAGACGTCGGCCAGACGTGCCCCCACCTCTGACAGGAGAGTTTGAACCTGGCTGGTCTGGCGAGGATCCAACACCCCGATCTCGCTTTCCGCCGCGCCTCGGCGGACAAGGAGCAGCTGGTCCGGACCTGCCGCGGTCACCACGCTCGGGGAATGGGTGGTGATCACGTACTGATGCTGGGGGAACTGCTGGAGAATGCCCATGAGCTTCCTCACGGCTCCGGGATGCAGGAAGCTCTGCGGCTCGTCGATGATGATGGTCCGTGGCTCATCTGAGGTGAGCACCACGTACAGGATCGCCAGCACCTGCCCGATACCGGTGCCGCTCTCCGCGAGCGGGATCGCGAGGTCGTCACGCTCGGAGTCGGGATCGACGCTCCAAACGTAGATCTGCGCGGTAGAGTTCCCGGTGGGAGGGACGGTGATCTGCCGGATGTGCGGGAAAACCCTGTTCACGGCGGAGCAGAATCGCCGGAACCGGCTCACGTTGCCGGACTGGAGCAAGTTGAGCACTCCTGCCAGGTTTCGCGCATCCGGCTCCAGATGCGGACTGTGAGTGATGGATCCGCTACTCACGTGCAAGCGTTCTGCCCGAAAGGCGTAGACGCGCTGCTGGAGCGCATTCGCCACGATCGACTGGTATCCCGCACCGGCCTCACTGCACACCTCGAAATCACCCTTCTGGGGAGAATAGCGGACGTTCGAGTACATGAAGGGACGTGGATGGTGCTCCCATCCAGAAGGAAGGACCGTACCACCACGAGCCTGAATGTGGAATGTGCCGGACCGCGCTGCTTTAGCCAGATACCTTCTGACCTCCGCCTCATTCCGCGGCTCCAACTCCATCGGGAACGAGAACGGCCCCTGGCTCTTCAGAAGCTTGAGGATGTCTCCTTCGTCCAGATGGAACTCGAGCTCGCAGGTCGACATCGCCTCCGTCGGAGAGTTTCGCTCCGGTACCACACGGAGGCTCCGGTGGGGCCGGTTGGCGAAGCGCATACTCAACGCCTCCACGAGCGACGACTTTCCCGCGTCGTTCTGCCCCACAACGATGTTGAAGCCGGGGCCGAGCGGAACCGCCTGCGTCTCGCGGAAGCTTTTGAAGTTCAGGATCTTGAACGACGAGATGTACATCTCTACTTCCGCGGGTATGATGGATGGGAGCGTTCACGAGAACGGGCGGGGCCCGAACAATCTGAAGATTGACCCCGCTGGCGGAAAGGCGTGTCGTCCTGCGGGATGGTGCCCCCTGCACTCTGCACCGCAAAGCACTTGACAGACCGGCGGGGGCGGATTATCCTCCGCCCCATGGCTACCGTGCACCCCATCCGCTCCCAGCCCGAAGACGAGGCTCCCTTCGACCTGCACGCCAGGGCGATGGACAACCTCCGCTTCATCCGCGAGACCATGGAGCGGGCGGGGAGCTTCACCGCCGTGTCCGGGTGGGGGATGGTGGTGATGGGCATCACCGCGGCCGCGGCGGCGTGGGTGGCCTCGCTGCAGGCCTCGCCGGAGGGGTGGGTGGCGGTGTGGTGGGCGGAGGCGCTGTTCGCGGTGGGGATCGGCGGGTGGACCACGGCGCGCAAGGCGCGCGCGGCCAGGATGCCGCTCCTCTCCGGCCCCGGGCGCAAGTTCGCGCTCAGCCTGGCGCCGCCGCTGGTGGCCGGCGCGCTGCTCACCGCCTTCCTGTACGACACCGGGCTGGTGGCCGCGCTCCCCGGCATGTGGCTCCTCCTCTTCGGCACCGGGGTGGTGACCGCGGGAGCCTTCTCCGCGCGGGTGGTGCCGGTGATGGGGATGTGCTTCATGGCGCTGGGAACGGTGGCCCTGTTCACCCCGGCCGGGTGGGGGAGCGCCATGATGGCGCTGGGGTTCGGCGGGCTCAACGTGCTCTTCGGAGCCATCATCGCCTGGAGGTACGGTGGGTAAGGCCAAGCGGGCGCCCCAGGAGGGCGAGGACTTCGGCCTCCGCAGCGTCGCGGGCGGCGCGGCGGAAACGGCCCCGGAGCTGGACCGGCTGATCCACGAGCGCATCCGGCTGGCGATCGTCAGCGCGCTGGCGGTCAACGAGAAGCTCAGCTTCAACGCGCTCAAGGACATGCTGAGCGCCACCGACGGCAACCTCAGCGTGCACGCGCGCAAGCTGGAGGAGGCCGGGTACGTGGCGTGCACCAAGAGCTTCGAGGGGCGGGTGCCGCGCACCGAGTACCGGCTCACCTCCGAGGGCCGGCGGGCGCTTGAGCTGTACCTGGACCACATGGAAGCCCTGATCCAGGCGGTGCGGGACCGCCATGACTGACATTTTTTTGCCCATGAGCTTTATGAAACAAAGTTCTTTTCCGGCAGTTCCTTCGTCGCTGCACGTCGCGATGATCATGGACGGCAACGGGCGCTGGGCCCGGGCGCGCGGGTGGCCGCGGGCCGCGGGGCACAAGGCGGGCGCGCGCACGGTGCGGCAGATCGTGGAGGCGGCGCGGGAGATGGGGATCGGCACGCTCACCGTGTACGCCTTCTCCTCCGACAACTGGCAGCGCCCCGGGCCCGAGGTGACGGCGCTGATGCGGCTGTTCCGGGCGTACCTGGTGGGGGAGACGCGGCGCTGCGTGGAGAACGGGGTGCGGCTCAGCGTGATCGGGCGGCGCGACCGGCTGGGCCCGGAGCTGCTCACCACCGTCCGCACCGCGGAGAGCGCCACGGCAGGGGGGACGGCGATGCACTTCCGCGTGGCGATCGACTACTCGGCGCGCGACGCCATCCTGCGCGCGGCCGCGCGCCTGGGCGGCGGGGCGGAGCCCACGCGCGAGGAGTTCGCCCGGGCGATCGGCGAGGAGATCCACTCCCCCGGCGGCGCGCCGGACGTGGACCTGCTGATCCGCACCGGCGGGGAGCAGCGCCTCAGCGACTTCCTCCTGTGGGAGTGCGCCTACGCCGAGCTGTACTTCTCGCAGAAGATGTGGCCGGAGTTCACCCCCGCCGACCTGCGGGCGGCGGTGGACGAGTTCACCGGGCGGGAGCGCCGCTTCGGGCGGGTGCTCCAGGCCACGGGGTAGCGGACGGACGGGGGCGCGCCGGCGGGGCGCGCCCCTTTTTCTCACCTTCAGGAGGGAGGGCGGGACCATGAATGGGATGCCGTTGGTGCCCTGCACCGAAGCAACTACGCTCCATACATGCCTTTATTTGCATCCGCAGCCCGTGGGAGGTGCCCGGTGAGCGCCCCGGCCGATGCGCTGGCGGACGTCCCAGTCCCCGCGCCGTGGGAGCTGGGCGAGCGCACCCGGGCGTCGCTGCTGCTGCTGGGGGAGGCGCTGGCGCTGGGGGTGCTGGGGAACGCGCTGTTCGCGGGGACGGTGCTGGGGGTGAACGCGCTGCTCTGGACCGCGGCGCTGCTGGTGGCCGTCGCGGTGCTGGCCGGGCGAACCGGGACGGAGCTGGAGGGCGAGGGGCGCTGGATGGCCTTTCCCGCGCTGCTCTTCGCGGCGGCGCTGGCCTGGCGCGCCTCGCCGGTGCTGGGCGCGCTCAACCTGCTGGCGCTGCTCGCGGCGCTGATGATGGGCGCCTGGCGGGCCCGCGGCGGCGAGCTGGGCGACACCGCGCTGGGCCGCTGGATCCTGGGCGTGGGCGCCACCGCCTTCTACGCCTGCATCGCGCCGCTGGTGGTGGTGTTCGACCGGGTGGAGTGGAGGTCGCTGTTGCCCGCCGGGGGCTCGACCCGGGTGTTCGCGGTGGTGCGCGGGGCGCTGCTGGCCGTGCCGCTGCTGCTGGTGTTCAACGCCCTGTTCGCCTCCGCCGACCCGGTGTTCGCCGAGGCGGTGGGGAGCCTGTTCCGCTGGGACGTGGACGATGCGGCGGCCACGGGGTTCCGGGTGGCCCTCTTCGGGTGGGCAGCGGCGGGGGTGCTGTGGGCGGCGCTCCAGGCGCCGCAGGGCGAGGTGAACACCGCCACCCTCCCCCGCCCCGCGCTGGGCGCCACCGAGGTGACCACGGTGCTGGCGCTGCTGGACGGGCTCTTCCTTGCCTTCGTGGCGGTGCAGTTCCGCTACCTGTTCGGCGGGCAGGCGTGGGTGAGCCGCTCGCTGGAGACGGGGTGGGGCGAGTACGCCCGCCGCGGCTTCTTCGAGCTGGTGTGGGTGGCCGCGCTCGCGCTCCCCATGCTGCTGGCGCTGCACGGCCTGCTGCGGGAAAAGGGCGGCCGGGGCGAGCGCGTGTTCCGGGTGCTGGCCGGGGTGCTGGTGGCGCTGCTCTTCGTGATCATGGTGTCGGCGGCGCAGCGGATGCGCCTGTACCAGGCCGCCTACGGCCTGACCGAGCTGCGCCTGTACACCAGCGCCTTCATGGCGTGGCTGGGCGTGGTGCTGGCCTGGTTCGCAGCCACCGTGCTGCGCGGCCGCCCCGGCCGCTTCCCCCGCGGCGCCGTGATGGCCGGCTTCGCGACCATCGCCGCGCTCAACGTGATGAACCCGGACGCGCTGATCGCCCGCACCAACCTGCACCGCGCCGAGCGCACCGGGAAGCTGGACGCCGAGTACCTGTCGCGCCTGAGCGCCGACGCCGCCCCCGTCGTCACCGCGGGGCTGCGCCGCCTGGGGATGACGCCGGCGGACGCGTGCGTGCTCCGCAGCGACCTCCGGGACGGGCCGCGGACCCGGAGCGACTGGCGGAGCTGGAACTGGTCCCGCTCCCGCGCGGAGGCCGTGGCGCGCCGCACGCCGCGGGCGCAGCCGGCTCCGGAGTGCACGGTGTGGCTCCGGTCGAGAGGCTACGACTGACGGCGGATTCCCGTTCCCCGGGCCTGCACCGTCCAGGCCCGGGCCGGGAGCGCCTTCCCGCCTGCGGGCCCGATCGCGAGTGCAACCACGCATCTCCCACGACGATGAACGCCGCCTACCTGCTCTGGTCCGCCAACTGGCTCCTTGCAGCCGCGGTCGCATCGACGATCCTCTGCCGCCTTTCTGCGGCCCGGCTGGGCGCCGTCCTCCGGTTCGTGGGTCCGCCGACCGTCCTGGTGGTCACCCCCGCGCTCCTGGGCTGGTCGTCCCGGTTCGACACCTTCGACCGCTTCCTCTTCCCGGTCCTGGTCTTCTGCACGTCGCTCGTGGTGACGGCGGGCATGCTCCTGGCCTTCAAGCGCCTGGACCGCGGCAGGCGCGCGCTGCGCTGGATCGCGGGTCTCCTGATCACCGTGTATGGCCTGGTGCAGGCCGCTGCCTGCACCGTCACCATGCTGGGCATCGCGGTGACCGGCGGGCTGGAGGACGGGCGCGACCGCTCCGCCGGTCCGCTCGGCGACGGCTACTTCTACCGCCAGCACCTCTCGGGCACCATCTCGAGCGACTTCCTGCACACGGTCGTCCTCCGGGTGCCCCCGCTGCTCCCCTTCCTGGAGCGTCGCGTCGCGGAGTCGCACGTCAAACTGACCGGCTCCGCGCGAGAAAACACGGGCGGCAGAGGCAACAGGCGGCTCGTCGTCATGTACGGAGGAAGCGCTGTCGACCAGCTCGTTTACTGAGCGGCCGCACGGGCCGGCTTTTCGTGGTCGCCGTTGCAGTTCTCGCAGCACCCACATGATCCGTTGCGGAGGGAGACCCCGCAGCGTCGGCACCGCAGTTCCGTGCCGGCCTCGTCCGTTCACGCCTGGCTTCCGGATAAAGCGCGTGACTCCAATGACGCTGGAAGACGTCCGCCTGTGGTGGTCGCTGGTCTGGCTCGCCGCGGCTGCGAGCGCGTGGATGCTTCTCTGCCGGGTTTCCGCGGATGCGCTGGGCCGGGTCCTCGCGCGCGCGGCCCTGCCGACCGGGCTCGCCGTGCTCCTCGTGTCCTCCCTCGCGTACCTGGAATGGTCGTTCCGCCCGGACGGCCTCGACGGATTCCTGCTCCCGGTGCTGGTCTTCTGTACCGCGCTGGTGCTGACGTCGGGCGCGCTCCGGGCCCTGAAGCGCCTGGACCGGAGCAGACGTGCGCAGCGATGGATCGCGGGGTCCCTGGTCGGGGTGTACCTGACGGCGCAGGCAGCAGCCTGTGCCCAGTGCATGCTGGGCGTCGCCCTCGACGGCCTCGGCGAGGAGCGCGAGCTCTCCGGGGGACCGCTGGGCGCCGGGTACTTCTACCGCCAGTCCCTCGGGGGCTTTTTGAGCACGTTCATTGTCACCAGGGTCGTGTGGGTACCGCCGCTGCTCCCCTTCCTGGAGCGCGAAGTCGCGTTTTCGGCCGTCAACGTCACCGACCGCTCCGGCACCCCGACGATCCTCGCGGGCGGAGGGTTCGGGCGGCTCGACGTCCTGTACGGCGGAGAGGTGGTCGACCGGCTCGCGTACTGAGCGGCCGCGGCGGCCCGACCTTCCGTCGTCGCGGTTTCAGTTCCCGCAGTACCCACATGATCCGTTGCGGAGGGAGACAGCCGGGCGGTTTCGGCTGGCTCCCTCCGGCGCAGGGAGACCCGCCGGCAGTTTGGCGGGGCTCCCGGAGCCCGCGGAGGAAACAGGCCGGCAGTTTGGCCTGGTTCCGTAGCGGCCCGCCAAACCACAGGAAACGCGAGAGGGCGGCCCCGGAACCCGGAGCCGCCCTCTCGCAGCGTCGAACGGACCTCTCGAAAAACCCTACTGGAACCGGAACGAAAGCCCCGCGCGCAGCACCACCAGGTTGGAGCTGGTGTAGTCGAAGTCCACCATCGCCGCGTCCTCGAAGTACTGCCCATAGAGCGTGGCGTCGTGCTCCGCCAGCCGCTCCGTGTTCCAGAAGGTGAGGAAGTCCTCCAGGCCGATGTTCAGCGCCAGCCGCGGCGAGCCCAGCGTGGTGGCGGCGTGGACGCCCAGGTTCAGCCCCCAGTGGTTGATCCCGTCCCCGTCCAGGTCGCTGTCCGCCCAGCTGGTGCGCACCAGCGCCGGCCCGGCCGAGATGAACCCGGCCGGGTGGAAGCGGCGGTTGTCGGGGCGCGGCTCCGGGAGCCGGTACGCCACCGCCAGCTTGCCCATCCACATGTCCGGCGTGTCGGCGATCAGCGGGATCTGGTCGTCGCCCTCGCTGGAGGTGAGCCGGATGGTGTGGTCGCCGCCGTTGCCGAAGGCCACCGAGCCCAGCAGGCTCACCGGGCCGCGCAGGCGCGCCTCGCCCTCCACGCCGGCCAGCGGGGCCCCGCCGCGGTCCTCGTCGATGATGAACGAGCGGTTTTCGCCCACGAACAGGTACGCGTTGCCCGTGGTGTACGGGACGCGCAGGCCGATGAACGGGGTGACGGAGAAGCGGGCCGGGGGGAGCTGGCCCGGGGGAAGCGGCTCCTGGGCCGACGCGACGGCGGGGAGCGCCAGCAGCCCGGCGAGGGCGAGCGCGCGGATCTTCATCTGGGGGTGTCTCCTGGACTGTGTGCGACGGGAGGGTCGGACGATGCGGAAGCGGCGCCGCGGAGGGCGCGCATGGAGATGCGGATCCGCGGCGGCAGTGCAGGTGCCGTGCCCGGGAGGGCGCGGCGCCGGAACGCAGGTGCTGTGGTGTGCGGGGAATGATACCGGGCGCCCGGCGGGCCGGCAATCCTGGAAAAAAGGTGGCGCCCGGAGAAAGGATTTCCGACCCGGGGGACCGTCAGCGCGCCGTCATCCGCTCCAGCGCCGCGTCGTCCACCACGGCGGCCTCGCGGGGGAGGCGCTCCACGGCGAAGCGGCCGACCAGCGCGCCCGCCTCCACCTCCTCGCCGGGCTCCGCCAGCCCGCAGGTGGAGGCCAGCCACCCCACCGCCCGCGCCGGGGACACGCCGGCCTCGCGCAGCTCGGCCAGCGACACGGCGCCATGCCTCTTCGCCAGGCGCTCGCCGTCCGGCCCCAGCACCAGCGGCACGTGCAGGAACTCCGGTGGGGCCAGGCCGAGCGCGCGGAAGAGGAGGAGCTGGCGGGCGGTGGAGGGGAGCAGGTCGGCGCCGCGGACCACGTGGGTGATCCCCATGGCGGCGTCGTCCACCACCACGGCGAGCTGGTAGGCGGCAACCCCGTCCTTGCGGCGGACCACGAAGTCGCCGGTCTCCGCCTCAGGATTGAACGCCACGTCGCCCTGCAGCAGGTCGCGGAAGCCCACCGCCCCCGGCGCGACGCGGAAGCGCAGCGCCGCCGCGCGCCCCTCGTCCCCCGGCTCGCGCGGCCGGTCCCGGCAGCGGCCCGGGTAGCGGGGCCCCTCGTCCGCGGGGCCGTGCGGGGCGCTCGCCGCCGCCGCGATCTCCTTCCGCGAGCAGAAGCACGGGTACAGCAGCCCGGCCGCGTCCAGCCGCCCGAGCGCCGCCTCGTAGTCCGCCCGGCGCTCCGACTGGAGGTAGGGCGCGTGGGGCCCGCCCACGTCCGGCCCCTCGTCCCAGTCCAGCCCCAGCCAGCGCAGGTCGTCCAGCTGCGCCTCCATGTAGCCGGGCCTCACCCGCCCGCGGTCCAGGTCCTCCACCCGCATGACGAAGCGCCCGCCCGCCGCGCGCGCGTGGAGCCACGCGAGCAGGGCGGTGCGGGCGTTTCCCAGGTGCAGGCGCCCCGTGGGGCTGGGCGCGAACCGACCCCGGACCACAGGTTACAGGGAACAGGGGACAGGGGACAGCCTGCGAACGGCGGGACGGCCTGCCGGCTGTAACCTGTAACCTGTCCCCTCTCCCCTGCCGTTCACAGCCCCCCCAGCATGTCGTCGATCCGGGCCTCCAGGTTCGGCTTGGTGTCCCCCGCGAGGGCGCTCTCCAGCAGGTCGGCCAGCTCCTCGGCGAAGTCGTCGGGGAACTTGCGGCGCAGGCGCACCAGCGGCGCAAAGGCCAGCAGCACGGTGCGCTCGCCGCCCTCCTCCGCCTCGTCCTCGTCGTCGGCGGAGCCGCGCCAGGCGTCGGGGTCGGCGGCCCAGGGCTCGGCGGGGGGGCGCTCCTCGCCCTCGTGCGCCTCCTCGGCCTCGTCCGGGTCGCCGTGCATCGTCACCGACAGCCCCACCATGGCGTGGATCTCGCCCGAGTCCTCGGGCTCCTCGGCCAGCAGCCCCAGGCGCACGGGAGCCAGGGTGGCCTCCTCCAGCACCGCGACCGTCTGCGGCGGGAGGATGGCGCGGAAGCTGGGCCGCTCGTTGCCGGCCACGTAGAACGCCACCGGGATCAGGTCGGAGTCCTCCGCGACCAGCCCCTCGGGGTCCACCTCGCGGATCTCCAGCTCCACCGGCTCTTCTTTCAGGTATACGTGCATCCGTCCTCGGATCGCTGCTGGGGGCGCTCCCCCCGCTCCCGGGCCGCGCGGTTGCGGACCGTCCGGCGCTCATACCCCCGCGGGTTCCGCACGATCCCGGCCGCGCGCGCCCGCGCGCAGGCTGGCCGGAGCCTTGCATCTGCGCCCCCTTCGACCACGGCGCGCGGGGCCCCGACGGCCCCGCGCGCCGACTCATCCCCGGAGACATGCCCCAGGACATGACGGAGCAGACCCCGGCCTCCCGCGCCGGCGAAGCCGCCCTCGCCGGCCTGCTGGAGGGGCTGGACGCCATCGTGTGGGAGGCCGATCCCGCGCAGGGCCGCTACACCTACGTGAGCCGCGGCGCGGAGGCGCTGCTGGGCTGGACGGCGGAGGCGTGGACGGCGCCGGGCGCCTTCCGCGACGCCTTCGCCGTGCACCCGGACGACCGCGCCCGCGTGGCGGAGTGCCGCGCGGCGCCGCACCCGGCGGGGCGCTGCGACGAGCTGGAATTCCGCGCGGTGGCGGCGGACGGGCGGGTCGTGTGGCTGCGCGACCTGGCGCGCGCCGTGGACGACGGCGACGGCGTCCGGCTGCGCGGGGTGGCGGTGGACGTCACCCGCCAGAGGGAGACCGAGGAGGCGCTGCGCGCGCGCGAGGCGCAGCTGGCGGAGGCGCAGCGGCTGGCGCACCTGGGGAGCTGGGAATGGGACGCCGCGGCGGGGCGGACCGAGTGGTCGGACGAGATGTACCGCCTGTTCGGGGTGGAGCCGGGGGGGATCGAGCTGACCATGGACGGCTACCTGGAGCGCGTCTTCCCGGCGGACCGCGAGCGGGTGCGCGAGTCGGTGCAGCGCGCCCTGGCCGAGGGCGGGGAGTACTCGCTGGAGCACCGCATCGTGCGTCCGGGCGGCGAGGTGCGCTGGCTGGCCGCGGCGGGATCCGTGCTCTCGCGCCAGCCGCCGCGCCTGGCGGGGACGGCGCTGGACGTGACCGAGCGCTCCCAGGCCGAGGACCGCGAGCGCGAGCTGCTGCGGGCGTGGGCGGCGCGGGTGGAGGCGGAGGAGGCGGAGCAGCGCTCCGCCTTCCTGGCCGAGGCCGGGGCGCTGCTCGCCGCCTCGCTGGACTACGAGGCCACGCTGCGCAGCCTCGCCGGGCTGGCCGTGCCGCGGCTGGCCGACTGGTGCGCGGTGGACGTGCTGGAGGAGGACGGCTCGATCCGCCGGCTCGCCGTGGTCCACCCGGACCCGGCCAAGGAGCGCCTGGCCTGGGAGCTGGAGGAGCGCTACCCCGTGGACCCGGACGCGCCGGTGGGGCTGCCGGCCGTGCTGCGCACCGGCGAGCCCGAGCTGGTGCCCGAGATCCCCGACTCGCTGCTGGAGGCCGGCGCCCGCGACGCCGAGCACCTGCGCATCGTCCGCGAGCTGGAGCTGCGCTCGTACATGGTGGTGCCGCTGGTGGCGCGCGGGCGGACGCTGGGCGCCATCTCCTTCGTCGCCGCCGAATCGGGGCGCCGCTACGACACCGACGACCTCGCCTTCGCCCGGCAGCTGGCCGACCGGGCCGCGCTGGCGGTGGACAACGCCCGCCTGTACCGCGACGCCGAGCGCGCCCGCCAGCAGACGCAGCGCATCCTGGAGAGCATCACCGACGCCTTCTTCGCCCTGGACCGGGAGTGGCGCTTCACCTACCTCAACGACGAGGCCGAGCACCTGCTCTTCCGGGGGCGCGCGGAATTGCTGGGGCGCAGCGTGTGGGACGAGTTCCCGGAAGCGGTGGGCTCCCCCTTCTGGGAGCACTACCACCGCGCCGCCGCGGAGCGGCGCACGGTGCAGTTCCAGGCGTTCTATCCGCCGCTGGACGCCTGGTTTGAGGTGCGCGCCTACCCCTCGCCCGAGGGGCTCTCCGTGTACTTCCGCAACGTCAACGACGAGCGGCGGGCGCAGGAGGCGCTGCGCGCCAGCGAGGAGCGCTACCGCTTCCTGGCCGAGACCCTCCCCGCGCAGGTGTGGACGGCGCGGACGGACGGGAGCCTGGACTACGTGAGCGCCCGCACCGCCGCGTACTTCGGCGCGCCCGCGGACGCCGTGGTGGGCGACGGGTGGCAGGCCATGGTGCACCCGGACGACCTCCCCGCCGCGGGGGAGCGCTGGGGCCGCTCGCTGGCCACCGGCGAGCCGTACGAGACGGAGTTCCGGCTGCGCCGCCACGACGGGTCGTACCGCTGGCACCTGGCGCGCGCCCACGCCATGCGCGACGCGGAGGGGAGGATCACCCAGTGGTTCGGCGTCAACGCCGACGTGGAGGACCACAAGGCGATCGAGGAGGCGCTGCGGCGGAGCGAGGAGAACTACCGCTTCATGACCGACGCCATCCCCCAGCTGGTGTGGATCACCCGGCCCGACGGCTACCACGAGTACTACAACCGCCGCTGGTTCGAGTACACGGGGATGGACCCGGAAGCGTCCCGCGGCGCCGGCTGGAGCGACGTGCTCCACCCCGACGACCGGGAGCGCGCCTGGACCCGCTGGCGGCACTCGCTGGACACCGGCGAGCCGTACTCCATCGAGTACCGCTTCCGCCGCCACGACGGCGTGTACCGCTGGTTCCTGGGGCAGGCCCTGGCCCAGCGGGACGAGGACGGTGCGATCGTCCGCTGGTTCGGGACCCTCACCGACGTCCACGGCCAGCGCGAGGCGGCGGCGGAGCGCGACCGGCTGATCGCCGCGCTGGAGACCAGCAACCGCGAGCTGGACCAGTTCGCCTACGTGGCCTCGCACGACCTCAAGGCGCCGCTGCGGGGGATCGCCAACCTGTCGCAGTGGATCGAGGAGGACCTGGGCCCCGGCGTCCCCGCCGAGACGCGCGAGCACCTGGAATTGATGCGCGGGCGGGTGAACCGCATGGAGGGGCTGATCGACGGGGTGCTCCAGTACTCCCGCGCCGGCCGCGTCCGCGAAAAGCCGGAGCCGGTGGAGGTGGGCGCGCTGCTGGACGAGGTGCTGGACCTGCTCGCCCCGCCGGAGAGCGTCGCGGTGGAGGTGGGGCCCATGCCCACGCTGGTTGCGGAGCGGCTTCCGCTGCAGCAGGTGTTCATGAACCTGCTGGGGAACGCGGTCAAGTACACCCGCCGGCCGGACGCGCGGGTGCAGGTGACGGCGGAGCGGAGCGGGCCGATGTGGGAGTTCGCGGTGCGGGACAACGGCCCGGGGATTGCCCCGGAGTACCACGACCGTATCTTCGGGATCTTCCAGACCCTGCAGGCCCGCGACAAGGTGGAGGGGACCGGGATCGGCCTCAGCCTGGTGCGCAAGCTGGTGGAGAGCCGGGGCGGCAGGGTCCGGGTGGAATCCGCCGAGGGGGAAGGCTCCGTCTTCCGCTTCCTGTGGCCCGCCGAGACCGAAGCCGACGCCGGAGCCTGAACCGTGGCCGGGGACACCATGCTCAACATCCTCCTGGTGGAGGACGACGAGGTGGACGTGATGAACGTCCGCCGCGCCTTCAAGAAGAACAACATCGGCAACCCGCTCTGGGTGGCCGGCAACGGGGTGGACGCGCTGGCGCTGCTGCGCGGTACGGAGATCCCCCGCGACCGTCGGCTGGTGCTGCTGGACCTCAACATGCCGCGCATGAACGGCATCGAGTTCCTGCGCGAGCTGCGCGCCGACCCGGAGCTGGGGCTCACCCCGGTGGTGGTGCTCACCACCTCCGACGACGAGCGCGACCGGGTGGACGCCTACAACCTCAACGTCGCCGGCTACATCCTCAAGCCGGTCACCTTCGTGAGCTTCGTGGAGGCCATGGCGACGCTCAACAAGTACTGGACGCTGGTGGAGATGCCTTGACCCCTCCCGCGGCGCCCGCCGCCTCCCCGCGCCCCGCGCGCTGAATGGACGGGGAGCGGCTCAGGATCCTGGTCGTGGACGACGACGAGGTGGACCGCATGGCGGTCCGCCGCGCGCTCCGCGCGTCCGGCGCCGACGCCGAAGTGGCCGAGGCGGAGGACGTGGACTCCGCGCTGGCCGCGCTGCGCGGCGGCGCCTGGGACTGCGTGCTGCTCGACTTCCAGCTTCCCGGCGGCGACGGCGAGCGGGTGCTGCGCGAGGCCCGCGCGGCGGGGATCGCCACGCCCATCGTGATGCTCACCGGGCAGGCGGACACCCGCACCGCCGTGGAATTGATGAAGGCGGGGGCGGCCGACTACCTGGACAAGGCCGGGCTGACGCCGGAGCGATTGGAGCGGAGCGTCCGCCACGCGGTGCGCGTGTCCCGCGCCGAGATGCAGACCCGCCTGGCGGAGGCCGCGCTGCGCGAGGAGGAGGAGCGCTACCGGCTGGTGACGCGCGCCACCAACGACGTCGTCTGGGACTGGGACCTGGCCACGGACGAGATCCGCTGGAACGAGGCGATCGGGCGGGTGTTCGGCTACGGGCCGGACGGGCTGCGCACCACGGCGGAGTGGTGGTACGACCACGTCCACCCGGACGACCGGGAGCGGGTGGTGGGCGGGATCCACGCGGTGATCGCAGGGGGCGGCGAGGTGTGGTCGGACGAGTACAGGTTCCGCCGCGCGGACGACTCGTACGCCGAGGTCCGCGACCGGGGCTACGTGGCCCGCGACGCCGGCGGGAGCCCGCTGCGCATGATCGGCTCCATGGAGGACTTCACCGAGCGGCGGCTGGCCGAGCGCGCGGTGCGCGAGGCCGAGGAGCGCACCCGGCTGGCCACCGAGTCGGCGGAGATCGGCACCTGGGACTTCGTCCCGGCGACCGGGGAGCTGCGCTGGTCGGACCGCTGCAAGGCGGCGTTCGGCCTCGCCCCGGGGGCGGAGGTGGACTATGCCACCTTCCTGGCGCGCGTGCACCCGGAGGACCGGGAGCGCGCGGACGCCGCCGTGCGCGGGGCGCTGGACCCGGCCGGGAGCGGCGACTATGCCGTGGAGTACCGCTCGCTCTGGCCGGACGGCACGGTGCGCTGGATCATCGCCCGGGGGCGCGCCTCGTTCGAGGGCGAGGGCGCGGCCCGCCGGGCGACGCGCTTCCTGGGGACGGTGCTGGACATCACCGACCGCAAGCGCGTGGAGGAGGAGCGGGAGCGCGCCCTGGAGGCGCGGGACCGCTTCTACGCGGCGATGAGCCACGAGCTGCGCACCCCCATCAACGCCATCCTGGGCTACAACGACCTGCTCCTGGCCGGCGTCTACGGCCCGCTCGCCCCGGCGCAGCAGGACGGGCTGGAGCGGGGGCAGCGCGCCGCCCGCCACCTGCTGGAGCTGGTCAACGACGTGCTGGACCTGTCCAAGCTGGAGGCGGGGAAGATGGAGCTGCAGCCGGAGGAGGTGGACGTCCCCGACCTGGTGGAGGAGCTGTTCGTCACGGTGCGCCCCTTGGCCGAGGAGCGCGGCTCGCCGCTGCACACCTCCTGCTCGCCGGCCACCCCGCGCATCGTCACCGACCCGCGCCGGGTGCGGCAGATCCTGCTCAACCTGCTTTCCAACGCGATCAAGTTCGGGGAGGGGCGCCCCATCCAGGTGAGGTGCGGCGAGGCGCCGGACGGCGGGGTGACGGTGGAGGTGGCGGACCAGGGGGCGGGGATCGCCACCGTGGACATCCCCCGCATCTTCGACGAGTTCGTGCAGCTCCCCAGCGCCACGCCGGGGGGCACCGGCCTGGGACTGCCCATCTCGCTGCGCCTGGCCCGGGTGCTGGGGGGCACGCTGGAGGTGGACTCCACACCGCAGGTGGGGAGCACCTTCCGGCTCTTCCTCCCCACCGCCCTGCCCGGGGGCGAGGCCGCCGAGGCACGGCCCGGCCTCCCCGCCCCGGCGTAGCGCCCCCGAGCCCGTGGGGCGCGCCCCGCTTCATCCCGAGGTACGCATGCTGCCCGTAGTCCAGCCCGACGCCCGCGCCGCCCGCCTGGAGCGCGCCCTCCGCCAGGGGGTGCGCGGCGAGGTCCGCTTCGACGCCAAGAGCCGCCTGCTCTACAGCACCGACGCCTCGCTGTACCAGATCATGCCGGTGGGGGTGGTGCTCCCCCGCGACGCGGACGACGTGCGCGCCGCGCACCGCCTGGCCGCGGAGCACGGGGTGCCGGTGCTCCCCCGCGGCGGGGGCACCGCGCTGGCCGGGCAGACGGTGGGCGCCGCGCTGGTGCTGGACTTCGGCAAGTACATGAACCGGGTGCTGGAGGTGGACGCGGACCGCCGCCGCGCCCGGGTGCAGCCCGGCGTCCGCCTGGACCGCCTCAACCGCGCCGCCGCCCCGCACGGCCTGCACTTCGGGCCGGACCCGGCCACCATCCGCCAGTGCTGCCTGGGCGGGATGATCGGCAACAACTCGTGCGGCGCCCGCTCGCTGGCCTACGGCAAGACCGGCGACCACGTGCACGCGCTGGACTGCGTGCTGCACGACGGCGAGTCCGCCCGCTTCGGCCCCGTGGCGCGCGAAGCGGTGGCGGCGATGCCCGGCCGCGAGGGCCGCATCGCCCGGGAGGTGCTGGGGATCCTGGAGCCGCACCGCGACACGGTGCTGGCCCGCTACCCCAAGATCCCGCGCCGCGTCTCCGGCTACAACTTCGACGCCATGCTGGAGGCGCCGGAGCTGAACCTGGCGCAGCTGGTGGTGGGCTCCGAGGGAACGCTGGCGACCATCACCGAGGCGGAGCTGGGGCTGGTCCCTCTCCCCGGGGCGCGCGCCCTGGTCCTGCTCAGCTTCCGCGGGCGCTGGGACTCCATGGACGCCATCCCCCACATCCTCCCGGAGGCGGGGCTCTCCGCGCTGGAGATCGTGGACTCGCGGGTGCTCCAGGGGGCGCGCGAATTGTTCGAGTTCCGCTCCACGGCGGCGCTGGTGGAAGCGGACGCGCTGGGGGTGCTGTTCTGCGAGTTCTCCGCCGATACGGCCGCCGAGGCGGCGGCGCTGGCCCACGACTTCGCCGCGCGCGCCCCGCGCCTCCCCGGCGCCCCGGTCCCCGGCGTGTTCCTGGACCCGCGGGTGCAGAACGCGGCGTGGGCGCTGCGCCAGGCGGCCACCGGGCTGCTGTACCGGACCACGCCCACGCGCGACATCAAGCCGCAGGAGTTCGTGGAGGACACCGGGATCCCCCCGGAGAAGCTGGGCGCCTACACGCGCCGCTTCGAGGAGATCGTGAACCGCCACGGCACCACGCTGGGGTTCTTCGGGCACGCGGGGCACGGCTGCCTGCACATCCGCGTGGACCTGAACCTGAAGCGCGGCGACGACGTGCGGCGCATGCAGGCCATCGCCGGCGACATCGCCGCCCTGGTGGTGGAGTTCGGGGGCTCGCTCTCGGGCGAGCACGGCGACGGCCTGGCGCGCTCGGAGTTCCTGCCGCTGATGTTCGGCGAGGAGGTGATGGAGCTGCACCGCCGGGTCAAGCACGTGTTCGACCCGGAGGGCCGCATGAACCCGGGGGGCAAGATCGTCCCGCCGCACCAGCGCATGTCGGACAACCTGCGCTTCGGCGAGGCGTACGCGGCGAAGGCGCCGGACACCTGGTTCGACTACTCGGAGGACGGCGGCTGGGACAAGGCGGTGGAGAAGTGCAACGGCATGGCCGTGTGCCGCAAGCTCGATGCGGGGACCATGTGCCCCTCGTTCATGGTGACGCTGGAGGAGGAGCACACCGTGCGCGGCCGCGCCAACGCCCTGCGCGAGGCCATGCGCGGCAACCTGGACGGGATGCGCAGCGAGGAGGTGGTGGAGGCGCTGGACCTGTGCCTGCAGTGCAAGGCGTGCAAGACGGAGTGCCCCGTGGGCGTGGACATGGCGCGCTACAAGGCGGAGTTCCTGGCGCAGCACTTCCGCCGGACGGGCACGCCCAAGGAGGCGCTTTTCTTCGGGCGGATCCACGACTTCGCGAAGGCGGGCGGCATCGCGCCGGGGCTCGCGAACCTGGGGAGCAGCCTGTTCGGCGGGGCGATGAAGGCGGCGGCGCACGTGGACCCGCGCCGCAAGCTGCCCACGTTCGACGCGCGCCCCTTCCGCCGCGAGTGGCGGGGCGGGCGGGGCTCCGGCTCCGGCGGGGACGGGCGGCCGGCCGTGATCCTGTTCGACGACACCTTCCACAACTTCTTCCAGTCGGCGCCGTTGCGCGCCACGGCGGCGGTGCTGGAGCGGGCCGGGTTCCGGGTGGTGATCCCGCGGCGGCAGGTGTGCTGCGGGCGTGCGGCGATCTCCAAGGGGCTGCTGGACCACGCGCGCGACAAGCAGCGGGAGCTGATCGACGTGCTCGCGCCGGAGGTGGAGCGGGGCGCCAAGATCGTGGGGGTGGAGCCCAGCTGCATCCTCACCCTGCGCGACGAGCTGCCGGACCTGACCCGCGACCCGCGCGCCAAGGCGATCGCGGGCGCGGCGATGATGCTGGAGGAGTTCCTGCTCTCGGTGCCCGGGTGGAAGCCGGGGCGGCTGGAGCGGCGCGCCGTCGTCCACGGGCACTGCCACCAGAAGGCGCTGGTGGGGATGGAGCCCACGCGCGAGGTGCTGGGTCGGGTGGAGGGGCTGGAGTTCACCCTGCTGGACTCCGGCTGCTGCGGGATGGCGGGGTCGTTCGGGTACGAGCGGGGGCACTACGAGGTGTCGCGGGCGGCGGGGGAGCGGGTGCTCTTTCCCGCGGTGCGCGGCGCCGCCCCGGAGGACCTGGTGGTGGCGCCGGGGTTCTCCTGCCGCTCCCAGATCGGCGACTTCTGCGACGGACGCCGCGCCATCCACACCGCGGAGCTTCTGGCGATGGCGAGGTGAGTGAATGAGGCAGACATGAGCGACACCAGCCGGGAAGCGGCGGAGATCCAGGACGGCATCCATCGCAGGATGACCGGCGCGGAGCGCCTCAGGCTCGCCGTGGAAATGAGCATCGCCGCCCGTGAGCTGACCCTTGCCCGGCTCCGCGCGCAGCACCCGGAATGGTCGGACCGCGAGCTGAAGCGCGAGCTGCTGCGCTACGCGTTCGGGTCTGCTCCCCTCCCGGAGCCTCTGCGCTGATGGCGGAAGACATCTTCCGACGTGTGGTCGGTGCCCTTGAGCAAGCGGAGATCCCGTACATGCTGACGGGATCGTTCGCCAGCTCCTACCACGGCGCGCCACGCGCCACGCAGGACATCGACGTCGTGATCTCTGCGACACCTCAACAGCTGCGCCGCCTCGTCGCGCTGTTTCCGAGGGAAGACTACTACGTCGACGAGGACGCCGCGCTGGAGGCACACCGGACACAGGGCCAGTTCAACATCATTGACCTGTCCACGGGCTGGAAGGTGGACCTCATCATCCAGAAGTCGCGGCCATTCAGCCGCGAGGAGTTCCAACGACGGTCGGTTGGGGAAATCGGCGGGATTCAGCTCGCGATCGCAACCGCGGAAGACGTGCTGATCGCGAAGCTTGAGTGGGCGAAGCTCGGTGAGTCCCACCGTCAGATCGAGGATGCAGCAACCATCCTCCGGATCCGCTCGAGTGATCTGGATCAGCAGTACGTTGTGAACTGGGTCCGTCAACTGGGCCTGGACGAACAGTGGCGACAGGCATGTAGGATCGCGGGGCTCCCTTCCTGAAGGCGAGAAGAGTCATGGCTGATCAAACCATGTCCATCCGGCTCGACCGCGAGCTGGCTCGGCGGACCCGCGACGTCGCGGAGCGTCAGTGCCGGAGCCAGAACGCAGTCATATCCTCTGCACTCTACCTCTACACCTCGCTGAGTCCGGCAGCCCGTCAGGTGCTGGAGGAAGTCTCGCAGCAGGCGGACCTGACCGAGATCGCCGACCAGATTGAGCGGGCGCTGGTACGCGCCCGGTGGAACCGAATGGCAAAACAGGTCGATCCTGCGCTCGCGGAGCACCTCGCCGGCCTCTCAGACGAGGAGCTGATGGGGCTCGCCAACGAGGCCGTGGATGAAACCCGCCGGAGCCGCGCCGGGCGACGGTAGCCGTCTGGCGACTCCCTTCCCCGGTTTCCTGATGGTCCTTGCGCACCTGCTCGCCGTGTGCCTGCTCGTCGTCTTCCCGGCGTGGGACCGGTGGGAGGCCCGCCGGCTCCGCGCCGCCGCGCGACCCGGCGAGAAGTCGGCCAGCTACCTGCGCATCATCGCCGGCCTGTGGCTCTTCGCCCTCGCGGCTCTCGCCGTCTTCCCCCCGTCGCTCCTGCTCCGCCCGCCCTTTCCGCCCGAGTCCTTCGGGAGCGGAATTCCTCCGTCGTTCGCGTGGATCGTGGCGCTCGCGGCCGCCTCCGGGATCGTGCTCCCCGTCGTCCTCGCCTGGCTGAACCGCGGCGTTCGCGCCCGCATGGTCGCCGCGGTCGAGGAGATCGGGTACCTCCTGCCCCGCTCCCCGCGCGAGGAGCTGCTCTTCGCGGGCGTGGCCGTGACGGCCGGCATCGCGGAAGAGCTGATCTACCGCGGCTTCCTGCTGCGCTACCTGGCCGCCGGGCCCTGGGGGCTGTCCGCATTCGCGGCCCTTGCCGTCTCCTCCGCCGTCTTCGGCCTGGCGCACGCGGGGCAGGGAGCCCGCGGAGTGCTCCTCACGGCCGTGGTGGGCGTGGCGATGGGCGGCCTGTTCCTGGCTTCGGGAAGCCTGCTCCCGCCCATCCTGCTGCACACGCTGATCGACCTGCGCGCGCTCGCGGTGGCCCACCTCGCCCGGCGGGTGCGCGAGGCTTCGGCCGATGGCACACCCTCTCCTTCGCAGGACCGATGACCCGCAAGCCGTCACGGGAAGCACAGGGTCTCGAGGTCGATCCCCGGTTCGCGCCGGTGGTCGATGCCTTCGCCGCGGACCCGGCGGTGACGGCGGGTACGATGATGGCTTCGTTCGGGCTCAAGGTGAACGGGAAGATCTTCGCGATGGTGGCGCGGGGCAGGCTGGTGGTGAAGCTTCCGAAAGCTCGCGTGGACGCGCTGGTGGGCGGGGGCGCGGGCGAGCACTTCGACCCCGGGCACGGCAGGCGGATGAAGGAGTGGATCTCCATCGCCGGCGACGACGGCTGGCAGGAGTTGGCGCGGGAGGCGTACGCCTTCGTGAAGGCGGGCGCGGCCTGACGCGGAGGACACCCTTCCCCGGAGGTGCAGGAGGCGGCGAATCCCTGAGGACCGGGCGTGCACCAGGATGGGAGCACCGCACCAGATTGGGTCGCCGGGGCGGCACGCGCGCGGGGCTCCCCCGAGCCCGGGCGGCGGGCCGCGTCGAATCCCGACTTCGTTGCGGCGCAGGCGGTTGGAAGGGGGCAGGGAGCGAGGCGGGACGGGCGTACGGACGGGGTACGGATATTCCCTTTCGCTCCCTTTCCGAAGCGTCTCGCCACCCGAACCACCGGGGACCCGATGACCCATCCGCAGAGCACGCCGGCGCTGGACCGAGGGACGGGATTCAACCGCAGGGACGGTATCCACCACCGGCCGCGCGGAGTGCGCCGGCTCGCACGGCTCGCCGCCCTGGCCGGGAGCCTCGCCCTGGCCGCGTGCGACGCGGGCGGCGTGCTGACCACCGCGCCCGAGTCGGGATCGCGGACGCTGTCGGGAACCGCCACGCTGGCCTGGGTGAACCCCACCGGGACCTACGCCACCAACCCGGTCACCTTCAAGGCGGACGCGACCACCGACATCGTCACGGTCAAGTACTTCGCGGACGGCACCTACCTGCTGGGCTCCAGCACCGACCGGGCGAACTTCTTCCCGGTCAAGTACAAGTTCACGGGGGTGGGGGTGCGGCGCATCTACCTGCGCGGCTACAACGCCGCGGGGACGCAGGTGGCCGGCGCCTACAAGGACATCACCCTCGCGGACCTGGTCCCGGGCGTCCCGTACTTCTACCAGTACGCCAACACGTACGAGCCGGGCGCCACCTGCGCCAACACCACCATGGCGATGCTCCTCAAGTACTACGGGGCCAGCTACACGCCGGACCAGATCTACACCGAGTTCCGCAAGCAGTCGCAGGACGAGTTCAAGTTCGACACCATCTTCAACAAGCTGGCGGCGCGCGCCGGCCTCAAGCAGCGGATCAAGGTGCACATGGAGACCGGCTCCGTCCCCGAGCTGGAGGCCGAGCTGAACAAGCAGCGGCCGGTGGTCATCCACGGCAAGTTCACCAGCTCCGGCCACGTCATGCTGCTCATCGGCAACGACGGCACCAACTACACCATGAACGACCCGGCCGGGCGGTGGGGCCAGTCGCTGTGCAACGGCGCGGGCTACGGAGCGTCCTCCACGGCGGGGATCGGGGTCAAGTACGGGCGCTCCATCGTCGGCAAGGCGATCACCACGCCCTGGCAGGGCAGCTGCACCTACTTCGACCCCAACACGGTGCGGTACCACGAGACGTACCTGGTGCCCTGAGCGGAACCGGGCCCGGGCGGGCCGACGATTGACGCAAGCCCCACGGCGCTGCGAGCTTACAGGCTCGCAGCGCCGTTGTTCGTTTGCCGACGACGAGAGTGGAGAATGGTGAAGCTGGTCTGCATCGACGTGGACGGGACGCTGGTGGGCTCGTCCGGGACCGTGGCGCCGGAGGTGTGGGCCGCGGCGGAGCGCGTCCGGCTGCGCGGCATCCGCCTGGCCGTGTGCTCCGGGCGCCCGGCGTTCGGGCTGGCGCGGGAGTACGCGGAGCAGCTGGACCCGGGCGGGTGGCACGTGTTCCAGAACGGGGCGAGCGTGGTCCACGTGGCCACCGGCGAGTCGCGCTCCGGGACGCTCCCGCCGCGCGCGGTGGAGTGGCTCAGGGCGAGGGAGCGCGCCACCGGCCGCATCCTGGAGCTGTACACCGACGCCGGCTACGCCGTGGAGAGCACCGCGGAGCGCGCCGTGCGCCACGCCGGGCTGCTGGGCGTCCCCTTCCGGCCCCGCCCCTTCGCGTCGCTGGAGGGGCCGGTCGTGCGGGCGCAGTGGCTGCTGGCGCACGACCAGGCCGCCGCCGCGCTCGCCGACCGGCACCCGGACCTCGCCCTGGCCCACTCCACCTCGCCGGTGATGCCGGACACCTCGTTCGTCAACATCACCCCGGCGGGCGTGGACAAGGCGAGCGCCGTGCGTGTGCTCGCCGCCGCGTACGGCGTGCCGCTGGAGGGGGTGATGATGGTGGGCGACGGCCTCAACGACGTGGGGGTGATGCGCGCCGTGGGCCACCCCGTGGCGATGGGCAACGCCGAGCCGGAGGTCCACGCCGTCGCCCGGCACGCGGTGGGGCACGTGGACCAGGGAGGGCTGGTGGAGGCGCTGGAGTTGGCCATGTGCCTCGCCGCGTCGGGGCCGTGCGCCAGCTCGGCGGCATAGCGGCGCCCTGCGCCCGCCGTGCCGACTGTGGCGGGCGGGCGCCCCGCGCCGTCAGAGGGTGATCTTCGTCCGCCACCACACCACCGGAACACACATGACCAGTCTTCGTCGGAGAGTCGGACCCCTGCTGGCGGCCGTGCTGCTCGCCGCCGCGACCTCGGCGTGCGAGGAGAGCACCGGGCCTGAGGCGGAGCCCACCTTCCTGGCCGTCTGGGGGGGAAGCGCCTGGACGGGCAGCGCCAGCGCCACGATCTCCTCCCGCGGCGGGGTGGACTCGCTTCACGTGATGGGGTCCACGCCCCCGGGAGCCGGTCCCATGCCCGCGGCCTACGTGCGGATCTCGGTCCCGCTGCGCGGCACCGGCGAGTACGCGCTGGGCCCCGGGAACGCGGCCATGACCTACCTGGTGGGCGGGGACGTGGCCTCGGCCGTCTACGCCACCACCCGCGCGGGCGCGGGGACGCTTTCCGTCACGGAGTACGGGGACGGCCGGGTGGCCGGCAGCGTGACGTTCGACGCGGACGCCGCCGCGGGCGGGCGCCCCGTGGGATCCGCGGCGCGCTTCGAGGGAAGCTTCCGCGCCCCCGTCCTCCAGCGGCCCTAGCCGCAGCTCAGCGCCCCCGCAGCGCGCGCGTCAGCACGCGGTCCAGGGCGGAGGCGAAGGCCTGCTTCTCCTTGTTCCCGTACGGCCGCGCCCCGCCCGTCTCCACGCCGGCCCCGCGCAGGCCGTCCATGAAGTCGCGCACGGCCAGCCGCTCCCCCACGTTGTCGGCCGAGAACTCCTCGCCGCGCGGGTCGATCACCGCCACCCCCTTCTCCACCAGCGCCGCCGCCAGCGGGATGTCGGCGGTGACCGCCACGTCGCCGCGCTCCGCGTGGTCGGCGATGTGGCGGTCGGCCACGTCGGGCCCGCCCTCCACCCGCACCGCCGTGACGTGGGGGTTGCCGGGCGGCACGGGGAGCCGCTGGTTGGCGACCAGCACCGTCGCCAGCTCTAGCCGCTTCGCCGCGCGGAAGACGATCTCCTTGACGTCGCGCGGCGCGGCGTCCGCGTCGATCCACAGCTTCATGGGCACCGTGTGCGAGAGGTGAAAAGTGCGTTTCCGCCGTGCGGCGGGAACGCATGGTCTTGCCCCGCGGCGCTCCGCGGCCGATCCTTGAGGGAGGGCCCGCGCTGGGCCCCTTCCCTCCCCCGATGCACGGATCGTGACGCAGCCCCCGCCCCCAGCCCTCCCCGTCCCCACGCGCGCGCGCCTCAGCCGGGCCCTGCTCCTGTACTACGCCGGGGTGGTGCTGGTGATCACGCTCGCACCGTTCCGCTTCGCGGCGCCGCGGCACTTCGTCGTCTACTACGGCACCCTGCCGTTCGACCTGGTGGCGAACGTGCTGCTGTTCGTGCCGCTGGGCTTCCTGTACCCGCTCGGCGTCCCGGACGGGCGCCGCGGGACGCTCCTGCGCGCGCTGGCGGCGGGGTTGCTGCTGAGCGCCTGCATCGAGGCGGCGCAGCTGTTCGAGCCGGAGCGCTACCCCTCGGTGGTGGACCTGGCCGCCAACGGCCTGGGCGCGCTCGCGGGGGCGCTCCTGCAGCGCGCCGCCGCCCGCCGCATCCGGCTCAGCCCGGCCGCGGTGGGGCGGCTGGCGCTGGAGCTGCCGCTCATGGGCCTCGTCTACCTGCTGGTGCCGCTCCTCTGGCTGGGGAGCCTGGCCGCCCGCGACAGCGCGCTGCGCGTGGCGCCGCTCCTCCTGCTGGGGCTGTTCGGCGCGCGGCTGCTTGCCGCGCTCCAGAGGCACGCCTTCGGCCCGGCGGGGGTGCTGGGCGTGCGCGGCGTGGCGCTGGCAGCCGCGGGGTGGGCGGCGCTGGGCGTCTTCCCCGCCCTGCTCTTCCACCCGGTGGCCGCCGCCGCGCTGGTGGCGGTGGTCGCCGCCGCCGCCGCGCAGGAGGCCGCGCGCCCCGACGACGCGCCCGCCGAGCGCCGCTTCGAGGCGCGGGCGCTCCGCCGCGCCGCCCCCGCCTTCGCGGCGTACCTGCTGACGATGGTGCTGGCGCCGCTCGCCTCGGCCAGCGGCGCGTGGACGGGGTGGCTGGGCTTCGCCGGGCGCTCCGCGTCGCTGGGCGTGGCGGAGCAGCTGCACCTGCTGGAGTCGGTGGCCGCGCTCACGGTGCTCGGCTACCTGCTGGCCGAGGCGCGCAGCCGCCGCGAGCTCCCCTTCGGCTCGCTGGCGCCGCGGCTGGCGGCGGAGTGCGCGCTGGCGGCCGCCGCCATCGAGGGGGTGCGCGGCTTCCACCCCGCCTGGGGCGCCAGCCTGGCCCAGCTCTGGCTGCTGGTGGGCGCCGGGCTCCTGGGCGGGTGGATCTTCCACCTCCAGCGCGACCACGTGCGCGCGCTGGCCGCCTCCGCCCGCCGCGCCGCCCCGCCGCCCGCGCCGGAGACCGCGGCCCCCGTTCCCGTTCCCCTGCCCCGAGGACTGCCGTGACCCGCACCCCGCTCCACGCCCGTTCCGCCCTGCTCGCCGGCCTGCTCCTGCTGGCCGCCGCCGCGCCGTCCCACGCCCAGGAGGGGGAGCGCCCGCGCAACCTCAAGGTGCTCCCCGCCGACATGACGCGCGACCAGGTGATCGCCGTGATGCGCGGCTTCAACAGCGCGCTGGGCGTGCGCTGCACCCACTGCCACGCGCCCCACACCGCGGCGAAGCCGGACTCGCTCGACTTCCCCTCGGACGCCAACCCGAAGAAGGAGACCGCGCGGCAGATGATGCGCATGGTGCGCGGCATCAACCGCGACTACCTGGCCGCGCTCGCCCCGCCCGGCGGGGAGGCGGCGCGGGTGGAGTGCGTCACCTGTCACCGCGGGGCGCCGCGCCCGCTGATGCTGGAGGACACGCTGCGCACCGTGGCGCTGCGGCAGGGCCCGGACTCGGCGAAGGCCGTGTACCGGCGGCTGCGGACGCGCCACTACGGCGGCTTCACCTACGACTTCGGCGAGCGCTCGCTGAGCACGCTGGCCACGCGGCTGGCGGCGGAGGGGCGCGCGGCGGACGCCCGGCGCATGCTGGAATTGAACGCGGAGCAGTTCCCCGAGTCCGCGGGCGTGGCCTTCGAGCTGGGCCGGGCGTACGAGACGGCGCACGACCGCGACGGGGCCGTGGCGCAGTACCGCAAGGCGCTCCGGCTGCAGCCGGGCCACCGCCAGGCGCAGCAGGCGCTCCAGCGGCTCACCCGGGGGGTCGCGGTAGGAAGAGGATTCGGGCGTGCCCCCCGCTGACGCGGGGGTTGGGCTTCGGCTCCGTAGCACAAATCGGTACTTGGCGCACGATAGCACCGGGTGGCCCCTGACGGCCTGAACGGTCCAGGGAAACAGAGGGGGGAATCTCGCGACGAGATTCCCCCCTCTGTTTCGGACGGATGTCCCTGTTAACGGGCTTCCGCTAGGGTTCGACAGACGATAGAGGGAAGCACCTGCACCCGTAGTAGGGATCACAGTTAGAGGCCATGTTCATGGAGAGGCAGTAAGACTTACACCATTGGCGGTAGGCGAGATCAGTGCAACTTGCCGCTCGGGTTGGCGACGAAGGATTGGCAATCGCCTGTGAAACTCCGAACCCCATCGAGCCCACGAAAGCAATGCCGAGAACCCCCCGGCGCAGGTAGGTAAGCGAACTGCTCATGACGTCCTCCGGCGAAGCAGTGGACCCGCGAGCGGTGCGGGCACGAAGGGGAGGAAGCACGTTAAACGCCATTCTGCCACGCGGCAACAATCCCGTTCCTGCTACTCCTCCGACTGCTTCCCGGGCGAGCGCCTACGCTTCCGTGTAGGCTCCCCGGTCCGGCACTCCACCCGGCGGGACAGGGGCCCGGAGGATGCGCGAAACCGCGTCCTCAAACGTCGTATTGATCTTCAACGACTCAGACGGAGAGCAGGGGGCCGAAATCCCTCACGCGACAGCTTATCATCCCGGTTCAGAGAACCTCACTTCCCGCGTCGGTGCGTCCTCCGCGGCGAAGGCAAGCAGGCGCTCGCCTTCTTCATTGAGGGCGGCCTCGTCGGCAGCGGGGAGCGGCGCGAAGGGCTCCACCCGCAACGTGGCGGCGCCGCGGCTGCGCTCCAGCTTCCAGGTTCCCGCGACGAAGCCGTCCACCAGGACGGTGCCCGGGAAGATGCCGTTTGGGGTGAAGATGCGGCGGCGGTGCTCCTCGCTGACCACGCGCGTCCGGTCGGCGTGAGAGAGGAACACGTTGTCCCAGTCGGCCATGTAGCGCGCCGGCGCCGCGGTGTCCGGGTCGGGCCGCGGCGCGTCCGGCAGGTCGAACAGCTCCCGGCCCGCCTCGTCGCGGAACGCCAGGAGCCGGGGCCGGAGGCGCTCGAAGGCGTCGCGCAGGCGGGTCAGGCCGGACCACGTCTGCGCGTCCGCGACCGCCGCCGGGCCGAAGGCGGCCAGGTAGCGCAGCACCAGGTCGTCCAGCGACGCGGCCGTGTCCAGCGGCCGCCCCAGCCACGCCTCCGCGGTGGTGTGGGCGGCGGGCCCGCTGCGCCCCCACAGGCCGCGCGGGGGCACCTGCACCAGCGCGAGCAGGGCGCGCGCGGCGCCGGAGAGCGCAGCCGGGTCGCGGCCGGGCCAGCGCTCCGCCAGCGCCGCGCCGATCTCGGCGAAGGTGCGCGGCCGCTCCCCGGTCAGCGCCCGCGCGGCGTCCGCCAGCTCCGTGGCGTCCACTCCCTCCATCCGCTTGCCGTACGTCGCCTTGTGGGCGCGCTCCAGCACCGGCTGGAGCAGCGGGCGCAGCGCCAGGCAGTCGCGGGCGGTCACCAGGTGGATGGTGGACCGCATCAGCGCGATGCGGACCACGGCGCGCTCCTCCAGCAGCCGCGACAGCTCCTCCGGGCGGAAGCCCTCCAGCCGCGTCCACAGCCCGTAGTACGGCGGGTCCGGTGCCTGGGACTGCATCCCCGCCAGCCGCTCCACGGCCTCGGCCGCGGGGATCGTCCAGCGGCGCAGCAGCCCCTGCCTGGCCAGCAGCGCGCGGTTGAGCGCCCGCCGGTCGAGCACCCGGGCCGCAGAGGTTAGCGACGCTTTCGGCATCGGCCCCGGTTCTCCTGTGTCGGTACGGGGTACAGCGGGATCGCTCCCGGATCGGGCCCGCAAGCTACGGCGCCGGGCGCGGCGGTGCGAGCCGTGCTCCGGTGATCGCGGAGCAGAAGGCGGACAGATCCGGCGGCTGGCCCGCTCCCGTAGATGCCAGCGCGCGCCGGGCCGGGAACGGGACCCTGTGCGGCACGACGCGCCGTCCGTATGATGCCGGCGCTCACCCGGATCGGTCGGCGCGGAAACCCTGACACGGAGCGGCAGGCGATGTACGGACTGTGGGGATGGGGCTGCATGGGGGCGCTCTGCGCCCTGCTGGGAACGGCGTCGCAGCCGCGGGCGGAGCCCGCCGGGTTCTCCCCGGCGCGGCTGGACCGCGTGGTGGACTCGGCGGCGGCGCGCGGGTTCTCGGGACACGTGCTGGTGGGCGCGATCCCGGCCGCGGGGACGTCCGCGGCCACGCCCCCCGCGGTCCTCTACGAGCGGGTGGTGGGGCTCGCCGACCGCGCCCGCCGCCGGCCGATCCGCGCCGACGACGCCTGGCGCTGGGCGTCCGTGACCAAGCAGGTGACGGCCGCGCTGGTGATGCAGCAGGTGGACTCCGGCCGCATCGCGCTGGACGAGCCCGTCACCCGCTACCTCCCGGACTTCGCCGGGCCCACCGGCAGTGCGGTCACGGTCCGCCAGCTCCTGCAGCACACCTCCGGGCTGCCGAACCCGTCCGACACCCCGCGCGACGCCGGCATGCCCGCCTTCTACCTGGGGCGGGGCCCCGGGGTGGGCAACGCGGCGGCCACCCGGGGATACTGCGCGACGACGCCCAAGCGGGCGCCCGGGGCGAGCTTCGAATACAACAACTGCGACTACTTGGTGCTGGGCGCCATCCTGGAGCGGGTGACGAGGCGCCCCTACGCCTCGTTGGTGCGCGCCGGCATCGCCGTCCCGCTGGGGCTCCACTCGCTGCGGGTCGCCGGCGCGCCGCGGGACGGGGCTCCGGTGCTCGGGTACGAGGAGGACGGCCGGCCCGAGCCCGCCTTCAACCTGGCGACCTTCGGCGCGGCCGGCGCCCTGAGCGGCACCGCCCGCGACCTCCTGGCCTTCGACCATGCGCTGGCCGGACACCGCCTGGTCTCCCCCTCGTCCACCGCGGAGATGTGGCGCAGCGACCCGCGGCTGGGCTACGCCGCGCTCGGCGCCTGGTCGTTTCCGGCCACGCTCCGCGGGTGCGCGGGGGCGGTGCGGCTCATCGAGCGCCGCGGGGCGATCGGCGGAATCCAGGTCCGCAACGTCATCGCCCCCGAGCGCGGCCGGGCGCTGATCGTCTTCACCAACAGCGCCGCCGTGGAGTTCGGCGAGATCTGGCAGGGCGCCGGCCTGTCGCACGATCTGCTCAGCGCGGCCCTGTGCGACGACCCGGCGTGACGGGCGAAGCGATCCTCTGGCGCAGGCTGGACCTGCCCGGCCACGACTCCGCCCGCCTCTCCCCCCGCGATGGCGGCTGGCTCCTGGCCGGCACCGCCCTGTTCGCCCACGACGGGCTCCCCTGCCGCCTGGACTACCGCGTCCTCTGCGACGCCGCGTTCCACACGGAGAGCGCCACGGTGGAAGGGTGGGCCGGGAGCGAGCCCGTCCGCCACCACCTGGCCGCCGACGTGGACCGCCGCTGGCGCCTGGACGGCGCGGAGCAGCCGCAGGTGGAGGGGTGCATCGACGTAGACCTGGGCTTCACCCCGGCCACCAACCTGCTCGCCCTGCGCCGCCTGGACCTCCCCGTCGGCGAGCAGGCAGCCGTCCGCTCGGCCTGGCTGGACTTTCCCGGCTTCGCCATGCGGCCCCTGCCGCAGACCTACCACCGCACCGCCGAGCTCGCCTACGCCTACGTGAGCGAAGGCGGCGCCTTCACCGCTGTGCTGCGGGTGAACGCCGCCGGCTTCGTGGTGGACTACCCCGGTCTATGGCGGGAGGAAAGAACAAATTGAGGGCGACACCCGCATTGTTTTTCTCGTTACTCGGCATCGACTCACCTCGCCGTCGAGGATGACATGCAGACAATCAATCTCTGGTCGGTGAACCAATCCGGCCCTGGCGGTCCCGAGGCCGTTGCGCTCGAATCGGTGCAGAGCAGCGAGACGGAGCGGATGTTGGAGGACCTCCTGGTCCGCTCGCCCGATCTGCTTGGCAGCGACGTTGTGCTGGTGGGCCGACAGGTCTCGACGGAAGGCGGACCCCTCGACCTGCTCGGAGTGGACGACGAGGGAAGGCTCGTGGTGTTCGAGCTGAAACGTGGCGTGCTGACGCGAGAGGCCATCGCGCAGGTCCTCGACTACACCTCGGACCTCGCAGCGATGGACACCAACCGCCTCGCGCGCCTGATCGAGGACAGCTCCGGCCGGGGCGGGATAGAGCAGATGACGGACTTCCTGGACTGGTACGCGCGCGAATATCCGGGCGCCGCCGGCCCACTTGCCCTTCCGCCACGGATGGTCGTTGTCGGCCTCGGTGTGGACGAGCGCACCCGGCGCATCGCGAACTTCCTCGTTTCGTCAGGGCTGGACGTCCAGCTGCTGACGTTCCACGCGTTCCGAGCCGGAAGCGCCCTGCTGCTCGCCCGTCAGGTGGAGAGCGAGGCGATCACAACCGCCCCGCCAGCGAGCGCCCCAGGCAAAGAGGACAATCGGCGTACCCTGCACGAACTCGCGGATTCACAGGGAGTAAAGGACCTGCTGGAGGAAGTTGCGAGGTTCATCTCGGCGCGCCTCCCGGGCGTCTACGTCTGGCCGGGAAAGACGGCCTATTCGTTCAATCTTCCGGAGCAGACCGCCGAGGGTCGCCCCACGGCCAGGTCGTACGCCACCCTGTACGTGGACACTCGGCGCAAGAATCTTCTTCTCCTGCAAGTTCCCCCGCGCTCGACAGAAGCGGCTCCGCAGGAAGCCACACTCCTGGTTCAAGCTCATCCGGAGATCCGCCAACCGGGCACCGCCAGTGTGAGCCTTGAGGCACCGATCAGCCGCGGAACATGGGCTGCCATGCAACCTGCGCTGGATTCGTTCCTCAAGTCCGTCGCTGCCGGAAGAGCAGCCGTCCAGGCGAAAGCCGCGCTGGAGGCGACGGAATCCGAGGTGCCGGCGTCCGATGAAGTCAGCGCCACGATGTCCCAAGGGTAGCTCCATCCCGACTGAGTTTCTGCCATAGGCTGAGAGCCCCGCGTGAGGGATTTCGGCCCGAAGGGGCGAGACCCGGCGGGGCAGTTTCCGCCGGGGCTCGACTCCGTTGGCGAGCGTAGTTTGCTCGCCTACGGAGCCGAAGCCCGACCCCGGCGCAGCCGGGGGCACGCCCGAGCCCGCAGTTCTAAATCAGTCCGACCCGCCTCCCCGCCCCGTATCCGAAGGACGGGGCGCGTTTTTTCCGGCCGCAGCGGACCGCGCCCTGGCGCCCTCGCACACCCCCGCCCAACGTTCCGCGGGGCTCACGTGTCTAGGGGAGGACCATGTCCGAGGAAGACGTCGCGCACCTGCTGGGCCGCGCACAGGGCGGCGATGCCGCCGCCATGGAGCGGCTGGTGCGGATGCACCTGGGAGGCGCGTACGCCGTGGCGCTGGCGGTCACCGGCGACCCCACCGAGGCCGAGGACGTGGTGCAGGACGCCATGGTGGCCGCGCTCGGGCGGCTGGGCGACGTGCGCGGGCCGGACAGCTTCGCCCCCTGGCTGATGCAGATCGTCCGGAACCGCGCGCGCAACCTGCTGCGCTCCCGCGCCGTGCGGAGCGCCCTGCCGCTGGAGCACGCCGAGGGGCGCCCCGACGGCAGCTCCCCGCTGCGCGACACCGAGCGCAGCGAGATCCGGGACCGGCTCACGGACGGCCTGGCCACCCTTCCCGACGTCCAGCGCGAGGTGGTGCTCCTGCACGACCTGGAGGGCTGGAAGCACCGCGAGATCGGGGAGTCGCTCGGCATCCCCGAGGGCACCGTCCGCTACCACCTGTTCAACGCACGCCGGGCACTCCGCGCCCGCCTGGGCGCGTTCCTCCGGGAGGAGGGCTGAAGATGCACGAGGAACCCATCGACCTGTCGCCGCTCGCCCTGGCGCCCGCGCGCCGGGACGCCCTTGCCGCCGCGATCACCGCCCGCGCGCTGGCCGAGGCCGCCGCGCTCCGCACGCCGCTCGCCTGGGTGGTGGGGTGGATGCGGCCCACGCTGGCCGCCGCCGCCGTGGTGGCCGCCGTGTCGCTGGGCGTGCTCACCGTGGCGGAGCCGCGGCCCGCGGGCGCGAGCACCGCCATGCGCACCGTGGCGGACGAGCTGAACTTTCCCGAGCCCGTCGCCGAGTGGATCGCCGAGGAGCGGACCCCGAGCGACGCCGACCTGATCCACGCGCTGGAAGGAGACCTTCCGTGAACCCGTTCCGTCCGTCCGGCCGCGCCCGCCTGCTGGGCCTCGCCCTGCTGGTGGCGACCTTCGCGGCCGGGATGCTCGCCGGGGCCGCCTTCGACCAGGCGCTCGCGGCGCGCGAGCCCGCGCCGGCGCAGGAGCCCGGCTGGCACTGCCACGGCCCGCACGGCAAGAAGACCAGCATGATCCTGGACCGGCTGGACCTGTCCCCCGAGCAGCGCCGACGGGTGGACGAGATCATGGCGCGGCGCCGGGCCCAGGCCGACGCCTTCTGGGAGCGCGAGGGGCCGCGGATGCGCGGCATCGTGGACTCCACGCGCAGCGAGATCCGCGCGGTGCTCACGGCCGAGCAACGCGCCGAGTACGACCGCCTGCGCGAGCAGCACCGCGCCGCCCGCCGCGCGGAGCGCGGCGAGCGCGACGAGCGGCAGCCCGCCTCCGGCGGCCGCTGAGCGGCGCCCCGGAACCCGAACCGAGCAGCCAGAGACCCCGAACGCCCGAAGATGAAGCGCATCTCCCGAAACACCCCGGCCGGGAGCGCGGCGCTCGCGCTCCTGGCCGCCGCCCTCGTCCCCGCCGCGCTGGCGGCGCAGCAGCCGCCGGTCGCCACCGTCACCCTGGACGAGGCCATCGCCCGCTCCGTCGCCGTGGACCCGGCCGCGGTCGCCGCCGCGTCGGGGATCTCCTCGGCGCGTGCCGACGTGCTCCAGTCGCGGGGGGCGTGGCTCCCCACGCTGTCGCTGGGCTCCACCTACGCCAACTCCAGCAACGAGCGCTTCGACCAGGCCACCGGCTCGCTGGTGTCCGAGAACTACACCGCCCAGCTGGCCACCGGCCTGGAGCTGTTCGACGGCGGGCGGCGCCTGGCCGAGGGGCGCAGCGCCAGCGCCCGGCAGCGCGCGGCCACCGCCACCTACCGCGAGCAGCGCTACGAGACGGCGCTCCTGACCACCGAGACCTTTTACGGCGCCGCCGCGGCGGACGAGCTGGTGGCGGCCGCGCGGCAGCGGCTGGAGCGCGCCCGGCAGCAATTGGAGTTCGCGCGCACCCGGCTGGAGGTGGGGACCGCCACCCGCTCCGACGTGCTCCGCGCCGAGCTGGAGGCCGGCAACGCCGAGCTGGCCGTGGTGGAGGCCGAATCGGCGCTCCGCACCTCGCGGCTCCAGCTGGGGCAGCGCATCGGGGTGGCGGGCGAGGTGCAGCCGGCCGCCGCGGCGCTCCCGGAGCGCGGCCCCCAGCTCCCCGCCGAGGCGGAGCTGGTGGCCCGCGCGGAGCGGACCGCGCCGGCGGCGCAGGCCGCCCGCGCCGGCTTCGACGAGCGGCGGGCCGTGCGCATCGCCGCCACCACCTCGTACGCCCCGACCCTGCGCGCCACGGCGGGGTACGACTGGTCCGCCTTCGACTTCCCCCCGGACGAGCGGAGCTGGAGCCTGCGGCTGATCGCCTCGCTCCCGGTGCTGAACGGCTTCCAGCGCGAGGCCAACGTGGCGCGGGCGCGCGCCAGCGAGCGCGCGGCCGAGGCCCGCGCCGCCGACGCCACCATCGCGGCCCGGGTGGCCGCCGCGGACGCGGCGCGCGAGATCGGCTCGGCGGAGCGGCGGGTGGAGATCGCCCGGCGCTCCGTGGAGCTTGCCCGCGAGGACCTGCGGGTGCAGGAGGAGCGCTACCGCCTGGGGGCGTCCACCATCCTGGACCTGCAGGCGTCGCAGGTGGCGCTCACCGAGGCCGAGGTGGGGTGGGTGCGCGCCCGGCAGGGGCTGGGCGTGGCCGTGGCGCGGCTGGAGGCCGTCCTCGGCGAGACGGTGCGGCCGCAGGCCCCGGCGCCCGGGATTTCACAGGACTGAGAGATCGCGCGGGGGCGCGGAGGCCCCCGCTTCACCACTGCGTCGTGAGGAAGCACGTGAACAGATCGACCCGATTCCCCCTGCTGGGCCTGCTGCTGGGCCTCGTCGTGGCCGCGTCGGCCTGCGGGGGAGAGAGCGAGGCCGCGCAGGGCGGCGGCCGGGGCGGACCCGGGGGCGGGGGACGCGGCGGCCCCGGCGGCGGGCGCGGCGGGCCCGCGGTGGTGGAGACGGCGCCGGTGGCGCTGGGGACCATCGCCCGCGAGGTCACCGTGTCCGGCACGGTGGAGCCCATCCGCACCGTCGCGGTCAACGCCCAGATGGCCGGCGCGCTGCTGGACGTGGGGGTGGAGGAGGGGAGCCCGGTGCGGCAGGGGCAGGTGCTCGCCCGCATCGACGCCCGCGAGATCGCCGCGCAGGTCCGCAGCGCCCAGGCCTCGTACGACGTGGCCCAGGCCGCGCTGCAGCGCGCCGAGCAGCTCCGCCAGCGGCAGGTGATCACCGCCGCCGAGTACGAGCGCGACCAGGCGGCCCGCGACGCCGCCCGCGCCCAGCTGGACGGGCTCCGCACCCGCCAGGGGTACTCGGTGGTGCGCGCCCCGGCCTCCGGGGTGGTCACCGTCAAGTCGGTGGAGTCGGGCGACGTGGTGGGGGCGCAGACCAAGCTGTTCGAGATCGCCGACGTGTCGACGATGGTGGTGCCGGTGCGCGTCTCCGAGCTGGACGTGGTCAAGCTGTCCCCCGGCGACCGGGTTCGGGTGGAGCTGGACGCCCTCCCGGGGCAGACGCTGGACGGCCGCATCCGCCGCGTCTTCCCCGCCGCCGACCCGGCCACCCGGCTGGTGCCGGTGGAGGTGGCGCTGCAGGGCGAGGGCGCGCGCTCGGCCCGCCCCGGCTTCCTGGCGCGGGTGTCGCTGGCGCTGGGGCAGAACCAGAACGTCAAGCTGGTGCCCCAGTCGGCCATCGTGCAGAGCGCCGGCGAGACCTCGGTGTTCGTGGTCAAGGACGGCAAGGCCGAGCGCCGCCCCGTGGAGACCGGACTCACCTCCGAGGGCAAGGTGGAGGTGCTCTCCGGGCTGGAGCCGGGCGAGGCCGTGGTGACGCTGGGCAACAACAACGTGCGCGACGGCGCCGAGGTGCGCGTCGTCGCCGGGCCGGGCGCCGGGGCAGCGCCGCGCCAGGGGGGCGCGGGGGCCGGGCGTCCGCAGCGCGGAGGTGGCTCGTGAGCCGTGAGTTCATCAAGGAGGCGGCGGGCGCGGTGCGCCGCAACGTCTCCAGCCTGAGCATCCGCCGCCCCATCGGCACGCTGATGCTGACGTCGGTGATCTTCGTGCTGGGCTTCTTCTACCTGGCCAAGCTGCCGGTGGACCTGCTCCCCAGCATCGTCTACCCCAACGTGCGGGTCAACGTCACCTACGCGGGCGTGGACCCGGAGGTGCTGGAGGAGGTGGTGGCCAAGCCGCTGGAGCGCGGGCTGGCCGCCACCGAGAACCTGGAGAAGATGGAGACGGAGATCCAGGAGGGGCGCGTCGGCGTCAACCTGACCTTCCGCTACGGCACCGACATCGACTTCGCCCTCCAGGACGTCACCCGCAACCTGGAGCGGGTGCGGGCGCGGCTCCCCGAGGACGCCGACCCGCCCACCGCCTTCAAGTCCGACCCGTCGCAGATCCCCATCTACGAGGTGGGCTTCTCCTCCAGCGAGCGCGACCTGCTCTCGCTGCGCGAGTGGGTGGAGGACCGGCTCGCCCCGCAGATCCTCACCGTCAACGGCGTGGCCTCGGTGGACGTGTCCGGCGGCCTCGTCCGCGAGGTGCAGGTGGTGCTGGACCAGGAGCGGCTGCGCTCCTACGGCCTGACCGCCTCCGAGGTGATCGCCGGGCTGCGCGCCGCCAACGTGGACGTCGCCGCGGGGCGGGTCACCTCCAGCACCCGCGAGGTGGTGGGCAAGACCACGGGCAAGTTCAGGAACGTGGAGGAGATGCGCGCCATGCTCATCAACCTCCCCGGCGGCGGCAAGATCCCGTTGGGCGAGGTGGCCAGCGTGGCGGACACGAACCAGGAGCAGCGCATCTGGGCCCGGCTGAACGGCGTGCCGGCCGTCCGCATGTCGGTGCGGAAGCAGCCCGGCGCCAACACGGTGGCCGTGGCCGAGGGGGTGGACCAGCGCATCCGCGACCTGGTGGAGACGCGCTTCGTCCCCCAGGACGTCAAGAACAGCACCACCCAGAACCAGGCCACCTTCATCCGCGGCTCGGTGGCCGCGGTGCGCGACGCCGCGATCCTCGGCGCCGTCCTGTCCATGCTGGTGGTGCTGCTCTTCCTGCGCTCGCTGCGCAAGACGTTCGTGATCGGCATCGCCATCCCGGTGGCCATCCTCGCCACCTTCATGCTGATGGGGATGGGCGGGCTGACGCTGAACATCTTCTCGCTGGGCGGGCTGGCGCTGGGCGTGGGGATGCTGGTGGACAACTCCATCGTGATGCTGGAGAACATCTTCCGGCGCATGAAGGACAACCACATGGACCCGGAGGAGGGCGCGCACGAGGGCGCCGCCGAGGTGCAGAGCGCGGTGGTGGCGGCCACCACCACGCACATCATGGCGGTGGTGCCCTTCCTGCTCATCACCGGGCTGGTGGCGCTGATCTTCAAGGAGCTGATCCTCACCATCTCCTTCTCGATCTTCGCCTCGCTGGTGGTGGCGATGACGCTGGTGCCCATGCTCTCGGCGCAGTTCGCAAAGGTGAGCTTCTCCAGCGGCGTGGAGCGGTGGCGCCCGCTGGTGGCGTTCGACCGGGGGGTGGAGCGCGCCCAGAACGGCTACAAGCGGCTGGCCGCGCGCACGCTGCGCTGGCGGCTCCCCATCCTGGCCGCCTCCGCGGCCATCCTGTTCGCGGTGTGGCCGCTGGTCGGGACGCTGGGGAGCGAGTTCCTGCCGCAGGTGGACGACGGCGGCGTCGGCATCAACCTGACGCTCCCGCCGGGCTCCTCGGCGCAGCAGAGCAACCGCATCGTGCAGGAGCTGGAGGGGATGGTGCGGGAGATGCCGCACGTGCAGACGGTGTTCGCCACCGCCGGCGGGCAGTTCTTCGGCAACGCCACCTCGGCCAACGCCGGGCGCGGCTCGCTGGACGTGCGCCTGGTGCCCGCGCACGACCGCGACATGACCGCCAACGAGTGGGTGGCGGCCATGCAGCAGAAGATCAACGAGCGCGGCTTCGCCGGCGCCCGCATCTTCGTGCGCCCGCCCTCCATCCGCGGCCTGCGCACCAACCAGTCCGGCTCGGACGTGGCGGTGACCATCCAGGGCGAGGACCTGGCGGAGCTCAAGGCCATCGGCGACGAGGTCATCGAGCGCACCCGGGACATCCCCGGCCTGCAGGCCATGCAGGCGTCCACCGACGACGCCAGCCCGCAGATCTCGGTGCGGGTGGACCCGGAGCGCGCCGCGTACCTGGGGCTGGACGTCAACCAGGTGGGGCAGACGCTGCGGACCGCGCTGGACGGCACCATCGCCACCCGCTATACCGAGGGGAACCGGGAGTACGACGTGCGGGTGATGTTCCCGCGCTCGCGCTTCCAGAGCCCGGAGGACCTGGAGAGCGTGGCGCTCTTCCCCGGCCGCGGCGGGGAGGCCCCCATCTACCTGCGCGACGTGGCGACGGTGACCTCGGGGCTGGGGCCCACCACCATCCTGCGCGAGAACCAGAACCGGGTGCTGCGCGTCACCGGCGACGTGCTGGACGACGTGTCCACCGTGGGCGAGGTGACGACGGCGGTGCAGGCGCGCCTGGCGGACCTGCCCCTCCCGGAGGGCTACGGCATCCTGTACGGCGGCGAGGCCCAGTCCATCGCCGAGAACAACCGGCAGCTGATGATCGTGGGGCTGCTGGCGGTGTTCCTGGTGTTCGTGGTCATGGCGGTGCAGTACGACTCGCTGCTCAACCCGCTGGTGATCCTGGTGGCCATCCCGCTCTCGCTGGTGGGCGTGGTGCTGGCGCTGTGGGCAACCGGCACCCCCATGGGCGCCACGGTGCTGCTGGGGGTGATCATGCTGGCCGGCATCGTGGTCAACAACTCCATCCTGCTGGTGGAGTTCGTGGAGGAGCTCAGGGCCGAGGGGATGAGCAAGGAGCAGGCGGTGGTGGAGGCCGGCGCGGTGCGCATGCGCCCCATCGTCATGACCACCATGACCACGCTGCTCGGCATGCTCCCGCTGGCGCTGGGGATCGGCGAGGGGACCGAGATGCTCCAGCCGCTGGCGGTGGCGGTGGTGGGCGGGCTCTCGCTCTCCACCGTGCTGACGCTGCTGGTGGTGCCCAGCGCCTACCTGGTGTTCCACGCGGCGGGCGACCGCCTCAAGGGGTGGCTCACCGGGAGCAAGCCGGCGCCTCCCGCGCCGGCCGCCAAGCGCGACCCGGGCGGCTTCGGCGACGCGGTGCCGGTGGCCGGCGACTGAGCCGGACCGGTCGATGGAAGCAGGAGGGGGCGATTACGCGCGGGATCGCCCCCGCC
>DASVQR010000090.1:0-43360 GCA_036389055.1 Longimicrobiaceae bacterium | reverse complement strand
ACGGGCGACGCGTAGAGTCTCCTCCGGGATGGGCGGGATGGGCATCGGCTTCAGCGACATGGAACCCCTCGCGGCTAGGGAGCTTGGATCAGGGGATTTCCCTCGCCTGCGAACCGTGGGCCAATTCGCCGACAGTATCGTAGTTTCGTTTGCTACGGAGCCGCAGCCCGACCCGAGCGCAGCGAGGGGCACGCCCGAACCCGCTGTACAAAGCCGTCCGAACGCCTTGCAGCAGGCGTCCAGAAACCGGTACCTTTGGCCTGCGCGAAAGTACCCCCGGCGCACCCGGTCCGAAAGCCCCCGATGGCCCGCTCGTTCGAACGCCGCCTGAGAACGGCCCTGCTGCTGTTCTCCATCCTCCCGTCGCTCCTGCTGCTGGGCGCCGGGACGTACCTGCTTTCGGCCACGGTGGCCCGGACCGACTCGCTGGGGGCCTGGGAGCGGATCGCGGACAGCGGGCGCGAGCTGGTGGGGCGCGCGGAGTCGAGCGGCGACCCGGGGCTCGCACGAGCGGGGGCCCGGCACCGCGAGGAGCTTTCCGCCTCGCTGACGCAGGCGCGCAGGTGGGAGTTCGTGCTGGAGCGCGCCCTGGTGGCGCTGCCGCTGGCGGCGGTGCTGCTGGGGGCGGTGCTGGCGTTGCTGGCCTTCCGCGCGTCGCGCCGCATGGCGCACGGGCTGTCGCGGCCGGTGGGCGAGCTTGCCGGGTGGGCCGGGCGGGTGGGGCGCGGCGAGCCGCTCCCCCCGCCGGGCCCCGCCGACGCGGAGGACGGGGGCGAGTTCGGGACGCTGCGCACGGCGTTCCGGCAGATGGAGGGCGAGCTGGCCGAGTCGCGCGCCCGCGAGCTGGAGACGGAGCGGATGCGCACCTGGGTGTCCATGGCGCGCAGCGTGGCGCACGAGCTCAAGAACCCGCTCACCCCCATGCGCCTCGCCGTGCGGACGCTGGAGGCGCGGGGCTCCACGCAGGACCCCGCGGCGCGCGAGGCGCTGGAGGTGATCGCGGCGGAGTCGGCGCGGCTGGAGGAGCTGGCGCGCTCGTTCGCGCAGCTGGGGCGGATGCCGGAGGGTCCGGCCAGCGAGATCGACCTGCCGGAGATGCTGGACTACCTGCTCCGCACCCACCTCCCGCCCGAGGTGCAGCCGCGGCTGCGCGCCGCGGTGGAGCTGTCGCCGGTGATGGGGCACTACGACGCGCTCTCCCGCGCCTTCGCCAACCTGCTCCTCAACGCCGCCGACGCCGTGGGCGGCGCCGGGTCGGTGACGGTGGTGGCGCGCTCGCTGGGCGACCGGGTGGAGGTGCGGGTCACGGACACCGGCCCGGGGATCCCCCCGGAGAACCTGGAGCGCATCTGGGAGCCGGACTTCACCACCAAGTCGCGCGGCACCGGGCTGGGGCTGGCGCTGGTGCGGCAGACCGTGCGCGCCCACGGCGGCGAGGCCACGGCCCGCAACCGGCCGGAGGGCGGCGCCGAGTTCCGCGTGCTCCTCCCCGCGGTGCGTCCGTCCCGCCCCGCCCTGTCCGCGCCGCCCGCCGGCGCTGAAACACCCGGCGCCCCCCGGGCGTAGAAGGGGCCTCGCCCGCCGCCCGGCGGCCGCCGCCCCTCCCCCGAGCCCGACCCCGATGTCCACCATCCTGATCGCCGACGACGAGCCGAACATCCGCCGGATGCTCGGCAGCCTGCTGCGCGCCGAGGGGTTCCGCGTCCGCGAGACCGGCACCGCCCGCGGCGCCCTGGCCGAGGTGCTGGCCGAGGAGCCCGACGCGGCGCTGATGGACCTGTACATGCCCGAGGAGACCGGGCTGGACGTGCTCCCGCGCATCCAGGAGGCCGCCCCGGACCTGCCGGTGGTGATGATGAGCGGCCGCGCCACCCTGTCGGACGCGGTGCGCGCCACCAAGCTGGGCGCCTTCCACTTCATCGAGAAGCCGCTCTCCCCCGAGTCGGTGCTGGTGACGCTGCGCTCGGCGCTGGAGCTGCGCCGGGCGCGCGAGCTGAACCGGGCGCTGCGCGAGGAGCTGGGCGAGGGGTGGGAGATGGTGGGCCGCAGCGAGCGCGTGGAGGCGGTGCGCGCCCTGATCGAGCGGGTGGCGGCGACCCCGGCGCGGGTGCTGATCACCGGCGAGTCCGGGACGGGCAAGGAATTGGCGGCGGCGGCGATCCACCGGCTGTCGCCGCGCGCCGGCGGGCCGTTCGTGCGGATCAACTGCGCCGCCATCCCGCGCGACCTGGTGGAGTCGGAGATGTTCGGGCACGAGAAGGGGTCGTTCACCGGGGCCACGGAGCGGCGGCGCGGCCGTTTCGAGCTGGCCAGCGGGGGGACGCTCTTCCTGGACGAGATCGGCGACCTCAGCCTGGAGGCGCAGGCCAAGCTGCTGCGCGCCCTGGAGGCCGGAGAGATCGAGCGCGTGGGCGGCGCGGAGCCCATCCCCGTGGACGTGCGGGTGCTCTCGGCCACCAACAAGGACCTGCGCGCCGAGGCGGCGGCGGGGCGCTTCCGCGAGGACCTGTTCTTCCGGCTGCACGTGATCCCCCTTCACCTGCCGCCGCTGCGGGAGCGGCGCGAGGACGTGCCGCTGCTGGTGGAGCACTTCCTGGAGCGGAACCGCGTGCGCTTCGGGCTCCGGCCGCCGCGCATGGCGCCCTCGGCGCTGGAGGCGCTGGCGCGGCACCCATGGCCGGGCAACGTGCGCGAGCTGGGCAACATCGTGGAGCGGCTCACCATCCTGCACGCGGGCTCCGACGTGGGCGTGGCGGAGATCCGGGCGCTGCTCGCGGGCGCTTCCGTCGGCTCGGGGCCGGACGCCGCGGGGTTCCGGGACGGCGAGGAGGGGTCGCTCTCCGACCGGCTGGACGAGTACGAGAAGTTCCTGCTGCTCCAGGCGCTGGAGGCCGCGGACGGGAGCATGGCGGAGGCGGCGCGACGTCTTCAGACCGATCGCGCGAACCTGTACCGTCGCATGCGTCGCCTCGGCATCGAGCGATAGCGTCTTCTGATTCTTTCTGTGGTGGCGGGCCGCTACGGAGCCCGGCGAGGCATGACACGGAATACCTGTCAGACCGGCCCCGCGCTCCCGATGCGCGGGGCCGGTCTCGTACTCCCGGTTTGGAATGTGGCCGTCAGCGGCATCGCAGCGACAAAGATTCCGCAGGAGCATGTCCCACCCGTGCCCCATCTCTGAGTTCACTACTCGGTTCCCGTCCTGCAAACCCTCCCACAAACCACCGTCCGGAAACGCGCTGCGGTGTTTCCAGTGAACACGTGACGCGCGGCCTGCCATATGCCCGTATTGATCCTCGCATTTGCCCGAAGTGTATGCCCTTCGCGCCGGATCTCCCATGAGCGCAATGCCCCTCCTCCGTGCCATCGGCTCCATCCTCCTCCCGGCACTTCTCCTGTCGTGCGGCGCGCGGACCGGGCTGCGTACCCCCATCGTGGACCGGCTGGCGTTCGTCGGAGCAGGCGCCACGGCCCGCGGGGAACTGGCCTACACCCGCACCGACTCCCCCGAGCTCGGAGAGCGTACGATCTTCGAGGCTCCCAACCCACACGACGACTCCTGGCCGGCCTGGAACCCCCGCGGCGACTCGCTCGCGTTCTCGCGCTGGACTGCAGGAGACGCGACGATCCAGGTCGTCGGCCTCACCCGGCCTCCGGGGGGTCCGCGGCGAGTCGTGTGCCATCGCGAGGCGAGTCGGCTCGACAAGCAGATCTCGTGGGGATGGAACGGAATCCTGGCGTATCACGAGGGCGGCGCCATCTGGACCATCGCGGCCTCCGCTCCGGCCGGCACGGCTCCGGTGCGCATCACTCCGGCCGGCATCACCGCGCAGCACCCGTCGTGGAGCCGCGACGGCCGGCTGGTGTTCGCCGGCCGCGTCGCGGGCCTGCCTGCAACGCTGCACGTCGTGGAGCGCGACGGCTCGATCCGCTCGCTGGGGGTGACGGGCGAGGAGCCGAACTGGAGCGACAGCCGTGATGCCATCGTCTTCTCCCGCGGGGGCAACGTGATCCACCTGGAGGTGTCCAGCGGCGTCGAGCGAGTGGTGGCCGTCGGCGGACGCACTCCCGTCTTCGGCCCCGGGAGCCGGGAGATCGCGTTCGTACGGGAGGGAAGGATCTGGATCTGCGACCGGTTCGGCGACCACCAGCGCCCTGTCACCGCTGGACCACAGGACCGGCATCCGACGTGGAGGCGGCAGGAGTTCTAGCCGGCTGAACCAGGCCTGGGCCCAGCCGGCGCCGCCCCGCTACCCCGGGACTCCATCTGCCGCCCCGAGCCGGCATCCCGGAGCTCACCTCGTCATCCGGTCACACGGGAGGACCAATGCGACTCGTCACACTCCTGCTTCTACCGGTCACCCTGGCGGCCTGCGTCAGCACGCCCGACGGCACCCGGGTGCGGAATCGCACGTTTCCCGTCGCGTTCGGGGGCTTCCACTCGAACCCCTCCACGGCGATCACGCTGGAGGCGCTGAACCCGGCCACCAGCGCGTTCGAGCGCTTCGCCTCCACGACGTCGGGAGCCAGCCCCATCACGGAAGCGTTCGGCGTGCGGTGGTATCCGTGGAGGGTCTCGGCCCTCGTGCCGGAGCAGTTCTGGATCCCGGGCGCCACCGGCGCGATGACCACGGTCCGGAGCTTCGCAGCTTCGCCGGGCGAGCCCAACCTGTACCTGGGGAGCTTTCGCGAAGGCGCCGCGGAGTGCATGGACCGGATGAGCGGGCGGCGCCTCACCGACGCCCAGCGCGAGTGCGCCGCCAACAGCTCCCCTTCGATGGTGCTCTGCACGATGGACTTCACGCCTGTGGGCTCGCGCCGCATCTGCCCGCGCCGCCTCCTCGACGTGATCGCGTCCGACGGCAGCACCTTTCGCCGCGTGGAGCCGCGGGAGCGCACCGCGACCATTGCCGTCCCCGCCTCGGCCCACGGGTTCCAGGTTGGCTTCCGGGGCGACGCGGCGAGCTTCGTCGACGTCTTCGACGCCCCATTCCACGAGAACCGCGTGTCCGGGAGGGCGGACCAGCAGGGGCTGAGCGAGGGCAGCTACGTGCGCATCTTCTATCCGCGCGACAACGGAAGTGTGCTGATGGAGCGAGTGGATCCGGCCGAGGTCGCCGCCTCTCTGGGGATCTCCTGGGGGCGGGCGGCCACGATACGCGCATACGACCGTGGCGCCTGCTCCGTGCTGGTCCCCTGGCCGAGGCTTTTGAGCTCGCTGATAGACGGGGTGCTGCAGGCCCGGATAAGAAACCCGGAGCTTGCTGCTCTCCGGCCGTGGGGAAATGCCGTTCTCACCCCCATCCTGCGCCCCGAGGGCAGGGGAGATGCGATCGGCTACACGCAGCGGTTCAGCTCCGCCAACCCGCTTCTCAATTCAGTGCTGGTCAAGGTGGTGGTCGGGCTGACCGTCGAGATGAGGGATGTGCGCTCCTCGGTGGACGACGTGCAGGTGGAGGTCATCGGCATCGCCGCCCTCGGAGGCGTGGCGGAGCAGATCAAGGAGCAGATACGCACCACCATCCCCCGCATGGTGGATCAGGCGGCCCAGCGGGCGGCGCTCGGAGGCGCCCTAGACGTCCATCGCGTCTACGCGCGGCCGGATGGGGTCGAGTTCGTCCTCGCCGAGACCGAGTCGGATCTCTTGTTCGCTGGTCTGCTGGCCAGCGGGCTGTGCGAGCGACCGGTGCCCGCCGGCGCCGGGCCCATCGTCGGCCGGTTCGGCAGCGTGTTCGAACTGCCCTGATCGTGCCCCCCAGCGGTGTTCGCGATCCTTCGAGAACCGCGCTGCGCCCCGCTCCTCTTGCCTGGAAACACGTCTCGTCGGATCATGTCGTGATGGGGAGCGCCTCGTGCGGGTGCCGACGCTGCGCGGGGTCTCTCGCGTGGAGCGGGGAACCACCTGCTTCAGGTACACACGCCTCCTGACGTCGGCACGAGTACCGTGGGAACGGCGAACGACTAAACCGATCCGGCGCGGGGGGCGTCCCCGGTGTGCAGGCGGACGCACACCCACCCGGAGACCTTTCCCATGCTCTTCCTTCGCTTCTGGCGCAGCGCCCTGGCCTGGACCGGCGCGATGGTCGTCCTCGCGCTCGCGAGCAGCCTCTACACCCAGTTCACCGGGCCCTACTACCACGGACCGGAAGTGCTTCCGGCCATCTTCGGCGGGACGCTGGACTACGCGGCCAGGTACCTCCCGGTCACCGCCTTCGCCGCCGGGATCAGCGCGTCGCGACACCTCGGCGCCCCCCGGGCACGGCTGCACCTCCTGCTCGCGCTCGCCTCGGTGGGGGTCGTGGTGTTCCTGCTCGACGCGTATCTCGGTCCCTGGCTGCACCAGGTGGGTTTGACGGCTTTCACGGACGCGACGGGAGCGGTCCTCACGAAGCCCGTTCCACCGCAGAACCGGCCGTTCCTCCACGCGATCTCCCTGGAACTCGCCGCCCGGGAGCGGGGCGGCCCGCCGCCGTTCAACGGCCTGGCGATGCAGTTCCGGCATCACCTGCAGGTCACGGCCGGCCTGCTCGGCGCCCTGATGGCTCTGCTGGGGGTGTGGGCCGGGCGCTGGACGGATGCCGGCGGAGACCTCGTGCGCCGCGCGGTCCAGCGGTGGCTCGCGGGCCTGGGGCTGGTGGCGGGCGTCTACGGCACGTATCGGCTGGGTGGCTACCTGACCATAGAGACCGGAGTGGACCCGCTCCTCACGGCCTCCCTCGTCCTGGTGGTGCCCGTCGTGGTGCTTCTGGCGGCGGGATGGATCCAGTGGGTGACGGCGGGGCGGGGCGCGCCGGGCGGCTTCCCGGCCCCGGAGCCCCGTTGACCCCCGACGAGCTGCGGCGCTTCCGCGAGGGCGACCCGGAGCTGTTCCGGGAGCTGGTCCGGCGCGAGTCGCCGCGGCTCCTCCACTACGCCTGCCACCTCGCGCGCGACCGGCAGGCCGCCGACGAGCTGGTGCACGACACCTGGGTGCACGCCTTCCGCAAGCGGCACGGCTACGCCGCCGGCGGGCCGCTGCTGGCCTGGCTGGTTGCCATCTGCCGCAGCCGCTTCCAGAGCGGGCTGCGCGCCGAGTCGCGGCAGAGCGCCCTCGCCGCCCGCGCCGCCCAGGCCGGCGAGTGGCAGGCCGAGCCCGCGGCCGCGCGCGGCGTGGAGCGGGAGGAGCTGCGCGGCCGCCTGGCGGACGCGCTGGCGCAGCTCCCCGACCGGCAGCGCGACGTGGTGGTCTGCCGGCTGGTGGAGGAGCTGAGCACCCGCGAGACCGCCGCCCGCCTGGACGTCGCCGAGGGGACCGTGAAGGCCACGCTGCACCAGGCGCTGCGGGCGCTCCGCAGCCATCTACGGGAGCACGACCGATGAACGAGTGCATCGACACCGACCGCCTGGCCACCGTGGCCGGGGCGCTGGAATGGGACGTGGAGCGGCGGCTGGACCACCTGGCCCGCTGCGCCCACTGCCGCGCCGAGCTGCGCGAGCTTGCCGACCTGCACGAGCTGCTCGCCGGCGAGGTCGCTCCCGCGCCCGGCCTGGCGGACCGCGTCGCCGCCTCCATCGCCGCCGAGCAGGCCGCCCGCGAGCCGCGCCGCCCCCGCGAGCGCGCCCCGCTGCTCCTCGCCGCGGTCTTCGCGCTCGCCGGCCTCACCGCGTTCACCGTGCTCCTGCTGGGCCCGGAGACCGGCGGCGCTCCCGCCTCGCCCCCGGCGCAGGCCCTCGCCGCCGCGCTGGCCGGCGCCCTGGCGGCCTGGTGGACGCACCGCTCCGCCGCGCGGGCCGGGTTGGACTGACACGCCGGAGGCGAAACGAGACACCGCCGCGCGTCGTTCCGACACGAAACGCGCGCGGCGGACCGCCTCCCGAAAAGCCAAGTCGTTGCGGGAAAACACCCTGGGAAGCCGCCGGAATCAGGCATGGCCCGTGCCTTCAGCCGGCGCCGTCAGGCCGAGCTTCCCACCCACGGAGGAACCATGCGCAGCTCCCTCATCGCCCTCGCCGCCCTGCTGCTCGCCGCGGCTCCCGCCGCCGCGCAGGAGACCGGGGCGGCCGCCTCCCCGGCGGACACCGTCCGCCGGATGGACCTGCCGCCCGAAGTGGCGGAGGAGGTGATCGACTTCTTCAACGACGGGCGGACGCTGCACTTCAGCGGGCGCACCCGCATCCCCGAGGAGCGTACCATCGGCGGGGACGTGGCGGTGCTGGGCGGGCCGCTGACGGTGGCCGGGCGCATCGAGGGGCGGGTGGTGGTGATCAACGGCGACGTGGAATTGCTCCCCGGCGCCGTGGTGGACGGCGACCTCACCGTGGTCGGCGGGACGATCACCGGGCTGGACGCCGCGCGCGTCACGGGCGAGGTGCTGACGTACACGGAGCGGCTGCGCTACGTGCACCGCGGCGACCGCATCGCCCGCAGCGAGCGCGACCGCCGCCGCGACCGCGAGGCCGCCCGGGGCGGCGACACCGGCACCGGCCGCGCCACCTTCCTGGTGACCTCCGGGCAGAGCTACAACCGCGTGGAGGGGCTCCCCATCCACTTCGGGCCGGTGATCGAGACCTCCGGCTCCAACCCGTTCCGCCTGCGCGCGCTGGCCGTGTACCGCACCGAGAACGGCCCCTTCTTCCGCACGGAGCGGTGGGGGCACGACGTCAGCGCCGAGCAGTTCTTCGGCGGGCGGCGCGAGCTGCGCGTGGGCGGCGGGGTGTACTCGCTGGTGGCGCCCATCGAGGAGTGGCACCTGAGCGACACCGAGAACGGCCTTTCCACCTTCCTGTTCCACCGCGACTTCCGCGACCACTACGAGCGCAAGGGGTGGAACGCGTACGCCACGCTGGAGCCGCGGGGGACGCCGCTTTCGCTGACGGGCGGGTACCGCTCCGAGCGGCACGCCAGCCTGGCCGCCGGCGACCCGTGGACCATCTGGGACAACGGCGACGCCTGGCGCCCGCAGCCGCTGGTGGGCGAGGGGCGGCTGAACGCCGTGTTCGGCCGGATCGGCATCGACACCCGCAACGACCGCGACGAGCCCTCCAACGGGTGGTGGGTGCAGGGCGAGGTGGAGCACGCGCTGGACGACGGCCTGGTCCGGCCGGCCGCGCTCCGCCCCACCTTCGGGCCGCTGGACGAATTCTCCCTGGTGCCGGTGCCGGCCGAGCCGTTCGGCGCCTTCACGCGGGGGATGCTGGACATCCGCCGCTACAACCGCATCGACCCGGACTCGCGGCTCAACCTGCGCGTGGTGGTCGCGGGGTCGCTGGACGGCTCGGAGCTGCCGCCGCAGCGGCAGCACGCGCTGGGCGGCGAGGGGACGCTCCCCGGCTACTCGCTGCTGGAGCTGGACTGCGGCGCCCGCGTGGACCGCGTGGTGCGCCCGGTGGGCGGCACCGGCCCGGCCGACCCGGACGACGTGCCGGCGTTCTTCACCCGCTACGGCTGCGACCGCTTCGCGCTGGCGCAGGCCGAGTACCGCGGCAGCCTGTCGTTCCGCTTCAACTGGAGCGGCCGCGGGTGGTGGGACGACGACGACGGGGACGACGAGGGCGAGGACGGCGACACCTACCGGGAGAGCTGGGACACGGACGTGAACTGGGTGCTGTTCGCCGACGCGGGGCACGGCTGGTCGACGCGCGACGGGCTGGGCGACGACACCGGGGTGGACGCCGGCTTCGGGCTACTCTTCGACGAGCTGGGGGTGTACGCGGCGGTCCCGCTCCGCAACGGGCGCGGCGTCAACCTGTTCGTCCGGCTCGGATCCCGCTTTTGATCCTGCGCCCGCTCCGCACGGCCGCGCTCCTCCTGCTGGCGCTCCAGTCCCTGGCGGGGCCGGCGCGCGCGCAGGGGGAGCGCCCGCTCGCCGTGGCGGCGGCCGGAGCCGCGGCCGGGTGGCGCCCCGTGGTGCGCGCGCAGGGGCTGCTGGCCGATCCCGGGCTGCGCGACGCGCTTGACTCGGGGCTGCCGCTGCGCATCCGCTTCCGGGTGGAGCTGTGGGAAAAGGCCGTGTTCGACCGCCTGGTGGGCACCCACCGGGCCGGCCTGGCCGTGCTCCAGGACCCGCTGGACGGCGCGTACACGCTGGACAACGGCCGCGCCGAGCAGCGCTTCCGCTCCCTGGCCGAGGTGGAGGCCGCCGTGGAGGGCGCCTTCGCCGCCGGCCTCCACCCCACGCGCCGCGGCCGCTTCTACTACATCGCCGTGCTGGAGATCGAGACGCTCTCGCTCTCCGACCTGGAGGAGCTGCAGCGCTGGCTCCGCGGCGAGGCCCGCCCCGCCGTGCAGGGCCGCCGCTCCGTGGGCCGCGCCGTGGAGAGCGGCCTGCGCCGCGCCGTGGTGCGCGTGATGGGGCTGCCGACGCGGAAGTACGAGGCGAGGTCGGCCACGTTCTCGCCGAGGTGACGAACGGAACTGACTGAGTGCGTGACACGCTGCGGACCCGCCATGGGCCCGGAACCGGGCCTACCCCGCGGCCGGCGCTTTCTGCTCGTTGAGCCCGTACACCCGGCCGTCCGGTCCGCGGAAGTGGCGGAAGGCGTAGCCCATCTCCGGAAAGCGGTTGATCTGGCCGAGCAGCTCGCCGCCGGCCGCCTCCACCGCCCGGGACGCGGCCTCGATGTCGTCCACGCGGAAGCCGAACGCGACTCCGCCCTCGTTGTAGCCGAAGGGCGGCAGGGCCTCCGGCAGGTACAGCTCCAGGATAGTCCCGTTGGCCATCGAGAACACGCTGACGCCCGGCAGCTCCATCATGGGGGTGAGGCCCAGCGTCTCGGTCGCCAGCTTTTTCATCGCCGCGAACTTCGTTTCGTCTTCGAGCGTGACGGCGTGCCAGGTGATCCCATCGACTTGCATGGTCGTACCCCTTGGTGGAAGTCTGGACGGAGCTCGGCGCCCGGCGCCGGGCCCGTGGTACTGGCCGGCTTGCGAGAGTAGCCGGCCAGTGCAGTGGAACGCTCAGCGGTGCCGCCTCAGGCGCGCAGGGCGGCGGCTACGGCGTCTCGCGGAGAGGTGGCGGGTTGGCCGATCAGCCGGGCCAGGTCGCCGCTGTCCGTGAACAGCTCCCCCCGGGCGATCCCCCGGTCGGAGTCCGCCAGCACGTGGGCGAACGCCTCGGGCAGGCCCAGGCCCGCGAGCACCCCGGCGTACGCCTCCTCCGGCAGGTCGCGGTACTCCACGGGCCGGCCGCTCGCCTCCGCGATGATCCCGGCCAGCTCGGCGAGCGTGAACGACTCGTCGCCACCCAGCTCGTAGACACGGTTCTCGTGACCGGTGCCGGTGAGCACCGCGGCGGCGGCCGCCGCAAAGTCCGCGCGCGTCGCCGCGCTCACCCGCCCCTCCTCCGCGCTGCCCAGCAGCGCGCCGTGCTCCAGCGCGGGGGCGAGGTTCCCCGTGTAGTTCTCCAGGTACCAGCCGTTGCGCAGGAAGACGAAGGGGATGCCGGAGGCGCGGATGCCCTCCTCGGAAGCCTTGTGCTCGGCGGCCAGCTGCATGGCGCTGGTGTCCGCCTTCAGGATGCTGGTGTAGGCCAACAGCTTCACTCCCGCCGAGCGCGCCGCCTCCACCACGTTGCGGTGCTGCTCGGCCCGCTTGCCCACCTCGCTGGAGGAGACCAGCAGCAGCTTCTCCACGCCCTGCAGCGCCGGACCCAGCGTCTCCGGCCGCGAGTAGTCCGCGTGGCGCACCTGTACGCCGCGGGCGGCCAGGTCACCCGCCTTGTCGGGGCTGCGCACCAGGACGACGACCTGGCCCGGCTCAACGCCGCGCTCCAGCAGGTTCTCGACGACCAGACGGCCCAGATGGCCGGTGGGTCCGGTTACAGCGATCATGCTCATAGCTCCCTGCCCGTCCACGGGCATCCATCGTGTGGTTGGCGACGCGCCGAGTGCCCGTGCGCCGCGCTCGGTCGAGTCTGCGGCTCCGGTCAGGCGACCGTCACCCATGCCGGCGCGATGCCGGTCCCGCGGCCGGCCGTGGGGTCAGGCGGTGAGCAGAAGCCGGTTGCCTGCGGGGTCGGTAACCCACGACCCGCTGGAATCGCGCTCGGCGCTCGGGACCTTCTGCAACACCGCCTGGAGGCGGGCGGGGGAATCGAGCCGTAGCGCGTAGTGCCGGAGGCCTGCCGTCCCCACTGGGGGCCGGGGCGCCCCCACGCCCTGCCAGGTGTTCAGCGCGAGCCGGTGCGGAAACCGGCCGCCGGCGTGGAAATCCGCCATCCCCAGCTCCGGTGCGTACATGTGGTCGGTGAAGCCCAGCACCTCGCTGTAAAACCGGTGCGCCGCGTAGATGTCGCCCACGTGGAAGTGGAGGTGACCCACCCTGGTCCCGGACGGCACCGGCCGCTCGTAGTCCGTGTCCGGGAGGCGGGCGAGGAGCCGCTCCACGTCCAGCGGGTCCCGCCCGCTCCGCTCCCGGCCCTCGGAATCGATGACCACGGGGCGGTTCCCGATCATGCGCATGGAGCGCATGCGCTCCGGCGTTTCCAGCGTCAGCTCCAGACCGATCCCGTCCGGGTCGTCCAGGTAGATCGCCTTCGACATCACGTGGTCGGTCGGGGCGATGGGCCACCGGCGCCTGATCAGCCGGGCGAGCACGCGCGCGAATTCCGGCTCGTCCGGCAGGTGGATCGCGACGTGGTAGAGCCCGCTGAAGCCGCGCCGGGGCCGGCTCGTGGCGCCCGGATGCAGCACGAGCAGCGTTTCGTCGTCGGTGCCGAGCTCCAGCATGCCGTCGTCGCGGCCCCTCAGGCGCAGGCCGACGACGTCTCTCCAGAAGCCCAGGGACCGATCACCGTCGATGACGTCGAGATGTACCGGACCGAAGGTCATGAAGTCCGTGGGACCGCTGCCGACGTCCTCGGCCGGTGGGGTCGGTGGCCTGTCCATCGCCTCTCCCCTCATGGCATCGCTCATGGCCGGATCTCCTGGAACCAGGTGAACGTGAGCTGCTTCTCAGGCGGTGCGCGGCGCGATCGGGGCGGCCTTGCTCCGGCCCCACGCGACGAAGGCCGCGAGCGCGCCCAGCACCAGGTTCACCGGCAGCATAGCGAGCTCGCCGCGCGAGCCGTGGACGAGCGTCGCCAGCAGCATGACCACGACCAGACCGAGCGCGGCGAGGGCCGTCAGGCGGGGCTGGATCCGGGTCAGCGCGGGAAGGACCAGGCCCAGCGCGCCCGCCAGCTCCGCGGCGCCGATGAAGCGGACCAGGGCCGCCGGCACGCTCGCCACCCACGGCATCTGCGCCGCGAGGTCTGCCACGGGCTGCGTCAGCTTCATCAGGCCGGACATGCCGAAGGCGATCGCCAGAAGGATCTGCACGGCCCAGAGCGTCGCACGGAGGGCGCGGCGGGACTGCGGGGCGGCGTGGGTCGAAGCGATGGTGGTCATGGCGAGCTTGCTCTCTTGTTGAAACGTGGGTTGTTATAACAGAGGTATGTCCGAACGAACTGCCCGCATGGCGTGACACCCGAGCGATGGCGTTCAGCCGGTCGTGCCGGCCTCGGGGTCGGCCAGGAGGTCGAGCAGCGAGCGCAGCGTCGCGAGCTGCTCGGGCGAGAGCCGGCGGAACTGCTCCCGGTGCATGGCGTCGAGCACCGGCGTGGTCTCCAGCAGCTTCGCCCGCCCGGCCTCGGTGAGCCTCGCCCTCACGAAGCGGCGGTGCTCCGGGTCCCGCTCCCGCACCAGGAGCCCCGCCTCGGCCATGCGGTCGAGCAGGCGGGTCATGTCGGGCACGGGCGACACGAGCCGGCTGCCGATCTCCGTGCCGCAGAGGCCCTCCGGCCCCGCGCCGTTCAGGATGCGGAGCACGTTGTACTGCGTCGCCGTCAGCCCGTGCGGCTTGATCAGCTGCTCCGCCTGGTACAGGCCCCGGCTGACGACCCGGGCGAGGGCGACCGCGACCCGCTGTTCGGCCGAGACCGGCAGTGGAGCGGCATCCATCGTTCGTTCTTTCATGTTATAACAATCATCGTTATCACACAATCTGTCAAGGGGCCGTCGCGGGCGCCGGCGCGATGCCCCCGCCCCGCCCTTCGTCAGAGCGTCACTTCGTCCACGTAGCACCACCCCCAGTCCTCGCCGGGCTCGAACGACCGCATCACCGGGTGACGGGTGTCGTGGAAGTGCGCCGCCGCGTGGCGGTTGCGGGACGAGTCGCAGCACCCCACGTGGCCGCAGGTCATGCAGACGCGCAGGTGCACCCAGGCGTCCCCGATCCGGAGGCACTCCTCGCACCCCCCCGGCGTGCGCGGGAACACGGAGCGGATCCCCGCCAGGTGCCCGCACGCCGCGGCGTCCACGCGGGGCACCAGCTCCACGGCCTGCACGGGCGCCGGCTTCACCGTCCGGGTGGCGCCCGCGCCGTCGTCGTCCGCGCGGAACAGGTCGGCGGCCTGGCGGAAGGCGTCGGCGCTCCCGGAGAGCACCAGCTCGTCGCCGGGGCGGAGCGCCGCCTCCGGGTCCGGCGCGGGGACGCGGCCGCCGGCGCGGCGCACCTCGCGCAGCTCGATCCCGAAGCGCGCTTCCAGCCCCAGCTCGCCCACCGTCCGCCCCGCCGCCGCGGCACCCTCGCGCACCGCCACCGTCCGCACCCCGAAGCAGTCCGGGCCCAGCTCGCAGGCAGGCAGCGGCGCGGGCTCCGCGGCGATTCCCGCGCCCGCACCCTCGCCGTCGACGGTGGCGCGGAGCTGCGCGTAGCCCGAGCCGCGCAGCGCGCTCTCGTACTCCTGCACCGCCGCCGGGGCGATGGCGTACTCCCCCAGCACCGTGCCGAAGAGCTGGACGATGCTCTCCATCTCTTCGGCGATCACGGTGTCGGCGCCGGCGGCGCGCAGCGGCTCCACCTCGGAGATGTAGCGGGTGCGGACCACCACCCGCAGCGTGGGATTGAGCGCGCGCGCCACCGACACGATCCGCACCGCCATGGCCGGGTCGTCGTCGGCCACCACCAGCACCTTGGCGCGGTCGGCGCCCACGTGCTGCAGGGTGCGCTGCCGGCTGGAGTCGCCGCGCAGCACCGTCATCCCCTCGCCCTCGGCCTCGGCGGCGCCGCCGGGGTTGAGGGTGGTCACCAGGAACGGCACCCCGGAGTCGCGCAGCACCCGCGCCAGGCGCCGCGCGGCGTCGCCGTAGCCGGCCACCACCACGTGGTTCTCCAGCCGGGGGATGTGGGCCGGGGCCTCGTCGCTCTCCTCCGGCGCGCTCGCGGCCTCGCCGCGCGCCTCCAGCCCGCGCGCAAGCCGGGTCCCGGCCTGCGTCAGGAAGGGCGTCAGCACCATCAGCACCACCGTGGTGGCGATGAACGCCTGCGAGCCGCCCTCCGGCAGCCCGGCCGGGGCAAGCCCCACCTCGCGCCCGGCGCGCTCCAGCACGAACGAGAACTCCCCCACCTGCGCCAGCATCAGCCCGGACGCGGCGGCCACCGGCGCCCGGAAGCCCAGCGCCATCACGCTGGCGGCCGTGGTCGCCGCCTTGATCACGAGCACCCCGGCCACCGCCGCCGCCACCAGCGGCAGGTTGGCGAACAGGAAGCCCAGGTCCAGCAGCAGCCCCACCGACACGAAGAAGACCGCGCTGAAGAGGATCTGGAGCGGGAGGATCTCGCCCAGGGCGTGCTCGCTGAAGCGGCTCTCGCTCACCAGCAGCCCGGCCAGGAAGGCGCCCAGCGACAGGCTCACCCCGGCCAGGCTGGTGAGGTACGCCGTGCCGAAGCACACGGCGATGACGCTGAGGAGGAAGATCTCGGGCGAGCAGGTCTTCGCCACCGCTTCGAGGATCTTCGGCATGACGCGGCGCGCGACGAGCAGCACCACGGCGATGATCGCCGCGGCGCGCCCCAGCGTCAGCGCCACGTCGGCCGCGCCCCCGCCCGCGCCGCCCAGCATGGGCACCAGCAGCACCATGGCGATGATGGCGACGTCCTGGAAGATCAGCAGCGCCAGCGCCACCTCGCCGTGCGGCGCCGCGGTCTCGCCCCGGTCGGCCAGCAGCTTGAGGACGATTGCCGTGGACGACAGCGACACCAGGAAGCCGGTGAACACGCCGGCGCGCCAGTCCACCCCCAGCGCGACCAGGATCCCGGCCGTCGCGGCGGTGGCGAGCCCCACCTGGAGGGCGCCGCCGCCCAGGATCAGGCGCTTGATGCGGGCCAGCTTCTCCAGGCTGAACTCGATGCCGATGGTGAAGAGCAGCAGGATCACCCCCACCTCGGCGGCGCCGTCCACCAGCGTCTGGTCCTGCACCAGCCCCAGCCCGTGCGGCCCGATCGCCACGCCCGCCAGCAGGAAGCCCACGATGGGCACCAGCCCCAGGCGGGCGCTGACGTAGGCGATGGCGGCGCCGGCCACGAACAGCGCGGCCACCTCCACGAAGAACGACGGCGCGCCGACGAAGGCGAGGAGCGGGTGCATCGGCCTCGGGGATACCGGGAGGGTGGGTCCACGCCGAGCCGGAGCGACGGCGTCCGCCCGAACGATACCGCCGCCGTCAATCCCCGGGCCAGGGTATGTAGCGGACGCTGCGCCCCGGCAGGCCCTCCTCGGCGCCGCCCGAATCGTTTTCATTGTGCCCGCGGCTCCAACCGTTTTCATTGTGGAGGCTCGCGCCGCGCCGGCCCCCTGGCCGGCCTTCCCAGGCGCCCTTCCCGTTCCGACATGCACCAGCCTTGACCACAGCCGAGCTCCTCGCCGACCTGGCCCGGCGGGGCGTGCGGATCACCCTGGAGGACGGCGCGCTCCGCGTCAGCGCGCCGCGGGAGGCGGCCACGCCCGAGCTGCGGCTCCAGCTGGCCGCGCGCCGCGGGGAGATCGCCGCGCTCCTGGCCGGCGCGCGCCCGGAGCCCGGCGCGGCCGGCGTCCCGGTCGCCGCGGCTCCCCGGTCCGGCCCGCTCCCGCTCTCCTCCGGGCAGCTGCGCCTCTGGCTGCTGGAGCAGCGGGGCGGCGCCCCCGGCGTCTACAACGTCCCCGTCGCGGTGCGGCTCTCGGGCGCGCTGGACGCGGCCGCGCTCGGGCGCGCGGTCGCCGGGGTCGCGCGGAGGCACGAGGCGCTGCGCACCGTCTTCCCCCGGCGGGACGGCGAGCCGACCCAGGTGGTGCTCCCCGCGCCCGCCACCGCGCTGCGCGCGTGCGACCTGTCCGCGCTCCCGCCCGCGGCGCGCGAGGCGGAGGCCGCGCGGCTGCTCGCGGACGCGGCGCGCACCCCCTTCGACCTGGAGACGGGGCCGCTCTTCCGCGCACGCCTGCTGCGGCTGGACGCGCGCGAGCACGTGCTCCTGCTGGAGATGCACCACGTCGTGACGGACGGCTGGTCCGTCGGGGTGATCTTCCGCGAGCTGGCGGCGCTGTACGCCGCCTACGCGGCGGGGCGGCCGGACCCGCTCCCGCCCCCGCCGCTCCAGTACGCCGACTTCGCGGCCTGGCAGCGCGACCGCCTGCGCGGCGACGCGCTGGAGCGCCTGCTCGCCTGGTGGACGCGGCGCCTGGCCGGCGCCCCCGCCGCGCTGGAGCTGCCGGCGGACCGCCCGCGCCCGCCCACGCAGAGCTTCCGCGGAGCCCGGCACGCCTTCCCCGTCGACCCGGCGACGGCCGCGCGGCTCCGGGAGCTGGGCCGGGCCCGTGGCGCGACGCCGTTCGTGGTGCTGCTCGCCGCCTTCTGCGCGCTGCTCGCCCGCTACACGGGCGCCGAGGACGTGGTGGTCGGCACGCCGGTGGCCGGGCGGACGCGGCCGGAGCTGGAGGGCGTCGTCGGCTTCCTGGTGAACACCGTGGCGCTGCGGGCCGACTGCTCCGGGGACCCGACGTTCGGCGAGCTGCTGGCGCGCGCGCGGGAAACGGCGCTGGGCGCGTGGGAGCACCAGGAGCTGCCCTTCGAGCAGCTGGTGGAAGCCCTGGACATCCCCCGCGATCCGGGCCGCAACCCGGTGTTCCAGGTCATGTTCGCGCTGCACGACGCGCCGTACCGGGCGCTCTCCCTCCCCGGCGTGCGCGTGGAGCCCGCGGAGGTGGCGATCCGCACGGCAAAGCTGGACCTCGGCTGGACGGCGGTGGACCGGGACGGCGAGCTGGCGGTGACGGTGGAGTACGCGACGGAGCTGTTCGAGGCGGACACCGTCGAGCGGATGGCGGGGCACTTCCGCGCGCTTCTGAAAGCGGCCGTCGCGGATCCCGACCGGCGCCTCTCCGGGCTGCCGCTCATGGACGCCGCCGAGCGCGCGCGGGTGGTGCGCGAGTGGAGCGCGACCCCGGCGGAGCCGCCGGAGCTGCCGGTCCACGCGATGGTCGCGGCGCAGGCGGCGCGCACGCCGGACGCCGTCGCCGTGGAAGCGGGCGGGGAGCGGCTGAGGTACGCGGAGCTGGAAGCCCGCGCGGACGCCCTCGCCCTGCGCCTCCACGCCCTCGGCGCGGGCCCAGAGAGCCGCGTCGGCATCTGCCTGGAGCGCTCCGCGGAGATGGTGGTGGCCCTGCTCGCCGTGCTGAAGGCGGGCGGGGCCTACGTCCCGCTGGACCCGGAGTACCCGGCGGAGCGCGTCGCCCACATGCTTGCGGACTCCGGCGCGGCCGTGCTGCTGACGACCGCGCGCCTGCTGGCGGCGCTGCCGGCGTTCGGGGGCGAGATCGTGCTGGTGGACACCCCTCACCCCCCGGCCCCCTCTCCCACAAGGGGAGAGGGGGAGCACGACAGTACCGAGGACGGGTCTGCCGTTGCCGTTGCAGGCTGTTCCCTGTTCCCTGTGGCGCTGCACGCTGCGCGTGCACCGGATGAACCCTGTTCCCTATCTCTCGCCTACGTCATCTACACCTCGGGCTCCACCGGCACCCCCAAGGGCGTCGCCATCCCGCACGGGGCGCTCGCCGGGCAGATCGCGTGGATGCTGCGCGCGTATCCGCTCACCTCAGCGGACCGCGTGCTCCAGAAGACGCCGTTCAGCTTCGACGCGTCCGTGTGGGAGTTCTGGGCGCCGCTCGCCGCCGGGGCGACGCTGGTCATGGCGGAGACGGGGGCGCACCGGGAGCCGGCGCGCCTGGCGCGCATCCTGGCCGGCGAGCGGGTCACCGTCGCGCAGTTCGTCCCGTCGCTGCTCGGCGCGCTGCTGGAGGAGGACCTGTCGGCGTGCGCGGCGGTGCGCCGCGTCTTCTGCGGGGGCGAGGCGCTGCCGGGGGAGCTGGCCGGACGGGCGCGGGCCGCGCTGGGGGCGGAGGTGGTGAACCTGTACGGGCCCACCGAAGCGTGCATCAACGCGACCGCGCACGCGTTCGGCGGGGAGGCCCGCCGCACGGTGCCGATCGGGCGGCCGGTGGACGGCGTGCGGGCGTACGTGCGGGACGATGCCGGGGAGCCGCTTCCGGCGGGCGTGCCGGGCGAGCTGTACCTGGGCGGGGTGCAGGTGGCGCGCGGCTACCTGGGCCGGCCCGACGCGACGGCCGAGCGCTTCGTCCCGGACGGGATCTCGGGGACGGCGGGGGCGCGGCTGTACCGCACCGGCGACCGGGCACGCTGGCTCGCCGGCGGCGTGCTGGAGTTCCTGGGCCGCACGGACCAGCAGGTGAAGCTGCGCGGCTTCCGCGTCGAGCCGGGCGAGGTGGAGGCGGCGCTGCTCGCGCACCCGGCGGTGCGCGCGGCGGCGGTCGCGGTGCGGGACGGGCACCTGGCGGCGTACGTCGTCCCGGGCGACGCCCCGCCCGCCGCGGACGGGCTGCGCGCGTGGCTCGGCGGGCGCCTGCCGGAGCCCGCGGTCCCCACGGCGTTCGTCTTCCTGGACGCGCTCCCGCTCACCCCCTCCGGCAAGCTGGATCGCGCCGCGCTCCCCGCGCCGGGCCGGAACGGCGCCGGGCCGGACCGTCCCTCCGCTCCCCCGCGCACCCCCACGGAGGAGGTGCTGGCGGGCCTGTGGGCCGACGTGCTCGGCGTGGAGCGCGTGGGAGTGCACGACGGCTTCTTCGCGCTGGGCGGCCACTCGCTCCTGGCCGCGCGCGTGGCGGCGCGCATCCGCGGCGCCTTCGGCATCGACCTCCCCCTGCGGGCGCTCTTCGACGCGCCGACCGTGGCCGGGCTCGCCCGCCGGGTCGAGCAGGCCGTGCGCGGCGGGGACGCGGCGGAGCCGGCGCCGGCGCCGATCCGGGCGGCGGACCGCGCGGGCCCCCTCCCGCTCTCCTTCCAGCAGCGGCAGCTGTGGGTGGTGGAGCGGATGGGCGGCGCGGAGGGCGTCTACAACGTCCCCCTGGCGCTGCGGCTCTCGGGCCGGCTGGACGCGGCGGCTCTGGAGCGGGCCGTGCGCGAGCTCGTCCGGCGGCACGGGGTGCTGCGCACCGTGTTCCCCGCCGCGGGAGGCGGGGAGCCCGTGCAGGCGGTCCTTCCCGCCGCGGACCGTGTGGTGTCGACCGTGGATCTCGCGGCACTCCCGTCCGGCGCCAGCGAGGCCGAGGCGGAGAGGCTCGTCCGGGAGCAGGCGTGGGCCCCGTTCGACCTGGAGCGGGGGCCGCTCTTCCGCGCGATGCTCCTGCGGCCGGACGCGGACGACCATGTGCTGCTCCTGCGCATGCACCACGCGGTCACGGACGAGTGGTCGGAGGGCGTGCTGCTGCGCGAGCTGGGGACGCTCTACGCCGCCTTCGCGGAGGGCCGCCCGGGTCCCCTCCCCGCCCCGCCGCTCCGGTACGCCGACTACGCCGCGTGGCAGCGCGCCCGGCTGCGCGGCGAGACGCTGGAGCGGCTGCTCGGCTGGTGGACCCGCCGGCTGGCCGGCGCGCCCGCGGCGCTGGAGCTGCCGCTGGACCGGCCCCGCCCGCCCGTGCAGAGCTTCCGCGGCGCCCGGCACGACCAGATGCTCGACCCGGAGCCCGCCGCGCGGCTCCGCGCGCTCGCCCGGCGGCACGGCGCGACGCCGTTCATGACCCTGCTGGCGGCGTTCGACGTGCTGCTGGCGCGCTGCACGGGCCAGGCGGACGTGGTGGTGGGCGCGCCCGTCGCCGGGCGCACCCGGCCGGAACTGGAGGAGGTCGTCGGGTTCTTCGTCAACACCGTGGTGCTGCGGGTGGACTGCGCGGGCGATCCGTCCTTCGCCGAGCTTCTGGGGCGCGCGCGCGAGGCGACGCTGGGCGGGTGGGAGCACCAGGAGCTGCCCTTCGAGCGGCTGGTGGAAGCGCTGGGCGCCCCCCGCGATGCCGGCCGCAATCCCGTCTACCAGGTCGTGTTCTCGTACCACGCGGGCTCCGCCGCTCCGCCGCGGCTCCCCGGCCTGGAGGTGCGCCGCCTGCCGCTGCGCCCCGCCACCGCGAAGTTCGACCTGGCGCTGCACGTGGTGGACGACGGCGCGGAGGTCCGCTTCGCGTGGGAATACGCGGCGGACCTGTTCGAGCCCGCGACCATCGCCCGCATGGCCGAGCACCTGGGCGTGCTGCTCCGGGGCGCGGCCGCCGATCCCGGCCGCTCCGTCCTGGAGCTGCCGCTGCTGAGCGACGCGGAGCGCCGCGAGTGGGAAGCGCTGCGGGAGGAGGCGCCGCCCCGCTTCGGCGTGGAGCGCTGCATCCACGAGCTGGTTGCGGAGCAGGCGGCGGTTCGGCCGGACGCCGTCGCCGTGGTCCACGAGGAGACGCGGCTCACCTACGGCGAGCTGGACGCGCGGGCGAACCGGCTCGCCCATCGCCTGTGCGCCCTCGGCGCGGGGCCGGGGAAGTTCGTCGGCGTGTGCCTGGAGCGCTCGCCGGAGCTGGTCGTCGCCCTCCTCGCCGTCCTCAAGTCCGGCGCGGCCTACGTGCCGCTGGACCCCGGCCACCCCGCCGGGCGGCTGTCGCTGGTGCTCCGCGACACGGGCGCGCAGGCGCTGGTCACTTCCCTGCCGCTGCTCGGGCTGTTCGCGGAGGCGGAGGACCGCGCGCGCCCGCTGCCGACGGTCGCGCCGGACCGGGACGCCGCCGTCCTGGCGGGATGTCCCGCGACGGCGCCGGAGGGCGGGACCGGGCCGGACCATCCCGCCTACGTGATCTACACGTCCGGCTCCACCGGCACGCCCAAGGGCGTGGTGGTGACGCACGCCGGCATCGCCCGCCTGTTCGACGCGACGGACGCGTGGTTCGGGTTCGGCGCGGACGACGCGTGGACGCTGTTCCACTCGGCCGCGTTCGACTTCTCGGTCTGGGAGATGTGGGGCGCGCTCCGGTACGGCGGCCGCCTGGTGGTCGTGCCGCTGTGGGTGGCGCGGTCGCCGGACGCGTTCCGGGCGCTGGTGGCGCGCGAGCGGGTCACCATTCTTAACCAGACCCCCTCCGCGTTCCGCCTGTTCGTCCAGGCCGACGAGAGCGCCCCGGGCGACGCGCCGCTGGCGCTGCGCTGGACCGTCTTCGGCGGGGAGGCGCTGGACGCCGGGAGCGTGCGCCGCTGGCTCCGGCGGCACGGCGAGGCGTCGCCGCGGCTGGCGAACATGTACGGGATCACCGAGACCACCGTCCACGTCACCTGCTGCGGGCTGGACGCGCGCGTGCTGGACGCCGCCCTCCCCGGCACCACGCCGATCGGCCGGCCGATGCCGGACCTGCGCGTGTACGTGCTGGACTCCGCGCTCCGGCCCGCTCCGGCCGGCGTGGTGGGCGAGATGTACGTGAGCGGCGCGGGGCTCGCCTCCGGCTACCTGCGGCGGCCGGGCCTCACCGCCGAGCGCTTTCTCCCCGACCCGTTCGCGGCGCGGCCGGGGGCGCGGATGTACCGCACCGGCGACCTGGCGCGCCGCCACGCCGACGGCACGCTCCACTACGCCGGCCGCGCCGACGGCCAGGTCAAGCTGCGCGGCTTCCGCATCGAGACCGGCGAGGTGGAGGCCGCCCTGCGCGCGCTCCCCGGCGTCCGCGAGGCCGCCGTCGCGCTCCGCGAGGACGCGCCGGGCTCCCCGCGGCTCGTCGCCTATCTCGTGGCGGACGGCGCGACCCGGAGCGTCGACCCGGCGGAGCTGCGGACCTCGCTCGCCTCGCGGCTCCCCGACTACATGGTCCCCGCCGCTTTCGTGGCTCTCCCCGCCATCCCGCTGACCCCGCAGGGCAAGCTCGACCGGCGCGCCCTCCCCGCGCCCGACAGCGAGCGGCTGCCGCGGCCGGGCTACGAGCCGCCGCGCTCCGGGCTGGAGATGCGGATCCAGGAGGCGTGGCGGGAGGTGCTGGGGATCGACAAGGTGGGCGCGACCGACGACTTCTTCGCGCTGGGCGGCGACTCGCTGCGGGCGGTGCAGGTGGCGTCCTCGCTTCGCGAGCGCGGCGTCGTGGCCTCGGTGCGCGACCTGTTCCTGCGGCCCACCGTCCGCGGCCTGGCGGAGCACGTCGGCGCCGCGGACCCGGACGGGGCGGCCGACGCCGCGGTCCCCCTGCACCTGATCGAAGTGGCGGAGGACGAGCGCGCCCGCGCGGCGGCCGAGGTCGGCGGCGAGGTGGAGGACGTGTTTCCCGCGGCGCGGATGCAGGCGCTGATGCTCGCCGAGTACGCGCGGGACGGGGCGCGCCGGGGCGTCTACCACGCGCAGCAGCGCTTCCGCCTGACGGACCCGGCGCTCTCGGCCGATGCGCTGCGGCTCGCGATCGAGCGGATGGTGCGTCGCTACCCCAACTTCCGCACGGCTTTCGTCCGGGGCGACGGCGACCGTCTGCTCCAGGTGGTCCGCCCCGACCTGCGCGTGCCGGTCGCCCGGGTGGACCTGCGCGCGCTCCCGCCCGCCGCGCAGGACCGCGCCGTCGCGGCGCACGTCGCGCGCGACCTGGCCCGACCTTTCGTCGCGGAGTCGCCCCGCGAGCCGCTGGTGAGGTTCGCCGTCTTCCAGCGCGCCGGGGACGTGGCGGAGCTGTTCATCTCGCAGCACCACGCCATCGAGGACGGCTGGGGCAACGTCCACTTCCTCGGCCGGCTCTTCGACGCGTACGTCCGCGCCCGCGACGGCCGCCCCGTCCCCGAGCCCCCCGCCGGCAACCCGTACCGGGAGTTCGTCGCGCTGGAGGCGGAGACCCTGGCGGATCCCGCGGCGCGCGCGTTCTGGGCGGAGCGGATGCGCTCCCCCGCGCCCGCCTGGCCCCTCCGACGCGACACTCCGTCCGCCAGCGGGCGCGGCCGCCGCACCGCCCTGGCGCTGCCGCCCTCGCTGGCCGCGGCGCTGCGGGAGGCCGCCGGCCGGCTCCGCGTGGCGCTCAAGGCGCTGTACCTGGCGCCGTTCCTGGACCTGCTGGCGGAGATGGCGGGCGGGGAGGCGGCCTGCGCCGGCGTGGTGTGGAACGGCCGGACCGAGCGGCTGTCCAGCCCGATGGACGCCCTGGGCCTGTTCTGGAACCTGCTCCCCGTCTTCCGCCTCCCCGCCCTGCCGGACGCCCCGGAGCGCGTCCGCGCCCTCCACGACGACCTGCTGCGCGCCGACCGCTTCGGCCGCTACCCGCTGGCGGCGATCGCCGAGGAGCACGGCGGCCGCGAGCCGTTCTTCGCCACCTTCAACTTCCTGCACTTCCACCACCTGGCGCTCCCCGCCGGCGAGCGCGGCCTGCGCGTGGAAACCGTGGAGAGCCTGGACCGCTTCCACCTGCCGCTCAACCTGGCCGTGAGCATCGCCCCGCGCGGCGACGGCGCGACGCTGCGCGTGGAGTGCGACGAGCGGTACTTCACGCAGGCGGAGGCCGGGGATGTGCTGGAGGGGTACGCGCGGAGGCTGGAACGGCTCGCGGCGCTCGGCGGCTGACGGCGAACCCGACGAAACGCAGGACGCCCCGCCAGGCATGGGCCCGGCGGGGCGTCAGGCCCCCTCCCCAAACCCCTCCCCCGCAAGCAGGGGAGGGGCTTTTCTCGTGCGTGAACGGGCGGGGGGCTGCGTCCGCTGGCCCCCACCCGGCGGCCTGAGAGCCGCCACCCTCCCCCGTGCCGGGGGAGGGCTGTCCGGGGTTCGGGATCGTCTTGCTCCCCCTTTCCCCCGCTTGCGGGGGAGAGGGGGCCGGGGGGTGAGGGGGCCGCCCCAGCGGACGCCAGCACCAGCCCCGCGTGAGGGATGTCGGCTCGAAGGGGCGAGACCCGCCGGCAGTTTGGCGGGGCTCGACTCCGTTAGCGAGCGTAGTTTGCTCGCTTACGGAGCCGCAGCCCGACCCCGGCGCCAGCCGGGGGCACGCCCGAACCCGTCGTTCAAAGCAGTCGAAATCAGACCGTCGCGTACGCCTCGATGGGCGGGCACGAGCAGACCAGGTTGCGGTCCCCGGCAGCGTTGTTCACCCGCGACACGTGCGGCCAGAACTTCCGCTCCCGCACCCACGGCGCCGGGTACGCCGCCTGCTCGCGCGTGTAGGCGTGGCTCCACTCGTCCGCGATGACCACGGCCTGCGTGTGCGGCGCGTTCTTGAGCGGGTTGTCCCGGCGGTCCAGAATCCCCAGCTCCACCTGCCGGATCTCCTCGCGGATGGCGATCATCGCCTCGCAGAACCGGTCCAGCTCGGAGAGAGCCTCGCTCTCCGTGGGCTCGATCATCAGCGTCCCCGCCACCGGGAACGAGACGGTGGGCGCGTGGAAGCCGTAGTCCATGAGCCGCTTGGCCACGTCCTCCACCTCGATGCCGGCGGACGCCTTGAGCTGCCGCAGGTCCACGATGCACTCGTGCGCCACGGTGCCGCTCCGCCCGCGGTACAGCACCGGGTAGTGCTCCTCCAGCCGGTGGGCGATGTAGTTGGCGTTCAGGATCGCCACCCGCGTCGCCTGCGTCAGCCCCTCCGCCCCCATCAGCTTGATGTAGACGTAGGAGATGGGGAGGATGCTGGGGCTCCCCCACGGCGCCGCCGACACCTCGCCGCCCTCGCCCTGGCCCACCGGCACCACCGCGTGGCCGGGGAGGAAAGGGGCCAGGTGCTCCGCCACGCAGATGGGGCCCATCCCCGGGCCGCCGCCGCCGTGCGGGATGCAGAACGTCTTGTGCAGGTTGAGGTGGCACACGTCCGCGCCGAAGTCGCCGGGGCGGCAGAGCCCCACCTGGGCGTTCATGTTCGCGCCGTCCATGTAGACCTGCCCACCGTGCCGGTGCACGATGTCGCACACCTCGCGGATCCCCTCCTCGAACACCCCGTGCGTGGACGGATAGGTCACCATCAGCGCCGACAGGCGGTCCGCGTGCTGGGCGGCCTTGGCGCGCAGGTCGTCCAGGTCCACGTTGCCGTCCGCGTCGGTGCCCACCACCACCACCTTCATCCCCGCCATGACCGCGCTGGCCGGGTTGGTGCCGTGCGCCGACTGCGGGATCAGGCACACGTCGCGGTGCCCCTCGCCGCGGCTGCGGTGGTAGTCGTGGATGCAGAGCAGCCCGGCGTACTCGCCCTGCGAGCCCGCGTTGGGCTGCAGCGACACCGCCGCGAAGCCGGTGATCTCCGCCAGGTCCGCCTCCAGCTCCCGGAACAGCGCCTGGTACCCCCGGGTCTGCTCGCGCGGGGCGAAGGGGTGCAGCTTGTTGATCTCCGGCCACGACACCGGGAACATCTCCACGGTGGCGTTCAGCTTCATGGTGCACGACCCCAGCGGGATCATGGAGTGCGTCAGCGACAGGTCGCGCGACTCCAGCGTGCGGATGTACCGCAGCATCTCCGTCTCGGAGTGGTAGCGGTTGAACACGGGGTGCGCCAGGTACCCGCTCTCCCGCGCGAAGGGCGCCGGGATCTCCGTGTCCGCCCCGTCCACCAGCTCGTCCACGGTGAAGCCCGGCTTCGCGCCGCGGCCCAGCGCCTCGAACAGCGCCTCCAGGTCCTCCACGCCGGCCGTCTCGTCCAGCGCAACGCACACCGAGGTGTCGTCGTAGCGGCGCAGGTTGATGCGGCGGTCGCGCGCGGCGGCCATCACCGTCTCGGCGCGGGTGCCCACGTCGATCCGCACCGTGTCGAAGAAGGTCTCGTGGACCACGCGGTAGCCCAGCCGCTTTGCGCCCTCGGCCAGGATGGCGGCCAGCAGGTGCACGCGCTCGCCGATCTCCCGCAGGCCGTTCGGGCCGTGGTACACGGCGTACATCCCCGCCATCACCGCCAGCAGCACCTGCGCCGTGCAGATGTTGCTGGTCGCCTTTTCGCGGCGGATGTGCTGCTCGCGGGTCTGGAGCGCCATGCGCAGCGCCGGCCCGCCCAGCGCGTCGGTGGACACGCCGATGATGCGGCCGGGGATCTGGCGCTTGTACTCGTCGCGGCAGGCGAAGAACGCCGCGTGCGGGCCGCCGTAGCCCAGCGGCACGCCGAAGCGCTGCGTGGTCCCCACCACCAGGTCGGCGCCCCACTCGCCCGGGGGCGTGAGCAGCGTCAGCGCCAGCAGGTCGGCGGCGACCACCACGGTGGCGCCCTCCTCGCGGGCCCGCTGCGCGAACGGCTGGTAGTCCGCGACGCCGCCGTCGGTGGCCGGGTACTGGAGCAGCACGCCGAACACGGGGACCGAGAAGTCGAACGCCTCGTGGTCGCCCACCAGCACGTCCAGGCCGCGGGCGCGGGCGCGGGTCCTCACCACCTCCACCGTCTGCGGGTGGCAGTCCCGCGACACGAAGAAGGTGTTGCGGTCCTCGGCGCCGGAGATCCCGTACGCCATGGCCATCGCCTCGGCGGCGGCGGTCCCCTCGTCCAGCAGCGAGGCGTTGGCGATGGGGAGCCCGGTCAGGTCCACCACCATCGTCTGGAAGTTGAGGAGCGCCTCCAGCCGGCCCTGCGCGATCTCGGCCTGGTAGGGCGTGTACTGCGTGTACCAGCCCGGGTTCTCCAGGATGTTGCGCTGGATCACCGGGGGGACGATGCAGTCGTGGTACCCCATCCCGATGAACGAGCGGAACACCTGGTTCTCGCCCACCATCTCGCGCAGCTCGGCGAGCAGCTCGTACTCGCTGCGCTCCGGGCCGAGCGCCAGCGGGCGGCGCATGCGGATGGAGCCGGGGACGGTGGCGTCGATCAGCGCGTCGAGCGAACCGTAGCCCAGCGCGTCCAGCATCTGCCGGACCTCCGCCTCGTCCGGGCCGATGTGCCGCCGGACGAAGGTGTCCGTGTGACGGAGCAGGCTTCTGTTCTTGGTGGTCATGCGAGGTCGCGGAAATGCTCAAGACCGCGGGAACGGGCTCCGCCCCGCGCGGCCGGGTGACTGTCGTGCCGGAAGCGCCGCAAACTTACCGAAGAGCCGCCCGGTTGGCAAACCGGACAGAATCCTACACCGCAGGTCAAGGGGCGTTCTCGCGAATACTCCCTAAGACGATCCTATCCAGATACTTACATCGCCGTCCGGCAGGCCGGCGTCCGCCGGCCTGCCGGGCCCGCGCGGAAGCGTTGACACCGGGGGCGCCGGGGATTACTGTCTGAAAGTATGCGTTAAGCGTCACGGACCTTCGTCCCATCCTTCCCTGGAGACCGCACCATGCCCAAGAACCAGCGTCCCACGCTCCGCCTGAGCCGGGAAACCCTGCACCTCCTCGTCCCCACCCCCAAGCTGCTCGGGAGCGACCCGGTGCGGTCCGGCGACACCGCGCTGTGCGGGCCCAGCCGCATGGAGACGGGCTGCGAGACCACCATCGGCTAGCCGGGAGCCGTCCTTCATCTCCATCCACCGGGAGACACCATGCCCAAGACCCAGCGTCCCAAGCTCCGCCTGCACCGCGAGACGGTCCGGTCGCTCACCGAGCAGGCTCCGGCGGCCTACCCCTACACGGCGATGTCCCGGTGCCCCGAGTGCGGCGGGTCCGAGCTGAGCAGCTGCCGGCAGCCCGACCGGCTGGGCCCTGCCTGATCGGGGCCGACGTGCCGCACCACGCCTTCACCTTCCAATCACCCGGAGGCCGCATGCCCACCACCAGCGCCCGTGCTCCCCGGCTCCACCTGCACCGCGAGACCCTGCGCCGCCTCGGCGCTTCCCCGCAGGGTCGGAGCGCGACCGACCAGCCCCTGACCGGCGACACCGCGCTCTGCGGCCCCAGCCGCGACAGCCTCTGCGACTCGAACGGCTGCACGTCGGCGTGAGCCCGGCCGGCCGACCAGCTCTCCTTGTCCCTCCACCCGGAGAATCCATGTCCGCCACAACTGCCCGCGCTCCCCGGCTCCGCCTGCACCGCGACACCGTCCGCCACCTCACCGTCCGGCCGGGCGAGCCCGCGGCCGGGTTCCGGACCGAGGAGATCTGCGTCTACACCCAGCCCCGCACCGAGTGCGTGCCCGTCACCGGCTGACCCCGAAGCCGCGGACGAGGGCCGCCGGCGGCCCCCAGGCGTAGCCGGCTCCCGGGCGCCGTCGCGAGACGGCGCTCCTCTTCCCTTCACCTGGAGGCTCCATGCCCGCCACTCCCCGCGCTCCCCGGCTCCGCCTGCACCGCGAGACCGTCCGCACCCTCACCGCCCGCCCTCGTGCGACGGGGCTGATAGAATCTGAACGGTGCACGTTCCCCGCCCCCGAGACCCGGGATTGCGACATCACCCTGGGCTGCACGCAGTTCGGGTGCGCGCCCACGCACCCCGACGTCTGCATCGTATTCCCGTAGCCGCATGGTCCGCGCGGTCCGGGCCGACGAATCGCCTCATCGGCATCCCGGCCGTTTTCATCCCGATCAGGAAAGGAGGAGACATGCCGAAAGCCCAGCGACCCCAGCTCCGTCTGCACCGCGAGACCCTGCGCCGCCTCGGCGCCCCCGCCCCGGGCCGGGTCGCGACCGACCCGGTGGCCCAGCCCGGCGACACCGCGTTCTGCGGCCCCAGCCGCCTGAGCCTCTGCGACGGCGGCTGCGAGACGGCGTAGCGATCCCCAACGGAGGTCCGCGCCCGCGGATCTCCGCCCGTCGACCCTCACCCACAGGAGCGACCCATGCCGACTCGACCCGCCCTTCCCCGGCTTCGCCTCAACCGGGAGACCGTGCGCCGCCTCGCGGAGCAGGGCTCGTACGCCACCTACACCTCCGACCCCCTGCCCACCGAGCCGGTGAACAGCCGCTACAACATCTGCCAGGCGACGGTGGAGTGCTGAGGACCGCTCCGCGCGGTCCTGGCGAAATGAGCCCCCTCTCCCGGCGACCGGGAGAGGGGGCTCTGGTTGCGTCCTGCTTCGCGTTCCTCCCCTGCTCCGCTCACCGCTGAAGAAGCAGGCTTTCTACGTCGCGGTAGAGCTTGTCGAACGACTTCGCGCGGCGGGCTCCGGCGATGTCGAAAACGGCAGCGAGTGCCGGCTGGTCGATGGTCTCCCTGTACGACCTGCCGGCAAGATGACGAGTGAGCCACCCCTTGGCGTCGCGAATGGCCTCCGGGTGCTCGGGTGCCGACAGGTCCGCGGACAGGCCACGACGGCCCCGGAGCGATTCAGCCGCGGCCAGGAACCACGCTTCGAATTCCCGCTCGGCCACCACGACCCGGACCCGGCGGTCGGGCCTTACCTGCTGCGCGAACCCGAGCAGGCGCGGACCCAGCTCGCATGGAAGGTCGTCGTCCGCGTCCAGCAGCACCAGCACTCCTCCATCCTCGTCGATCTGAGCCATGGCCAGCTCGACGTATCTTTTCAGATCCTCTTCCCTGGCAAGGTTCGACCGGGGAACTCGCATCGGCTTGCGGACGTCGAGGGGCAGCTCCGGAGCGATGACGTCGCGCAGCCGACGCAGCAGGATGGGGAGTGCCTCCGTCTCGCCGTGTCCCTCGACGATGCAGGAAATTCGCACGTCAGTCCTCACCGTCTCCGAAAAGGGCGAGCTGGTCCGGGTTGATGTCGGTCGCTTTGGGATCGGGCTGGAGCTGGTCCATGCGGAGGAGGTCTCCGGCGGTGAACAGGTGGCCGCGGAGCGCGCCGCGTGCCGCGGCGTCGAGCGGCCCGATCTTGGTTTCGCCTCGCCGGGAGACGACCGCCAGGATCGCGTCGTCCGGGATCTCCTCGTTCGCCAACAGTTCCGGGCTGTGGCTCGTGACGGCGACCTGGGTGTGCTCGCTTGCGTCCGCCAGGCTGTCCGTCAGGACTCCGGCGGCGGCGGGGTGCAGCGCCGTCTCCGGCTCCTCGATCCCCACGAACGGTACGCCCGGACCGTCGGACCCCCCGTTCTGGAACAGAGCGATCAGGATCCCGAGCGCCCGAAGGGTCCCATCCGACATGTTCGCGGCAATGAATCGCCAGGGATCCTTCGACCCACTCACCTCCTGCCGGAACTCGAGGGTTTCCTTGGGTCCCACCATGATGGGGTCGACACCGCTGACGCCGGGCACGATCTTGGACAGGTACTCCTCGATCCGGGCGCGCACATCGGGGCTGCGGTTGGCGAGAGTCTCCAGAACGCTCGCGACGTTGCTGCCGTCGCGGGCCAGGAGAAGCCCGGGATCGGGAGACTGGAGCTCGCGGATGACGTCGGGGTTCAGGTTGTAGAACCCCATGCTGGAGAGCGCATCGTAAACCGGCCGGAACTCCGGCAGACCCGACACGTTCACGAGGTACAGCCGGTCCCTTGCAGCAGCAGGGGGCGTAGGGACGCTGCTGTCCGCAACGCGTCCGTCCATCACCGAGTAATGGCCGATCACCCGTCCCGTGATGCCGTGCCGGACGGTGCATTCCTCGTGCTGGACGAAGTATCCCCCCTGCAGTGCCCGGCTCTCCTTGGCTTTCGAGCCTACGACGAACGCGTAGTGGCCCCGTGACCCGTCGGGAAGGCGAAACGTGATCCGGATCCCGAAGTGCTTCGGATGGCCGGTCGAGCGCCTACGTACCTCCTTGATCCCACCGCGGTCGCGAAGCGCGTGGTCCAACGAGATCCGGAGAGCATCCGTGACGAAGCGGAGCGCATCCAGAAAGTTGCTCTTGCCGGAGCCGTTGGGGCCGACCAGGTAGGTAAGCCTGGCGAGTGCGACGTCGCATGCGGCGATGCTCTTGTAGTTCCGGAGGACGAGCCTCTCGATGAAGCGCGTGTGCCTGGGCACCGCCTCCGGTGCCTGGAGTTCCAGCGCATAGCCTGGATCCACGTTTCCTCTCCTTGTGACCGATCGGCGGTTCAGTGCCCGAACGGCAAGCCGTGTCACCGCACAGGCGCACCCGGGCACGCCGTACGCCGCATCGCAGCCCAACGACCGTCCAAACCTGCTCTGATCCGGGAAGTTCAGCAAGCCGGAAGTCCCAGCCGCGCTTCCGCCGGACGCTCTACACCCCGCCTCGCTTGACTCCCCCCCGCCCCGCTCCTATTCTCCCGGCGAGCGAGCATCTCGGCCCGAAAATCTCCCGTGGAGGACCCGCACCATGGCCAACGTCCCGCAGGACCTGCGTTATACCAAGGAGCACGAGTACGTGAAGAGCGACGGCGGCGACGTCGTGACGGTGGGGATCACCGACTACGCGCAGGGCGAGTTGGGCGACGTGGTGTTCGTGGAGCTCCCCAAGGTGGGCGACAGCTTCCAGGCGATGCAGGTGTTCGGGACCATCGAGGCGGTCAAGGCGGTCTCCGAGCTGTACTCGCCGGTGGCGGGCGAGGTGGTGGAGGTCAACGGCGCGCTGGACGCCAACCCCGCGCTGGTGAACAGCGACCCGTACGGCGAGGGGTGGATGGTGAAGATGCGCCTGTCCGACGCCTCCGCGCTGGACGGGCTCATGGACGCCGCGGCGTACGGCGGCCACGTCGGCGGCTGAGATCCGGAAGCCGGGAGCGGCGCGGGCGCGGAGCCTGCGCCGCTCTTTTTTCGTCCCCATCTCCACCGAGTCGCGATTCACCGCCCCACCGGAGGACACCCATGGCGAAGCTGACCTGGCACGGACACTCCACCTTCTCGCTGCACACCGACGACGGCGCGCGGACCATCATCGACCCCTGGCTGAGCGGCAACCCCAAGGCCGACATCCAGGCGGAGGACATCAGGGAGCTGGACTTCATCCTGGTGACCCACGGGCACTCCGACCACTTCGCCGACGTGGTGGACCTCGCAAAGCGCACCGGCGCCACGGTGGTCTCCACCTTCGAGGTGGCCAGCTTCGCCGGGGAGGAGGGCGCAAAGAACGTCCACGGGATGAACATCGGCGGGGCGCACCGCTTCCCCTTCGGGCGGGTCAAGATGACCATCGCCCACCACACCGGCACGGTGCACGGCGACAAGCACGGCCGGTACACGGCGACGCCGGGCGGCTTCCTGGTGACGCTGAACTCCGGCACCCGCCTGTACCACGCCGGCGACACCGCGCTCACGCTGGACATGCAGCTGCTGCGCGGCCAGGTGGACGTGGCCATCCTCCCCATCGGCGACAACTTCACCATGGGCCCCGAGGACGCCGCCCGCGCCGTGGAGTTCATCGAGCCGCGCGTGGTGATCCCCATGCACTACGACACCTTTCCGCTGATCGAGCAGGACACCGAGGAGTTCCGCCGCATGCTCGGCGGCCGCGCCGAGCTGCGCGTCCTCCAGCCCGGCGGCACCACCGAGATCTAGGGAACAGGGAATCCGCCCCGACTGCCCCGTCCACCACCCAAGGGAACAGGGAACAGCCCCCAACGGCAACGGCAGCCCCTGCCGTCCGCAGTTGCAGGCTGTCCCCTGTTCCCTGTTCCCTGTTCCCTGTTCCCTATTCCCTCATGCAGTTCCGTCTCCTCGACACCCCGCCGGCCCCCGGCGCCTGGAACATGGCGGTGGACGCGGCGCTGATGGACGGCGTGCGCGGCGGCGCGCCGCCCGTGCTGCGCTTCTACCGCTGGGATCCGCCCTGCCTGTCGCTGGGGAGGAACCAGCCGGCGGCGGGGCGCTACGACCTGGACGCGCTGCGCGCGGCGGGGGTGGAGGTGGTGCGCCGGCCCACCGGCGGGCGGGCCGTGCTGCACCACCGGGAGCTGACTTACTCGGTGGTGGCGGCGGACGGGGCGCTGGGCGGGCCGCGGGCCGCCTACGCCGCGATCAGCCGGGCGCTGGTGGCCGGGCTGCGGCGGCTGGGGGTGGCGGCGGCGCTCCAGCCGCGCACGGGGGCGCGGGCGGCGGTGCCGTCGCTGGCGCCGTGCTTCAAGGAGCCCGCCGAGGGCGAGGTGGTGGTGGGCGGGCGCAAGCTGGTGGGGAGCGCCCAGTTCCGCGAGGGCGGCGTGCTCCTGCAGCACGGCTCGCTGCTGCTGGAGGGCGACCAGCGCGAGGTGCGGGCGTGGACGCTGGGCGCCGGCCCGGCGGAGGAGGGGGAGACGCCGATCAGCCTGGCGGAGCTGTGCAGCCCGCTCCCCGCGTGGGAGCGGCTCACGGCGGCGCTGGGGGCGGGGTGGGAGGAGGAGCTCGGCGCCGCGCCGGAGCCCGCGGAGCTGTCCGCCGCGGAGCGCGCGGGCGCGGCGCTGCACGCCGCGCGCTTCGCGGACCCGGCATGGACCTGGCATCACTGAGCGGCTTGCTCCCGGCCGCGTGGCGCGCGTAAGTTGCCCGCCTGCGGTCACGCCGAAACGTCCCTCGGGGGGAAGTATGCGCATGACGACAGCGTCCAGGCTGGGGTGGGTGGCGGCGGCGTTCCTGCTCGCCGCGTGCGGTGGAGGGGGCGACGCCGGGGGTGGCGGCGGCCAGGGCGGCGACGCGGGCGCCCCGCAGCAGGGGGGGACCGCGGTGATCGGCGTGCGCTCCGACTTCGGGGGCTTCAACCCGGTCACCAACAGCGCCACGGTCACGGACGACGTCATCAAGCACATGCTGTTCACCCCGCTCGTGCAGTACGACGAGAAGCTGAACGTGCAGCCGTACCTGGCGGAGTCCTGGCAGCTGTCCGACACGTCCGTGACCTTCACGCTGCGCCAGGGGGTCACCTGGCACGACGGCAAGCCGGTGACCGCCGACGACGTCAAGTTCACCTTCGACCTCGCCAAGAACCCCGAGAGCGCCGCGGGGATCATCGCCGCGTACCTCAACATGGTGAAGTCGGCGACGGTGGTCGATCCGCGCACCATCCGCTTCGGCTTCACGGCGCCGCACGCGTCGCCGCTGGAAGGGTTCTGGTGGGCGCCGGTCCCCAGGCACCTCCTCCAGGGGGTCGCCCCCGCCGAATTGTCCCGCGCCCCGTACAACCTCAAGCCGGTGGGGAGCGGCCCGTTCAAGTTCGGGGAGTGGAGGCAGGGCCAGCAGCTGATGCTGGAGGCGAACCCGCAGTTCCCGCAGGCCCTGGGCGGCCGCCCCAAGCTGGACCGCGCGGTCTTCCGCATCGTCCCCGAGGCCACCACCCGGCTGACCGAGCTGACCAACGGGGCCATGGACATGGACCTGTCCATCCTCCCCGCCGAGGCGCAGCAGGTGCAGAAGCAGGCGGGCGGGCCGGAGGTGCAGAGCTTCCCCTCGCGCGAGTTCACCTACGTCGGCTGGAACAACGAGCGGGAGCCGTTCCGCGACGCGCGGGTGCGCCGCGCCCTCACCATGGCCATCAACCGGCCGGAGCTGATCCAGGCGCTGATGTTCGGGTTCGCGGAGCCGGCCGGCGCCGTGATCCCCCCCTTCAGCCCCATGAACCCGGGGCTCCAGCCGCTCCCCTTCGACGCGGCCGGGGCGAAGCGGCTCCTCCAGGAAGCAGGGTGGCAGGACACGGACGGCGACGGGATCCTGGAGAAGGGGGGGCGGCCGCTGCGCTTCTCCCTCGTCACCAACGCGGCCAACCAGCTGTTCCAGGACATCGCCACGGTGATGCAGCGGCAGCTGCGCCAGGCGGGGGCCCAGGTGGACATCCGCACCGTCGAGTTCCAGACCATGCTCCAGCAGCACAAGGCCAGGGACTACGACGCCATCCTCACCAACTGGAGCTGGGACTACTTCCGGCCGGACCCCTCGCCGCTCTTCTCCTGCGAGGAGGCCCGCAAGCGGCTGTCCCCCAACCGCACCGGCTACTGCAACCCGCAGGCGGACCAGCTGGTGCAGACCGCCCTGCGCGAGTCGGACCCCGCGCGCGCCAAGCAGAGCTGGACGCAGTTCTCGCAGGTGCTCCAGCAGGACCAGCCGCTGACCCTCCTGTACTGGACGGAGGAGCTGGTGGGCGTGGGCCCGCGCCTGCAGGGCGTGGAGACGGACGCGCGCGGCGAGCTGGTGAGCGCGCCCCGCTGGTGGCTCCGCGGCGGCGGCCGGTGAGCCCGCGGAACTCGCTGTAGCGGAACACAGTACACGTCAGGGCGCCCCCGCCGGGGGCGCGCGGCGGCCGGCCGGCCGCCGCCGCGAAACGCCCGGACGTGTGCTGCCATGACCAAGCCGCGAGCGCTCCCCGCCCTCCTCGTCGCCCTCGCCCTCGCCGCGTGCGGGGGCGACCGCGGCGCCGCCGACTCCGCCGGCGGGGACCCGCAGGTGCCCGAGGCGGAGCGGTTCGGAGGGACCGCCGTCGCCGCCCTGGGCCAGGACATCGCCGACATCAACCCGCTGACCTCGACCGACAACAACGCCAACCAGGTGAACATGTTCGTCCTGTTCACCCCGGTGATCCGGTACGACGAGCGGTTCCAGCCGCAGCCGGCGCTGGCGAGGTCGTGGGAGCTGAACGCCGACACCACGGAGCTCACCTTCCACCTGCGCGACGACGTCCGCTGGCACGACGGGAGGAGGACCACCGCCCACGACCTCAAGCTCGCCTACGACCTGGCCCGCGATCCCGCCACGGGGTACGCCAACTCGTCGTTCTGGGCCCACTACGGCGAGGCGAGCGTGCCGGACTCCTTCACCTTCCGGGTGAAGATGCAGCCCCACGCCGAGTACCTGGACCCGTGGCGCACCTTCTTCGCGGTGCCGCGGCACGTGCTGGGCGGGGTGGCCCCGGCGGAGCTCAAGAACCACCCCTTCAGCACCCGGCAGCCGCTGGGGAACGGGCCGTTCCGCTTCGTGTCGCGCGAGCCGGGGCAGAGCTGGACCTTCGAGGCGAACCGCGACTACCCGGAGGCGCTGGGCGGCCGCCCGTACCTGGACCGGCTGGTGATCCGCGTCATCCCGGACGCCACCGCGCGCCTCACCGAGCTGCTCACCGGCCGCGTGGACTACTACGTCCAGGTGACCCCGGAGCAGACGCCGCGGCTGGAGCAGTCCGGCGTGGCGCGGCTGGTCACCTTTCCCTTCCGCTCGTACGTGTTCGTCGGGTGGAACGCCCGGCAGGAGCGCTTCCGCGACCCGCGGGTGCGGCGCGCCCTCACCATGGCGGTCAACAAGCAGGGGATCATCGACGGCGTGCTGTACGGCCACGGCGAGGTGGCCCGCTCCTCGGTCCCCCGCATCTTCTGGCAGTACGACTCCACCGCCGCCGCGGGGCTGGACTTCGACCCCGAGGGGGCGAAGCGCCTGCTGGCCGAGGCCGGGTGGAGCGACCGCGACGGCGACGGGATCGTGGAGAACGCGCGGGGCGAGCCCTTCCGCTTCCAGCTCAAGACCAACCAGGGCAACCTGGAGCGCAAGGACATCACCGAGGTGATCCAGTCCGACCTGCGCCGGGTGGGGGTGGACGCGCAGCCCACGCTGGTGGAGTTCGGCACGCTCATCGACCAGCTCAACACCACGCGCGAGTTCGACGCGGTGGTGATGGGGTGGGTGACCGAGTTCCGCCCGGACGACGCGGACCTGTTCGCCTGCGACAAGCTGGAGGGCCTGTACCAGTGGGTGGCCTACTGCGACCCGCAGGCCGACCGGCTGCGCGACTCGCTGGCCCGGGTGGTGGACCGCGCCGCGGCGAAGCCGCTGTGGAGCCGCTACCAGCGGCGCATCGCCGAGGGGCAGCCCTACACCTTCCTGTACTTCCAGGAGCGGCTGGAGGGGGTGTCCAACCGCCTCCGCAACGTGAAGCCCGACGCCCGCGGCGACTTCGTGGGCGTGGCCGAGTGGTGGATCCAGCCCGGCGCCCGGCCGGGCGGCAAACCCGAGACTTCAACGTGAGATGATGCGACACGCGCAGACGTGGTTCCGGAGGGCGGCGCCCGCCCTGGTGCTGGCGGCGGTGGCGGCCGCCTGCGGCGACCGAGGAGAGGAGGGCGGCGGGGCCGCGAAGGCCGGCGCGGAGAAGGCGCGCGGCGGGGTGCAGCGGGGCGGCACGGCGATCATGGCCGAGCTGTCCGACATCGACAAGCCGCACCCGCTGGTGTTCGAGGGGATCGTGGACGCCGACATGGTGGACATCATGTACATGCCCCTGCTCCGCAGCGCGTGGCGGGACGGGCGCACCGCGTACCTGACGTCGCACGACAACCCCATGGCGATCGCCTGGCACTGGGAGTACGCCCGCCCGGACTCCGCGGCGATCCGCTTCCGCATGCGCTCGGCGCTCAAGTGGTCCGACGGCCGGCCCCTCACCGCGGGCGACGTGGTGTGGACGTACGAGATGGCCGGCGACCCGCGGGTGGCCTCGCCGCGCCAGGACTACCTGCGCCAGATCGACTCGGTGAAGGCGGAGAACGACTCCACCGTCGTCTTCCACTTCAAGCGCCGCTACCCGGAGATGCTGTACCACGCCGGGCTCCCGATCGCCCCGCGGCACGCGTACGAGGGGTCGGACCCGGCGCAGCTCCGCACCCACCCGCGCCTGGTCCGGCCGGACAGCGCCAACCAGGTGGTGAGCGGGCCGTTCATGATCGCGAGCTGGCAGCAGGGGCAGCAGATCGTCTTCGTCCCCAACCCGCACTTCCCCGTCCGCCCCAACCTGGACCGCATCGTGGTGCGCGTGGTCCCCGAGCCCACCACGCGCCTGGTGGAGCTGGAGACCGGGAGGGTGGACTTCGCGCGCCCCGTCCCCGCCGACCAGGTGGAGCGGATCCGCCGCTCGGCCCCGGACGTGCGCTTCGAGTACGAGCAGAAGCGCTACTACGACTACATCGCCTACAACCCGCGCGCCTTCGAGCCCTTCGCCGACCCGGAGGTCCGCCGCGCGCTGGGGATGGCCATCGACGTCCCGGCGCTGATCCGCGCCCTGCAGATGGAGCGGGTGGCCGTGCAGGCGTCGGGCCCCTACGCCCCCATCTTCAAGAACCTGTACGACCCGCAGCGGATGCCGGCGCTCCCCTTCGACACCGCCGGCGCGAAGCGGATCCTGGCCTCCAAGGGGTGGCGCGACAGCGACGGCGACGGGGTGCTGGACAAGGACGGCAGGCCGTTCCGCTTCACCCTGCTGACCAACTCCGGCAACCAGCGCCGCTCCGACATCCAGCAGATCGTGCAGCAGCAGTGGAAGCGCATCGGGGTGGACGCGCGGCTCCAGCAGCTGGAGTTCAACACCTTCCAGGACCGTACCCGGGAGAAGCAGTTCGAGGCCGTGGTGGGGAACTGGGGGGTGGGGCTGAGCCCGGACCTCACCGAGCTGTGGGGCAAGGACAGCCCGTACAACTACGTCTCCTACGACAACCCGCGCGTCACGCAGCTCTTCGAGGAGGCGCTGGCGCAGCCCACCGAGGAGGCGGCCGTGCCCCTGTGGAAGGCGGCCGCCGAGCAGATGGCGCGCGACCAGCCGTACACCTGGCTGTACTACTTCGACCAGATCGACGGCGTCAACAACCGGCTCCAGGGGATCAAGATCGACACCTACGGCGCCTACCAGAACGCCTGGGAGTGGTGGGTGCGCGGCGGCGCGCAGCGCGGCGCCGCGGCCCCGTCCCCGTCCGACACCGCGGCGCGCTGAGCCCCCGCGCCGGCCCCGGGAGCGGCCCCCGCCACGCGGCGGGGGCCGCTTCGTTTGCGCGTCGCGGGGCGCCGGCTATGTTTTCGGTCCGAATTCTGCGAGCGGTGGAAACGCGCGGCTCGGCCCGCGCCCGGGTGAACGTGCATAGGGAGGAGCGACTCGCTTGATCGGATACCTGCTGCGCCGGCTGCTCGGCTCGATCCCCCTGCTCCTGGGGATCCTGACGATCATCTTCTTCATCATCCACCTCGCTCCCGGCGACCCCACGGCGCGGTTCTTCAACCCCAACGTGTCGCCCGAGGTGATCGAGCAGATGCGGCGGAACCTGGGGCTCGACCAGCCGCTGCACGTGCAGTACTTCAAGTGGCTGAGCGCCTTCCTCCGCGGCGACTTCGGCTACTCCTTCGGGCAGATGCGGCCCATCTCGGAGATCCTCCCCGAGACGCTCTGGAACACCCTGCAGCTCACGCTGATCTCCCTGGTCATCATCTTCATCCTGGGGATGCTGATCGGGATCGTGCAGGCGGTCCGCCAGTACTCGCTGGCCGACAACGTCCTCACCTTTCTGGCGCTGTTCTTTTACAGCATGCCGAGCTTCTGGCTCGCGCTGATGCTGATCCTGCTCTTCTCGCTCAAGGCCTCGCAGTGGGGGCTCCCCACCTGGCTCCAGTTCCCCGCCGCGCAGATGATGAGCGTGGGGGCGGAGTACCTGCCGCCCGGCGCGCAGCTGGTGGACCGGCTGGAGCACCTGTTCCTCCCGGCGGTGGCGCTGGGGATCGGCTCGGCGGCGGGGGTCGCGCGCTACATGCGCGGCTCCATGCTGGAGGTGATCCACCAGGACTTCATCCGGACGGCGCGGGCGAAGGGGCTCTCGGAGCGGACGGTGATCTTCAAGCACGCGCTGAGGAACGCGCTGATCCCCATCGTCACGCTGCTGGGGCTGTACCTGCCGTTCCTGCTCTCCGGCGCGGTGCTGGTGGAGACCATCTTCTCCTGGCCGGGGATGGGGCGGCTGATCGTGGACGCGATCTTCCAGCGCGACTACCCGCTGGTGATGGCCACGTCGTTCGTGATCGCGGCGATCGTGATCTTCGGCAACCTGATCTCGGACGTGCTGTACGCGGTGGTGGATCCGCGGATTCGGAACGACTAGGGATTCGGGCGTGGGTTCGGGCGAATCCCGGCTGCGCCGGGACCGCGCTCTATTCGCTAAGCCACGAAACTACCGTGGCTAAGCGAACGGAGCCCCGGCAAACAGCCGCCGGGTCTCCGCCCTTCGGGTCACGATCGCTTTCGCGGGTGGTACTCCGAGTGAACGGCAACTGCAACTGAACTGGTCGACGGGAAAACTTGATGCGCGCATCGCCTGACGTCGAAGCTTCGCCGCCCGAGCCGCTCCCCGATACGCGGGGGGCGGCGGGGGGTACGCCGGTCCGCGCGGAGGGGGTGGCGTGGACGGTCGTCACCGGGCTCGTGTTGGCCTGGGGGCTCATCGCGGGGCTCGCCTACCTGTCGTGGGGGCGGATCGTCGGGATGCCGGGGATGCGGCGGGTGCCCGTCGACATGTACCTGGCAGTGGCGACGCTGGCGCTGATGGCGCTGGGGCTGGTGCTGTGGACGGTGCGGGGGGTGGCGCGGCGGGGGCGGAGCGCGCAGCGCGTCCGCGGCGACTCGCAGTGGGCCATCGCGGGGCGGCACTTCCGCAAGAACCGCATGGCCATGGGCGGGCTGGCCATCATGATCCTGCTGTACGTGGTCACGCTCATCACCCCGCTGATCGCCCCGTTCGACCCGGCGGCGCAGGGCGACATCGTGCTCACGCGCTACCTGCCGCCCTCGGCGGAGCACCTGATGGGCACCGACAAGTTCGGGCGCGACATCTTCTCGCGGGTGCTGTACGGGGCGCGCATCTCGCTGTCCATCGGCTTCATCGCGGTGGGGATCAGCATCACGCTGGGGACGCTGCTGGGGGCGGTGGCCGGCTACTACGGGGGGATCACGGACGGGGTGCTCATGCGCTTCACCGACATGATGCTCTCCTTCCCCCGCCTGGTGCTGCTGATCGTGGTGATCGCCCTGTTCGAGCCCTCCATCTGGCTGGTGGTGACGGTGCTGGGGCTCACCGGGTGGATGGGCACGGCCCGCATCGTCCGCGGCGAGGTGCTGTCGCTGCGCGAGCGCGAGTTCGTGCAGGCCGCCCGCGCCCTGGGGATGGGCGACGGGCGCATCATCCTGAAGCACGTGATCCCCAACACGCTGGCCCCGGTGATCGTGTCCGCCACCCTGGGCATCGGCCAGACCATCCTCACCGAGGCGTCGCTCTCCTTCCTGGGGCTCGGCGTGCAGCCGCCCACCCCAAGCTGGGGCAACATGGTCTCCGACGGACGCGACGCGCTGGTCACCGCCTGGTGGATCGCCACCTTCCCCGGCCTGGCCATCGTGTTCACGGTGATCGCCTTCAACCTGCTGGGCGACGGCCTGCGCGACGCGCTGGACCCGCGGCTGAGGACGTGACGTGGCCGTCCAGGTGTCGTCCGCGGCCATGTCGTACGAGGATTTCCTCAAGGCGTACGACGGCGTCCACGCGGAGTGGGTGCACGGCGAGGTCGTCCCGATGACGCCGGTCTCACCGCGCCACCAGCAGATCGCGCTCTTCCTGTCCGCGCTGTTCCAGATCTTCTGTGAGCAGCGGCAGACGGGGACGGTTCTTCTGGCTCCCGCCCAGATGAAGGTGGGCGACGTCGCCCGCGAGCCCGACGTGATGGTGCTGACCCCGGAGCACACAGCCCGGATCAGGCCGTCGTTCGTGGAGGGCCCCGCCGACCTGGTGGTGGAGATCATCAGCCCGGACAGCCGCGGCCGCGACCGCGGCGACAAGTTCTACGAGTACGAGCAGGCCGGCGTCCGCGAGTACTGGCTGGTGGACCCGCAGCGCCGGCAGGCCGAGTTCTACCACCTGGGGGAGCGCGGGACGTACGAGGCGGTCCTGCCCGACATCCAGGGCCGCTTCGAGAGCCGGGTGCTCCCGGGCCTCTGGATCCAGGTGGAGTGGCTGTGGCAGGACCCGCTCCCGCCGCTGCTGGGCGTGCTGAAGCAGTGGGGGCTGGTGTGAAGAGCGGTCGCGAAAGCGATCGTGACCCGCAGGGCGGAGACCCGCGGGGCAGTTTCCGCGGGGCTCCGTTCGCTTAGCCACGGTTGTTTCGTGGCTTAGCGAATAGAGCGCGGTGCCGGCGCAGCCGGGATTCGCCCAACTCACCGACCGAGAGCCGTTGATGCCTGAACCGATCCTGCAGGTGGAGAACCTGCGCACCTACTTCCGCACCGAGAACGGCCTGGCGCGCGCCGTGGACGGCGTCTCCTTCCACGTGAACCCGGGCGAGACGCTGGGGATCGTGGGCGAGTCGGGGAGCGGCAAGTCGGTGACCTCGCTCTCGGTGATGCGGCTGATCCCGCAGCCCCCCGGCAGCATCGAGCCCGGGTCGAAGATCCTGTTCCGCGGCGAGGGCGGCGTGGAGGACCTGGCGACGGCGTCGGAGGCGCGGATGCGGCAGATCCGCGGCAACGACATCGCCATGATCTTCCAGGAGCCCATGACCTCGCTGAACCCGGTGTTCACCGTGGGGTTCCAGATCGAGGAGTCGCTGCGGCTTCACCAGGGGCTGAGCAAGAAGGCCGCGCGCACCCGCGCCATCGAGATGCTGCAGCTGGTGGGCATTCCCATTCCGCACCAGCGGGTGGACGAGTACCCGCACCAGCTCTCGGGCGGCATGCGCCAGCGCGTGATGATCGCCATGGCGCTGGCGTGCGACCCCAAGCTGCTGATCGCCGACGAGCCAACGACCGCGCTCGACGTGACCATCCAGGCCCAGATCCTGGAG
>DASVQR010000089.1:0-2688 GCA_036389055.1 Longimicrobiaceae bacterium | reverse complement strand
TCGGCCGTCGCCTCCGTCGCCGCCGACCGACCGGACGGCGCGGGACGACGGGCACCTGCACGAGGTGCTGGAGCGGGTGCGGACGGCGGCGGCGCGGAGGCTGGTCCCGGCGGACGGAGCCCGGACCACGCCTCCCGCGATGGATCCGTTCGGGGCGGCGGACGGGACCCGGCGCGACGGGGCGGACGGGCAGACGGCGGACCCGGCGCGGGCGCCGCGGCCGGCGGCCGTGGCGGCGCCGGGCGGGCTGCGCGGGCTGGCGCAGCGGGCGGAGGCGGCGGGGCAGGTGCTGGCGCCGCGGGGCGCCACCTTCCCCTCGGCCGCGGCGGAGCCGGCGGCCGGGGTGGTGGCCGCGCGGGTGGACGAGGCCGAGTTGGCCGAGCGCATCGACCGGCTGCTGCGCCGCGAGGCCCGCCGCCAGGGGATCGACCTGGAGGGGGTGGGCCCGTGATCCGCTTCCGCCCCCGCGCCGTGGTCACGCTGGACGGCCGCGCCCTCACCTCCGCCGAGGCCGCCGTGGCCCGCCTGCGCGTGGAGCTTGGCGTAGGCGGCGCCCACGACCCCGCCGAGGTGGTGGTGTGGCCCGCCTCCAAGCTGGCGGCGGCGACGCCGGGGAGCGCGCTGGCGATCGCGCTGGGCGAGGAGGGCGAGGAGGAGGACGTGTGGGCCGGCGAGGTGGCCGAGGTGTCCGCGGGGCCGGACGGCGTGGTGCTGGACGGGCTGGCGGGGACGGTGGCGCTGGGGAGGGAGCGGGTGTCGCGCACCTACCTGGACCAGACCGTGGCCGACGTGGTGCGCGACCTGGCCGGCTCCGCCCCCGTGGACGAGGTGGGCGGCGACCTGGATCTCCCCGCCTACGCCGTGGACGACCGCCGCACCGTGTGGGCCCACCTGCGCGAGCTGGCGGCGCTCGCCGGCGCCGACCTGGGCTCCGCGCCCGACGGCGGGCTGCGCTTCGTCCCGCCGCGCACCGGGAGCGCCGACCACACCTTCCGCCACGGCGCCGAGCTGCTGTCCTGGACGGCCGCCGCCGGCAGCGCCCGCGCGGCGCCCGCGGTGGCCGCCCACGGCGCCGCCAGCGAGGCCGGCGCCGAGCAGTGGCACTGGCTGCGGCGCTCCCCCGCCGGCTCCGGCGGCTCGCTGCGCGTCCCCGCCGCCGTGCGCACCCGCGACGCCGCCGAGGCCGTGGCGCAGGCGCTCGCCGCGCGGGCCGGGCGCGCCGCCGTGCGCGGCCGGCTGCGGCTGCGCGGCGCCCCCGAGGTGCGCCCCGGCGACCTGGTGGAGACCGCCGGCCTCCCCACCGGCGACCCGGGGACGCTGCGGGTGCTGCGCGTGGAGCACGTGCTGGACGGGCGGGCCGGCTTCACCACCACGCTGGACGTGGAGGGCGCCGGCGGCGGCGGCCTCCCGGGGGGGCTGCTCCCGTGACCGACCTGATCGCCACCCTGCGCGCCATCGTGCGCGACGAGCTGGCCCGCGTGCGCGCCCCCGAGCTTGCCGTGGTCACCCAGGCCTTTCCGCGCGACGCCGACGGCAGCAAGGCCAACCACCAGGTCAACGTCAGGCTGCGCGAGAGCGGGGTGGAATTGCAGCGCGTCCCCGTCGCCGTCTCCCGGCTGGGCCTTTCCGCCCTCCCCAACGAGGGCGACCTGGTGCTGGTGAGCTTCGTGGGCGGCGACCTCAACGCCCCCGTGGCTGTCGGCTGCCTGTACGACGACCAGGCCCATCCCCCCGTGGCCAAGCCGCACGAGGTGGTCTACCAGCCGCCCGACGACCAGGAGTCCGGCACCCGCCGCTTCCACCTGGAACTGAAGAACGGCAGCACGGTGACGGTGGACGACGAGTCGCTGAAAGTGACCCTGGGCGACACCGCCATCGAAGTCACGCGGGACGGCGACGTCGTCATCAAAGCGAAAGGCAAGATCCGCTTCGAGTCGCAGGCCGACGTCGAGCTGGACGCGCAGGGCGCCATCAAGCTGAGCGCCACCGGCGACCTGTCGGCGAAGGGGATGTCCGCCACCGTCGAGGGGCAGAGCGCCGCAAAGGTCAAGGGCGCCCAGGTCTCGCTCGCCGGCATGACCAGCTTCAGCGCTTCCTGAGGAGGCACGCGTGCCCGGACCTCCCGTCTCCATCGGCTGCGCGGTGGTGCTCACCCCCGGCGCCGCCGGCCCCCCGGACTCCGGGGTGATCTCCGTGGTCACGCAGGCCGTCGCCACGGCCGGCGGGATGCCGCTGGCCACCACCGGGAGCCTGTGCCAGATGGTCAACTCCGTGTCCGGCGCTCCCTACGTGCTCCCCATCGGGCAGGGCGGCTCCGGCGGCGTCCAGGTGAACGGACAGGCCCTGGTGCGCGTGGGGGACCAGATCCCTTCCGGCCCGGGGGTGTTGATGATCCTGGGTCCGCCCGCGGCGCCGTTCGTATCCGACACGGGGGCTCCATGAAGGGCGTTGAACTGCGGGTTCGGGCGTGCCCCCGGCTGGCGCCGGGGTCGGGCTTCGGCTCCGTAACGCAGCAAACAACGCTGCGTAACGGAGTCGAGCCCCCAACGATACTGCCGTTGGGGTCTCGCCCCTCCGGGCCGAAATCCCTCACGCGGGGGTGGCGCTGGCGTCGTCGGGCCCCCACCCGGCGGCTTCGTCGCCGCCACCCTCCCCCGTGCCGGGGGAGGGCTTCCCAGGGTTCGGCTT
>DASVQR010000088.1:0-6209 GCA_036389055.1 Longimicrobiaceae bacterium | reverse complement strand
CGCAAGCGGGAGAGGGGGAGAACTGCGGTTGCCGGTCGCAGTTCCGCAGTGTCCCCCAAAGCTTCTGCGGAGGGAGACTCGCGCGGCTGTTTGCGCGAGGCTCACGGAGCCGGAGCGGAGACCCGCCGGCAGTTTGGCGGGGCTCCGCGACCCGCGTAGGAGACCGGCAGCAGTACCGCCGGGCTCCGGAGCGGCCCCGACGACGCAGGCCGCTCCCGCGAAACAAGCTACTTGCCGACCGGCTCGGAAGACACCGGGATCTCCGCCGGCATGGCGCGCGGATGGGTCATCGCCACCGGGGAGAGGATGTCGTTCAGCTGCTCCTGCGACAGCCACCCCTTCTCGCGCACCAGCTCGTACACCCCCCGCCCCGTCTGCAAAGCCTCCTTGGCCACCGCCGACGACCGCTCGTAGCCGATGTACGGCACCAGCGCCGTCACCAGCCCGATGGAGTGGTGCACCATGTCCAGCATCCGCTGGCGGTTGGCGGTGATCCCCACCACGCAGCGCTCCCGCAGCACCACGGCGCCGCGGGTGAGCATGTCCACCGACTGGAACAGGTTGAAGGCGATCACCGGCTCGAACACGTTGAGCTGGAGCTGCCCCGCCTCGGCGGCCATGGTGATGGTGAGGTCGTTGCCCACCACCTGGAAGCAGATCTGGTTCACCACCTCGGGGATCACCGGGTTGACCTTGCCCGGCATGATGGACGACCCCGGCTGCATGGCCGGCAGGTTGATCTCGTTGAGCCCGGCGCGCGGCCCGGAGGACAGGAGCCGCAGGTCGTTGCAGATCTTGGAGAGCTTGACCGCCACCCGCTTGAGCACCCCGGAGAGCTGCACGAAGGCGCCGGTGTCCTGCGTGGCCTCCACCAGGTCCGGCGCGGTGATCAGCTCCAGCCCGGTGGCCCGCTCCAGCGTGGCGCGCACGGTGCCGGCGTAGCGCGGGTCGGTGTTGATGCCGGTGCCGATGGCGGTGGCGCCCATGTTGATCTCGCGGATCAGCGCGGCGGCCTCGCCCAGGCGGTCCATGTCCTCGCCGATGGTGACGGCGTAGGCGTTGAACTCCTGCCCCAGCGTCATGGGCACCGCGTCCTGGAGCTGGGTGCGCCCCATCTTGAGCACGTCCGCGAACTCGCGCCCCTTGTCCAGGAACGCCTCGCGCAGCTCGCCCAGGGCGCCCACCAGGTCGTGGAGCGCCCACACCGCCGCGATCTTGACCGCGGTGGGATACACGTCGTTGGTGGACTGCGACAGGTTGACGTGGTTGTTGGGGTGCACCACGTCGTATTCGCCCTTGCGGCGCCCCAGCAATTCCAGCGCGCGGTTGGCGATCACCTCGTTGGCGTTCATGTTGGTGGAGGTGCCCGCCCCGCCCTGCACCACGTCCACCACGAACTGCTCGTGCAGCCGCCCGTCGCGGATCTCGCGGCAGGCGGCGACGACGGCGTCCGCCACCACGGGGTCCAGGATCCCCAGCTGGCGGTTGGCCTCGGCGGCCCCCTCCTTGACCGCGGCCAGCGCGTTCACCAGGTACGGGTACTGGGAGATGGGGATGCCGGTGATGGGGAAGTTCTCCACCGCGCGCAGCGTCTGCACGCCGTAGTACAGGTCCACCGAGAGCTGCCGCTCGCCCAGCAGGTCGTGCTCGGAGCGCAGCTCGCCCGACAGGTACCCCACCCCGCGCGCGGACAGGCGCGCGTTGGCGTGGCGCAGCCGCGAGGAGATCACCTGCGCCGCGGCCGTGGCCAGCTTGCCGAACAGCGCCGGCCGCGTGGCCGCCAGCTCGCGGATGAGCTCGCGGGGAATCTCCAGCATCTCCGCGTCCTCGCTCACCACCCCGGAGGTGGAGTGCGGGTAGTCGTCCAGCAGGCTCCCCTCCCCGTACGACTCGCCCGGCACCAGCACGTGCAGCACCTCCGGCAGCCCGCGCAGCCCCTTGACGATGCGGATGCGCCCGGACACCAGCACCCCGAAGGCGCGGCGCGGCTGGCTCTCGCGGAACACGTGGGCGCCGGCCGGGCAGCGCTTCACCTCGGCCAGCTCCGCCAGGACGCCGATCTCGTCCCGGTCGAAGGCCTGGAAGAGCGGGCTGGAAGCGAGGATGGAGGCCGCGGACTGGTTCATGGCGAAGCGCTCAAGTCGGTGTCGGGAATCCGTTTCCGGAACAGGCGGCGAAACGTAGGGGCGTCGGTGCCGGGGGACAAGAGCGGGCCCCTGCATGGCCCGGAGCTTGCAAACCCAGTCCCCTCCCCGGACGCCCGCCCAGCGGGCGCCGACGGGTCTCTGAACCGAATCCAAGGGAGGCTGAAATGGCGATCTTCGACCGGAACTACGACCGGGACTTCGGCAACCGCGGCGGCATGGGATACCAGGGGAGCGACCGCGGCATCGGGGACCGGATGCGCCAGAGCTGGAACCGGGCGAAGGAGGGAGCCCGCGACGCCATGGACCGGGACGACGACCGGGGCGGCTATGGGTACCGCGGCGGCGCCTGGGGCGGCGAGAGCCACCTGGGGCGCGACAACATGATGGGGCGGTCGGGCTACGACCGCGACATGGGCGGCGCGGGCTACAACAACTCCGGGTACGGCTACGGGGCCGGCGGCGGCAACTGGCAGCGCGAGAGCCTGAACCGCCTGGAGGGGAACAACCGCGACCTGTACGACCGCGACAGCGACTGGTACGCCGGCCGCGCCCCCGGGATGGGGATGGGCGCGGGGATGGGGAGCAGCAACCGGAGCTACGACCGCGACTTCGACCGCGGCAACGGCTTCGGCGCCTCGTCCGACATGGACCGCGGCTATGACCGCGACCACAAGGGCCGCTGGCAGACCGACAACGGCGACCCCTTCGGCGACCGCGCCAGCGGCACCCCCATCCGCATGATGCGCGGCGGCTTCGGGCACAACGAGGACCGCGGCGGCATGATGGGCGGCGGGAGCAACTACGACCGCGACTTCGGGCGCGGCTACGGGGCGGGCTCCAACATGAGCTACGACCGCGACATGCGGGACCGCGGCGGCATGATGGGGCGCGGCTCCATGGACGACGACCGCACCTACATGCACGGGCTCGGCTACGACCCGTACGACGGCGACGACATGAACCGCGGCCGGTCGGGCGGCACGTGGGGGATGCAGGGGCAGCAGAACCGCAACCGCGGCGGGTACGACCGCGGCTGGTTCTAACGGCTTAGGTTTTGGGCGTGACCCCGGCTGACGCCGGGGTCGGGCTTCGGCTCCGTAAGCGAGCAAACGACGCTCGCTAACGGAGTCGAGCCCCGGCGGAAACTGCCCCGCCGGGTCTCGCCCCTTCGGGCCGTAATCCCTCACGTAACTGCCGACGCGGGCTCGGGATCCAGCAGTTGCCCCCTCTCCCAGGATTGGGAGAGGGTGGCGGCTCTCAGGCCGCCGGGTGAGGGCCGAAGGGCCCCGCCTCCCTCAGGGGAAGCGGGGCCCTCCGTGTTTTCCACTCTGGCGTTGGTGAGCGGCTACTGCTGGCCCATGCGGCGCTTGAGCTCGCGGAGGCGCTCCTCCATGTCGTCGGCGGTGGGGCGCGGGGGGGGCGGGGGGGAGTCCAGGTCGTCGAGTTCGTCCAGGGCGTCGGCGTAGCGGGCGCGGTCGTCCAGCGTGTCGCCCACGTGGCCCAGGTCCGCGAAGGGGGGGGCGTCGTCGCCCAGGGCGGCGCCCATGCGCCCCTGCGCGCGGGTGGTGCGCAGGCGGGCCACCATGGCGAAGCGGTTGGCGTCGGCGTCCTTGTACTGCCTGGACATCTCGGCCACCTCGTTCTTGCGGAGGTCGCGCTCGGCCTCGGCGGCGCGGACCTTGTCCTCCAGCACGGCGATGCGGGCGCGGTGCTTCGCGGCGAACTCGTCGGCCACGCGCACCGTCTCCGCGTCGGCGATGCGCTCGGCCAGGCCGCGGCGGCGCTCCACGTCGGCGAGGGCGCGGCGCTCGCGCTCCAGGGCGGAGCGGGCGGAGGCGACCGCCTCGTCCAGCAGGGGGAGGGTGGCGCGGGCCTCCACCATCTCCCGGCGCATGGCCGTGAGCAGCGCCGCCACCTGGTCCTCCGGCTCGCTGCGGCCGGCTTCCGCCTGGAACGCGTCCCAGGTCTTCGAGAACAGATTCTTGAGGTCGTCGAACATGGCCGGAAGATAGGGGGGCGGGGGCGGGGCCGCAAAGGTCTCGCGCGGGGGCCGCACCGGGCCCGATCCTTGCTTTCCCGCCCCGCAGACACTTCGGAATCCGAGGAAACATGCCCGACACCGCCACCGGCGACAAGCGTCTCCCGTTCCTCCAGGAGCTCACCAAGGAGGAGGCAAAGTCCCTCACCCACGGCGACTTCTGGATCGAAGAGGAGGAGCGCGAGATCTACAAGCGCGCCCTGCGCCTTCTCAACGAGGCGGGCGTGCCCTACGTGGTGGCGGGGGCGTACGCCATCTACGAGCACACCGGCATCTACCGCAAGACCACCGATCTGGACCTGTTCGTGGAGCCGTCCCAGGTGGTGCCCGCCATGCGGGCGCTCAGGGCGGGCGGCTTCAAGACCAAGCTGGCCCAGTCGCACTGGCTCGCCAAGGCGATCGACGAGCCCTTCTTCGTGGACATCATCTACGGGATGGGCAACGGGCTGGCGCTGATCGACCCGGACTGGTACCGCCACAGCACCCCGGCGATCCTGGCCGCCACCCCGGTGCGGGTGGCCCCGGCGGAGGAGCTGATCTGGCACCGGCTGTTCATCAACGAGCGGCACCGCCAGGACATGGCCGACATCGCCCACCTGATCCTGTGCGTGGGCGACACCCTGGACTGGCAGCGCCTGGTGGACAAGACCGGGCCGCACTGGCCGCTGCTGCTGGCCCAGCTGCAGATGTTCTACTACGTGTACCCGGGGTACCGCAGCCGCGTCCCGGACTGGGTTCTGGCGAACCTGCTGGACCGCGCCCGCGCCGAGACCGGGCACGAGGTGGCGAGCGAGACCGCCACGCGCGGGACGCTGATCTCGCGCTTCAGCTTCGCCATCGACGTCAACGAGTGGGGCTTCCGCGACCTGCGCGACGCCGCCATCCGCGAGATGAAGGCGAGCGACGAGATCCGCGCCATCGAGGCCGCGGACGTGTGGGACATGGTCGCCGCGGACACCACGGAGTCCGAGGTTCCCGGGGAGGCCCAGGAGGAGGAGACGGCCTGATGGACGGCAACGGAACGGGAGCGCGGACGGGAACGGGCCCCGCCGCGGACAAGCGCGGGTCGGGCAACCGGCGCCGCGGCGACGGCGCGCGCGTGGTGAGGATCGCCGCGGTGGGCGACTTCCACTGCGGCGAGCAGGACGCGGGCGCGTACCGGGCGCTGTTCGCACGGGCCAACCAGGAGGCGGACGTGCTGGTGCTGGCCGGCGACCTGACGCGCTGGGGGACGCCCGCCGAGATGCGGGTGGTGGTGGGCGAGCTGGCCGACGTCAAGATCCCCATCGTGGCCGTGCTGGGCAACCACGACCACGAGTCCGGGCACCTGACCGAGGCGTTCGCCATCCTGCGCGAGCGCGGGATTCACATCCTGGACGGCGACACCTTCGAGCTGAACGACCAGGTGGGGTTCGCCGGCACCAAGGGGTTCATGGGCGGCTTCGGGCGGGGGACGCTCACCGCCTTCGGGGAAGCGTCCACCAAGGCGTTCGTGGACTGCACGCAGGAGGAGGTCAAGAAGCTGGAGCTGGCGCTGCGCAAGCTGTCCACCCCCATCCGGGTGGCGGTGCTGCACTACGCGCCGGTCATCGACACGGTGGTGGGCGAGCCGGAGGTGATCTTTCCCTTCCTGGGCACCGACCGCCTGGCCGAGCCGCTGGACCGCTACGGCGCCGCGGTGGCCTTCCACGGCCACGCGCACGTGGGCACCTTCCGCGGCAGGACGCCCGGCGGCGTTCCGGTGTTCAACGTGTCGCTTGCGCTGCTGCGCAAGGAGCAGGTGGGGGAGATGTACTTCCTGTACGAGATCCCGCTGCCGGAGCGCCGCACTCACCACGAGGAAGAGCCGTCCGCCGCTTTGCACGAGATGATGGAGCCGGCCGGCGACTAGGTTTTTTCTGCTGTGGCGGGCCGCTGCGGAGCCCGGACGGTACTGCTGTCCGGTCTCCTCCGCGGGCTCGGCGAGCCAGCCGAAACTGCCCGGCTGTCTCACCTCGCCGGAGGGAGCCTCGCCAAACCGCCGG
>DASVQR010000087.1:0-34762 GCA_036389055.1 Longimicrobiaceae bacterium | reverse complement strand
TCGAACATGATCACGCTGAACGCCGGCAGCGCCACGATGCTCTTGCCGCCCACGATCAGCGGCCAGTCGATGGAGGCCCAGGTGGCCAGCGCCGTGCCGGCCGCCGTGCCCGTGAAGGCGCCCATCAGGGTGAAGATGCGCACCGGGCTTTCCTTGGTGCCCAGCGCCTCCTCTACCTCGTGGCGCGGCGTGGGCGAGTACACCGTCAGCTCGAAGCCCTCGGCGCGCAGGCGCCGGATGGCGTCGGTCGCGGTGTCCAGGTGCGGGAACACGCCCAGGACACCCGTGGCAAGCTTGCTCATCGAACCTCCCACTCCTTGTAGCCGGTGGGAAGCGTCTCGGTGGTCATCTCGTGCTCGTCGTGCGCGTGGTGGTGAGCCCCGGCGTTCCGCATGGGCGGAGGCAGCACCTCCTTGATCTCGGCGATCGACAGCCCCGGCAGGAAGCGCAGGAACAGGAGGAACCACATGAAGAACCAGCCGAAGCTCCCCATCAGGATCGCCGCCTCCGTCCACGACATGTGGTAGTTCATGAACTTCCACGGCTCGTACGAGTGCGCGAGCGACGGGACGATGATGACGAAGCGCTCGTACCACATCCCGATGTTGACGAAGATCGAGATGATGAAGAACGCGTTCAGGTTCTGCCTGACCTTGGGGATCCAGAGCAGCTGCGGGACGATGGCGTTGAAGGTGATCATGGACCACCCCGCCCACCAGTAGTCGCCCGAGACGCGGTCCAGGAAGACGTCGCGCTCGTACAGCTCGCCCGAGTACCAGGCCATGAAGTACTCCATCCCGTACGCGTACCCCACGATGCACGAGGTGAGCAGGAGGAGCTTCGCGAGCCGGTCGAAGTGCAGCTGAGTGAAGTACGCCTCCAGGTGGAACACCTTGCGCACCGGCACCATCAGCGTCACCACCATCGCCACGCCCGAGAGGATGGCGCCGGCGACGAAGTACGGGGCGAAGATGGTGGTGTGCCACCCGGGGACGATGGAGACCGCGAAGTCCCACGACACCACCGAGTGCACCGAGAGCACCAGCGGGGTGGCCAGCGCCGCCAGGAACAGGTAGGCGCGGGAGAAGTGCTTCCACTCGCGGTCGGTGCCCCGCCAGCCCAGCGCGAGCACGGTGTACGCCTTCTTGCGCCACGGGATGGTGGTGCCGTCGCGGGCCGCCGCGATGTCGGGGATCAGCCCGACGTAGAAGAAGACGGAGGACACCGTCAGGTACGTGGTGACCGCGAACACGTCCCAGAGCAGCGGCGACCGGAAGTTGGGCCAGATGTGCCGCTGGCTGGGGAGCGGGAGCAGCCAGTAGAAGAACCAGGGGCGCCCGATGTGGATGATCGGGAAGAGCCCGGCCGTGAGCACCGCGAAGACCGTCATGGCCTCCGCGAAGCGGTAGATGGACTGGCGCCACCCGGCCCGGAACAGGAACAGGATCGCGGAGATCAGCGTTCCCGCGTGCCCGATGCCGACCCAGAACACGAAGGTGGTGATGAAGGTCCCCCACCCCACCGGGTTGGTGAGCCCCGCGGCGCCCAGCCCCACGGCGATCTGGTAGATCTCGGCGGTGACCATCAGGCCCACCAGCGCGACCGCGGTGCCCAGGAGGGCGAGGTATCCCTTCCCCGGCTTGCTCAGCAGCCGCATGGAGTCGCGGTTTACGTCCGCGTACCCCCTGACGTGCGGGTGGAAAATGGAACGGAGTGCGTTAGCCATCGGGTTTGCCTCGTCTCCCCTCAGTGTGCCCCGGCGCCCGCGCCGGCCTCGGCCGTCTCGGCGTGCGCGGCGTGGTCCTCGTGTCCGCCGTTGCGCGGCTCGTGCAGCGTCACCTTCTTCAGGTAGACGATCGCCGGCTGCGTGTTCAGCGCGTCCAGCGCCCGGTAGCTGCGGTTGGTCTTGGACGCGCGCGCCACGGCGCTGTTCGGGTCCTGGATGTTCCCGAAGGTGAACACCTGCGTGGGGCAGGTCTGCACGCACGCCGGCACCACCTCGCCGTCACGCACCTGCCGGTTCTCCTTGTTGGCGTCGCGCTCCGCCTCGTGGATGCGCTGCACGCAGAAGGTGCACTTCTCCATCACGCCCTTCTCGCGGACGGTCACGTCCGGGTTGAGCTGCCAGTTGAGCGGCTCCGGGAAGTCGTACGTGAACCAGTTGAAGAAGCGGACCTTGTACGGGCAGTTGTTGGCGCAGTAGCGCGTCCCCACGCAGCGGTTGTAGACCTGGCCGTTGAGCCCGTCCGGCGTGTGGTACGCCGCGTACACGGGGCAGACCGGCTCGCAGGGCGCGTTGCCGCAGTGCTGGCAGAGCATGGGGAGGAACCGCACGTCGTCGGTGGCGTGGTCCCCCAGCGCCTCCGTCTGGTCGCGCCCCGTGCCGAAGTAGCGCTCGATGCGCAGCCAGGTGAGCTCGCGCCCCTTCTTGATCTCCTCGGGGCCCACCACCGGGATGTTGTTCTCGGCGCTGCACGCCACCATGCAGGCGCTGCACCCGATGCAGCGCGCCAGGTCGATGGTCATCGCCCAGCGGGTGTCGCCCTCGATGTACTCGCCGTACTGCGTTCCCGGGGGCGGGTACGCCGCCGGGTCGGTGTGCGTCTCGATGGGGGCGAAGCCGCCGTTGCCCTTGAGCGGGCGGATGGTCTCCTCGGTGCCCGGGATCATCCCCTGGCTGCGCGCGTCCGCCTGGCGGATCGCGGCGAACGACACCGCCTGGGAGAGCGCGCGGTCGTGCTGCACGCGCACGCCCTGCTCGAACAGCCCCTGCGGCACCTTGTTGAAGACGGGGGTGTGCCGGTCGGCGTCGGCCACCTTGCGGACCGTGGCGCGCATGCCGTACGGCGCGAAGGCGCCGGTGGTGCGCTCCATGGACGCGCCCAGCAGGACGTTGGGGTTCACCCCGCGCCCCTCGCTGAAGCGGCCGAACGCCTGGTGCCCCATCCCCATCTGCACCGCCACGGTGTCGCGGCGTACGCCGGGGTACAGGTACGCCCAGGTGCGGATGGAGCCGTACGGCGTGGACACCTCCATGGCGTCGCCCTGCTCCACCCCCAGCTCGCGCGCCGTCGCCGGGTGGATCTCCACCCACGACTCCCACGACACCTTGGTGACCGGGTCCGGCAGCTCCAGCAGCCAGGGCCGGTTGCCGGTGCGCCCGTCGAAGAAGCGGTACGAGGGGTAGACCACCAGGTGCAGCCCGTCCGCGGGCCCCTCGAACTGGAGCGGCGCGTACGCGGCCGAGGCGGCCGCGGGGGCCGGCGCCGGGGTGACCGGAGCCGCCGGGGCCGGAGCCGCGGGCGTCGCCTGCGCCGGGACGGCGGCCGCCGCCGCCGCGCCGCCCGCGGCCGCCGCGCCCAGCGGGGCGCCGGCGTCCGCCGGGGCGCCCGGCGTCGCGGCCGCGGCCGTCTGCGCGGAGGCGAAGGTGCCGCCGCGCTTGACCGCCGCGCGCCAGGCGTCCGGGCCGCCGGGGAAGCCGGCGCGCAGGTAGTCGTAGTAGGTGGCGGACGTCGCCACGCCGGCCGCGGCGCCGCCCAGCTGGCGCGCCACCGACAGGATCACGTCGCCGGCCTGCTTGGTGTTGAACACCGGGCGCATGGCCGGCTGCACGATCTCGTACACGCCGGGGCGAGGGGTGTAGTCGTCCCAGGCCTCCAGGAAGTGGTGGCCGGGGAGGACCAGGTCGGCCAGCTTCGAGGTGTCGTCCGGGAAGCTGGAGAAGCTGACCTTGAAGGGGACGCGCTTCAGGGCGTCGGCGAACTTGAGCCCGCCCGGGAGCGTGTACGCCGGGTCGGGGCCGTCCACCAGGAGCACCTGCACCTGCCCGGCGCGCATCTGCTCCACCAGCTGCGCCACGTCGCGCATCCCGCCGCCCACCGGGGCCGGGGCGCCGCGCCCGTTGAGGCGGTTGACGGCGGCCTGGAGCGCGGAGGCGTTGGCGCCGGAGGTGGCGTAGCCCGGCCCCAGCGCGACGCCGCGGCCGGCGCGGAACTCGCGCGCCAGCTGCTCGATCACCGCGGCCTCCACGCCCGTCTGCTGCGCGGCGGTCGCCACGTCCATCCCGCCCGACATGGCGAGCGCGATGGCCGCCTCGGTGCCCGGCTTCGGCGCGATCCACTGGTCGGCGTTGAGGCCGGTGAGCGGGCGGTGCGGCCCCACCCACACGAACTTGCCCCGGCGGCCGTCGCGGTACGCGTGCATCTGCGAGAACTGCCACGCGTAGTCCACCGGCGAGCCCCAGGTCTCCAGGAAGTCCGCCCCGAAGGAGACCAGGAAGTCGGCCCCGGCGAAGTCCAGGTCGCGCGGCAGCGCCGCGAAGGGATCGTAGACCACGCGGCGCGCCCCGATGGCCCCGGCGAACGAGTTCACCAGGCGGTCCATGGTGCCGCCGTAGCTGCCGGTGAGGAACACCACGCTCCCCGCGGGCGCCCGCTGGATGCGCTGGGCCAGCAGCCCCTCGGCCACGCTCCAGCTCACGTTGCGGGGAGTGAGCCCCTCCTCCACGGTGAACGGGCCGCGGTAGCGGTCGGGGTGGTACAGCCCCTGGGGCGCCGACTGCCCGCGCGCGCACAGGTTGCCGCGCGAGATGGGGTTGTCGGCGTTGCCCTCCACCTTGGTGACGCGCCCGGAGTGGGTCTCCACCAGGATGCCGCACCCGGCCGGGCATTCGCGGCAGGTGCTCGCGTACCAGGTGGGGACGCCCGGGACGATGTCCTCCGAGGGAATCACGTACGGGATCAGCTTCTCCACCTCGCCGGTGGAGCAGCCGGCCGTCGCCACCCCGGCCCCGGAGACCCCCAGGACCTTGAGGAAATCACGCCTCTTCATGCCGTCGGACATTCTCTATTCCCTCAGTAGTGGCAGACGACGCAGTCCGTGCTGGCCCGCTGGTTGGGATACGCCTTCTGCGCGGCGCGCACGTCGTTCCCGGCGGCGGCCAGCGTGGCGATCTTGCGCACGTAGCTGGAGTTCTTGCGCACCGCGGCCTCCTCGGCGGCCGACAGCGGCATCTCGCCGCGGTGGCAGTCGATGCACCAGCCCATGCGGAGCGAGGAGAACTGGTAGACCTTCTCCATCTCCTGCACGGGCCCGTGGCACGTCTGGCACTGGAGCCCGACGTTGACGTGCGAGTAGTGCGGGAACTTGGCGTGGTCCGGCAGGTCGTGGATGCGCACCCAGGGGATCGCCTCCTGACGCTTCCAGTAGTCCACCAGCTTGAGGGCCTCGCGGTTCCAGACCGTGTCGCGGGTCGCGGCCGGGAAGGCCAGCTGCGCGTTCTCCGGCGGCTGCGTGGCGCTGCCGGGCACGTGGCACCCCACGCAGAGCTGCACGCTGGGGATCCCCGCGTCCACGGAGCGGTCCGCCGTGGTGTGGCAGTACATGCAGGGCATCTGGTTCTGCCCCGCGTGCACGCTGTGGTAGAACGCGATGGGCTGGTCCGGCCCCTCGTCCGTGCTGTACGGGCGGCAGGTGGCCGCGCCGAGGGTGAGAAGGAGGATCCCTGCGAACTTGAGGACTCTGGTCATGATCTACCCAAGCGGATTGAACCGTTGCTCCACGCGCGGGACGCACCCCCCGCGCGCGGGCACCTGCACCGGGCCCGCAGCCGGGGTTCCGGAGGGAGCGCGGTTAAGCTCTCCCATATAACACCACCCCAAAAAATCGGCAATAGAACTACCGGCACGCAATCGGAACCCGGACACGAGCCCGGACCACAAACCGCCGGAAGGCAAGCATTTACGCGGATCTTCTCTCCGCGCACGTCCATGGCCGAACCGCTGATTGAGAACGTTTCTCAACCACATTCCTGCACTTTTTCCGGACGCGGCGTGGGGGATCTCCCCACGCGCCCGCGGGGAGATCTCCGGGGGGCCGACGGCCCCCACCCGGCGGCCCGAGAGCCGCCACCCTCCCCCGTGCCGGGGGAGGGCTGCCCGAAGGTCAAGGATCCGCGCGCCGTGGCAGGCCCCCTCCCCCCGGCCCCCTCCCCCGCAAGCGGGAGAGGGGGAGAACTGCCGTTGCAGTTCCGCAGTTCAAGCAGTACCCAACAGATCCGTTGCGGAGGGAGACAGCCGGGCAGTTTCGGCTGGCTCACTCCGGCGGAGGGAAACCCGCCGGCGGTTTGGCGGGGTTCCCGGAGCCCGCGTAGGAAACAGGCCGGCAGTTTGGCCTGGTTCCGGAGCGGTCCCGACGCGAGACCCGACGCGAGACCCGACGAAGCGAATCAGCGCAGATACCGGTGCTCCACCATGCTGCACCGGTTCTGCACCACCTTGATCCCCGCCTCCGCCAGCTTCCGCGCCACCTCGTCGTGCCGGATCCCGCTCTGCATCCAGACCGCCTTCGGCTTCGCGGCCAGGAAGTCGTCCAGGTGCGGCGGCACGTCCTCGGAGCGCCGGAACACCACCACCAGGTCGATCTCGCCGGGGACCTCGGCCAGCGACCGGTACACCTTCTCCCCCATGATCTCGGTGGCGTTGGGATAGTAGACCGGCACCGGCACGATCTCGTACCCGGCCTGCTGGAGGTACTGGGGGACGTAGTAGGCCGGCTGCCCCGCCGCGGCCTCGGTCTTGATGCCCAGCACCGCCACGCGCCTGGCGTCGCGCAGCACCTGCCGCACCCCCTCCCCGTCCGTGACCAGGTTCTCGCTCCAATCCGGCATCTGGCAGTTCTCCCCGGTGGAATAGGCGTCCCGCGACATAGAGGGGCGCCCGCGCGCAATCCTCGTGCTAGATTGTCGGCGCGGCCCCGCGGTGGGGCGAAGGGACAGGGCACGAGCGGCGGGAGAGATGGACGGCACCTGGATCGAGAAGTACGGCTACCTGGCGGTCCTGCTGGGGGCGCTGCTGGAGGGGGAGACGGCCTTCGTGCTGGCCGGGTACGCGGCCAGCCGGGGGTACCTGGACCTGCTCCCCACCTACCTGACGGCGGTGGCCGGCGGGATGCTCGCCGACTCCACCTACTACTTCATCGGCCGCTACAACGGCCGGCGGCTGATCCGCCGCTTTCCCTCGCTGCGCAAGCCGCGCGCGCGGGCGGTGCTGCTGCTGCGCCGCTGGGGGCGCGCCACGGCGTTCCTCACCCGCTTCGCCTACGGGCTGCGCATCGTGCTGTCGCTGAGCATGGGCGCCGCGCACATGCGCTTCCGCACCTACCTGACCTTCAACCTGCTGGGCTCGCTCTGCTTCGCGGCGGTGTACCTGGCGCTGGGCTACCTGTTCGGCGAGACGGTGGGCGACCTGATCCGGCGGGTGAGGCCCTACGAGGAGTGGATCATCGGGGGCGTGGTGGTGGCGGGGGCGGCGATCTGGGCGGCGCGGGAGTACAAGATCTTCCACCCCAGGCCGGAGCTGGACATCCCGCCGGCCGTGGTGGAGAGGCTGGAGGAGGAGGTCATGGCGGAGCTGTCGGACGACCCGCCGGCGGACGCGAGGGCGGAGCGCTCGGGCGAGGAGCCGCCGGCCGATGGGAGGGGAGCCGGTTAGGTCGCGGCCACGTAGCGCGTCCACCCCTCCGACTCCGCGACGGCCTTCACCTGGCGGTTCCGCTCCTCGAGAAAGCGCCGCAGGTAGCGCGTCAGGAGCAGCCGCTCCACCAGGCGTCCGAGCGGGCCGAGCGGCGCCTCGTAGTCGAAGACGTCCCGCATCACCGTGCCGCCGTCGGGGGCGCGCTCGAAGTAGTGGTCGTGGTCGAAGCGGCGGAACGCGCCGCGCACCATGGAGTCGCGGAAGTGACGCGGCCGGTCGTAGGCCGTGATCCGGCTGGTGAGGGTCTGCCGGACGCCGAAGTGCCGGGCGCGCCAGGTGACCTGCTGGCCGGGGCCGAGCAGGCCGTGGACGACGCCCCCGACCGCGCGCTCGCCCGTCGCGGCGGTCGAGTGCGTGTGCAGGTCCACGCTGCGCGCCAGGTCGAAGCAGCGCTCCGGGGGCGCATGGATCCGGGTGCTCAGCTCGATGCGTGCCACTTCGCTCGTCCCGGTTCGGCGACGGCCGGCTGCTCAGGCGCCCGGGAGGGCGCGCCAGCGCTCCGGCTCGCCGGGGACGCGCTCGGCGCGCCCCTCGCTTTCCAGGTGCAGGAGGTGGGCGCGGGTCTCGCGCAGCGCGTGGACGAAGCTGTCGGGCGGCAGGGCGCGGAAGACGCCCGCGGCCACCTGGTACGCCGTGCGGGGCTCCGGGAGCAGGGCGAGGATCTCGCGGTTGCGCTCCTCGTGGTGCTCCAGGATCTCGCCGATGCGCCCGGCCAGGTCGCCGAAGAGCGGCCCGTGCGATGGGAGCACCACCTCCACCGGCAGCTCGCGCAGGCGCCGCAGCGAGGCCAGGTAGTCGGAGAGCGGGTCCTCCACGTACAGGTCCGCGCCGATGTTGGGGGAGATGCGGGGGAGGACGTGGTCGCCGGCCACCAGGATGCGCCGCTCCGGGTGGTACACCACCACGTGCCCCGGCGAGTGGCCCGGGGTGAGGATCCACTCCCACCCGCCGCCGCCGGGGAGCGGCCCGCGCTCCCCCGCCAGCAGCAGGTCCGGCTGGAAGTGGGCGTACAGGGCGTGGATGCGGTCGGTGGCCGCCAGCAGCTGCGCGGCCAGCTCCGGGGGCACGCCCATGAGGGCGAACCCCGCCACGGCCTCCCGGCGGTCCTCCGCCCAGCCGTCCACGAAGCGGCGGGCCAGCGCCTCCTCGCGCTCGTGGATCGCCACGCGCGCGCCGGACCACGCCCGCACCGGCCCGGCCAGCCCGTAGTGGTCGATGTGCACGTGGGTGAGCACCACGTGCGCCAGGCTCCCCGGCGTCACCCCCACCTGCTCCGCGCCGCCGCGGAGGGCGGCGCGGGCGCCGGGGGTGTCCATCCCGGTGTCCACCAGGGTGAAGCCGTCCTCCCCCTCGATCAGCCAGGCCGCCACCTCGTGCGGCGGGAACGGAAGGGGGACCGCGATGCGGTGGACCCCGGCCGCGACCTCCGTGACCGCTCCGCTCACCCGGCGTCGGCGGCGTCGAAGAACTTCCCTCCCGTCTCCGCCTTTTCCACCAGCAGCGCGGCCGGGGCGAAGCGCTTGCCGTGCGCCTGCTCCAGCGCGCGCAGGCGGGCCAGGACGCGGTCGGCGCCGGTCTGGTCCACGTACCAGAAGGGGCCGCCGCGGAAGGGCGGGAAGCCGATCCCCAGGATCGCTCCCACGTCGCCGTCGCGGGCGCTCCGCAGCACCCCCTCCTCCAGCGTCCGCACCGCCTCGTTGACCATCACCAGCGCCAGCCGGTCCTGGATCTCCGCGGCCGCCACGTCGCGCCGGGCGGGATTGCCGATGAGCGGGTACACGCTCTCGTCCGGGCCCTTGCGGTCGCCGTCCTCGTAGCGGTAGAAGCCGCGCCCGTTCTTGCGCCCCAGCCGCCCGTCGGCCACCATGCGGTCCACCACCTCGCTGGGCTTCATCCGGTCGGCGAAGGCCTCCGCCATGATCTTGCCGGCCTTGGAGGCCACGTCCAGCCCCACCTCGTCGTACAGGGTGATGGGCCCCACCGGGTACCCCCACCCCGTCATCGCCCGGTCGATCTCCTCCATCCGCACGCCCTCGTCCAGCAGCAGCGCCGCCTCCGCCATGTACGGGGTGAGGATGCGGTTGGCGTAGAAGCCGGGCGAGTCGTTGACGATGATGGGCGTCTTCCCCAGCCGCTTGCCGTAGGCGTGGCCCGTGGCCGCCACCTTGGGGTCAGTGCGGTCGGACACGATGATCTCCAGCAGCGGCATCTTCTCCACCGGCGAAAAGAAGTGCAGCCCCAGCACGTTCTGCGGGCGCTCCACGGCCTCGGCCAGCCGGTGGATGGGGATGGTGGAGGTGTTGGAGCCCAGCACGGCGTTCTCGGGGATCTCCGCCTCGATCTCGCGGAGCACGCGGTGCTTGAGCTCCAGGTCCTCGAACACCGCCTCCACCACCAGGTCCACCGCGCCGAAGCCGGTGTACTCGGCCGTGGGCTGCACCCGGTCCACCAGCGTGGTGACCTCGTAGCGGGGGCGCCGCTTCCGCTTCGCCCGCTTGGTCAGGATGTCGCGCGCGGTCTTGAGGCCCTTTGCCACCGCCTGCGTGCTCACGTCCTTGAGGCGGACGCTCATCCCCGACTCGGCGGAGGCGGCGGCGATCCCGGCGCCCATGAAGCCGGCGCCCACCACCGCCACGTGCTCCGCCTTCACTGGCTTCGGGTTCCCGGGAAGGTCGGGGCGGTTCTCCGCGCCGGTCTTCGCGAAGAACAGGTGCACCAGGCTGCGCGACTCCGGGGTGACGCTGAGCTCGCCGAAGGCCCGGGCCTCCAGCGCCAGCCCTTCCTCCAGCGGCCGGTCGATCCCCCGCTCCACCACCTCCAGGATGCGCAGCGGCGCCGGGTACAGCCCCCGGGTCTTGTCCATCACCCCCTCGCGCGCCTTGCGGAAGATGACGGAGCCCACGCCAGGGAGCCCTTCCTTCCAGTCCGGCGACCCGCGGCGGCGCCCGGCGCGCGGCTTCCGCGTCCCGTCGGCCAGCTCGCGGGCGGCGCGCTTGGCCTCGCGCAGCAGGATCGGCGCGGGAACCACCTCGTCCACCAGCCCCAGCTTCATGGCGCGGCGGCCGTCCAGGTTCTTGCCGGTGAGCATCAGGTCCAGCGCGTTGGCGATCCCCAGCAGCCGCGGCAGGCGCTGCGTCCCCCCGGCGCCGGGGAGGATCCCCAGCTGCACCTCGGGCAATCCCAGCTTGGTCTTGGGGGAATTGCTCGCCATGCGGTAGTCGCAGGCCAGCGCGGTCTCCAGCCCGCCGCCCAGCGCCGCCCCGTCGATGGCGGCCACCACCGGGATCTCCAGGGCCTCCAGGCGGTTGAGGAGCCGGTGCCCGGCCAGGCTCAGCTGCTCGCCGTCGGCGGCGCTGCGGATGTGCTGGAACTCCTCGATGTCGGCTCCGGCGATCCACACCCCGGGCTTGCCGGAGGCGATCACGGCGGCGCGGGCGCCCCCCTCGCGGGCCTCCAGGCGGGCCAGGACCTCGGTCATCTCCTCCATCATCTGCCGCGAGATGACGTTGACCGGCTTCCCCGGCTGGTCCAGGCGGATCACGGCGATCCCGTCCTCGACGTCCATGCTCACCATCCGGGCGGACTTTTCCACCGGGGTCTCCGTGGCTGCCATCGAAATCGCTCCTGTGTGGGTCGTGTTCGTGCTGCCGTCCGATTTATTTCCGTCGTCGCCGGGGTCCGCGGGTCCGGCAAGCTCCGCACCGGGTCGTCCAGGAACTGCATTGGACGGCGGGTTCGGGCGTGCCCCCGGCTGCGCCGGGGTCGGGCTTCGGCTCCGTAGCAGACGAAACTACCGTCTGCAACGGAGTCGAGCCCCCAACGATACTGCCGTTGGGGTCTCGCCCCTTCGGGCCGGAATCCCTCACGCGGGGCTGGTGCTGCGTCCGCCGTGGCCCCCTCCCCCCGGCCCCCTCCCCCGCAAGCGGGAGAGGGGGAGCACTGCATGTCGCACCGTCCGCGGGTCCGCGGTCAGGCGGCCGTCATCCCTCCGTCCACCGCCAGCACCTGGCCCGTGACGTACGAGGCGGCGGGCGAGAGGAGGAAGAGGGCGGCGCCCATCAGCTCGTCGTCGGCGCCCACGCGGCCCAGCGGGACCATGCGGGCGATGGCGCGCTCCGCCGCCGCGAGCACGCCGGCGGTCATCTTCGTGGGGAAGAAGCCGGGGGCCAGGGCGTTGACCCGGATCCCGTGCCGCGCCCACTTGACCGCCAGGTCGCGGGTGAAGGCGACCACGGCGCCCTTGGAGGCGCTGTAGCCCACCGCGTCCAGCACCTCGGGCGGGGCGCCGCCCAGCCCGGACACGGAAGCCACGTTGAGGATCGCCCCGCCGGCCCCGCGGGCGATCAGCCGGCGCCCCACCTCGCGTGAGCACAGGAAGGTGCCGGTGGCGTTGGTCTCCATCACCCTGCGCCACGCCTCCAGCGGCATCTCGGCGGCGGGGGCGCCCCAGGTGGCGCCGGAGTTGTTCACCAGCAGGTCCACCGGGCCCAGCTCGCGCTCGGCCTCGTCCACCGCGGCGCGCACCTCGGCCTCGGAGGCGACGTCCAGGCGCAGGCCGATGGCGCGGGCGCCGTACTCGTCGCGAAGCTCGGCCGCGACGGCGTCGCACGCCTCCTTCTTCCGGGAGCCCAGCGCCACGGCGGCGCCGGCCTGGGCCAGCCCGCGGGCGATCTGCTCGCCCAGCCCGCGGCCGCCGCCGGTGACCAGGGCGACGCTGCCGGACAGGTCGAAGAGCTGCGGAACGGTGCGCACGGAGATCCCTCGTCGGGGTGGCGGCGGACGGGCGCGCAACATCGTAACCGCTGAGCGCGGCTCATACAAATCGCCGCGGTTCCGGGGCGTTCCCGGTGTGCGGCGGGGCCGCTACGCCTGTGGGAGCCGCGCCTGACGGGCGCGGTCCACGGCCCCGGAGATTGGGGAGGGCGAGGGACACGCGGGGCGCGAACGTCCCGGAGCGTGCAGGGTGGAGATGGGTGGAGATGGGTCGAAAACACTACGGGGGCGAGCCGCTGTGCGGCCCGCCCCCGTAATCTTTTCCGGACCGTCCGGCAGACTATGCGTGCGCCGTGCTGGCCCCGCGGTCGCCGCGGAGCGCCTGGAACGGGCGCCCCGGCACGTGCCGCAGCGCGGCCTGCGGGGCAGACTTCGCGAGCGCTGTGGTGCGGGCCCGCGCGAAGCGCAGGACCGCGGCGGGCCCCTGCACCGGCGCGATCAGCTCGTAGCGCCCGTCGGCGCCGCGCTCCATCACGAAGACCTCGCCGCCGCGGTGGCTGAACACCACCAGGTGCTCGCTGCGGAATGCCTGCGCCGCCGCCAGGGCGGCCGCCCCCACCAGGACGAGCAGAAGCGCGAACAGCATGTATGTCATGGCTGCATCCTCCCTGTTCCGGGTTCCCTCGTGGCACCCTGTGCCTGGCTCCGTACGTAGCCAAACCCGTGCCAGTTTCCGTCCCCTTCCATACGGAGGACGACCGCCGCGGCCGCGGGGCCACACCGTCCCCCGGAGAGGTCTGCCGGAGTTGCAAGCCGGGTGTCTGAATGACACGCGGAGTGTGCCGGAATGGTCGATCCGGGCCCTCGCGGACGGGTACACGGGTTGCCATCGCGAGGCGGTGTCCGCGGCCGTCGCCGCGGGCCGGGGGCCGCCCGGCCTCCGACTCCCACAGGCAATCAGAGGAGACCCACCGACGATCCACGGAGGTGTGACATGAGGCCGTTCCTCGTTCTGACGCTCTCGATCGCCGCGGCGGCCGCGGCCGCCGCTCCCCGCGCGGCCGCGCAGGCCGGCGACCCGTACGTCCCGCCCCGCGCGGAGCCGCGCCCGTCCTTCGAGTACTTCGTCGCCCGCAGCCGCCTGGAGCAGGGCGGCGTGTCCAGCCGGCTGGACGGCGTGGGCGGGCGCGTGCTCTGGCCCCTGCCGGCCGGCGGGCCGCTGCTCTCGCGCATGTCCGTCGGCGGCTACCTGACGCACGCGGAGGAGGACGGCAGGGAGCCCGACCTGTGGCACTACGGCGTGCAGGCCGACATGCGGCTCGCGCGCGCACCGCTGGCGGGGCGCGTGGACCCGCTGCTCTCCCTGGGCGTGGGCGCGGTGCGCGTGGAGGAGCCCGTCGCCGCCGCGCCGCCGCCGGCCCCGCGGTTCGACCCCGGGGCCTCGCTGCTGACCCCGCTGCGCGACGGGCCGGCCCGCTCCCCCGCCCTGCGGACGCGGACCTCCCCCTCGCTGGTGCCCGGCGTGGGGGCGCGGGTGCACCTGCTCCCCTGGCTGGGCTTCCGCGGCGACGTGCGGATGCTGGTGGACTTCCGCGACGGCGCCCGGCGCGACCTGGAGGTGGCGGGCGGGCTGAGCATCACGGCGTAACGAAGTGCGAGAGTGCGGAAGTGCGTGAGTGCGAAACGGCGCCCCCGCCTCGAATCCCGGGGCGGGGGCGCCGTTCTGCGATGGTTGAGACGGGATCCGCTCCCGCCGCCGAACGCCGGCTCAGTGCACCGGCAGCGTGTACGGCTGAAAGGTGCAGTCGGGGAGCAGGACGTAGAGGACGGGAGGCTCCAGCAGGTCGCCGCCAGGCAAGATGAACATGCTCGCCCCCAGGACTTCTCCGATCCGAACCAGGGCCCGCGGCGGAAGCGGCCGCGGCAGCCCGAAGGGCACGTAGGTGGCCCCGAAGATCTGGACCTGCAGCAGGGATTCCGGGACCCTCACGTTCATTCCGGCCGGGTCCACCCCCTGCGGGCCCGCGGCGTATCCCACGATCCGCGGCCGGAACTCGGAAAGGAGCCGGCGCTCTCCGCTGCGGCTCAGCGCGGAGTCGCCCGGGAGGCGCTCCACGATGACGTCGGAGAGGCGCATGCCGTGCGGAGCGGCGGGGTCCTCCACGCACACCGGCCGGACCGGCGGCGGGGAGGGTGGGCGGACTGCATGCCGCCGCCGCGTGCCGCAGTAATCGCCTTCTCCGGCCTGCGGGAGGGCCAGGGCGCCGTACCTTCCGCACACGTAGAACATGAACTGCTTGTCGCCCGGGTACGGCATGGACGAGTCGGTGACGAAAACCTGGAACACCAGCCCGAGCCGTTCGTGCGCTCCGTCGGGGATGGGGACGACGAAGCGGACGGGGCGGACGGAGCGCTCCTCCCCGGGCGCGAGCGAGGGGAGCACCTCGAAGAGGCCCTCACCGGCGTCCCACCCCGGCTCGCCCCCGGCGCCGTCCGGCAGGAAGGCGCGGAGCCTCACCCGCTTGTAGATGCCCTCCTGGTGGATGAAGGAGACCCACGGGCGCGCGACCTCCCCCTCCGACACCGTGACCTCCACGCTGTCCGCACGGACGCGCACGGTCCCGAAGAGGCGCACCTGGGGGCTGCTGCCGCCTTCCGCGTAGAACGCACCTTCCGGGGGCCCGGACGCCATCCGTCCGGACGCCGCCTGCGCGACGGCCCCGGGGGCGAGCAGCATCACGGCCAGGAACGCGAGGAGCAGCGGCATGCCATCCACCTCCCGCACTGGAATGTCACTTCATGGGCGGCCGGGCGCACGGTCGAACGGACCGTGGCGAACCCGTCCGGCACGGCGCAACGGGGACTACTCGAACGACGAGGGCAGGCGCGCCGGGGCCATCTCGTGCAGTGCCTGCCGGGGAGCCGTCGCGGCGTCCGCGGAACGGGCGCCGCCGCGGACGGGGCTGGCGCCGCGCCGGCCAAGCACCTTGTCCGCGTAGCCGTTGGCCGGGTCGCCGCCCCGGGCGCGGATGCGGGCCACGGTGCCCATGCCGCGGTTGTAGGCGTGCAGCGCCTCGGACACGTCGCCGTCGTACTGGCGCAGCAGGTCGCGCATGTAGCGGAAGCCGAGGCGCAGGTTGGTGCGCCGGTCGAAGATCTGCTCGCGGGTGATGCCGGGCCGCAGTCCGGCGGCAGTGGCCGGCATGAGCTGGGTGAGGCCGAGCGCACCGACGGGGCTCACCGCGCGCTCGTTGAACTCGCTCTCCACCCGCACCAGGCGGAAGCCCAGGTCCGGGTCCAGCCGCTCCTCCACCGCGGCGTCGAAGATGTCGCCGGCCAGCGAGTGGGAGATGCCGTAGCGCGCGGCGTACGCCCCCACCCGCGAGCGGCGCGCCTCGGCGGCGCGGCTGAGCGCCATGGCCTCGCGCAGCACGCCCCACGCCCCCGCCAGCACGCCGCGCGTGGGCGGAAAGAGCACCAGGGCGGCGGCCAGCACGGCGGCGGCGGCCAGGTGCCGCGCGTCCGCCAGCAGCGACGGGCGGAGGCGGCGCCCCGCGGCGCGCCTGGTCCCGCGGGAGCGGGATCGGCGCGAAGGGGCCCGGGGAGCGGCGGGGCGCTTGCTGCGACGGGACAGGACGGGCCTCCGGGGAGCGTGGGTGGCGCGCACGGGTCCGGCGGACGGGGTTGGGAATCTAACACCGCCCCCGGCGGCGGTCACGCCTCCGGGAGGGAGCGCGCCGAGGCGGCCAGGGAGCGCGGCGCCAGGCAGCGGACCGTGGGCGGCCCGGGGCGGAGCACCATCTTGTCCACCACGTTGTCCACCCCGCGCACCAGCCCGGCGTTGGCGATGGCGCACTGGAGGGCGCCGAAGCCGTCCACCGCCCCCAGCAGCGCCACCGTGCCGCCCTGCACCTCCACCTTGACCCGCCCCGCGCCGATGGAGGGCTCCGCGGCGAGCCGGGCCTCCACCTCGCCGCGGATGCGCGCCGTCTCGGCGGGGCTCACAGTGACGGCGGCGCGGTCGCCGCCCAGCAGCCCGCACCCGGGGAGCGACAGGAGCAGGGCGAGCCCCGCCCCCGCTCCCCATCCGCGCCGCCTCGTCGTACGTTTCAGCATCTGCCGGTCGCCTCCCGCGCCGGCCGAAACCCCCGCCGCGCCGTGGCCGTAAGGTGGGAGCGGACGCTTTCCGTCCGCCTGCTTCCACTCGCCGTTTTCGCAATCGGCAGGCCACGCGCCGCCCCCTCAGGGTCACAGATGCGACGCTACTTCGAGCTTTCCCGCACGCAGACGTACTCGCTGCTCTTCGCCATCCCCCTGCTGCTGCTGTACGAGGCGGGGGCGGCGTGGGTGGCCACCACCTCCGACGCGCCGCTCAGGAACGGGGCGGACGTGCTGATCCGCGCCCTGCTGTCCATGGGCGGGCTGCAGAGCACCGTGGCCTTCACCGCCTTCCTGGTGGCGGTGGCCGGCCTGGTGGTGCTGGCGGAGTGGCGCCGCAAGCGAGTGAAGGGGATCCAGCCGGGGGTGTTCGCCGGGATGATGGCGGAGAGCGCGCTGTACGCCCTGCTCTTCGGGATGGTGGTGGGAACGGCGACGCAGTGGGTGCTGGAGGGCGCCGGCTTCCGGCTGGCGGCGGACCGCGGCGGGACCATGGCGTCGCTGCCGCTGGCGGACGGCATCGTGCTGTCGCTGGGCGCGGGGATCTACGAGGAGCTCCTGTTCCGCGTGCTGCTGGCCGGGGGATTGTTCGTGCTCTTCCGCTCGGGCGGGCTGCCGCGGGGGCGGTCCGGGGTGTTCGCGGCGCTGCTCTCGGCGCTGGCCTTTTCGGCGTTCCACTACATCGGCCCGTACGGCGACCCGTGGCAGCTGCAGTCGTTCACCTTCCGCTTCCTGGCGGGGCTCGCCTTCAGCGCGCTCTTCCTGCTGCGGGGCTTCGGGATCGCGGCGTGGACGCACGCGCTGTACGACGTGTTCCTCCTCCTGTTCCTGGCCGGGCGCTGACGCTCCCCTCCACGGCGCGGCGGTGTTAGATTCCCCCGTCGTCCTCCGCCGCCCGCGCCCATCCCGGCTGCCAGCATGAACATCGGGCCGTCGCTGTACCGCATCGAAGTCAAGGACTTCACCGACGTCCTGGCCGCGCTCCGCGACGGCCGGGACGCCATCATCGTGGACTGGATCGAGCGGGTGCGCGAGAACGCGGCCGTGGAGACCGGCCAGCGACTGAGCGACCCGGTGCTGCTGGACCACGTGCCGCAGCTCTTCGACGCCATCCTGGACCGGCTGGTGCTGAACCGCGACCGCGCCGACGCGGAGTACTTCGCGGCGCTGCACGGCTTCGGGCGGCGGGTTGACGGCTACGGGCTGGAGGAGAACGTGGCGGAGCTCGCCATGTTCCGCCGCGCCATCTGGGCCCACCTCTCCGCCACGGGGGCGCGCTCGGACGGCGCCTGCGCGGCCATGGAGATGATCGACGGGATGATCGACCGCGCGGTGCTCTCCAGCGTGCGCGCCTTCAGCGACCCGGACGCCCGCATGCTGGAGCGGCGCGCCGTGGCGCGGGAAGTGGAAGCGGCGGGGTGAGGGCGCGGGGCGGATCCCCGGGCCCCCGCGCCGGGTAGCAGGCCGGTTCGAGCGACCGGGCGACGACAGACACGCACCCGAGAGGGGACCGTCCGGGTCCGGGCCGCCGCGGCCGGGACCCGGACGCGTTTCCCCCTCCGGTTTTCCATCGGACGACATGAGCAGAACGCCGCTCCTCCTCCTTGCAGCTCTCCTCCTCGCCCCCGCGCTGGCCGCGCAGGAGCCCGCCGGCCGCGAGCCCGGCTGGGACGACGCGCGGGTGCTGGAGCTGGTGAGGCGCGCCCAGGCGCGCCGCGCCGAGACGGTCGCAGACACCGCGCTCGCCAGCTACCAGGCGGACGCGCGCGGCTACGTGTACTTCTACCTGGACCGGCGCGACACCGGCGACCGCACCCTGGTCAAGACCGACCAGGTGGCGCTGGACGTGTACTGGAAGGCGCCGGCCTTTTCCAAGCAGCGCATCGTGGGGCTGCGCGACGAGAAGAAGCTCCCCACCCGCATCAACTACCACCTGGACCACCTGAGCGTGGTGCAGGACAACTTCGGCGAGCGGATCCGCCTGGGCGACGGCGACGAGGTGCGCGACGTGCTGCACCCGGCGGCGCAGGGGTCGGAGCGGTTCTACCGCTTCCGGGTGGCGGACTCGCTCTCCATCCGCCTGCCGGGCGCGGCGGAGCCGGTGCGGGTGTACGAGGTGCGGGTGCGCCCGCGCGACATGGACCAGCCGGCCTTCCTGGGCTCGGTGTTCGTGGACCAGCGGCGCGGCGACCTGGTGAGGATGGACTTCACCTTCACGCCGTCGTCGTACGTGGACCGCTACCTGGACTACATCAACATCTCGCTGGACAACGGGCTGTGGAAGGAGCGCTTCTGGCTCCCCAACCAGCAGCAGGTGGAGATCCGCCGCCAGCTCCCGGAGCTGGACTTCCCGGCCGGCGGGGTGATCCGCGCCACCATGCGGGTGTCCAACTACCGCTTCAACCAGCCCATCGGCGACGACTTCTTCCGCGGCCCCAAGGTGGTTGCCGTCCCCAAGTCCCAGCGCGAGGCCTTCGCCTTCGAGCAGGGGCTGTACGAGGAGCTTCGCGAGCAGGGGATCGGGCCGGACACGGAGCTGGAGGAGGTGCGGCGGCAGGCGATGGAGCTGGCCCGCGCCCGGATGCTGAGCGGCCTCCCCGCCTCGCGGCTGGACGTGGGGACCGCGTCGGAGACGCTGCGCTACGGCCGCGCCGAGGGGGCGGTGGTGGGCGCGGGGCTCGCCTTCCGCCCCCGCGAGTCGCTGGCGACGCGCGTCCGCGGCGGCTACGCCTTCGGCGCGGAGCACGCGCTGGCGGAGGCGGGCGCGCAGTGGACGCGCGGCGCCGCCGAGCTGGACGCCTCGGCCTACTACAACCTGCCGCGCGACGTGGGCATCGCCCCCGCGGCCTCCGGGGTGGTGAACACCCTTTCCGCGCTGCTGGCCGGCGAGGACTACACCGACCCGTACTACGTCCGCGGCGGCGAGCTGCGCCTCCGCGGCCCCCTGGCGACCGGGTGGAGCTTCACGGCGGCCGCGCGCGCGGAGGTGCAGCGCTCCGCGGCGCTGACCTCGGACTTCTCGCTGCTGGGCGACGGCTTCCGCCGGGTGGCGGGGATCGACCGGGGGACGATGCTGGGCGCCACGCTGGGCGCGCGCCGCGCCATCCCCTCGGACGTGGCGGCCGGGTGGGGCGCCGGCGTCACGCTGGACGCCGGCCGCCTGGACGGCGACGGCGACTTCGACGTGACGCAGACCTTTGCGCGCCCCGTGGTGGACGCGCAGTGGCTGCGCCGCTGGACCCCGCGCGACGCCCTGCTGGAGCTGGACGGCGCCGCCGGCATCGCCTGGGGCGACCTCCCCCGCCAGGGGCTGTTCCTGCTGGGCGGCCGCGGCACGGTGCCCGGCTTCCGCTTCCGCTCCTGGGGCGGCGACCGCTTCGCCCTGGCGCGCGCCACCGCCTCCGCCGACCTGGCCGCCCCCTGGCTGCGCGGCCGCCTGCTGGGCGCCGCCGGGTGGACCGGCGTGGGCGGCGCCGGCGAGAGCACGCTCCCCGCCTGGCCCGCCCGCACCACCGACGGCGTGCGCGCCAGCATCGGCGCGGGGCTGGGGATCTTCTACGACATCGTGCGCGTGGACCTGGCCCGCGGCCTGGGCCGCGACGGCCGGTGGGAGCTGGTGGTGGAGACCCGGCCGACGTTCTGGGACTTCCTCTAGGGAACAGGGAATAGGGAACAGGGAACAGCCTGCAACTGCACGGCGACGGACGGAGCCCCTCCCCGGTTTTCGGGGGAGGGGCTTTGTTTTTTGCCGTTCCGCTGTTTTCGTTGTATCCCCCGCACGCTGTTCGGGGGGAGACTCGCCGGTTGTTTGGCGAGGCTCCTCCCGGCGGAGGGAAACCCGGGGGCAGTTTCCCGGGGTTCCCGGAGCCCGCGGAGGAGACGGACGGCAGTATCGTCCGGCTCCGGAGCGGCCCGCCACGACACACCGAAACACAACGACAAGATCCGCAAAGCGGTGAAGATCGACGCGTTCCACCTGCCGGCCGTGCCCGACCCGCACACCTCGACCTGGCCCTACGGACAGGGGGAGACCGCGCTGGAGCTGCGCGTGCCCATCGTGGACGCGGCGCTGCTGAAGAGGCAGATGGCCGCCCTGGGGGAGGCGCGCGACCGCTTCCTGGCGGACCGCCCGGTGCACGAGGTGGTGCGCGTGGTGGACCGGGTGGCGGCGCGGCTCCAGGACGCGGGGGACCCGCTGCGGCGGACGGCGGAGGCGGCGCTCCCCCGGATCACCGGCTACTCGCCGCCCATGGTGAAGCTGGTGCTGGACCGCATGGCGCCGGAGTGGCGCGCGGACCGGCTGCGGGGGCTGCTCCGCTCGGAGCTGGAGGACCCGGCGATGCTCGACGGCTTCCGCCCGCGCCGCCACGCGGCCGGAAAGACGCGCGCCTGGGGGCCGCGGGTGGCGACGCACGTGTTCAGCGGCAACGTGCCGGGGGTGGCCGTCACCTCGCTGGTGAGGTCGCTGCTGGTCAAGTCGGCGGCGCTGGGGAAGACGGCGATCGGGGAGCCGCTGCTGGCGGCGCTGTTCGCCCGCGGCGTGGCGGAGGAGGACGCGGAGCTGGGCGAATGCCTGGCGGTGGCCTACTGGCACGGCGGCGACCAGGCGCTGGAGGCGGTGGCGCTGGGCCGGGCGGACGGGGTGGTGGTGTACGGCGGCGCCGAGGCGGTGGCGGCCGTGCGCGCCGCGACGCCCGCGGGGACGCGGGTGCTGGCGTACGGGCCCAAGCTGTCGTTCGGGGTGGTGGGGCGGGAGGCGCTGGCGGACGACCGGGCGGCGGCGGAGATCGCCGCGGCGGCGGCGCTGGAGGCGTCGACCTTCGACCAGCAGGGGTGCGTGTCGCCGCACCTGTTCTACGTGGAGGAAGGGGGCGCCGTGGAGCCGCGGGAGTGGGCGCGGCTGCTGGCCGGGGCCATGGCGGACACGGAGCGGGAGCTCCCCCGCGGCGCCGTGGCCCGCAGCGAGGCGTCGGCGATCCGCCAGCTCCGCGGCGAGGCGGAGTTCGCGCAGCTGGCGGGGAGCGGGGTGGAGCTGCACGCCTCCGCCCGCGGGACCACCTGGACGGTGGTGTACGAGCCTGATCCCGCGTTCGTCCCGTCGTGCCTGAACCGGGTGGTGCGGGTCAAGCCGGTCGCCTCGCTGGACGCGGTGCCCGCGCTGGCCGCCGGGACGGCCGGGCTGCTCCAGACGGTGGGCGTGGCCGCGTCGCCGGAGCGCACCGAACGGCTCGCCGCCGCCCTGGGGCGCGCGGGGGCGAGCCGGGTGTCGCCGCTGGGAAGGATGGCCTGGCCGCCCGGCACCTGGCACCACGACGGGCACCCGCCGCTGGGGGAGATGCTGAGGTGGTGCGACCTGGAGGAGTGAGCGCGGGAGTGACCGGCAGCGGGGAGCAAGGAGCCTGGCGGGCGACTCGGTGCGGGGGCGGCGGGAGGGGGTGTCCACGGAATGACGGGACGGGGCCGCTGGCACTCGATTTGCCGTCAACTGTTTGCCCTTTTTTCCTCGGTTCGGACGGACACCCCCCACGTCCGGGAGCCATCATGGCCGCCCACCCCAGGCCCGCCGCGGCGCCCCTCCATTCCCTCGCGGAGGCGGCGCCGGGAGATCTCGTCGAAGTGGTCCACATCCTGTTCGGGAGCCTGCGCCAGCGCTTCGACGACCTGGGGATCCGCCCGGGGACGCGCATGCGCGTCCGCGAGCGCGGGGCCGCGGGGTACGTGCTGGAGCTCCCGGGCGGCGCCACGGCCGCCGTGGACCCGGTGCACGCGGCCTTCGTGGAGGTGCAGCCGTCCACGTCCGACATCTCGTACCGGGGCCTCGTGCCCACCACCCGCCACCTCACCGTCGACTCCGCCCCGGACCGGCCCCGGCCCGGCGACGCGACGGCAAACCCACGGATCGCATGAACCCGACCCGCCACCCCGCCCCCGCCTCCCTCCGCCGCGCCCGCGCCGCCTGGCGCAGCTTCGAGATCCGCGACGGCCGCGAGATCGACCGGCAGCTCCGCGATGGGCGCGATCCCGCCTGCCCCTGCTGCGGCGAGCTGCTGGAGGCGCGCCCCGGGACGCGCATGACGCGCTACCTTCCGCTGGACGCCACCGGCTTCGACCTGGAGTGCCGCGACTGCCGCCGCTTCCGCTGCGTGGTGCGCCACACCTTCCGCTCGCTGCGCCTGGTGCGGATGCGCCGCCTGGTGGCCGCGGTGCGCGCGGTGGGCGGGCGCGGCGAGGCGCGCTTCGAGGACGCCGCGCTGGCCTAGACGCCCGCGGCCGGCGGCTTCCGGCCGGACCCAGCCGCTACCGGGGCGATGCATGGCACGCCCGTTGCTCCTCCGCGCCGGGTCGGTGCGGACGGGCGGCGGGCGCCGCTCCGTCGCGCCCGTAGCCCCGGATCCGCGCGCAAGTCCATGAGCATGCACCTCTTCAGCACCCCGGTCCAGTGCACCAACTGCGGGACCGTGGTGGACGACCCCCGGGTGGACCACTGCCCCAACTGCCACGCCCTCCTGCGGGAGCGGCGCACCCCGGCCCGGCTGGCGGGGGTGGAGCAGCGCTACGGGGGGCTGCGCTTCCTGCTGGGCTTCCTGCGCTTCCTGGGGATCGCCACCCTGCTGGTGGGCGGGCTGATGTTCGCCTACGGCATCGGCGGCAACGACATGAGCCTGCAGGCGGGGGCGCTCACCCTGATGGGGACGGTGCTCACCGCGGTGGTGATGTTCGCGGTGGCGGCGTTCTTCGAGGTGTCGCTGGACATGGAGGAGAACACCCGCGCCTCCTTCCGCGTGCAGCAGATGATGCTGGAGCAGCTGCACGAGGCGACGGGCGGGCAGCCGCACCCCCAGCAGGACGCGCCGGCCTCCACGCCGCGCCCGCTGTGAGGCGCAGCGGGGCCGGGAACCACGGAATCGACCGACCGGAGACCATGAGACGTACCCCCCACGGGCGGCGGGCCATCGGGCTCGCCGCCTTCGTCGCGGCCCTGGCGCTCCCCTCCGCCGTGCAGTCGCGCCAGGCCGCGCCGGCGCAGGCTCCCGCGGCCCCTGCCGCCCCGGCGCAGGCTCCGTCGGCGCAGGCCTCGTCGGCGCAGGCACCGCTCCAGGCCGCCGCGGAGGGCCTGATCGGCGGCAACGCCGACGAGTGGAGCGTGTTCGCCTGGTCCATCGACCGGGGTCGCCCGATCTTCGCGGTGCGGGCGGACTCGGTGATGATCCCGGCCTCCAACAACAAGGTGTTCACCGCCATCTGGGCGCTGTCGACCATGGGGGCCGACTTCCGCTTCCCCACGGACGTCCTGATCCCCGGCGGCATCCCGGGCAACGGCGTGGTGGCGGGGCCCATCTACCTGCGCGGCTCGGGCGACCCGGCGTTCGGCTACCCGGAGTTCGACCGGGACCCCATGGAGCCGCTGCGGGTCATGGCGCGGCAACTCAAGGCGCGCGGGGTGCGCGCGGTGCAGGGCGGGGTGATCGCGGACGCCTCGGTGTTCGACACGCTGTTCTACGGCCCGGCGTGGCCGGCGGACACCGGCAACGGCGCGGCGCACTACGCCCCCACCGTCACCGGGCTCCCCTTCCAGCGCAACATGCTCTGGCTGAACGTGAGCCCGGGGCCGGGCGGCACGGTCTTCGTGCGCGAGCCGGACGTGCCGGAGATCCCGGTGATCAACCGCGCACGCAACGGCGGGGGGCGCGGCTGGGCGGTCCGCAACCCGGGGCAGGACACCATCATCATCAAGGGCGGCGTGTCGGGCCGCGGCCCGCACCGCTACCCGGTGGGCGCGGCGGACCCGTCGCTGCTGGCGGCCGGGGCGCTTCGGCAGGCGCTTCGCGAGGAGGGGGTGCAGGTGGGCGGCGCGGTGCGGCGCGGCAAGACGCCGGAGGGGGCGAAGCTGATCCACCGGCACCTGTCCATGCCGCTGGGGCAGATGATCCCCAAGCTCAACCGCGACTCGGACAACTTCTTCGCGGAGCACCTGTGGAAGGCGGCCTCGGCGCACTCCATCGGGGTGGGGAGCTACACCATGGGCGGCCCGGCGTCGGCCCGCTTCTTCATCCAGAACGCCAAGGTGCCGTACGGGCAGCTGTGGCAGGCGGACGGCTCGGGGCTGTCGGCGCAGAACCGGACCAGCTCGAAGGCGCTGGTGGACGCCCTGGTGTACGCGCACGGCCAGCCGTGGAGCCAGACCTTCCACCAGTCCATGGCGATCGGCGGGGACCGGAGCGGGACGCTGCGGTCGCTGTTCACCGGGGGGCGGGCCAGGGGCAACCTGCACGCAAAGACCGGCTACATCCGCGGCGTGCGGACCTTGTCGGGCTACGTGAAGATGGCCAACGGGGAGAACGTGGCGTTCTCGTTCCTGTACAACGGGCGCAACACGTCGGGGGCGCGCGGGGTGCAGCAGCAGCTCGGCAATCTGCTCGCCGAGTACGCGGGGCCCTGATCGTCCGCTTCGTCGGGTGTGGTGGGCCGCTACGGAGCCCGGCGGAAACTGCCCCGCCGGTCTCCTCCGCGGGCTCCGGGAACCCCACGGTACTGCTGTGGGTTTCCCTCCGCCGGGGGGAGCCTCGCCAAACCGCCGGCGAGTCTCCCCCCGAACAAATTTCGGGGATACTGCGGGAACGGCAACGGCGGGTCCGCTTGTCGTCCCGCGCCGCCGCGCCTATTCTCCCGCCGCTGTTCGCCAGCCCTGACGCCCTGACATCTCCAATCCCGTGACCGACCTAGCGCCCGACCCCGCCGAGCTCCGCGACCGCCTCCTCCGGCGCATCCGCGCCGGGACGGACACGCCCCTGCCCGACGGGGAGTTCGACGCGCTGGCGCTCGACGTGTTCGCGCACCAGTTCGCGCGCAACACGCCCTACCGGCTGTTCTGCGAGCGGCGGGGCGCGACGCCCGCGACGGTGGCGCACTGGACGGAGGTCCCCGCGGTTCCCACCGACGCGTTCAAGGCCGCTCCGCTGGTGTGCGCGGACCCGGCCACCGTCCGCACCGTGTTCCGCACCAGCGGCACCACGGCCGGCCCCGAGCGCCGCGGCGAGCACTGGATGCCCGAGCTGGCGCTGTACGACGCGGCGCTGCGCGAGGGGTTCGCGGCCCACCTGCTCCCGGAGGGCGGGCGCATGCGCATGCTCTCGCTGATCCGCCCGCCGGAGGAGGCGCCGGACTCGTCGCTCTCCCACATGGTGGGCGCGGTGGTGCGGGAGCTGGGGGCGGAGGGGAGCGGCTGGTTCGTGGGCGAGGCGGGGATCGACGCGCCTGCGTTCGGGGCCGCGCTGCGCCGTGTGGAGGCGGACGGCGCGCCGGTCTGCATCCTGGGAACCAGCTTCGCCTTCGTGCACTGGCTGGACGCCGCGGCGGAGAGCGGCGACAGGTTCGCCCTCCCCGCCCGGTCGCGGGTGATGGACACGGGCGGGTTCAAGGGGCGCTCGCGGGAGGTGGCGCGCGAGGAGCTGTACGCGGCGCTCAGTGATCGGCTCGGGGTCGGAGCGGAGTGGTGCGTCAACGAGTACGGCATGACCGAGATGAGCTCCCAGTTCTACGACGCCGTCGCGGGCGTCCCCGGGCCGCGCCTGCACGCGGGGCCGCCCTGGGTCCGCTCCCACGCCGTGGACCCCGAGACGCTGGAGCCCGTCCCGGACGGCGAGATCGGCGTGCTGCGCCACTGGGACCTCGCCAACCTGCACTCCGTCATGGCGATCCAGACCGCGGACCTGGGCTTCGTCGCGCCGGAGGGGATCCGTGTCCTGGGCCGCGCACAGGGCGCCGAGGCGCGCGGCTGCTCCCTCGCCATGGACCAGTTCCTCGCCGCTTCCCGGAATCGGTAGAGCAGAAAGGCCGCCGCCTGGAATGCGCCAGGGGCGAGTGAACGTCGTGGAGGGCGGCGGCTTGCCGAGGGTCATTTACCAAACATTTTGCGCCATGACTTCCTAAACAACTTCCACTCCACTAGCTTACCTGCGCCGGAAGAAAGAAGACCCCACCGCGTCTTCCGGCAATCTCGCCCCATCTCTCTTCTTGTACTCACGGAGATACATGCGTTCGTATGCTCGCGGGGTCGCAGCAGTATTCCTGCTGTGCGGCCTGGCCGGTTGTGCCGACGGGTCATTGAGCACGCTCCCCGACACTTCTTCCACCACACGGTTTCGAGACGTATCAGGCGATTCCATTCCAGTTGTAGATGATCCGGGCGAGCCCTCCGATCCGTTGAACAGTGGAGAGTGCACCTTCGTTCGCGTTCAGGACGGCACCGCCGAGGGATCCTGGGAATCCATCTGCGACGGTATTTCGGGAGGGACCACCCTCCCTCCTCCTCCCCCGCCGCCACCGCCCCCTCCGAATTTCCCCCCACCCCCCTACGATCCGCCACCGGGCGGCGAAAGCGGGACGGGTAGTGGAAGTGGTGGCACGGTGGCACCGGACCAGGAATCCGGCCTGCTTTGTAAAACCGCCACCAGTGCCTGGCTCGGCGCGTTGGCTGCCGAACGGATTGCACAAGCCAAGTATCTGGCTGCATACGAAGCATACATTCTGAAACGCGCGGAGTACACCGCCTGGGACAACCAGGCGAAAGCGGACGACGTCTACACCTGGGCCGAGCAGATGAAGCTGAACGAGTTGGGCAACCAGCTGTGGACGCTGGAGACCGCAATGAAAGCTGCAAAGATCGAATACGACGACGCGGCCAGGTTACAGCTACTGATGGCGGGCGCCATGGCGCTCACCTGCGCGTTTGGTGGATGAGCTCCAACCAGGCTGCGGCATACGTTACGTGCTCGCCTGCATGTGTCGAGCTCTCCGGCTTCGCTCGACGCCTTGCACCTGGGCGTTCCGTTGCCCTGTGCTGCACCCCTCTCCGTGCACCGAAAGCCTGTGATTTCCTTCTTCGCGCAGCACCGGAGGTTGCCACCCGATCTTCGGCATCGTTCGGCGCCTGATGGCGCAGGACGCCCCGTAGTCGCCGGAGCCGCCAAGAGGATCCCTTGCAAACTCTGAGTTCTCCGCCTTTGCCTGCCGCCCTCCATCTGAGTGTTTACGCAATCCTGTGCTGCACCGCTCTCTATACGGCGTGGCGGCTGACGGCCGCCGTCCGGCGGCGGCGGCGGCGCGAGATCGCCGGCCGGGCGATGTCTCTCGTAGGAGTCGGCATCCTGCTGTACACACTGTGGATCGACATGTGGAAGGCAGAGGCCCCGCCCACACCGCGATCCCCAATGCACGACCTGGCCTTGTATGTCGCAGCCGGGTTGCTCCTGCTGGGCAACATCATCAACGAGTTGAAGCCGCGCTCTCCAGAGCGGCGCTAGGCTGCCTCCCGGACGGCGGAGCAGCTGCCCGCGCTCGACCAGCTCGCCGGGTTCGCCCGTTACGAACCAGCGGTTTTCTTCTTCACGAAGCACCAGAGGTACACCATGGTCCACATACTTCTTGTCCTGTTCGCCCTTTTCGCCTCTTCGGCGTCTGTTGCCGCGCAGGAGCCGACGCCGGGGCAGCTGCGGGCCGCCGAGCGACTGGTAGCCGTTATGCAGCTGGAGAGCAACTCGGCTCAGGTCACGGAGCAGATGGTCGGCTACATGCGCCAGGCGGCTCCGGACACGGGCGTGCTCTCCACGGAATCTGCAAGGGAGCACCGGGAGACCATGGCCAGGGAGCTGCGGCAGATGTTCGCGGAGAAGATGAGCTGGGAGAGGATGAAGCCCGAGTACGTCAGGCTGTACGCGAGCCTCTACACGGAAGACGAGCTGCGCCAGCTGACCGCGTTCTACGAGAGCCCGGTGGGCCAGAAGAGCATCCGCATCCAGCCGGAGGTCACCGCCAGGCTGCTCGGCATCGCCCAGCGGCTGATGGCACAGCCCGCTCCACAGCAGTAGCCGGCCGAGATTCTGAACGGAGCCGGAAGACCAACGCCCCCGCCGGGATCTCCCGGCGGGGGCGTCGTTTCGCACTCACGCACTCACGCACTTCCGTTCACCCTCCCGGCCGCTCCGGCCCGCTCCCCGCCCCGCTGGTGCGGATCGCCTCCGCCACCTCGTCCAGGTCCGCGGCGGTCAGCTCCAGCGACGCAGCCGGGAGCCAGCCGTCCACCTGCTCAGGGCTGCGCGCGCCCACGATGGCGCCGGTGACGCCGCGCCAGGCCAGCGTCCACGCTACCGACACCGCCGCCGGGGTGACGCCGTGCCGCTCCGCCACCGGCTCCAGCGCCGCCGCCAGGCGGAGGTTGCGCTCCAGCCCCTCGCCGGTGAAGTCCGGCGAGCGCGAGCGCCAGTCGTCCTCCGGCAGCTTGGCGGCGCGCTCGCGGGTGAAGGCGCCGGTCAGCAGCCCCGACTGCATGGGGCTGTAGACGATCACCCCGGTGCCGTGGTCCGCGCACCACCCCAGCTCGGCGGCGCCCACGTCGCGGCTTATGGCCGAGAACGGCGGCTGGAGCGAGTCCACGTGCCCGATCCCCTCCGCCCGCTCCAGCTGCGCCGCATCGTGGTTGGAAAGGCCCACCGCGCGCACCTTGCCCTCCTCGCGCAGCCGCACCATCTCGCCCCAGTAGTCCTCCAGCGGCGTGCCGTCCTCCGCCGGCCAGTGCATCTGGTACAGGTCGATGCGCTCCACGTCCAGCCGGCGCAGCGACGCCTCCAGCTCGCGGCGGATGCTCGCCGGGTCGCCCACGCGGCGCGGCGCGGCCTCGGGGTCGCTCTCGTCCCACATCAGCCCGCACTTGGTGAACACGTACGGCCGGTCGTCGGCGGAGAAGCCGCGGAGCGCCCGCGCCACCACCTCCTCCGAGTGCCCCAGCCCGTACACCGCGGCCGTGTCGATCCAGTTGATCCCCCGCTCCACGGCGTGCCGGATCGCGGCGACGGACTCCTCGTCCTCCTGGCTCCCCCACCCGAAGGCCCATCCCGCCCCGCCGATCGCCCACGCGCCGAAGCCGACGCGGGTGATCTCCATTCCCGTCGTGCCGAGCACCTTCGTCGGCAGCCCCGTCGTCGATCTTCCCGCCATTCTGCTTCCTCTCCGTTCTGCTAGTACTTCAAAGGCATCAAGACGCAGATCCGGGCGTGCCCCCGGCTGCGCCGGGGTCGGGCTTCGGCTCCGTAGCAGACGAAACAACCGTCTGCAACGGAGTCGAGCCCCGACGATACTGCTGTCGGGTCTCGCCCCTTCGGGCCGAAATCCCTCACGCGGGGTCTCGCGCGCCGCCGGCGAACCGCAACATCCACGCCCACCGTTCTGCCCGTGTACATCTCCGCGGTGAGACTTCCCGCCACACGACCGGCGCCCCACATCGATCCCGAAGTGCGGCGCCGTTTCCGTTGCAGGCTGTCCCCTGTTCCCTGTAACCTGTTCCCTATCCCTCCGCCCGCAGCGCCACCATCGGGTCCACGCGGGTGGCGCGGCGTGCCGGCGACCAGCTGCCGGCCAGCGAGACGGCGGCGAGGAGCGCGGCCACGGCGGCGTACACCGGCAGGTCCAGCGAGTCCACGCCGCGGAACTTCACCTCCAGCAGGCGGGCCAGGCTGAGCGCGCCCCACAGGCCCAGCACCGCGCCCCACGCCGTGAGGCGCATCCCCTGCCCCACCACCAGCCGCATCACGTCCGCCACGCGGGCGCCCAGCGCCATGCGGACCCCCACCTCGCGCGTGCGCCGGGCCACGTTGTACGACATCACCCCGTACACACCCATGGCGGCGAGCAGCGTGGCCGCGGCGGCGAGCACCCCGAAGAGCGCGCCGAACCAGCGCACCGGGGCGGCGAAGCGGGCGAGCACCTCCTGCATCGTCCTCACCTCGCCCACCCGCGCGCCCGGCGCGGCGGCGCGCACCGCGGCCTGCACCGCGTCGCCGAGCCGGCCCGGGTCGCCGGGGCCGCGCACGGCGAGCGCCACCGAGCGGGGCGGGTGCTGGAGCGCGGACAGGTACAGCGCCGGCACCGGCTCGCCGCCGGAGCCCAGGCCCGTGGGCCGCACGTCCGCCACGATCCCCACCACCGTGTACCACCGCCCGCCGGGACCGCCGACGCGCACCTTCTTGCCCAGCGGCTCGCCGTTGGGGAACAGGCGCTGCCCGAAGGTGCGGTTGATCACCGCCACCGGCTCCCCGTCCGGCCCGTCGGCGGCGACCAGCTCGCGGCCGCGCAGCACCGGGACCCCGTGCGTGCGGAAGAAGCCGGGGCTCACCGCGTGGTGGCGGGCCGTCCGGTCGAACATGGGGATCCTCATCAGGTACAGCACGCACTCGTTGGGGCACAGCGAGCGCACGCGGTCCTCGGTGCCGAGCCCCGTCCAGGCGCCCCCGGTGGACGCGGTGGCGGCCCGCGCGCCCGGCACCGCGGCCGCCCTCGCCAGCACCGTCCCCAGCAGCGCCGCGCGCGCCGCCGGGTCGGCCGCGGCGGCGCCGCCCAGATCCACCCGCAGCGTCACCGTGTCGCGCGCGTCGATCTCGCCCTCCCCGCCGGAGAGCGACGGGGCCGAGCCGCGCACCAGCAGCCCGGTGCCGGTGAGCAGCACCACGGACGCGCCCACCCCCAGCACCATCAGCGCGTTGCGCAGCCGCCCCTCGGCGCGGCCGGCGGTCGCGCGGCCCCCCGCGGCCAGCAGCGCGCCCAGGCCGCGGCCGCCGGTCCCCAGCGCCGGCGCCATCCCGAAGAGCAGCACCGCCCCCGCCATCCCCGCCGCCACCATCGCGCCCGCGCGGACCGCGGCCCCCGCATCCGCGAAGCGCGGCATCCCCGCGGGCCAGGCGGCCGGGAGCAGCGCCGCCCCGGCAAGCCCCAGCGCCAGCCCGGCGCCCACGCCCACGGCCGCGAGCAGCGCCCCCTCCGCGAGCAATTGCCGCGCAAGGGCGCCGCGGCCCGCGCCCAGCGCCGTCCGCACCGCCATCTCGTGGCGGCGCGCCGTGGCGCGGGAAAGGAGCAGCACGGCCAGGTTGGCGCACGCAAGCGCCAGCGCGGCCGCCGCCAGCCCCAGCAGCACCGCCAGCAGCAGGTCCACCCCGTCGTGCTGGATGCGGGCCACGGTCCGCGCGGCCGCGCCCCACGCCAGCCGCCCGCCCTCCACGGGCTCCAGCGGCGCGGGGGCCGCGGCGGGGAGCGGGCGCCCCCGCCCCGCGTCCACCAGGCCCAGCATCGGCACCGCCGCGCCGATCCCGACCGCCAGCGTCAGCGTCGCGGTGCCCGCGAAGCCGGGGGCGCGCCGCAGCGCGCGCGCCGAGTGCCGCAGGTCGCGCGCGAGCGGCGCCGGGCCGGCGTCCCGTTCCGCGGGGGCGTGGTCGGTGTGCATGGCGGAGGAAGGGGTCAGGGGGAGGGCCGGCGGCGCGCGCGCCGCGCCCGCCACCCCCACCGGAGGCCGCGGACGGCCCCGGCCAGGGTGAGCAGGGCCAGGAAGAAGAGCAGGCCGATCAGCGTCTGCTCGCCCAGGGCGAGCATCGCCTCGCGGCGCGGCAGGGCCAGGATGGACTCCTTGAGCCCGCCGGCCCGGCCGAAGGGGACCGGCGGGAACACCCGGGCGATCGCGAAGGGGCGCTCGGGGGTGAACGGCCACCCCAGCAGCACGTTGGTGCGCCCGCGGTCGTCCAGCAGGTCCACCAGCAGGTGCGAGCCGTACCCGGCCCCCGACAGCACGCCCCAGCGCCACCCCGCCGCCACCGCCGCGGCGATGCCGACCACCAGGGTGGCGACGATGCTGTGCGTGAAGGTGCCGTGGTACTCGGCGCCGCGATTCAGCGCCAGGCCAAGCACGAGGTCCAGGTCCGGCACCACGGCCAGCGACGCGGCCAGGGCCCAGGCCCGCCAGCGGGGGAGCGGCGGCGCGGCGGCCCGCACCACCTCCGCCACCCCGGCCCCCACCAGCAGGTGCGCGGGAGGAAACGCCATGCCTACGGGGCCGTCGAGGACGCGGGGCGGTCCGGAATCGGGGGGCGGTCCTGTCCGGGGGGGTGCGGCGGCATTCCGGGTCGGTCGGGGGACGGCGGTCGGGACGCGCCGGGCGCATGCAAGAAGGCCGCCGCCGGGGACCCCGCGCGGCGGCTCTCGCCCGTGGCCGGACGCCCGCGCCTCAGTCCGGGGGCGGCGGCTCCTCCACGCGGCGGAGGCGCTGCGTCAGCGCCGCGATCAGCACCTCCACGAAGGCCAGCGAGGCCAGGCGCGACGTGCCGCCCTCCCCGTTCCAGAAGGCGCCCACCGCCTCCGGCGAGAAGGTGTCCGGGAAGCGCTCCCGCCCCCACGCGTCCACGCTCTCCAGCGGCAGCTCCGCGCCCAGCCGGATGACGCGCTCCCCGTCGTGCTCCTCCATCTTCGCCGCGTCGCCGAAGCGCTCCACGGCGGCCCCGCGCAGCGCCTCCGCCGCGCCGCGGCGCAGCACCAGCGACACCCGCGCCTCCGTGTCCGGCGCGTCCCACTCCGGGATCTCGTAGCGCACCACCAGGTCGGCCCGCTCCGCCTGCGGCGCCACGAACTGCTTGGAGTCCAGCAGGTGCTGCGCGATGTGCTTCAGCACCTCCGCCTCCGAGTAGCCGCGCATCTGCACGTCGCGCCGCAGCTTCCAGCGGAAGAGCAGGTCCGGCTCCGGATGGACGAACACCGCCAGGTCGTACGCCTTGCCCAGCTCGTCGCTTGGAAAGCCCAGCAGCCCGCGGGCGAGCACCACGTCGCGCGGCTCCACCACCCGCGCCGGGCCGAAGGAGCCGTCCGTGTGGTCGTAGGCGCGGTTGCGGACCGGGCGGCCGCGGCGCAGCAGCTGCAGGTGCTCCTGCATCAGCGGCAGGTTGTGCACCTGCGGGTTGAGCGCCGTCATCCCCCGCTGCGCCCGCTCCGCGCGGGTGTAGCGGAGGTAGTCGTCCAGCTCCAGCGAGGTGACGTTGTCCCCGCCGATCAGGGCGCGGACGCCGCGGGCGATGGTGCTCTTGCCGCTCCCCGAGTCGCCGACGATCCCCAGGACGAAGGGGAGCGGGCGGGGGGCGTCAGGGGTGGGCGCCGGCATGGCCCCCCGCGGCGTGCGGTGAAGCTGCGATCGTGGCCATGTGGCCTCCGGTGGGGCGAGAGTTGGACAGGGGATCCAAACTAGTGCGCGGGTCCGCGACGCGAAAGCAGGTCGTTTGGCGGATGTTTCCCGATGATTTCGTTGGACGGATTCTGGGCGGGGCTGGTTGCCGCTGCGTCTGGTTCTCGGGGGGCCGCTACGGAGCCCGGACGATACAGCCGTCCGGTCTCCTCCGCGGGCTCCGGGAGCCACCGGAAACAGCCCCGGTGTCTCCCTGCGCCGGAGTGAGACAGCCGAAACTGCCCGGCTGTCTCCCTCCGAACGGATCATGTGGATACCGCGGAACCGCGGAACTGCGGAACCGCCCGTGGTCAGCTCCCCTGCGGCGCCCGGCAGTAGTCCGCCGCGGCGTGGACTTCCAGCCGGCGCAGGCGCGTGCCGCCGCGTACCACGTACTCGCTGGCGCCGTAGGGCGGGGCGCCCTCGCGCCAGTTGTAGGTGTAGCCCAGCCGCGTCCATGGGTAGCCGCCGTTCTCGTTCCAGTTGGCGAGCGCCGTGCGCGCGATGAACGCGAAGTGCTCCGCGGGCGTTTCCCGGGGGAACTGCGTGGCGCAGCCCACCCCGGCGCTCGCGTCGGCGCAGGGGAGGGGCCGCAGCGCGGCGGGATCCGCCGTGGGGCGGAAGAGCGACTCGATCGGCACCTCGAACTCCGCGAAGCTCCCCCCCGCCGCGCCCGGCGGAAGCCCCAGCAGGGCGGCGATCTCCAGCCCCAGCTCCCGCTGGTCGAAGCGGGCGCAGGAGTCGCGCACCTCGGGCACCACGGTCACCCACACGTCCCGCTGCAGCTCGAACGCGTCCCTGCCGGCCCGCGCGGAGTCCGCGTACCCCGGCCAGCTGCTGAACGCCACCACCCGCACGTGCCGGGTGCTGTCCCCGCGGGGCACGAAGAGATCCCGGAGCCCCAGGCCGTGGAGCACGGCCGCGTTGCGGATCGCCTCCCCGTAGCGTGCTTCCGGCGACGCGGGAACCGGCCCCGACGAGGCGATCGCGGGCGCGCAGCCGGCGCCGCCCAGCACCCCGGCGAGCAGGACGGAAACCCAGAGGGAGCGGAGCATGGCCGGATCCGGTGAGGGTGAGCGGTGGGACCGGGCGAGCCGCCGTCGCCCGACCCGGGGGAGAACTGCCGACCTGCCGTTCTCCCCCTTCCCTCGCTCGCGGGGGAAGGGGGCCAGGGGGATGGGGGGCCGTCGCAGGCTGTTCCCTGTTCCCCAACCCGGCGTAGCCGGTACCAAACAGGGTTTTCCTTGACGTGGACTCATGGCGTAGCAACGTGTGGTGCTGTCTACCCGCTTGCCAGAGGCCGCCATGCTCACCGACCGCTACGCACCTCAAA
>DASVQR010000086.1:0-8764 GCA_036389055.1 Longimicrobiaceae bacterium | reverse complement strand
CGCCCCTCCCCGAGTCCGGGGAGGGCCGACATGCCTTCCGCCGTTCAGCGTACTGCGTACTTCGTACTCCGTACTGCCGTTCACTTTCGCACTCCCGCACTTTCGCACTCCCGCACTTCCCGGCCCGCCGGCCCCTGCCGCAGCCCGAAGGCGAGGCCGCGCAGCGTCCCCCCCAGCACGGCGGCCTCCTCGCGCAGCGCCTCCCACCGCCCGGTGTCCGCCGGCCGCGCCGCGCGCGCCAGGCGGAGCAGGAGCCAGCGCGCCAGCACGGGCAGGGCGTAGGCGTCGCCGCCGCGCAGCCAGATGCCGCACGCGGCGCCCATCCCGTGGCCGTACATCGGGCGGCGCGACCGCCGGTCGGCCGCCGTCTGTCGCTCGTGCAGCACCAGCGCGTCCGGCTCGTAGCGCACCCGCGCGCCGGCCCGCAGCAGCCGGTAGAACAGGTCCATGTCCACGCCACCCTGCCCGGGGGCGCCGGGGCCCAGCCGCTCGTCGCACCCGCCCACGCGCAGGTACCACTCGCGCTCCAGCGCGAAGTTGTTGCCGCTCCCGACGTGCCAGGGCACCTGCCGCCCCCGGAACTCCCGCCGCGCCGTGGAGGCGCGCGTGGAGACGGGGAGCCGCTTGTCGCCCGAGGGCTCGGCGGGGAGCACGCGTCCGGCGAGCACGTCCACCCCCGGCTCCGCGGCGAAGGCGCGGGCCAGCACGGCCAGCCAGGCGGGGTCGGGGACGCAGTCGTCGTCCGTGACGGCGACGTACGCCGAGGACGCCGCTTCCACCCCGGCGTTCTGCGCGGCGGCGAGCCCGCGCGGCTCCTGCGCCAGGTACGCCACCCGCCACCCCTCCGCCCGCAGCGCCTCCGCCGCCGGTCGGGCGGAGCCGCCGCGCCCCTGGTCCACCACCACCACCTCCGCCGGCAGCGCATCCCCCGCGCGCAGCGCCGCCAGGCAGCGGGCCAGCGCGTCCGGCCGGTCGCGCGTGCAGATCACCACGCTCAGCGGGACCACGGGCGAGCTCACCGCCCGCGCCCTCCCCGGCCGAGCAGCCCGGCGAGGCGGCCGGCGGCCTCCAGCGCGCCGCGCAGCGGGGCGAGCGCCATCCCCAGGCGGCGGACCGCGCGGTCGTCCTCGGGGGTGCGGCGCGCGCCCGAGAGCTGCCAGAACGCGGCCCACACGTAGAAGTGGAAGCCCACCAGCACGCCCGCGCGCAGCAGCCCCGGCACGCCGTCGCGCCAGGCGCGCCCCTGCACCAGCTGCCGGTAGGCGCGCCGCCCCAGGTCCGCGAGCATCGCCCGCGCGGTGAACGTCTCGCCGCGGTCCAGCATGGCCTGCGCCTGCGCCGGGGCATAGCGGACGATGCGGTCCAGCACCTCGGGCACCGTCCTGCTGCGGTCGTGCACCAGCACCAGCTCGTCGCGCGCGGCGACGCGGGCCAGCCGCTCCTCCGCGACCGCCGGGAGCGCGTTGGGCATCTCCGGCCAGCGGACGCGGTCGCGGCGATACATGCGCAGCTGCGGCTCGTACCGCTCGCGCGGGTTGCTGGGCGGGTAGCCGAAGTCGTGGTTCATGCGGGGCACCACCACGGCGTCCAGGTCGTCGCGCCCGGCCAGGCGGCGCAGCTCCGCGGCGAGCCCGGGGGACACGCGCTCGTCCGGGTCCACCACCAGGATCCACTCGCCGCCCGCGTGCCCGGCCACCTCGTTCCGCACCCGCTCCACGATCGGCACCGGGTCGCGCGAGATCACCCGCGCGCCGTGGCCCCGGGCCAGCTCGGCGGAATCGTCCGCGCTGCGCAGGTCCATCACCACCGTCTCGTCCGCCCAGGCCACCGACTCCAGGCAGGGGCCCAGCCGGTCCGCCTCGTCGCGGCAGACGATGCAGGCGGAGATGCGCGCCGCGGCGCCGCTCACGCGCGCCCCCGGGCGGGCCGCACCCGGCGCGCCAGCCACACCCCGAGCACCCCGGCCGCCGTGCCCAGCACGGAGGGGGCGCGGCTGAACCGGACCGACTCGCGCAGCTGCGCCAGCGAGGCGTCCATCTCCCCCGCGTTCGCCAGGCGGAAGGCGCGGCGCAGGCAGCCGTGCGCGTTCGCTTCGCGGGCCGCGCGGGTGAGCGCGTCGGCGCGCTCGGGCGGCAGGGCGTCGCGGTTGATCTCGATGGCGCGGCGCAGGTCGCGGCCGTTCTCCCCGCTCTGGACGGCGCGTCCGCCCAGGGAGCGGGTGGAGACGCGGTACATCGCCAGCGGCTCGGTCTCGTACCACACGGGATAGCGCGCGGCGATCCGCACCCACATCTCCCAGTCCTCGCCGTAGTGGGCGATCCGGTCGTCGAAGCCGCCCAGCCGCTCGTACACCTCGCGCCGCACCACCATGGAGGGGGCCTGCAGACGCTGGCCGACGGCGATCCGCTCCAGCCACCCGTCCAGCACCCCGCTTCGCGGCTGCTCCAGGCGCGAGACCGACATCCAGTGCCCGTCCTGGTCCATGAAGACGTGCCGGCAGAAGGCCGCCCCGATCTCCGGGCGCGCCTCGAACGCTGCCCCCATGCGCCGGTAGAAGCCCTCGAGCACCGCGTCGTCGCCGTGCAGCAGGTGCACCAGCCGCCCGCGCGAGCGGCGCAGGCAGGTGTTGAAGTTGCGGACGTGCCCCACGTTGCGCGGCTGGCGGAAGAAGCCCACCCGGCCGCCTCCCACCTCCCGCACCACAGCCTCCGGGTCGTCGCCCGTGGAGTGGTCGTCCACCACCTCGATCTGCATCCGCTCCGGCCCGGGGTCCTGGGCGAGCACTCCCTCCAGCGTCTGCCGCAGGTAGCCGGCGCACTCGTAGGTGGGGATCATCACCGACCAGAGCGGGCGCTCCACGCCCTCCAGCAATGGCGGGATTGCCTCCCGGTGCGCGTCGGCGCTCACACCGTCCCTCACGCCGCCCCCACGAGCCGGCGGGCCCGCGCGCCCAGCCGCTGACGGACGCGCCTCAGCCCGCGCCGGCTCCCGGTGAGCGCCCGGTCGACGCGTGGGTGGTCGTCCAGCCACAGGGCGATGCGGAGCTGGCGCCGGAGCCGGCCGTCGGCCATCCCCCGGTCGGCCAGGTACCGCGCGACCCACTCCAGCCAGGCGCGGCGGGCGGCGCGATCCCGCCCCTCGCGCTGCGCCGTGGACCACGACGAGGCCGGGTGGATGCGGTAGCGGTCCCACGTTCCGTCCGCGACGTAGACCGGGGTGGACAGGAACAGCTTCGCGTAGAACACCTGGTCCTCGTAGACGATGCCGAACGACTCCTCGAAAAGCCCGGCGCGCTCCACGGCGTCGCGCCGCAGGAGCACGCTGCAGGTGGCCGGGCTGGCAGCGCGTCCGCGGATGCGGCGGACCAGCAGCTCGGGCGGGTGGACGACGGCGTCGGCCGGGACGCCGAGCGGGAGCGGCCGGTCGCGGGCGGCGTCCGCCGGGTCGCCCGTCCAGCCGTGCCAGAGCAGCGTGGTCCCGTACAGCATGCCCGCCTCCGGGTGGGCGTCCAGCAGCGCGACCTGGTCCGCCAGCTTGTCCGGCAGATAGACGTCGTCCGCGTCGAGCATGGCCAGGAGCTCGCCGCGGGCGGCGCGGAACCCCAGGTTGCGCGCGGCGCCGGGGCCGCGGTTCGCCCGCCCCGGGTGCTCCAGGCAGCGGATCCGCTCCGGGTGTCGCCGCGCGTACTCCCGGGCGATCTCCGCGCTCCCGTCCGTGGAACCGTCGTCCACCAGGAGCAGCTCCCAGGAGTCGTACCGCTGCGCGAGCACGCTCTCGATCGCCTCGGCGATGAACCGGGCCGACGCGAAGTACGGCATCACGATCGAGATGCGCGGCGCGCTCATCCGCGGCTCCCGGGAGCGCCCCACCACCACCGCAGCGTCCGCGCGAAGCGGTCGCCGTCCCAGTCGCCCACGTGGAAGCGGGGGACGCGGAGCGGGTCGCTCCCGCCGTCCACGACGCCCGGCCGGTTGACGCAGGCCACGGCGAAGCCTGCGCGGCGCACCGCCTCCACCGAGTGGTCGTCCAGGTCGCACGGGCGGCCATACGGGTACGCGAAGGCGGTCACCGGCCGCTCCAGCCACGCCTCCAGCGCCCGCCGGCTCCCCTCCACCTCTTCGCGCTGCTCAGCGGGCGGGAGCGCGGCGAGCGCCGGGTGGGTGACGGTGTGCGCGCCGATCTCCACCAGCGGGCTGCTCCCCAGCTCCCGCAGCTCGGCCAGCGTCAGGGCGCGGTGCGTCGGGCGGGGCTCCGGGGGATCCTCCAGGGCGTCACGGATCTCCCGGAGGATCTTCTCGCGCCCGCGGTGGGGCAGGGGACGCATCCGCTCCCACAGCGACAGGTACGCTTCGTGGCGCGGCGTCGGCGGGGGCTCCACCAGCGCGCGCCACCCGGCGTGCCGCGCGAGGTCGGCCTCCGTGTACTCGAGCGCCGCGGCGAGGGTTTGCTCCGCCTCCTGATCTCCAAGCGCCGGGACGCGAAGGAAGCGGCCGGGGTGGAGCAGCAAACGCTCCAGCGCGTCCGACCAGAACTCCTCCGTGCTGCCAACGGCGCTGGTCGTCACAAAGGTCGTCGCCGGCACGTCGAACCGCTCCAGGGCGGGGAGGGCGCCGCGCAGGGTGCCGGCGTAGCCGTCGTCGAAGGTCACCGCCACCGCGCCGCGCCGCAGGGTGCGCCGGCGGGAGGCGTCCACCAGCTCCCGGAGGGGGAGAGGGAGCGACGAGCCGCGGAGGGTCTCCATCTGCTCTGCGAAGCGCGCCGGCGACACGTGCAGCGCCCAGGGATCGGAGCCGGTCTCGGCGACGGAGTGGTAGACGAGGACCAGCGCGTCCGGCGCCAGGCGCCGCCGCGCGCGGCGCGCCAGCCGGCCCAGCCGCGCCGTCACCCCCGCGGCGGGCACGGCGGCCTCACGGCGAGGGCGGCCACCACCACCGGGTAGAGCGGGTCGTGCTCCGCCAGCTCGGCGGGCCGCAGCCCGCGCGCGGGGACGCCCTGGAGCAGCGCGGCCGCGGCGAGCACGTTTCCGCGGCTCTCCACCGTCGGCTCGGAGTCGGGCATGGCCGTGGCGAGGAGCCGCTCCACGGCCTGCGCCGTGAACGACCAGCACCACTCCGGGTCCGCGCCCATGGGCGCCAGCCCCGGCACCGTGAGCAGGAGCGCGCCCCCGGGGCGGAGCGCCCGCCCCGCCGCCGCGGCCGCACCCCACACGTCGTACACGCGGTGCAGCGCGTGGCCCAGCACGATCGTGTCGAAGGCTTCCTCCCCCAGGGGGGGGGCATGCGGATCGTCCGGGAACGCCTCTCCGACCGCGAGACGCACCACGTCGGCGGAGGCCGGCAGCACGTCCGCGGGGACCTCGCCGACGGCCAGGACCCGACCGCGCAGCCGCCCGGCGTGCTCCCGCAGGAACGCGTCGGCGTAGCGGCGGTCCACGGCCTCCGCATCGATGGAGACGTTCGGCGGTCGGAGCGGGCCCACGCGTCGAAGGTCGCCCAGGCGCACCCGGCCGACGGCCGGACGCGCGCGGCGGCGCACCCACGCGGCGCGCGAGATCCCGGGGAGCCGTGCGGCCAGGGCGAGCAGGGTGCGCGAGAGCCCCGCGAGCCACGGGGCGCGGCCGGCGAGCGGCGCGGCGGAGGCCGTCACGGCGCCGCCTTCCGGGCCCGCGCGGCCACCGTCACCGGGTACGCCGGGTCGGCGTGCTCCAGCTCCTCGCGGCGCAGCTCCTCCGCGGCGAGCCCGTACAGGAAGGCGCACGCCGACAGGGCGTTGCCGTGCGTCTCGGTCTCCACCTCCTCCGGGGCGAAGCGCTCCTCCAGCGCGCGGCGCAGCGACCGCGGGGTGAGCCCCCAGTACCAGGAGGCGCCCCACTCCCCCTTCTCCACCTGGCTGATCCCCGGGACCGTTACGAGCAGGACGCCGCCGGGGCGCAGGGCGCGGTGAACGGTGCGGACCGCCGCGCGCACGTCGAACACCAGGTGCAGCGTCTGCGTCAGCACCATGCAGTCGAACGCATCGAAGGGGATCCCCTCGCCGCTGGCCAGGTCGCCCACCAGCGTCGCCCGGGGGTTCCCCGCGTGTACGTGCAGCACGTCCGACCGCGTGACGCGCTCCCCGCCGAAGCGGCGGGTGTACGTGTCGTCCCCGATCTCCATCACCCGCCCGCGCACGTCCGCCCGGCGGCGCTCCAGGAAGCCCTCCACGTAGAAGCGGTCCACCGGCTGCCCCCGGTCGTAGCCGAAGTAGCGGCTCACCGGCGTGGTGCGGCGCAGGTCGCCCCAGTCCACGCGGTCCGCGCCCGACCCGCCCCGGGCGCCGCGGAGCCCCCGCAGCAGCCGCAGCATCAGCCCCACCCCCCGCCCGCCGCCCGCCGCCCCGGCGCCTCCGCGCCGTCGTCCGCCACCAGGGCGAAGCGGCAGGGCACCAGCCCGCCCCCCGCCGTGAACACCCGGTCCAGCCCCTCCACCCGCGCCGGCACCACCTCCACCTCGAACGCGCTCTCCAGGTGGTCGTACGCCGCCCCGAAGGCGTGCCCCGCCCACAGGCCCGCCACGTACACGCCCGGGTTGAGCGGCAGGTCCTCCAGCTGGATCGACACCCGGTTGCGCCCGGTGCGCAGCGCCACGGTCTCCCCCTTGGCGAGGATGTCCGCGTCGATCAGCGTGGTGCCCCCCTGCGTGCGCAGGCTCACCGACAGCGACCCCACCTCGCGGTCCGCGTCCGAGTGCAGCTCCAGGTCGAAGCGCAGCGGGCCGCCGGGGTACGCCGCCCCGCCGGCCGCGCGCCCGGTGCCCAGGTGGCGCGCGGCCAGGAACCTGACCTCGCCCGAGCCGGTCCGCCCGGCCGCCGCCAGGTCGATCCAGGCGCCCGCGCCCTGCCGCCCCACGTCGCGCGCCAGGTAGCGGGCCACCACCTCCCCGGCGGGGCCCGCCGCCGCCACCCCGCCCCCCTCCAGCAGGATGCAGCGGCGGCAGAGCCGCTGCACCGCGTCCATGTTGTGGCTCACGAAGAGCACCGTCCTCCCCTCGCGCGCCACGTCCTCCATCCGCCCCAGGCACTTCTTCTGGAACGAGGCGTCGCCCACCGCCAGCACCTCGTCCACCACCAGGATCTCCGGCTCCAGGTGCGCCGCCACGGCGAACGCCAGGCGCAGGTACATCCCGCTGGAGTAGTGCTTCACCGGCGTGTCGATGAAGCGCTCCACCCCCGCGAAGGCGACGATCTCGTCGAACTTGCGGTCGATCTCCGCCCGCCTCATCCCCAGGATCGCGCCGTTCAGGTAGGTGTTCTCGCGCCCCGTCAGCTCGGCGTGGAACCCCGTCCCCACCTCCAGCAGCGACCCCACCCGCCCGTGGATCCAGGCGTCGCCCACGGTGGGCTCCGTGATCCGCGAGAGGATCTTGAGGAGCGTGCTCTTGCCGGCCCCGTTGCCGCCGATGATCCCCACCGCCTCGCCGCGGGGCACCTCGAACGACACGTCGCGCAGCGCCCAGAAGGTCTCGGACGCGGGCTCGCCCCCGCGCCCGGCCAGGCGGCCGCCGGCCGCGCGGAATCCCTCCACCAGCGCCTCGCGGAGCATGGTGGGGCGGCGCGCCCGCGCGATGCGGAAGCGCTTGCCCAGCCCCTCGACCCGGACCGCGATCTCGCTCATTCGTCCCCTAGACCACGTCCGCGAAGGTCCGCTCCAGCCGGCGGAAATAGAACGCTCCCCCCGCCAGCAGCGCCGCCGCCGCGAGCGACGACACCGCGAGCGCGCCGCCCGGCGCGGAGCCGGTCCCCAGCAGCGCCCAGCGGAAGCCCTCCACCACCCCAACCATGGGGTTGATCCCGTACACGGTGCGCCAGGGCTCCTCCAGCAGGCTGCTCGGGTAGGCGATGGGGGTGGCGAACAGCCAGAGCTGCACCAGGAACGGCACCACGTAGCCCACGTCGCGGTAGCGCACGTTCAGCGCCGAGAGCCAGAGCCCCGCCCCCAGGCTGGTGGCCAGCGCCAGCACCAGCAGCGGGACGATCCACAGCGCCTCCATGCCCGGGGCGATCCCGTAGAACGCCAGCATCGCCACCAGCACCGCGAAGGCCAGGGCGAAGTCCACCAGCCCGCTGAGCACCGCCGCCAGCGGGATCGCCAGGCGGGGGAAGTACACCTTTTTCAGCAGGTTCTGGCCCTGCACCAGGCTCTGCGTGGAGAGCGCGAGCCCGTTGGCGAACAGCGTCCAGGGCACCAGCGCCGTGAAGGCGAACACCGGGTACGGCACCCCGTCCGAGGGCACCTTGGCCAGCCGCCCGAAGAACAGGCTGAACACCACCATGGTGGCCGCCGGCTGGAGGATCGCCCAGGCCGCGCCGAGCGCCGTCTGCTTGTAGCGCACCTTGACGTCGCGCCACACCAGGAAGTAGAGCAGCTCCCGGTAGCGCCACAATTCGCGCAGGTCGGGAGCGCTCCAGCCCTTGGAGGCGCGGATCCAGGTGACTTCGGTCGTGGCGTCGGTCGTGGTCATTCTATGGTTTCGGACTGCATTCGGACGGACGGGTTCGGGCGTGCCCCCGGCTGCGCCGGGGTCGGGCTTCGGCTCCGTAAGCGAGCAAACAACGCTCGCCAACGGAGTCGAGCCCCGGCGGAAACTGCCCCGCCGGGTCTCGCCCCTTCGGGCCGAAATCCCTCACGCGGGCGTGGCGCTGGCGTCCTCGGGGGCCCCCACCCGGCTCGCTCGGGCTCGCCACCCTCCCCCGTGCCGGGGGAGGGGAATCTCCACGCTTCGATCCC